>NZ_JAFCUO010000011.1:0-170397 GCF_049896545.1 Pseudomonas sp. TWR3-1-1
CTACGGGCCAAGTACGGGCTGCTAACAGATGACTGGCGCGATGACTTGGCCAAGGGCTTTGCGGAGTGCTTTCGCGTGTTGGCCACTGACGGAGTATTGATCTTCAAGTGGAACGAAACCCAAGTCAAAGTCAGCGAAATACTGGCCCTAACTGATCAGCAGCCTCTGTTTGGCCATAAGTCCGGCAAGCGTGTGAACACACACTGGATGACGTTTATGAAGCGCTAAACCTTCTGCTTCAAACCCAAACCTCACAACTCAATCAACCTGCCGCCCTAGGCGGGCAAGGATTTTTCATGCCTGAAATTAAGTGTCACCACGGCTGCTCATTGCATGTCAGCACGCCCGAGTGGGTCGCCACTCTCACCGTCGACCAGTTGCGTTGCGCCCGAGAGGCGATGGACGCAAAGATCAAAACCGTTGAGGAATCCCCAAAGCGCACAGTGTGGCGGGTATGTATAGGCGTCATCTCTGAGGCCAATTACCGCGAAGATGATTTCGATAAAGCAGCAGACCATCTGTTACGGATCTTCAAAAGTCGGTTCATGCGTGAAGCGGCTGACTGGATCGAGAAGCCATATGGCTACCTGAACTTTGAACGCAACCTGCCCCATATCACTCCTGAGCTGGTTTCCCAGATCGAATACGACACCGAATGGTTTCCAATCAAATCCTAATCAACCTTCTGCCGCCCGGCGCGGCGGCACGGAGACAGCCATGTCAAATCGAAGCGCGGCGCAGGTCGCGTCTACCCCTCCAAGGTTCCTGCGCGCCATGGATGCGCCCGCTTATCTCGGCATGTGCCGGGATGAGTTCAACAAAACAGTTCGCCCGGATGTGCGCGAATTCCCGATAGGAAAACAAGGCATTGGCTTTGATCGAATTGAGCTCGACGCATGGGCTGATGCTTACGTTGAGCGTAAGTCGATTGAAAAAGCAGCAAATCAGGACAACAATCGGCCTCGCAGCGAGCGCCTACAAGGATTAGATCCATGGCGCGAAAAACAATCACCGGCATCTACAAGAAAGGCGGCATCTGGCAAATCGATAAGGTCTTCCGGGGCCAGCGATTTCGCGAAAGCACTGAAACTAGTGACAGGGAAGAAGCCGAGCAGTACCTGATTCTCAGGCTAGAGCAGCTTCGGCAGGAAAAAGTATATGGCGTTAGACAAGTTAGAACCTTTTCCCATGCAGCGGCACGCTTTCTAACAGAGTTTCAAGATCAGCCCTCTATCAAGTTGTCAGCGCATCACCTGTCACAACTGATCGAGTTTATTGGAGAAGTGCCTCTCACCCACATTGATGACCAGGCGCTTGCGCCCTTCATCAAGGATCGGCTTGCAACGAAAAAGCTCGACGATGGAACCGTGAAGAAAGGGGTTGCGAACAGAACGGTCAATATCTCAATAGAGCGCGTGGTAAGGGTTTTAACGCTTTGTGCGCGCAAGTGGAGAGATGACGAGATGAGGCCGTGGCTTGATAGCGTGCCAATGCTCACAAAGCTGGAAGAGAAGAAGTCGAGCCGTAAGCCCTACCCCATGTCATGGGAAGAGCAGTCGATTCTTTTTGGAGAGTTGCCTGCCCACTTGCAGGCGATGGCCTTGTTCAAGGTGAACACAGGTTGTCGCGAACAAGAGGTCTGCAAACTGAAGTGGGATTGGGAGATTGCGGTACCGGAACTGGGCACCAGTGTATTTCTGATACCTGCCGATTTTGGCGGGCGAAATGAACGCTCGGGCGTGAAGAACGGCGATGAGCGCTTAGTGGTACTCAACAACGTGGCCAAGTCGATCATTGATAAGCAGCGCGGTATCAGCAAGGAATGGGTATTTCCTTACAGCGGGACCGCGATGCACCGAATGAACGACTCAGCTTGGAAGAAAGCGCGAGTGAGAGCGGCGAAACTCTGGCAGGAGAAAAACCTTCGCCCCGCTCACCCTGGATACTTGTCTATCCGGATTCACGATTTGAAGCACACGTTTGGTCGGCGTCTGCGAGCAGCAGGTGTGACTGAGGAAGACCGCAAGGCATTGCTCGGTCACAAGAACGGCAGCATCACCAGTCACTACTCCGGCGCAGAGCTGGGGCAACTGATTGAAGCTGCAAATATGGTATCAGCAACCGACTCAAGAGGCCCGGTTCTGACAATTTTGAAGAGGAGGCAGGGATGAAAATCGGAAAAGCCCCGAAAATCTCCCGAAAATGAAAAAGCCCAACTCGCAAAAGTTGGGCTAAGTCATTGAATAATATGGTCGGGACGGAGTGATTCGAACACTCGACCCCTAGCACCCCATGCTAGTGCGCTACCGGACTGCGCTACGCCCCGACTAGGCGTTAGAACGACTTGCTATAACAAACGCGGTTGAATATACCTCATGCTTTCAGAATGCGAAAGCACTTGATCACGCATTATTTACGGAGAATCAGCAAAACATCCTCCAGCTCGGAGATTGTTTGACGTATCAATTGCTTGTACTGCGTTGTGTCATCTTTGGCCTCATCACCCGAAAGACGCAAACGCGCCCCGCCAATAGTGAAGCCTTGGTCATAAAGCAAGGCGCGTATCTGCCGGATCATCAGCACATCCTGTCGCTGATAATACCGGCGGTTACCGCGGCGCTTTACGGGGTTGAGCTGAGGAAACTCTTGCTCCCAATACCTCAGAACATGCGGCTTAACCGCACATAGCTCACTTACTTCGCCTATGGCGAAGTAGCGTTTGCCTGGTATTGGCGGGAGCTCGTCGTTATGACTTGGTTCCAGCATAAGCCTCTACTCGGGCCTTCAACTTCTGCCCTGGACGAAAGGTGACCACACGGCGTGCCGTGATCGGGATTTCCTCTCCCGTTTTCGGATTGCGGCCAGGCCGCTGTCGCTTGTCACGCAAATCAAAGTTGCCAAAACCTGACAGTTTGACCTGTTCATTGTCTTCAAGAGCGTGCCTGATTTCTTCGAAAAACAACTCAACCAACTCTTTGGCTTCGCGTTTATTCAGGCCTAGCTCTTCATAAAGACGTTCCGCCATCTCAGCTTTCGTCAGAGCCCCCATACGTCACTTCCTTAACGTGGCGTTCAACCTTTGTTCGAGCGAGGTGAGGATATTTTGCGTAGTAGTATTCACCTCATCGTCATTAAGAGTGCGCGATGGATGCTGCCAGGTCAAGCCAACTGCAAGGCTTTTTCTATTTGGATCAATACCTTTACCTTGATAAACGTCAAAAAGCCTTAGGTCCGTCAGCCACTCTCCTGCATTTTCACGAATGACTTTCAGGACATCGCTGGCCGCTACGTTGCAATCAGCAATCAACGCCAAGTCCCGACGCACTTCGGGAAAGCGCGAGAGTTCTTGGAATTTAGGCATTTTACCCAAGGCAACTTCCGCCAATACCATCTCAAAGACGAATACCGGTCGATCTAGGCCCAGCTTTTTTGACAGCTCAGGGTGGATTGCGCCTACATACCCCACCTCTCGACCCTCGCGCTCGATACGAGCGGTTTGACCCGGGTGCAGCGCCGGATGCTTGCCTGACACAAAAGTGAAAGCGTCCAGAGCACCTGCGAATCCAAGAACAGCCTCGACGTCTGCCTTAACATCGAAAAAATCCACAGCATCACGACCCTGCGCCCAGCCTTCTGGCAAGCGCGAGCCACAGACTACGCCTGCCAACATTGGCTCTTGCTTCAGGCCTTCCAACTGCCCCACGAAACGCAGTCCACTTTCGAACAAACGAACACGATCTTGTTGACGGTTGAGGTTGTGCTGCAGCGATTTGATCAAGCCTGGCCACAAGGACGCACGCATCGCCGCCATGTCGTTAGAAATCGGGTTAGCCAGCAGCAAGGGTTCAACACCCGGACTGAATAGCTCGAACTGCTTAGGATCGATGAAGCTATAGGTGATGGCTTCTTGATAACCGCGTGCGACTAACAGGCGACGAAGCTCTGGCAGGTCGCTGCGTGCTTCAGCTTTGGCTTGTGGCGCCAAGCGAGCTTGCGGGTAGCGAACCGGCAGGCGGTTGTAGCCGTACAATCGCGCGAGTTCTTCAATCAAGTCGACTTCAAGGCTGATGTCAAAGCGGTGACTAGGCACTTCTACGCGCCACTGCCCTGCGGTTTCTGCTGTGACGGTCAGGCCCAGTGCGCGCAGCAAGCGCTCAACCTCAATCGGGTCCATCTCCATGCCCAGCATCTGACTGATACGCGCGGCCCGCAGAGTTATAGGGGCAATCGACGGCAAATACTGTTCGTTGACGGCTTCGATGATCGGACCCGCTTCACCGCCCGTGATGTCTAGCAGCAAGCCAGTGGCTCGCTCCATAGCCTCACGCGCAAGCTTCCAGTCCACCCCGCGCTCATAACGGTGCGAAGCATCCGTGTGCAGACCATATGAACGGGCTTTACCTGCTACTACGATCTGATCGAAGAAAGCACTTTCAAGGAAGATGTTTCGTGTTGTTGAGGTTACACCGCTGTGCTCGCCACCCATGACACCTGCTATGGCTAACGCACGCTGATGGTCAGCAATTACAAGCGTGTCGCTACGCAAGGTAACTTCCTGACCATCAAGGAGTACCAGTTTCTCTCCTTCCTCAGCCATACGCACTCGGATACCGCCATGGATCTGAGCGAGATCAAACGCATGAAGCGGCTGCCCCAGCTCAAGCATCACATAGTTGGTAATATCCACGGCCGCGTCGATACTACGTACGTCGGCGCGACGCAAACGCTCAACCATCCACAAGGGTGTAGGTCGTGATAAATCCACGTTACGAATGATACGGCCCAGGTAGCGCGGACATGCTGACGGGGCAAGCACGTCTACCGGGAGGACTTCGTCGTGTACGGCAGCAACAGGTGCTACAACTGGACGCGTCACTTGGGCAGCATATAAGGCGCCCACTTCACGGGCCAGACCTGCCAACGAGAGGCAGTCACCACGGTTCGGGGTCAGATCGACTTCAATGCTGGCATCTTCAAGCTGCAGGTAGGCACGAATATCCTCACCCACCGGCGCATCGGCTGGAAGCTCCATCAGCCCGTCATTGCCTTCACCGACTTGCAGCTCAGCTTGCGAGCACAGCATGCCGTTTGACTCAACGCCGCGTAGCTTGGCCTTCTTTATTTTGAAGTCGCCCGGCAGTTCGGCACCCAACATGGCAAACGGTATTTTCAGACCCGGACGCACATTCGGCGCTCCGCAAACGACCTGAAAAGTTTCGGCGCCATTACTGACCTGACAAATGCGCAGCTTGTCGGCATCGGGGTGCTGCTCGGTACTCAGCACCTCACCCACCACAACACCACTGAAAACACCGGCAGCCGGGGTAACGCTATCAACCTCAAGACCCGCCATCGACAGACGAGCAACCAGCTCATCGCGACCTACCTGCGGATTAACCCAACCACGCAGCCATTGTTCACTGAATTTCATTCTGCTCTCCTAAGAATCCGTTACGACTAGCGAAATTGCGCAAGAAACCGCAAGTCGTTATCGAAGAACAGACGCAAGTCGTTCACGCCGTAACGCAGCATGGCCAAACGCTCTACCCCCATACCAAAGGCAAAGCCCGAGAACTCTTCCGGGTCAATCCCGGACATACGCAGCACGTTCGGGTGAACCATGCCGCAGCCCATAACCTCAAGCCAGCCGGTCTGCTTGCAAACGCGGCAACCTTTACCGCTGCACATCACGCATTCCATATCAACTTCGGCCGATGGCTCTGTGAACGGGAAGTACGAAGGACGGAAACGGACAGCCAGTTCTTTTTCGAAAAATACCCGCAAGAACTCTTCGATAGTGCCTTTGAGGTCAGCAAAATTAATGTCGCGATCGACCAACAAGCCCTCAACCTGGTGGAACATTGGCGAGTGAGTGATATCGGAGTCGCTGCGATAAACACGGCCTGGGCAGACGATGCGAATCGGGGGCTGCTTGGATTCCATGGTGCGGACCTGTACCGGTGAGGTATGGGTGCGCAACAGCATGTTCGCATTGAAATAAAAGGTGTCATGCATCGACCGGGCCGGGTGATGGCCAGGGATGTTGAGCGCCTCAAAATTATGGTAATCGTCCTCAACTTCCGGGCCTTCGGCGATGCCGTAGCCAATATGAGTGAAAAACTGCTCAATGCGCTCCAGAGTCCGGGTGACCGGATGGAGACCGCCTGAGGTCTGGCCGCGGCCAGGCAGGGTCACATCAATGGATTCGGCAGACAGTTTGGCGGCCAGTTCAGCCTCTTCAAACAGTGCCTTACGCGCATTGAGAACCTCTGTTACACGCTCCTTGGCAACGTTGATCAGGGCGCCGACTTGCGGACGCTCCTCTGCAGGCAAATTCCCCAGGGTCTTCATCACCTGAGTCAACTCACCTTTCTTGCCAAGGTACAGAACCCGGATTTGCTCCAGGGCATTGATGTCTTCCGCGCTTTGCACAGCCTCTAGTGCTTGGGCGACCAGCGCATCCAGGTTTTCCATGTACAGACTCCAGATACAAAATAGGGGAAGAGCTTAAAGGCTCTTCCCCTATTTATGACGTTTAGTATCCGAGCTCACACAGGTAGGCCCGGATGACTGTCGGGGGTACTTAAGCCAGAGTGGCTTTAGCTTTCTCGACAATCGCAGCAAACGCCGCTTTTTCGTTCACTGCCAGATCAGCCAGAACCTTACGGTCGATCTCGATGGACGCTTTTTTCAGGCCGGCGATGAAACGGCTGTAAGACAGACCGTTGATACGTGCACCAGCGTTGATACGAGCGATCCACAGAGCGCGGAACTGACGTTTTTTCTGACGACGGTCACGGTAGGCGTATTGGCCTGCCTTGATTACCGCTTGCTTGGCAACACGGAATACGCGTGAGCGTGCGCCGTAGTAGCCTTTAGCCAGTTTCAGAATTTTTTTGTGACGTTTACGGGCGACAACGCCACGCTTTACACGAGCCATGAGTTACTTCCTCTATTCTTGACCGAAATTAGCAAAGGCGCAGCATGCGCTTCACTTTTGCCACGTCAGACGGATGCAGCAAGCTGCTACCGCGCAGTTGACGCTTACGCTTAGTCGACATTTTGGTCAGGATGTGGCTCTTGAAAGCGTGCTTGTGCTTGATGCCGTTAGCAGTTTTCAGAAACCGCTTAGCAGCACCACTTTTAGTTTTCATCTTTGGCATGTTCGGTACTCCGCATTCAGTTGATAAACATAATCAGAAGGCCTGCCGTGCCCAATTGATTACTTCTTCTTTTTCGGGGCGATGACCATGATCAGCTGGCGTCCTTCCATCTTAGGATGCTGTTCGACGGTACCGTATTCCGCGAGGTCAGCCTCAACCCGCTTCAACAGTTCCATACCCAGCTCCTGGTGGGCCATCTCACGGCCGCGGAATCGTAACGATACCTTGGCCCTGTCCCCATCACTCAGGAAACGTACCAGGTTGCGCAGTTTTACCTGGTAATCCCCTTCCTCCGTCCCTGGACGAAACTTGATTTCTTTAACCTGGATCTGTTTCTGGTTTTTCTTTGCAGCGGCAACCTGCTTCTTCTTTTCGAAGATCGATTTGCCGTAGTCCATCAGTTTACAAACTGGGGGTACTGCATCAGCGGAAATTTCCACCAAATCCAGTTTGGCCTCTTCAGCTTTAAGAAGCGCGTCTTCAATTGACACAATCCCAAGCTGCTCGCCTTCAGCCCCAATTAACCGAACCTCGCGTGCCGAGATATTCTCGTTGATCGGGGCTTTCGGTGCAGCTCGTTTATCTTGTCTCATTTCACGCTTAATAATAATTACTCCGAATCATGGCGACCACGCCGGGAAACCGCTTGTGCGAGGAATTCAGCGAATTGCGCGACGGGCATAGAGCCCAGGTCAGCACCTTCACGTGTACGCACAGCGACAGTCTGCATCTCGACTTCCCGATCTCCGATAACCAAGAGATAAGGAACCTTGAGCAAAGTATGCTCGCGGATTTTAAAGCCGATCTTTTCATTTCTCAAGTCAGACTTGGCACGAAATCCGCTCTGATTGAGAGTTTTTTCAACTTCAGCAGCAAATTCTGCCTGTTTATCAGTGATATTCATGATCACTGCCTGAGTTGGCGCTAGCCACGCAGGGAACGCACCTTCGTAATGCTCGATCAGAATACCGACGAAACGCTCGAACGAACCGAGGATCGCGCGATGCAGCATGACAGGGTGCTTGCGGCTATTGTCTTCAGACACATATTCTGCGCCAAGACGGATAGGCAGGTTGAAATCGAGCTGTAAGGTACCACACTGCCAGACACGACCCAGACAATCTTTCAAAGAAAATTCAATCTTGGGTCCGTAGAAAGCACCCTCACCCGGCTGCAAATCATACGCCAGGCCAGCACTATCAAGGGCTGAAGCCAATGCGCTCTCAGCGCGATCCCACAACTCATCTGAACCCACGCGTTTTTCCGGGCGAGTCGAAAGTTTCAGCTCGATGTCTTTGAAGCCGAAATCTGCGTAAACATCCAGCGTTAGCTTGATGAACGCTGCGGACTCCGCCTGCATTTGCTCTTCCGTGCAGAAAATATGCGCATCGTCTTGCGTAAAAGCCCGAACCCGCATGATGCCGTGCAAGGCGCCCGACGGCTCGTTACGGTGGCAAGCACCAAATTCAGCCAAACGCAGCGGCAACTCACGGTAGCTTTTCAGGCCCTGATTGAAAACTTGCACATGGCACGGACAGTTCATCGGTTTGATCGCGTAATCGCGGTTTTCCGACTCAGTGGTGAACATGTTTTCAGCATAGTTAGCCCAGTGACCGGACTTTTCCCACAAGCTGCGATCCACAACCTGAGGCGTCTTGATCTCCAGGTAGCCGTTATCACGCTGCACTTTGCGCATGTATTGCTCAAGCACTTGATACAGCGTCCAGCCATTCGGGTGCCAGAACACCATGCCCGGCGCTTCTTCTTGTGTATGGAACAGACCCAGGCGCTTGCCGATTTTACGGTGATCGCGCTTCTCAGCCTCTTCGATACGCTGGATGTAGGCTGCCAGCTGCTTTTTATCCGCCCATGCGGTGCCGTAAATACGCTGCAACTGCTCATTCTTGGCATCGCCGCGCCAGTAAGCGCCTGACAATTTAGTCAGCTTGAAGGATTTGAGGAAGCGCGTATTAGGCACGTGAGGCCCACGACACATATCGACGTATTCTTCGTGAAAGTACAGACCCATCGCCTGCTCATCGGGCATGTCCTCGATCAGGCGAAGTTTGTAGTCTTCACCGCGCTCAGAGAACAGCTCGATAACTTCTGCGCGAGGCGTGACCTTTTTGATCACGTCGTAGTCTTTCTCGATCAGCTGCTGCATACGCTGCTCGATAGCAGCCATGTCATCCGGGGTGAAGGGACGATCATAGAAAATATCGTAGTAAAAGCCTTCCTGAATGACAGGACCAATGACCATTTTGGCCGTTGGGTACAGCTGCTTCACTGCATGGCCTACCAAGTGGGCGCAAGAGTGACGAATGATCTCCAGCCCCTCTTCATCTTTAGGCGTGATGATTTGCAGAGTGGCGTCATTTTCAATCAGATCGCACGCATCAACCAGTTTGCCGTTGACCTTGCCGGCCACGGTGGCTTTTGCCAGACCTGCGCCAATCGATGCTGCAACATCGGCAACAGAGACTGCATGATCGAACGAACGTTGACTGCCGTCGGGAAGAGTAATAGTTGGCATGGCGCCTCCTCTCCTAGTGGTGACCCCTACCAAAGGTCACGTGGGTTGGGATGAGCCAGTACGCGATTCGGCGGTGTGCCTGCCTCACAGTGGCAGGAGCCTTGCGGCCAACCATTTACCGAACCAGAGTGACTGGAGTTCAAATCAAAAAGGGTGTATGGCTCTGTTCCGGGGCTAACACTGGGCGCACCGAGAAAAAAGCCAAGGGCGGCATGCTAGCACAGATGCCTGGTTGATGCAGCGTACCCCGGCATTCAGCGCTTCACGCTGCCCTTTTTTGCATAATGCTGAACTTGAGCTGCACTTGTGCCCTCAAATACACCGTGAATCACGTTCGACTTAAATGTCCAAGAAGGAGCATCACATGCGCTTGAATCCTCTGTTTGCTTTCGCTGCCCCTCTGGCACTGCTTATTCCTCTAAGCGCTCACGCCGATAACTGGCCTGCGGGCGCTAAAAGTGACTACATGAAGGACTGCGTTGCAGCCGCCAGCCAAAGCGTCGATCTAAAGACGGCTCAACAGCATTGCGCCTGCGGTGCTGACAAATTATCCGAAAAGTTTTCGACTGCCGAAATCACGCAGTTAATGAGCAAGACCACTCAGCCTAGTGCCGAACTACGCACTAAAGCTCTGGATGCAATTCAGACCTGCCGCGCTGAGAAAAAGCCCGCCACCAAAGGCTGAGCTAGTGCTTTCGCGAGTAAAAACGACTTAAAAAGCACTTATCCTTAAAAAAAAATCATTCACAGCAGCTTTTTTTTAAAGCGTTTTTCGACCCCAAGCCCCCATAAAATGGGGGCCATGGCGGTTTTCAGCAACACATACACGCTAACAATTGTGCAAACTGTGACTCAGGGGGGGTTCCAAACCGTACATTTCGACTATGATAGCCAAGTGTGCCCAGTTGGCCTGAGCAACACAGTACTACTGAAAATATAAGTTTCTTGGAGATACACCATGTCTAATCGCCAAACCGGCACCGTAAAATGGTTCAACGATGAAAAAGGCTTCGGCTTCATCACTCCTCAAGGTGGCGGTGACGACCTGTTCGTACACTTCAAAGCTATCGAAAGCGACGGTTTCAAAAGCCTGAAAGAAGGCCAGACCGTTTCCTTCGTGGCTGAGAAAGGCCAAAAGGGTATGCAAGCTGCGCAGGTTCGTCCGGAGTAAATCTCCCTCGAACAAAAAAACCCCGTCCATGTGACGGGGTTTTTTATGCCTGACAGAACGTTAAACCGCTGCGCCTAACCGCAATTCACGCGCGTAATGATCGCGTTATCGTCAGCATTCAGGTTCAGTCGATCAGAACGATACTCAAGCGTCATAACGTCGTGCGGCCCCAGAATGCGTGCGTTCTGCGCCCCGGCCTTGACTCGTGCCTGCTCCAGAAGCTCAGAGGAGGCTTTTTTACCGATCACAAACGCTGCTGCTTGAGCGTCGCACCGGCTGTGTCCAGCGTCTTGTGTCACCTCGTTGTCAGAACTCGGCGTGGTGCAGCCAGATAAGACCAGCACCGCCAACAACGAACCCAATGGCATTAGCTTCCAGGACATGAAACCTCCTTAAATTGAATGATCGAAGCCTTTGCGACAGCGGTATCGCAAAGAGGTTGCACGGCACAAAGCAACAAAACACCTCATGACCGAAAGGCGCGTGATTCTGGACGAAAAATTGGCTATTGCTCATTCCCAATCGTCACGGCATGTGTGCACGCTCTAGTACACGTCAATGTAGTCAAAAGCAGGATTGGGCCAGTTCTCTTTGAGCGCGTTGAAAATCTGCATCACCCAAACCTCATCGTTGGCCGCCACGTTGCCCACGTACCCCGACCCTGCCGCCCAGGTTTCCAGCCTGAACAGCAGCCCGTCGATATCGGTTCCACCTACGGCACTGACAGACAGATACGCAATGCCTGCTTTCGTTACGCGCAACTGCGTATGTACATCATCGCTGGCAGAGGCCAGCAACTGGCGCACGGCGTCAATGGTGAGCGCATCCGCTTTGTTCAAATCAATGCTTATCATCCACCTGCCCCTCAAAAAGGCCAAGTGTGACACGCACCCGTCACAGATGGGCCTAAGGATTGGGACACGACGGCCTCCAACGCTGGTGGCTTATCGATAGCATTTTGCTAAAATCGCGATTTTAAACGCCATGAGATAACCATGATCACAGTCACGATTGACGCAAACATCAAGGCAAAGTGGTCTCAAGGCCAGTGTTCATACAGCCCGGGCACCCCTGAAGAACTGGCGATTATCGGGATTGATCTGCTGGTCAAGGAGCTGGGAACAGACGCTGCGCACGTATTTGTCAGCCAGATTTTCGAGAAATATGGAGACCTGTCCCGCGCCACATGAAGTTGCGCAGACATGCGTCTGCGCACTTTCTGGTTATTTCAAGCGCCCTAAACGAGCCGTCAGCAAATCAAAAAAACCTTGGGCGTTTCCGTTTTCGACCCAAAATGCATTTTTTGGCTGATCTAAGGTGTTGTACCAATCAGCAATCGTCTGACCAAACGTCGGGCCTTCGCGTGTATCAATCACAAGATTGACTTCACGCCCTGTAAACAAGCCAGGCTCCAGTAAATACGCGATAACACTGGCATCGTGCACCGGCCCACCTGGCAAACCATAGTGCTCCATGTCCCCTTTCACGTATTCATTCAAAATACCGCCTACCAGTTTCCCGGCCGTATTACCCAACGATGCAATTTGCTTTAACCGCGCTTCGCTGGTGAGGATTTTGTGTGTCACATCCAGCGGTATATAAGTCAGCTTGACCCCGCTTTTGAGCACCACATCGGCCGCATGTGGATCTGCGTACAGATTGAACTCTGCAACCGGAGTGATATTGCCGCCGTTAAAGTGCGCCCCACCCATTACCACCACTTCTTTAATGCCCTTGGCAATGCCAGGCGCCTGGGTCAACGCCAGCGCAAGATTGGTCTGAGGCCCCAGCATGGCAATGGTCACACTGCCAGGCTTGGCAGCCGTAAGCGTTTCGATCAGGTAGTTGACTGCATTTTTGGGCTCAAGACCTTTGGCAGGCTCATGCACAGGCACACCCGTTATGCCTTCCTGACCATGAATGTTCTCTGCGTAGATAGGCGAGCGAACCAGGGGGCGTGGCGCACCCGCGTACACCGGAATCTCTTCGCGCCCTGCCCACTCACGCGCCAGACGCGCATTGCGCGAGGTTTTATCCAGACGCACATTCCCGGCCACCGTGGTGATAGCGCGCACGTTCAATTGCCCTGGAGACGCCAGTGCCAACAGCAAAGCAACCACATCATCAGCCCCCGGATCGGTGTCGATGATGAGATCTATCTTTTCTGCGGCCTGAGCACTTGAAAGCGTGATAGCTGACAAAAACAAGACACTCCTGATGACGTGAGGCAGACGTGGTGTAAAGCGTGGCATAACCGAATTCCTGTATTGAACGTTATTAAAATGTAACACCCGCAAACAACGCGATATTGCTGTAAGGACGACACTCCCCCGTACGCACGATCACTTTTGCCTGCTGGCATAAGTCTTTGAACGCATCATGTGAAAGCAGGCGCCGACTCCCCAGCTCGGCCCCTCTTGCATGCGCCTCGATACTGTCCAGCGCGGGACTGGGCGCCAGCAGCAGCTCGTGGGCCAGCGCATGACTTTGCACCTGCATTTCACTCAATACGGTCCGTAAGGTGCTAGCGAAGTCCGGCACGCCTTGAGTCAAGGCCAGGTCGATCAACTCAACACCTTTGGGCACCGGCAAACCCGCATCTGCAATCACCACGATGTCTCCATGGCCCAGCGATGCAATGAGCCGGGAGAGCGCAATATTCAATAAAGGCGTCTTTTTCATGACGGTGAAAACCCCTCAACGTCCGATAAATGAGGAATAGAGGGTTGAGCGCCTGAGCGTGTGACCGACAAGGCCGCCGCCACCTGGGCAAATCGGATGGCTTGATCCTCGCTACGACCAGCGGCCAGTGCGGCAGAAAACGCACCGACAAAGGTGTCGCCAGCGGCCGTCGCGTCAACCGCCAGCACCTTGGGCGCCGCAAAATGCACCGCCCGTTGCTCGCTGACAAACAGAGCGCCCTGAGCGCCAAGCGTGACAATGACCTTGCCTGCACCGAACCCCATCAACGTGCGCGCCGCCAATTCGGCTGAGTCGAGTGAGTCGACAACCACACCGCTGAGTGCCTGCGCTTCACTTTCATTGGGAATCAAATAATCAACAGCGTCATACCACTCAACCGGCAATGGGCCGCTGGCCGGCGCCGGGTTGAGAATGACGGTTTTATTCAGCGCGCGCCCCCGATCGAGCGTGTAACCCACAGTGCTCATTGGCACCTCAAGCTGACACACAATCACATCGGCTTTTTGCAATGCGCTATCACACGCATCGATGTCTTGTGACACCAGGCTCGCATTAGTACCCGGCACGACCACGATGGTGTTCTGACTGTTGGCATCGACCACAATCAACGCCACGCCACTGACGCCACCTTCAACGTTACGCACACCTTGGCAATCAATCTGTTCGGCCAACAGCCCCTCGCGCAATTGCAGACCATACGCGTCACTGCCCACGCACCCTATCATCGCCACCTGCGCACCAAGCCTCGCCGCTGCAACCGCCTGATTAGCCCCTTTGCCCCCGTGCACGGTCGCCAACGAATGACCAAAGAGCGTCTCGCCCGGTTGAGGTAGTCGCTCGGTACGCGTTACCAGATCCATATTCAGACTGCCAACCACTACGACATTTGCTTGCATGTATCGACACTCATCCATGGGATTGCTGTGGGTATTGCAAGGCTACGTCGTACGGACCCGTGGACTCTCGCAATACGATGTTGGGCGCAACAATCAACTGTTCGACGGCCTGCTGCGGTGTAGCAATGCGTCGTAATAAAACCTGTGCGGCGGTTTCACCCAGTTGCAGGATCGACTGCCCCACAGTGGTCAAGGCCGGGTACACATAACGGCTCATTTGCACATCATCAAAACCGATGACAGACAACTGCTCGGGCACCCGAATGTGCCGCTCGGCAGCTGCGCGCAGCACACCAATACCCATCATGTCGTTGCACGCAAAAATGGCCGACGGCCTGTCGCCGCTCAACAAGCGGCCCGCCGCCTCATAGCCACCCGTACAACTGAAGTCACTCTCGATCATCCAGTCGTCGTTGGGTATCAGGCCCGCCTCGCTCAGCGCTCTCAGATAACCGGCCTTGCGCATGTGGGCCACGCTGGTGATGGCTGGCCCGCCAATGCACGCGATTGCGCGATGCCCCAGATCAAGCAGGTGCCGTGTCGCGAGATAAGCGCCCTGCTCGTGATCGATTCGCACCAGATCGGCATCTATGCCTTCAAGGCTGCGGTCGACGATCACCATCGGTGTGCGAACCCCCGCCAACCCGCTGGCAAGGCCCGCATCACCCCCCGCAGAGGCGACCACCAGCCCATCGACGCGTTTTTCCAGCAACACGCGCAAATAGCTGCGCTGCTTGTCGGGGTCATCGTCGCAATTGCACAGGATCACGCAGTAATTGTTGCGCTCGCAATAATCCTCAATGCCCCGCGCCAACTCAGCGAAATAGGGGTTGAGGCTATTGGCAACCAGCAGGCCAATGGTTGCCGTGCTTTTGGCCTTCAAGGAACGAGCGACAGCGCTGGGCACGTAGTCAAGGCGCGCAATGGCCTCTTCCACTTTCAACCGCACGGGTTCACTCACCGGGCGCGTTTTGTTCAACACATGAGAGACCGTTGTGTAGGAAATCCCTGCCAGTGCCGCGACATCTTTAATCGTTGCCATTGCTTAATTCCGTCGACGTGCTCGTTGACTGCGGTAAGTGTCCAGAATCACTGCTATCACAATGACAGCACCGGTAATAATACGCTTGGTCGGCTCCGTTGCGCCGATTTGGGCCAATCCGGCCGCCAGCACCGAAATAATCAGCACACCAAAAAACGTGCTGATGACCGAGCCACGTCCGCCCATCAAGCTTGTGCCGCCGATCACCACGGCAGCAATGACCTGCAATTCAAGGCCAGAGCCCGCATTGGGATCTGCGGCCTCAAGACGTGAAACCTGGAACAACGCCGCCACGCCAGCCAGTAAACCCATCAGGCTGAACACCAGCACCTTATAAGGTTTGGGGTTGATACCCGCCAGCCGCACCGCCTCTTCGTTGGTACCAATGGCGATCAGGTAACGACCAAACACCGTTCGGGTCAGCACTGCTTGAGCAATCAGGATCACCAGTAAAGCGATGATGAACGAAGGCGCGATGCCAAACGCTATCGGGTTGGAGAGCCATGCAAAGGCGTCACCGATATAAGCCGTGCGCGAGCCTGTCATTTGATACGCCGCGCCGCGCGCCATTTCCAGCACCCCCAGTGACACGATGAACGAGGGAATACGCCAGGCAACGGTGATCGAACCCGTGATCGTTCCGGCCAATGCTGCGCAGCCCATACCCAGCAACGCAGCAGGCAAAACGCCCCACCCCCAGCCGAGTATTGCCACGCTCACCACCGAGGCTGCCAGCGCCAGTACCGAACCCACCGACAGGTCGATGCCGCCAATAATCAGCACGAACGTCATACCGACCGCGAGCACCATCAGGTCCGGGATCTGGTTCGCCAATGTGCTCAGCGTGTCATAGGAAAAGAAGTGATCACTGAGGCTGGAGAACAACACCACCATGCCCAGCAAAGCACCCGCCAACCCCAAGTACGTGCCCATCCCATAGAAATTGTGTGCAGCTTTGTGCTCCGAGGCAGCCGTTTTCATGACGCATCCTTTGGCGTTACTGGCGTGAGTAACGCATCGTGTTTTTGATAACCGGCAAATGCTGCGGCCAGCAGTTGCTCCTGACTCCAGGACTCGCGCTCGAAGGTGTCGATCAAACGCCCGGCAGAGAGCACGCCGATACGATCACAAATCAGCATCAGCTCACGTAAATCACTGGACACCACCACCAACGCTTTGCCTTGGCGCGTTAACTCACCCAGCAAACGGTAAATATCGAATTTGGCGCCGATATCAATGCCGCGGGTAGGTTCATCAAACAGTAATACGGTGCAGTCACGTTCAAGCCAGCGGCCGATGACGACCTTCTGCTGATTGCCGCCCGACAATTGCGCAACGATTTGCTCAGGCCCGGAGCTGCGAATGCCCATCGCGTCTATCTGACGCTGAGCCAGAGCGTCTTGAGCAATACCGTTAACAACACCTGCGCGGGAGATGCGAGCCATATTGCCCAGGCCGAGATTGGCGCCGATGGATTGACTCATGAGCAAGCCTTCGCCTTTGCGGTCTTCGGTGATCAGGGCGATGCCCTGCTTAACCGCGTCAACCGGCGAACGGATACTCACCACCTGCAAAGGCGAACCCACGGCTACCGAACCGCTGTCAGCGGTGTCTGCGCCATAAATCAGGCGCAAAAGCTCGGTGCGCCCTGCCCCGATCAAGCCAGAAATACCAAAAATCTCGCCCTTTCGGACCTCAAACGAGACGTCCAGCACTTTGTTCGAGCGACCCAGCCCCTTCACCTGCAACACAGGTTCCCCACGCTGGCGAGACCCCATATCCAGATGATCACCCAGCTCTCGCCCCACCATCAGGTTGACCAGTTGCTGGCTGTCGTAATTGGCCATCGGCTCGACACACACCAGGCAACCATCACGCAGTACTGCAATGCGCTGCGCCACCCGTGCCAGCTCTTCAAGGCGATGCGAGATGTAGACGATGGCAACCCCGCGCGCTTGCAGTTGCGCGATCTGCACAAATAACAGCTCAACCTCACGACCGGTGAGCATGGCCGTGGGTTCGTCGAGAATCAGTACATGGCAGTCGCCGATCAAATTGCGCGCAATTTCGACCATCTGCTGATGGCCAACGCCCAATTCTCCCACCAACGTATCGGGGTCTATCGCTTCAAGCCCAACTTGCGCCATTGCTTCAATAGCCGCCTGGCGCAACTTTTTACGGCTGATCCACCCGCCACGGCTGGGCAGATTATCGAGAAACAGATTCTCAGCCACCGTCAGTGTCGGCAGCAGATTGAGTTCTTGCATGACCATGCGCACACCCAGGCGCTCAGCCTGCGCCCGGCTGCCGGGCGTATAAGGCTGGCCATTGAACTGCATCTGGCCGGTGGTAGGCGTTTCCAGGCCGCCGATGATTTTCGACAGGGTACTTTTGCCGGCACCATTTTCACCGGTCAACGCCAGCACCTCGCCACGATTCAGGGTCAAATCGATGCCGCTCAACACAGGCTGCGTATAGGTTTTACCAATGCCGCTGACTGAAAGGGCCACTCCGGCTACAGGAGTCGTCATAGAGCATCTCCGAACACCTGCTCAACCGAACAGGTGCTCCGGGCAGGAGGAAGTTTAAGGTTGGGTGACCAGTTGAACCGGGGTATCGATCACACCCTCTTTGAGGTTTTCAACCGGCTCTTTCTTGATCAGTTTGAGCGCCGTTTCGATACCAAAAACAGCCTGTTGGGCAGCCGCCTGATCCGCAGTGGCAACGACACGACCATCCTTGAGCATCGGTTTGATGGCATCGATATTGTCATAACCCACCACCAACACCTTGCCGGTCTTGCCTGCCGCCCGAATGGCCGAGACCGCACCGATCGCCATGCTGTCGTTACCGGCCAGCAGCGCTTTTATGTTCGGGTATTCGCTGAGCATGGCAGCCGCTTTCTTGTTACCGCCATCAATCTCCCAATCCCCCGATTGCACCGAGACCACGTTCATCTGCGCCGCTTGCATGGCGTCCTTGAAGCCAGCCGTGCGCTGCTGGGCGTTGGTGGTGGTCGACACCCCCTCAATAATTCCAACCTCGTCTCCCGCGCTCAGTTTGGCCGCCAGAAACTCGCCCACCTTACGCGCGCCATCACGGTTGTTAGGCCCGACAAATGGCACGTCGAGGTGCTTGGCTTTCAACACTTGAGGGTCTAGCTGATTGTCGATATTGACCACCACGATGCCGGCTTTGCGAGCTTTATCAATGGTCGAGATCAGCGCCTTGGAGTCTGCTGGCGCAATAACCAGCCCGTCGACTTTGGCGATGATCATCTGATTGATGATGTCGACCTGACCCGCGGTATCGGTTTCGTTCTTGATCCCGTTGGAGATCAAGTCGAAATCAGCCGGATGCTGTTGTTGATAGGCCTTGGCGCCATCGGCCATGGTGACGAAGAACTCATTGGCCAGCGACTTCATCACGAGGCCGATCTTCGGTTTTTCAGGGGTATCTGCGTGGGCAACAGGAAGGGATAAAGAGGTCGCCGCCAACATGGCGACAGCGAGAAGACGTCCAGCAAAGGGCAGCTTCATGGGAGCACTCCGATCTTATGATTATTGTGAGCAACGTCCTGTTTACGCGAAGTAGCAGGTCGACAGCTACAACCGACCTTGTGTGTTTTCAGACACTTAGAAAAAGCACAACTAAAAGCAGCGCGCAAACGTTTGCTTGAACCTCACTATGGAAACCCGTTTCGTATTTGTCAACGTCAAAAAATGGCGTCATAAAACCGACGAACGGACGCATCTCCGAACAAAAACCCTGTGCGACATTCGGAAAACCGTCCTGAACACGACATACACGGCTACAGATATTAATAATTTGTTGATACAAATCAGTGATTTGTAACATTCCTTGAGAACTTTTCGTATTGGCACAGATCATGCCTTCTTAAGGCCAGCGCGTGGCCAGTGGATGGCGCGCGCCGTGCTAGGTGTATGTGCATCAGCACTCTCATCATTAAGAGAGAACATAATGAAAACAGCTGTGTTGAAATCGATTGTTCCGGGCGCTTTGGCCCTTCTGCTAGCCCTGCCAACTGCTCAGGCGCAAGAAACCGCTACTAAGCCCAATGTGATCATCCTGGCCACGGGCGGCACCATCGCGGGTGCGGGCGCCAGTGCTGCTAACAGCGCGACCTACACCGCTGCCAAAGTGGGTATCGACCAACTGATCGCCGGTGTACCCGAGCTGAGCCAATTGGCCAACGTGCGTGGCGAACAAGTGATGCAGATCGCGTCCGAAAGCATCACCAACGACAACCTGCTGCAACTGGGCCGCCGTGTTGCTGAGCTGGCTGACAGCAAAGACGTTGATGGCATCGTGATCACGCACGGCACCGACACCCTGGAAGAAACCGCCTACTTCCTCAATCTGGTCGAAAAAACCGACAAGCCTATTGTGGTAGTCGGCTCCATGCGTCCAGGCACCGCCATGTCCGCAGACGGCATGCTGAACCTGTACAACGCTGTGGCGGTCGCCGGCAGCAAAGAAGCGCGCGGCAAAGGCGTACTGGTCACCATGAACGACGAAATCCAGTCGGGCCGTGATGTCAGCAAAATGATGAACATCAAGACCGAAGCCTTCAAAAGCCCTTGGGGCCCGCTAGGTATGGTCGTTGAAGGCAAATCCTACTGGTTCCGCTTGCCTGCCAAGCGTCACACCATGGATTCTGAATTCGACATCAAAAACATCAAGAGCCTGCCAAACGTAGGCATCGCCTACTCCTATGGCAACGTTGATGACACTGCCTACAAAGCACTGGCTCAATCGGGCGCTAAAGCCATCATCCACGTAGGCACTGGCAACGGTTCCGTTTCTTCGCGCGTGGTTCCGACCCTGCAAGCCCTGCGTAAAGATGGCGTGCAGATCATCCGTTCGTCTCACGTGAATAACGGCGGTTTCGTACTGCGTAACGCAGAACAGCCTGACGACAAAAATGATTGGGTCGTCGCACACGACCTCAACCCCCAGAAAGCCCGTATCCTGGCGATGGTTGCACTGACCAAAACCCAAGACAGCAAAGAATTGCAGCGGATGTTCTGGGAGTACTAAGTCACGCGTAATCACTTCCCTGTGAGCATTAAAAAAGCCAACTGACAGTCTGCTGTCAGTTGGCTTTTTTGTGAGCCGTCGCTTCAGTGCGTTGCCACGGCGTCCATTTTCTGGCGCAGGCTCAGCGGACGCATGTCCGTCCACACCTCTTCGATATAAGCCAGGCACTCCGGCTTCAAGCCGCTTTTGCCCACCGCGCGCCAGCCGTTGGGAATGGCCTTGTAATCGGGCCAGATCGAATACTGGTCCTCGTGGTTAACCACCACCTGAAAGAGAATGTCGTCGCGGTCAAATACTGAACTCATGTGCGGGTCTCCGTCGCAGCAATCTGGCTGCGCGATCACGCGCAGCGGGGTAATAAAACAAACGATCAAGGATGGCCTGGAATTAGAGCCGGGCGATGGCGGCTGCCAGCGCATTGCCAAAAATGGCGGCAACCTGATCGATTTCGGCGCGGGTGATGATCAGCGGCGGCAAAAACCTCACCACACTGCCATGCCGACCGCCCAACTCAAGAATCAGCCCACGTTTGAGGCATTCGCGCTGTACCAAGGGCGCCAACCGGCCAAATGCAGGGGGATGGCCCTGCGCGTCGGCCTTGCCTGTCGGGTCAACCAGCTCCACGCCCAGCATCAGCCCACGACCACGGATATCGCCCAACTGCGCAAAATCACGTTGCAGGATGTGCAGGTGTTCGCTCAATCGCTCACCCATCGCGGCCGCATGAGCGGCGACATCGTGTTCCTTGAGGTAACGCATCACGGCCGAGCCGGCCGCCATCGCCATTTGGTTGCCACGGAACGTACCCGCATGTGCGCCCGGCAACCAGGTATCGAGCCACTGGCGATACACCACCACCGCCAGCGGCAGACTGCCGCCAATCGCCTTGGACAGCACCACCACATCAGGAATGATCCCGGCATGCTCAAACGCAAACATTTTACCGGTACGGGCAAAACCGCTTTGGATTTCATCGACGATCAGCGCCACGCCGGCCTGCTCCGTGATGCGACGCACACCCCGCAGCCAGTCCAGATCAGCCGGAATCACTCCGCCTTCACCCTGCACCACTTCTACGATCACGGCGGCAGGCAATTGCACACCGGCTTCCGGGTCACTGAACAGGTTTTCCAGATAGTGCAGGTTTGCCTTCACACCTTGCTCACCGCCCAAACCGAAGGGGCAGCGGTAATCGTAGGGATAGGGCATAAACTGCACACCGTTACCGAGCAGTGCGGCCATCGGCTTTTTCGGCCCCAGGCTGCCCATCAGGCTCAACGCACCTTGGCT
This sequence comes from Pseudomonas sp. TWR3-1-1, assembly GCF_049896545.1. NCBI lineage: Bacteria > Pseudomonadati > Pseudomonadota > Gammaproteobacteria > Pseudomonadales > Pseudomonadaceae > Pseudomonas > Pseudomonas sp. TWR3-1-1. The sequence continues at coordinate 21,860 of NZ_JAFCUO010000011.1, forward strand.
CATGCCGTGATAGCCGCCCTGGAACGACACCACCGTGTTGCGCCCGGTCGCCGTGCGCACCAACTTCAACGCTGCTTCGACTGCGTCGGTGCCGGTCGGTCCACAAAACTGGATTTTCGCTTCTGCGGCCAGCGCTTCGGGCAGCAAGCCGAACAAGTCCTGAACGAACTGGTCTTTGACCGGCGTCGTGAGGTCCAGCGTGTGCAGCGGCAGACCGTCATCCAGCACCTGGCGAATCGCGTCGATCACCACCGGATGGTTATGCCCCAGCGCCAACGTGCCGGCACCCGCCAGACAATCGATAAAACGTCGGCCTTCAACGTCCTCGACGTACAGGCCATTTGCGCGTTTCAACACCAGCGGGATACGCCGCGGATAGCTGCGCGCATTGGACTCTTGGCGGCTCTGACGGGCCAACAAAGGGGATTCTTCAAATTCATACAGCGCTTCAGTTGGACTGACTCCAACCGGCTGATCGTCGATAAAACGGCTAGCGACTGACATTTCCGGGACCCTCAATACGCTGATGAGATTGACCAAAACCGCAGACCTGACCCGTGACCTCCCTGTACGGAAGAACACCGCAGGTTTTCCTGCTTTGGAGACGCATCAGCGCGGTCACGATTTAGAGTTCAAGCAGATAATTCTCAGGCGACGGGGCACCAGATGACAAAGGGGGCGGCACCTTGCAGCGCCACCCCCTTAAACAAACCGCAAAGCGCTCCGGCCTTTAGAGATCCGCTTTACAGGCCCGCAGTGCTATGCGCTGCTTGTTGCGCACAATTGATCGATAAGCCAATGCCAGCAACACAAACCACCCTGGCACGACGTACAGCGCCTGGCGGGTGTCGTCTTCGAGCGCCAGTAACACCAGAATGAACGCAAAGAATGTCAGGCACACCCAGACCATGACTTTGCCCCCCGGCATTTTGTAGCGCGATGCCAGATGCAAATGGGCACGGTTTTTACGGTAGGCCAGATAGGACAACAGGATCATCGACCAAACAAACATGAACAAAGTCGCTGACACCGTGGTGATCAGGGTGAAGGCTTCCATCAAATTAGGGATCAGATAAATCACCAGCGCCCCCGCCAACAGGCAGATGCAGGAAAAAATAAGACCGTTTGAAGGCACTGCACGACGCGACAGGTGCTTGAATTTACCGGGTGCATCGCCCTCCAGCGCTAATCCGTAAAGCATACGACTGGTCGAGAACACGCCGCTGTTGGCCGAAGACGCCGCCGACGTCAGCACCACAAAATTAATGATTCCCGCTGCCGCCGGAAGGCCCGCCAGCATAAAGAGTTCAACAAAAGGGCTTTTATCGGCGACCACATCCCGCCACGGGGTCACGGCCAAAATGGCAATCAGCGCGAACACATAAAACATGATGATGCGCAGAGGGATGGAGTTGATCGCACGGGGCAGATTGCGCTCCGGGTTCTTGGTTTCTGCGGCTGTGGTACCGGCCAACTCAATGCCGACAAAAGCAAATACGGCGATCTGGAAGCCTGCAAAAAAGCCCATCACACCATGTGGAAACATGCCGCCGTCATTCCATAGGTTCCCCAGGCTTGCCGTGTGGCCGACAGGGGACTGGTATGCCGTAACGACCATATACAGACCGGTGCAGACCAACGCGCAAATGGCAACGATCTTGATCATGGCAAACCAGAACTCCAGCTCGCCGAACATTTTCACGGTAATCAGGTTCAGCGACAGCAGTAACGCCACACACCCCAGCGCCGGCAACCACAGAGGTACGTTGGGAAACCAGAATTGTGTGTACCCGGAGATGGCAATCACATCCGCGATGCCCGTGACTATCCAGCAAAACCAGTAGGTCCAGCCCATGAAATAGCCAGCCATCGGTCCGAGCAAGTCGGCCGAGAAATCAATAAATGACTTGTAGTTGAGGTTGGATAAGAGCAATTCGCCCATCGCACGCATGACGAAAAACAGCATGAAACCAATGATCATGTAGACAAAAATGATCGAGGGCCCTGCCAGGCTAATGGTCTTGCCAGAGCCCATAAACAGACCGGTACCAATGGCTCCGCCAATGGCAATCAGTTGAATGTGGCGGTTGGACAAACTGCGCTGCAATTCTGGGGGTTCCCCAGCTGGACGGTGATCAAACGCTGAATCCTTCAATGTTCTATTACCTTACAAGTGGATTATTTTTATAGGCGGGACCCATGTGGCCCCCTTATAAATCGAGAGCCACTGTAAAGATGTAACGGGTGCGAAACACTGAGCTATATCAGTGCTTGCTCGACTGCCTGGTTGCCGGTTCGATACAAACACGCGCCCAAAACCTGCCCTATTGCAACGGCATCCTGAGTTCAACCCGCAGCCCGTCGGGCTGACTGTCAAACTGCAACTCCCCCCCACAACGCTCAACAATTGCCTGCACAATCGCCAGTCCCAACCCACAACCATTGCTGTTGCCATTGCGCCAGAAGCGCTGAGTCATGTGTTGCAAGGTTTGAGGCGAAATACCTGGCCCATGATCGCGCACCACAAAATAGATGAACTGACCTTCGGCACGCAATTTCAATTCGACCCGGGCTTCTTCCGGCGTATGGCGCAAGGCGTTGTCCAGCAGATTGCGCAATGCGGCAATGGCCAGAACCGACGGCACCTTCAGTGCTGTGGCGGGCAAATCTGCGGGCACTTGCACAATGATTCGATCCGCTGCACCACTCGCCGCATCGTGGATCGCCAGACGCGCCACTTGCTCGGCCGAACATTGCACACCGTCATCGAAGGACAAGCTGCCCTCCACCCGCGCCAATAACAACAATTGCTCAAGGGTACGGTGCAAACGGTCAGCACCCGCCTCGGCATGCGCCAGCGACTGCTCACGGGCCTCGCCATCGGTCATGCGGGCCACCTGCAAGTGGGTCTTGATTGCCGTCAGCGGGCTGCGCAATTCGTGGGCAGCGTCACCCGTCAGGCGCCGTTCACGCTCAATCGCTTTGGCAATACGCGCCAGCAACTGGTTCTGCGAGTCGAGCAAAGGTTGCAGCTCGCTGGGTAATGGGCTGATTTGCAACGGTTGCAACGAATCTGCATCCCGGCGCATCAACGCATCGCGCATCCGTTTGAGTGGCGCCAGCCCCTGACCAATCCCTAGCCATAACAACAGCAAACACACCATCAGCGCCATGCCCACCGGCACAGAGGCCGCCAGTAACACGGAGAGATTCAGCGCCTCGCGCTCCACTTGGCGATCTGCGGTGGTGATGCGCAAGTCACCGCGCACCAGGGTAAACGTGCGCCAGGCTGCGCCATCGATGATCTGATCGCGAAACCCGGTCGACTCGGACTGCATGGGTTGATCGGGATTGTTATGGCTGCGGGCGAGAATTTCTCCACGCAGCGAACTGACCTGGCAGGCCATGCCGCCGGGTATGGTCAACTGCTCGGCACTGAAATGCGTGCCCTCGCCTTTTACCGGCAGTTGCGGCAATTGCTCCAGCAAGCCCGCCACCATTCGTGCAGACGCCACCAGACGCTGATCGAGGGAAAACATCATTTGTTGACGCAGATCGCTGAGCATCCAGGCCGCCGCCAACACCCATATGAGGATGAAGGCTGAACCAATGGTCAGGCTCAAACGCAGGCGCAGGCTCATCATGCGTCAGGCTCGGCGCCATCTGCTGGCCCCAGGCGGTACCCCAGGCCGCGCACGGTTTCGACGATGCCATTGCCCAGCTTGCGCCGCAGATGATGGATATGAACGTTCAAGGCGTTGCTCTCCAGTTCGTCGCTGAAACCGTAAATGCTGTCTTTGAGTTGCTCAGTCGACAACACCCGTCCGCGGTTATGCAGCAAAGCTTGCAGCAGGGCCTGCTCGCGACGGGATAGATCCACTGGCTTGCCGCCCAGCAATGTTTCGCGGCTGCTGGGGTCGTAACTCAAGCGACCGTGCTCGATCAGGTTGACACTGCGCCCCGCCACGCGGCGCAGCAAGGTGTGCAAACGGGCCGCCAGCTCGCGCAGGTCGAACGGTTTGAGCAAGTAATCGTCCGCGCCGGCTTGCAGGCCATCGACCCGATCAGTCACCGAGTCACGCGCAGTGAGCACCAGCACGGGCAACTCCAACCCCTGCTGGCGCAATTGTTGCAATAACTTAAGACCGTCTTCGTCGGGCAAACCGAGGTCAAGCACCATCACGTCAAACTCAGCCGCCTTGAGCATGGCCCGGGCGGCACCCGCAGTGGCGACATGCTCAACCGTCATACCCTGAGCCTTAAGCCCCGCCACAATGCCGCTGGCAATCAGCTCGTCGTCTTCGCAAACCAATACGTGCATGCAGATACCCGCGTAAATAGGCCGATTAAAGGGCGGTGGGATTAAGGCCCGATTATGCCGTTTTTAACACTCGGTTAATCAAGTGCCTCCAAGGTGGCGGTTAATTGAAAATACCAAGGTCTGGCGCATGTCTCGTTTGATTGTGTTTTTTTTCCTGCTGCTGACGGGTTTTAGTCAGGCCTACGCCAGTGACAATCCCTTTGAGCAAAAAGCCGACTTCCTACCGGCTGAACAGGCGTTCGTCTTCAGCACCGAGCCGCTGCCTTCAGGTGAAACGCGTCTGCAATGGAAAATCACCGATAAGTATTACCTGTACAAGAAGCGTCTGAAGTTCGAAGGCCTGGATGCCGCACACACGCCACCACTCCCTGAGGGGTTGGCGCACAGTGACGAGTTTTTCGGCGCGACTGAGGTTTATCGAGACCGCCTTGAGCTGCTCATCCCCGCCAATGCCCGTGGCCAGATCAAGGTCAGTTGGCAAGGGTGTGCCGACGCCGGATTGTGTTACTCACCGCAAAGCCAAAAGGTTGATCTGGGGGGCGCTCAATCCGCGACTGCGCCCGAACAGGCGCAAGACCAGTCGTTAGCCGCCACGTTGCAGCAGGGTTCACTGGTCTGGAGCTTGCTGCTGTTCTTCGGGCTGGGCCTGTTGCTTGCTTTCACCCCTTGTTCGCTACCCATGCTGCCTATTTTGGCAGGTCTGGTGGTGGGTAGCGGCGCCAGCCCCGGTCGCGGCTTTGCGGTGGCGGGCAGTTATGTCGTCAGCATGGCGCTGGTGTACGCAGGTTTGGGAGTACTGGCGGCCTTGCTCGGCGCCAATTTGCAGGCGCTGCTGCAACAGCCGTGGCTGCTCGGCAGTTTTGCCGCGTTATTTGTGGTTCTGGCACTGCCGATGTTTGGTTTCTTCGAACTGCAACTGCCCACCGCGCTGCGTGATCGCCTCGAAACAGCCGGGCGCGGGCGCAAAGGCGGCAGCCTGATTGGCGCGGGCATTCTCGGCGCTTTGTCGGGCTTGCTGGTCGGCCCGTGCATGACCGCACCCCTGGCGGGCGCCTTGCTCTATATCGCGCAAAGCGGCAATGCCGTGGAGGGCGGTTTGGTGCTGTTTACGATGGGTGTCGGGATCGGCATGCCGCTGTTGCTTCTGGTCACTGTGGGCAGCCGTTTCCTGCCTAAACCCGGTGCCTGGATGAACCTGATGAAAGGCCTGTTTGGCTTCCTGTTCCTGGGCACCGCCCTGCTGTTGGTGCGCCCGGTGCTGGATGAATCGTTGTGGGTCGGCTTATGGGGCGTCCTGCTGCTGATTTTTGCCAGCAGCCTGTGGCAACAAGGCCAGCAGTTCTTACGGGCCAAAACCCTGTTCAGCCCATTGAGCCTGATTGCAGGCATATGGGGCGCACTGATGGTGATTGGTGCCGCCGGGGGCAGCACCGATACCTGGCAACCGCTAGCGGTGTACACCGCCAAAACCGTGGCGGGCAGCAGTGTCAACACGAGCCACGACGCATTCATCACGGTCAAGGACATCCCCACCCTTGAGCGAGAACTGGCCAGCGCCAAAGCGCAGGGCCAGTGGGTGATGCTCGACTACTACGCTGACTGGTGCGTGTCCTGCAAGGTGATGGAGAAAAAAGTCTTCGGCCAGGCGCAGGTGATGAACGCCCTGCAAGGCGTGCGCTTGTTGCGTCTGGACGTGACCGCCGATACTGTCGCCAGCCGCGACCTGCTCAGCCGCTATCAAGTACCCGGCCCGCCCAGCTTTATCTGGATAGGCCCCAACGGGGTTGAGCGTCGCGCGCAACGCATTACCGGCGAAGTCAACGCCGAGACTTTTTTGAATAACTGGAACGCCACCCGGGAACTCCTCTAAATGCTGACCCTGACCATCGGTTCGTTTGCACTGGCAATCAACCACTTGCTGCTGATACTGGCCCTCGCCCTGGCGACGCTGGTGGGCTGGCGCGTGGCAAAACGCGGTGGCGAAAACCCTGAGTCAGTGTTGTTCAGCTTGTTCCTGCTGGGTTTGCTGGCGGCACGTATAGGGTTCGTGATTGGCTACTGGCGCTACTTCGAAAACGATCCTCTGCAAATGCTCGACCTGCGCGACGGTGGCTTTTTGATGTGGCCGGGGTTGCTGGCCGTCGTGGGCGGGGCCGTGGTCTGGAGCTGGCGTCGCACCGGCCTCAGACGCCCGCTCGGCTGGGGGTTGGGCAGTGGCCTGGCGTTCTGGCTGCTCGCCAGCCTGGCCTCGAATCTCTACGACAAAGGCACCCAATTACCCGACATGGCGCTGCGTAATGCCAACGGCGAGTCGGTGCAACTGAGCAGTTATAAAGGCGGCCCGTTAGTGATCAACCTCTGGGCTACCTGGTGCCCGCCTTGCAGACGCGAAATGCCCGTGTTGCAAAACGCGCAGCACCAACACGAAGACGTGACCTTCTTGTTCGTCAATCAGGGCGAGAGCATGCAAAGCGTCAGCACCTTCCTTGAAACTCAAGGTCTGAACCTGAGTAACGTGCTGTTCGACAGTGGCGGCCAACTGGGGCAGAAAGTAGGCTCGATGGCCTTGCCGACCACCCTGTTCTACAACGCTGAAGGACGCTTGCTGGCCAGCCACTTGGGCGAGTTGTCGCAAGCCAGCCTGGCCCGGGCGCTCGAAAATTTTGACCCGAACACCTCAAAGTCAGCCCTCCAGGGCGACCCTGCAAGGACTACCCAATGCCTAACCGCACACTGCTAAACCTGAGCATGACCACCCTGCTCGGCGCTGCCCTGCTGCAATCGCCATGGCTGCACGCCGAAGAGTTGCCCCCGGCGATCAAAAAAATCGAAGCCAAGGGCGCCAAAATCGTTGGCAGCTTTGACGCGCCCAGCGGTTTGCGCGGCTATGCAGCGCAATACCAGAATCGCGGCATGGCGCTGTACCTGACCAAAGACGGCAACGTGCTGGTGGGTAATTTGTATGATGCCCAAGGCAAAGACCTGAGCCTGGAACCGCTGCAAAAGTTGGTGTACGAACCGATGGCCAAGGAAGTCTGGGCCAACATGGAAAAGAGCAACTGGATCGCAGACGGCAAAAAAGATGCACCGCGCATTGTTTACCTGTTCAGCGACCCGAACTGCCCGTACTGCAACATGTTCTGGGAGCAAGCCCGCCCGTGGGTAGACTCTGGCAAGGTGCAATTGCGCCACATCATGGTCGGCATCATCCGTGAAGACAGCCCCGGTAAATCGGCCGCGCTGCTGGCAGCCAAAGACCCGATGCAAGCCCTGCATGACCACGAAAAAGCCGGCAAAGCCAGCACCCTTAAAGCATTGGGCAGCATCCCGGCCGACGTACAGGCCAAGCTCGATGCCAACATGCAACTGATGACCGAGCTGGACGTAGCGGCCACCCCGGCGATTTTCTATCTCGACGAGCAAGGCAACCTGCAACAGCAGCAAGGCGCGCCGTCGCCAGACAAACTGCTGAAGATTCTCGGTCCCAAGTAACGCCACAAAAGGCCCGCGCTTGATGCAAGCACGGGCCTTTGTGCTGATTACAGCCCTTCCAGTTCCGCCATCAAATCGCTGAGACGGTCTACTTTCTCCTCGTTGATTTCACTGCTTTGCAGCCCTTCGATGTACTGCGCCAGTTCCTCCACGCAACTGCATTCGAACATGGCGCGTAACGGCACATTGCGTTGCAGCACTTTCTGCACCCGCGAAGCAATTTGCGTGGCCAACAACGAATGACCACCCAACTCGAAGAAGTTGTCGCTCACCCCCACCCGCTCCACCGTCAGCACCTCGGCCCAGATATCGGCCAGGGTCTGTTCCAGCTCGGTGCGTGGCGCCACATAGTCTTCACGTTGCAACTGGCCGATCTCGATCACGGGCAATGCCTTGCGGTCCAATTTGCCATTGGCATTGAGCGGCAAGTGTTCGAGCCATGCCCAATGCAACGGCACCATGTACTCCGGCAGCTCGGCGCGCAAACAGCGCTTGAGCTGCTCCAGACGCTCGCTGTGGCTCAGCGTCGAAGGCGCCGCCACCAAATAACCCACCAGGTACTTGCCGTTTGGTCCTTCTTGAACGCTGACCGCCGCATCGCGCACCTGCGGTTGCTCGTGCAGACGCGCCTCAATTTCTCCCAGTTCAATGCGATAGCCGCGGATCTTCACTTGATGGTCGATGCGGCCCACGTACTCCAGCACCCCGTCCAGGCGTCGGCGTGCCAGATCGCCGGTGCGGTACAAGCGCTCGCCCGGCGCACCGAACGGGTTAGGCACAAATACCGTCGCCGTGCGCAGCGGATCGCTGACATAACCGCGCCCGACCCCGGTCCCGGCTACACACAGCTCGCCAACGGCACCCAGCGCAACCAGTTGCAAGTCGCCGTCGAGCAGGTACAAACGGTTGTTGTCGGTAGGTGTGCCGATGGGCAAATAACTGCCTTGGGTTGAAGCCTGATCGACACGGAAGAACGCCACGTCATCAGAGCATTCCGCCGGGCCATAGGCATTCACCAATCCAACGTGGGGGTAACGCAAGAGCCATTGCTGAGCCAGTTCGGGCGGCATCGCTTCGCCCGTCGGCAGCATCCAGCGCAACCCGTCGAGCACAATGCGCTCTTGCGCCAGCATCCCCTGAATCAGCGACGGCACGCTTTCCAGCACCGTGATGCCCTGCGCATTGACCTGCGCCAACAAGGCCTGCGGGTCATGGGCGAGGGTGTTCGGCACGATGTCGACGCGAGCACCAAACAGGGGGGGAGCCAGGAACTGCCAGACTGAAATATCAAAGCTCTGTGAAGCCGTTTGCGCGATGACGTCGTGTTCGGTCAACTGCAAATACGGCACTTTGCTCAACTGGTTGTTCAACATCCCGCGCTGTTCGACCATCACCCCTTTTGGCAGCCCGGTCGAACCCGAGGTGTAAATCACGTACGCCAGATTGTCCGGCTGGCTGTAAACCTGCGGGTTATGGTCGGCCAGCGCGGCGGCTTGTACCTGCTCCCATACCAGTAAACGCGGACGAATCGGGCAACCCGCCTCGTCGAGCAGCGCCTCGGCCTGTTCGAGGCAGGCTTGGGTGCACACCAGCAACGGCGTGCGGCTCATATCAATAATGCGGCTCAAGCGTGAACTCGGCAGCGCCGGGTCCAGGGGCAAATAACCGGCCCCGGCTTTAAAGCTGCCGATGATCATGCCAAGCAGGTCCAGCCCGCGCTCGGCCAACAGCGCCACCGGTTGGTCCGGCTGCACCAAGGCGTTGATCAAGGCATGCCCCAGACGGTTACTGCGCGCATTCAACTCGCGGTATCGCCACTGCTGATCAAGGCAACTGGCAGCGATGCGTTCTGGATGGGCTGCCACTTGCGCTTCAAACAGCTGGGCATAGCTCTGATCCAGCGGGTATGCACGCTGGCTCTGGTTGCACCCCGCAAGCAGAAATTCGCGCTCGCAGTCACCCAGCAAGGGCAACTGCGCCATATCGCCTTCAAGCCCGTCCATCAGCGCCAGCAACATACGCTTGAATTCGGCCAGCAAACGCTCAACGCTGCTGCGTTCGAAGTAGCGCTGGTCATACGACAGGTGCAGGCCCAAGTCATCACCGGGATAGCACACGGCCGTCAGCGGGAAGTTGGTGTGGGTGCGCCCCGAGTCCGACGTCGCCTTAAGGCTGTGCGCCCGATCCATGACCGTCATGTCGACCGGCGCGTTCTCGAACACAAACAGGCTGTCGAACAGCGGCTGGCCTTTTGGCAGCTCGCTGCGCTCCTGAATCGTGACCAGCGGCAGGTATTCATACTCACGCAGCTCCATGTTGTGTTCGAGCAGGTTGCTCAGCCACTGACGCACTCCCAACGCCTGGCCCTCAGCCGGCATTTGCACGCGCAGGGCCACGCTGTTGATGAACAGACCGACCGTGTGTTGCATCTGCGGCAATTCCACCGGGCGACCGGCCACGGTCACGCCAAACAGTACGTCGCGCTCGCCGCTAAAGCGTTGCAGCACTAAGGCCCACGCGGCTTGAGCGAAGGTATTGATGGTCAATTGATGTTGCTGCGCCAGCTCACGCAAGCGCACACCGTCTTGCACCTCAAGCCGCGTGTAGCAATCGCCCACCAGCATGCCGCCGCTGTCGCCCGCGTGTTCACGCAAGAACGGCCGGTCACTCGGGATGTAAGTGGTTTGCTCGAAACCTTGCAGGTTGCGCTGCCACCAGTCGTTGGCCTGTTGCAGGTTTTGCTGCTGCAACCAGCCGATGTAATCGCGGTAGCGCGGCGGGGTGGCCAGTTGTGCAACACGGCCTTCACCCAACGCGCTGTAAATGTCGAAGAAGTCGCTCATCAGCAATGAACGGCACCAGGCGTCAATCAGGATGTGGTGGTTGCTCATCATGAACCAGTAACGCTCAGCCCCCAGACGGATCAGGCGCAGGTGGAATGGCGCTTTATTGAGCAAATCAAACCCGGCCTCACGCTCCTGCTTGAGCAGGGCTTGCAAGCGCGCTTCATGCCCCTCCTGCGGCTCGGCACTCCAATCCAGATAATCAATGTCAGTGCTGCCGGGGCGATGAATGATTTGCAGCATGTCTTCGCCCACGTTCCAGCAGAACGAGGCGCGCAGCGCTTCATGCCGCCCGACCACTTCCTGCCAGGCTTGCGCGAACCGTTGCGGGTCAAGCGCGCTGTTGATGCGGTAACGGTCCTGCATGTAATACAACCCGGTACCCGGCTCCAGCAAGGTGTGCAGCAGCATCCCCTCTTGCATCGGGGTCATCGGGTACACGTCTTCAATCAGCTCGGCCGCCACCGGCAAGGCGTCCAGTTGTGCCTGACTAAGCCTGGCCAGCGGGAAGTCAGAAGGCGTCAGGCCGCCAGCGCCGTCACTCACGCAATGGGCTATCAGCGCGTGCAGTTCACTGACATAGGCTTGCGCCAACTGCTCGATGATCGCTGCATCGTAACGCTGGGCGCTGAATGTCCAGCGCAGCAGTAGCTCGCCGCCATACACCTGACTGTCGATGCTCAGTTCGTTGGGTAACGGCGCCAACGGGTCATGGGCCGCGCCCACAGGTTCGTCCAACGGGTGGAACAGCGCATCACTGGCAAAGCTCTGATCGAACTGCCCCAGGTAGTTGAACGTCACCGCCGCTTGCGGCAACGCCGCCAGCGCCTGACGCGTGGCGTTATCGGTCAGGTAACGCAGCACCCCATAACCCAGCCCTTTGTGCGGCACGTTGCGCAGTTGCTCTTTGATTGCCTTGATCGAAGCGCCCTGTTCTTGGTCCGGCAACGGGGTCAAACGCACTGGATAGGCGCTGGTGAACCAGCCCACAGTGCGGCTCAGGTCGATGTCATCAAACAGCGTTTCGCGGCCATGCCCTTCCAGTTGCACCAGCGCCGACGGCTGCCCGGTCCAACGGCACAGCACCCGTGCCAGTGCGCTCAGCAGCAGGTCATTGACCTGCGTGCGGTAAGCACTGGGCGCCTGTTGCAAGAGTTGCCGGGTTCGCTCGGCGTCCAGGTGCACGCTGACCGTCTGTGCATGCTGATTTTGCCCGCCACCCTGTGGCCTGTCGCAGGGCAACTCGACCCGTGGCCCGTTCAATTGCTGGCGCCACAGGCTTAACTCTTCACGCAACGACTCGCTGCCGGCATAGGCTTGCAAGCGCTCTGCCCACGCCCGTGAAGCGCTGGTTTTTTCAGGCAACTGCGCAGGCTGGTGCGCCGCCAATTGGCGGTACAGCGTTTGCAAATCTTCAAGCAGTACGCGCCATGACACGCCGTCCACCGCCAAGTGATGGATAACCAGCAACAAGCGCTGCTGGCCTTGCGGCCCATCGACCAACAACGCACGCAGCAAAGGACCGTTTTGCAGGTCAAGACTGCGCTGGGCATCGGCGTACAGCGCCTCACATTGCTGCATGTCAGACGCGGATGCCTGCCACAAAAGTGCGTCATCGACCTCGGTGCGATATTGCGCACGCCATTGCCCCGCTGTTTTATGGAAGCGCAGGCGCAGCGCATCATGGTGCTCCAGCAGCGCACTCAGTGCCTGTTCCAGCGTATGAGGCTCAAGCGCCAGACTCGGCTCCAGCAGCAACGACTGGTTCCAGTGCTCACGGTGTGGCATGTCGGTGTCGAAGAACCAATGCTGGATGGGCGTCAGCGCCGACTCACCACTGAGTCGTCCTTGCTCGGCGTGGTGCTGCGCGGTGTGCGTCGCAACTGCTGCCAATGCCTGCACCGTTTGGTGCTGAAACAGGTCACGCGGGCTGAAATGAATGCCCAGTTGCCGCGCACGGCTGACCACTTGAATCGACAGAATCGAGTCGCCGCCCAGTTCAAAGAAGTTATCGTTGAGACCGATCTGTTTGAGGTTCAACACATCGCACCACACACCGGCCAGGCTTTGCTCCAGCGGGTTGCTGGGGGCCACATACTGTTGACGGTTCAGCTGCGGGTCCGGGGTTGGCAAGGCGCGCCGATCCAGCTTGCCATTGGCCGTCAGCGGCATGCTGGCCAGCAGCATCAGGTGGGTGGGGACCATGTAGTCGGGCAACTGCACCTTGAGCTGCGCTTTGAGTTCATCCCGTAGCGCAGCCTGTTCAACCTCGCTGTGTTGTGCAGCGTCGCACACCAGATACGCCGCCAGTTGTTTGCCTCCGACCATGTCGAGCGCCAGCACCACCGCTTCACGCACGTCGTGGTGATCCAGCAGGCGGTTTTCTATTTCCCCCAACTCAATACGGAAACCGCGGATTTTTACTTGGTGGTCAACCCGGCCTACGTACTCAACCAAACCATCGGCGCGTTGGCGTACCACATCGCCGGTGCGGTACAGACGCCCGCCATTATCGGAAAAAGGATCAGCCACAAACCGCTCGGCGGTCATGCCGGGGCGTTGATGGTAGCCCTGCGCCAATCCTGCACCGCCGACATACAACTCACCCGTGGCGCCTTGCGGCACCAGGGCCAACCCGGCGTCGAGGATATACGCCACCCGCGCGCCGATGACCTGGCCGATGGGCACACTGCTCGCGCCCTCTTCCAATTGTTGCGGCGCCAGGCTGGCCAACGGCATGACCACGGTTTCGGTGGGACCATAGGCATTGAAAAACACCTTTGGCGCGAACGCCGTGCGAATCCGTTGCAAGTGCTCGCCGGTCAGCGCCTCGCCACCGGTGATGCACATGCGCACCGGCAAGGTTTGCTGCTGCGTCGCCAACCACTGTGCCAACTGGCTGCCGTAGCTGGGGGTGAAGCCCAGAATATTGACCTGTTGCTCGCGGATCAGTTGGCAGATCTGCTGCGCATCCCACTGCCCCTGCGCGCGCAATACCACCCGCGCACCACACAGCAAGGGCACCAGCAGACGTTCCGTCGCCGCATCAAAGTTGATTGAGTAGAAGTGCAGCTCACAGTCGTCAGGGCGCATGCCGAAGCGCTCGATCACCGCACGACAGTGCATGGCAATTTCGCCGTGGGACACCACCACGCCTTTGGGCTGCCCTGTGGAGCCAGAGGTGTAAATCAGGTACGCCTGATGACCCGCCAGGCTGATAAACGGCAGCTCAGCAGACGGGTAATTGCCCAGTTCCTGCGCGATGTCTTCCAGGCACCCGAGCGCGACGTGCTGCGGCAACTCGCCCAAGGCGTCAAACAACGCACGGTGACTCAACAGCAGGCCAATGCCGCTGTCGTCAATCATGTAGTGCAGGCGTTCCAGCGGATATTCCGGGTCCAGCGGTACGTAGGCGCCCCCCGCCTTGAGGATCGCCAGCAGGCCGATCACCATCTCCAGAGATCGCTCAAGGGCCAAGCCCACACGCACCTGCGGCCCGACACCGCGCTCGCGCAGCAACCACGCCAACCGGTTAGCACGGCTGTCCAGTTCGGCGTAGCTCAGGTGCTGGCCGGCGAAGGTCAACGCGATGGCGTCGGGGCGAAGCCGTGCTTGTTCAGCAAACAGGCTATGAATGCACAGGTCCAGCGCATGTTCGGCAACCGGCGCGGCCATGCGCTGCACCAGTTGCTGTTGCTCTGGGGCCAGCATCAGCGGCAACTCGCTCAGGCGCTGTTGCGGATCGCCCAGCAGCGCCTCCAGCAGGTTGCCCCAGTGCCCGGCCATTTTGGCGATGCGCGGTTCGTCAAACAGATCGGTACTGTACGTCAGGCAGCAACCCAGACGATGGTCAAGGTCAGTGACTTCCAGGTTGAGGTCAAACTTGGTGGCACGCGCATCGTTGGCCAGGTACTCGACGGTCATCCCTGCCAATTCACGGCGTTGCTGGAACTCCCAGCGCTGCACGTTGCACATGACCTGGAACAGCGGGTTATAGGCCGCGCTGCGCGGTGGCTGCAACGCTTCGACCAAATGATCGAAGGGCAAGTCCTGATGCGACTGACCTTCAATCACGGTCTGACGCACTTGTTCTATCAGTTCGTCCACACTCATCTGCGCATCGAGTTGGCAACGCAGCACCTGGGTGTTGAGGAAGGCGCCGATCAGCCCTTCGCTTTCAGGGCGGATGCGGTTGGCGACAGGTGCGCCGATGCGCAGATCGCTCTGGCCACTGTAGCGATAGAGCAACACCGCCAGCGTGGCGGTCATGGTCATGAACAACGTCAGGCCATGCTCGGCATTGAAAGCCCGCACCCGCGCCGCCAATTCGTCGCTCAGGTCGAAGCGGTACAACTCACCCTGATAGCTTTGCACCGGGGGCCGCGCACGGTCGCTCGGCAGCTCCAGCAGCGGGTGTTCGCTGCCCAGTTTGGCGGTCCAGTAATCGAGCTGGCGTTGACGCTCGCCCGACTCCAGCCACTGGCGTTGCCACACGCTGTAATCCAGGTATTGCACGGCCAGCGGAGCCAGCGGTGACAGGCGGTCATCGAGGAAGGCTTCGTAGAGCACGCCCAATTCACGGGCGAAAATGTCCATCGCCCAGCCTTCCGTCACGATGTGGTGCAAGGTCAGCACAAAGTAGTGTTCGCGCTCACCCGCCTTGACCATGCACGCACGCAGCAGCGGCCCCACTTCCAGGTCGAACGGTCGATGCGCTTCACTGTCGGCCAGCGCTTGCAAACGCTGCTGACGCGTCGGTTCATCCAGCTGGCTGAGGTCGAGCCAGGCCATGTTCACGCCGGTTTCGTGGTGCACGCGTTGGCACGCCACGCCGTTAATGCTCGGGAAGGTGGTGCGCAAGGTTTCGTGACGCAAGATCAACGCTTGCAACGCGGCCTCAAAACGCCCGACATCCAGCAAGCCCTTGAGCCGCGCCATGCCCCCCACGTTGTACGCCGGGCTGTCGGGTTCCATCTGCCACAAGAACCACATGCGCTGCTGCGAGTACGACAAAGGCACCGGCTGGCGACGGTCGACTTTTTCAATCGGCCGTTGCGTATTACGCGTGCCCGCCGCCTGAATCAGTGCCACCTGGGCGGCAAACGCTCCCAGTTCACTGGCTTCAAACAGCGTACGCAGCGCCAGCTCCACGTCACACGCCTGACGCACCCGCGAAACGATTTGCGTGGCCAGCAACGAATGCCCGCCCAATGCAAAAAAGTCATCGCGCAAACCGATGCGCGCTTGCCCCAGCACTTCACGCCAGATGCCCGCGATCTGTTGTTGCAGTTCTGTCTCAGGCTCGACATGTTCACGCACCTGCCACAGCGGTTCAGGCAATGCGCGCCGATCCAGTTTGCCGCTCGGGCTCAGCGGCATGGCGTCCAGTCGCAGCAGTTGCGCGGGCACCATGTACTCCGGCAACACCTGTGCCAGCGCAGCCCTCACATATTCGTTGTCAAAGGCGTCAGCCCCGTGCGCGGTGTAGTAACCGATCAGTTGCGGCCCCGCGGCGGTTTCACGAATCAAGACTGCCGCTTGCGCCACGCCCGGTAGCGTCAGCAAACACGCTTCGATCTCTTGCGGTTCGACACGAAAGCCGCGCAATTTGACCTGTTGGTCGAGTCGCCCGAGGTACTCCAGCACACCGTCAGCGCCCCAGCGCACCTGATCGCCCGTGCGGTACAAGCGCGCGCCAGGCTCACCCAGCGGGTCGGCGATAAAGCGTTCGGCAGTCAGCCCCGGCCGTTGCAGGTAGCCACGCGCCAAACCGATACCGCCGATGCACAACTCACCCGGCACCCCGGCTGGCAGCGGGTTCAGCTCACTGTCGAGAACACGGCACAGCACGTTGCCCAGCGGTCGTCCAATGGGCGAGCGCTCGCCGTCTTCGGGGCCGCAGTGCCAATGGGTAACGTTGATGGCGGTTTCGGTGGGACCGTAGCGGTTATGCAACTGCACCTGTGGCCATTGCGCCAGCACCCGATTGCGCAACTCGGCCGGCAGCGCTTCGCCCCCCGAGAACAGGCGACGCAGGCTGTGGCACTGCGCCGCCTGGGGTTCATCCACAAACAGACGCAACAACGGTGGCACAAAGTGCAAGGTGGTCACGCCAAACTGCTGCACCAACTGCGCGATACGCTGCGGGTCGCGGTGCTCGCCGGGGCCGGCCAGTACCAATGGGCACCCGGTGATCAGCGGCCAGAAGCACTCCCACACCGACACGTCAAAACTGATCGGCGCTTTTTGCATCAGCACATCGTCGGCGTGTAGCCCGTAGGTGGCCTGCATCCATTGCAAACGCTCACTCAGCGCGGCATGGGTATTGCCTACGCCTTTGGGTTGCCCGGTGGAGCCAGAGGTGTAAATCACGTACGCGAGGTTGTCGCCGTGCAGGTGCAAGCCCGGCGCGTGGCTCGGCCAGTTGTCGAGCTTGAGCAAGTCCATCGCAATGACGCTGACCGTTTCGACAGCAGGCAAGGCAGCGAGCAGTTGGCTCTGAGTCAGCAACAATTGGGCGCCGCAATCCTCAAGCATGTAGGCCAGGCGGTCCTGCGGGTAATCGGGGTCCAGCGGCACATAGGCGCCACCGGCCTTGAGAATCGCCAGCAGCCCGATCAACAGTTGTGGCGAACGCTGGGCGGCAATCGCGACGCGTACATCCGGGCCGACGCCTTTATCGCGCAGGTAGTTGGCCAACCGGTTGGCCTGGGCATGCAGGCTGGCAACGTCAAGGCTGCCACCGTCCCACAGCAACGCTACAGCGCCAGGCGTTTGCAGGGCCTGTTGTTCCAATAATTGCGGCAACCACTGCGCTGCTGGCGCGCAAGGTGCCTCGCCCCAGCGTTGCTGCGCAGCGCACTGCTGAGCCGAGAGCATGTGCAAATCACCCAGTGGCTGATCCGCGCGCGCACTGACCTGGCCCAACAGGCTGACAAACTGTTCGGCCAGACGGGCAATGGTGCTGGCATCAAACAGTTCATCGGCGTAATCGAATGACAGTTTCAGGCGCCCCTGGCGGTCTTCTTCACTGTGCAACTGCAAGTCGAACTTGGCTTCGCGGCTGTGCCACTCCAACTCTTCGGCGAGCAAACCCGGCAACCGGCGCAAGGCACTCAGGTCGCGCTGCTGGTGATTGAACATGACCTGAAACAAACCGTGTTCGCGAGCCTGCGGGCAGGCTTCGACCAATTGTTCGAACGGCAAATCCTGATGCGCTTGAGCCTCCAATGTGGCCTGACGGGTGTGTTGCACCAGTTGTGCAAACGTTAAACGCCCCTCCAAATGACCGCGCAGCACCAAGGTGTTGATGAAGAAGCCGATCAGGCCGTGGGTTTCCTGACGTGGCCGGTTGGCGCTGGGCACGCCAATGCGAATGTCGTTCTGGCCGCTGTAGCGATAGAGCAGGGTTTGAAAAGTCGCCAATAGCCACATGAACGGCGTGGCGTTGTGCGCGTGCGCCGCCGTGCGTACCGCCTCACTCAGGGCGGCGTCCAGCTTTAAGCTGTGGCGAGCAGCGCTGGCGCGCTGGAGGGCTGAACGCGGGTGGTCGGCCGCCAGCCGCAACACCGGGTGCTCGTCGCCCAACTGGCGATGCCAGTAATCGAGCTGGCGTGCCGCTTCACCTTGCGCCAGCCATTGGCGCTGCCAACTGCCATAGTCGGCGTATTGCAGCGCCAGCGGCGTCAGTTCCAGCGGTTGGCCCAGACAGGCAGCCGCGTACAACCGCGAGAACTCTTCTATCAACAGGTTGAGCGACCAGCCATCGGCAATGATGTGGTGCAAGGTCAACAACAACTGATGCTCTTCGTCATCGAGCTTGACCAGCGTGACCCAGAACAACGGGCCATTTTGCAGATCGAACGGGGTGTGTGCTTGTTCTTCGCGTATCTGTTGTGCACGGGACTCGCGCTGATCAACTGCCAGGTCGCTGAGATCAATCCGTTGCAGGTCAAAATCGGCACGTTCATCGACCCGCTGCATGGCTTGCCCGTCATGCTCATAAAAGCGCGTGCGCAAGGCTTCATGGCGTTCAACCAACTGCGCAAAACTGCTGCACAACGCGGCTTCGTTGAGTTCACCGCGCAGGCGCAAGGCACCGGGAATCGTATAGGCGCTGCTGGTCGGGTCGAGCTGCCACATAAACCACAAGCGGTTTTGCGCCAGCGATTGAGGCAGACCGTCCTGGCGCGACAACGCCGCGATCTCGCCCTGGGCCAAGCCGCCATCCTGCTGCAATGCGCCGATTTGTGCGGCGAAAGCGCCCAGCGTCGGCGCTTCAAACAACAGGCGCAGGCTCAGCTCCAGCTTGAGTTCTTCGCGCAGGCGGGCAATCACTTGGGTGGCGAGAATCGAGTTACCGCCCAACAGGAAGAAATGATCATCGCCAGCGACTTGCTCGACCTGCAGGTGCTCACACCAGACCCAGGCAATCAGCGCTTCAAGTTCGGACACGCGCTGTGCGCCATCCTCTTTGAGCGCTGCTTCGTCGCCCGACGGGAACTGCGCGTAACTGTCGAGACTGCCATCGGCCAGGCGATTGCGACAGGCTGAACGTTGCAGTTTGCCGCTGGAGGTTTTGGGCAACGCGCCGGGGTTGAGCAGCACGACCACGCTGGGAGCTTGTTGGCAGGCGTCGGCTACCGCTTGGCGAATGGCATTGATCAACGCGTCGGGGGGGAGAATTTTTTGCACGCTGCGGCTGATTTCTGCCGCAATGCCAATCCCCTCCTCGCCTTTGACATTCACCGCAAACGCCGCCACCCGACCTTTGCGCACCACTTCGACTTCGCGCTCGATGGTTTTTTCGATGTCTTGCGGGTACAGATTTTGCCCGCGCACGATCAGCAGGTCTTTCAAGCGACCGGTGATAAACAACTCGCCGTCGTGCATAAAACCCAGATCGCCGGTGCGCAGCCAGGTCGCCCCCTGAAACTCGACAAAGGTGTTGGCACTGGCCTGGGGGTTGCGCCAGTAACCGTGGGCAATACTCGGGCCGCTGGCCCACACTTCACCGACGCGATTCTCAGCCAGCACGTGGAGCTGACCCGGTTCGACGATCAATACCGCGTGTTCAGGCTGGCTGGTGCCACAGCTCATCACCGGGCTACCGTCGCCCGGCACGATGCGGTTATCGGCCAGCGCCAATTCGTCCAGGCACAAGGCCGGGATGCCCTGACCGCGTTGACCGCCGGCCACAAACAGCGTGGCCTCAGCCAAACCATAGGAGGCGAAATAACTGGCGGGGGTAAAACCGCAGGGGGCGAACTTCTCGGCGAAGCGCTCAAGACTGTCCTGGCGGATCGGTTCAGAACCCGAGTACGCCACACGCCAGCGGCTCAGGTCCAAGCCTGCCAGCGCCGCGTCACTGACTCGCTCGCTGCACAAACGATACGCAAAGTCCGGGCCGCCGCTGATAGTGCCGCCGTACTCGCTGATCGCTTCAAGCCAGCGCAAAGGGCGGGTCAAAAAGTACGCCGGGGACATCAATATGCACGGCACACCGCTGAAAATCGGCTGCAACAAACCGCCAATCAAGCCCATGTCGTGGTACAGCGGCAACCAGCTGACAATGACGTCGTCCGGGTTCAGGTCGATGCCAAAACCACGGCGAATCAATACTTCATTGGCCACCAGATTGCCGTGGGTGACTTGCACCCCTTTGGGCAAGGCGGTGGAACCCGAGGTGTACTGCAAGAACGCAATGTCGTCAGCCTGCAAGACGACCGGTTGCCAGCCCTGAGCAATGCCCGGTTCAAGCTCATCGACACACAACAGCTGTGGCGCGCCTTCGCCTGAGAGTTCATCCATGTGCAGCAAAGGCGCGCGCAAACCGCTGCTGGTCAACAGCAGGCGCGGCTCGGCATCGGTCAGAATCGACAGCAAACGCTCTTGATGATGACGTCGCGCTGACTCAGGCGGATAGGCCGGTACAGCAATGACACCCGCGTACAGGCAGCCGAAAAACGCAGCCACATAATCCGGGCCACTGGGAAACAACAACACCGCGCGATCACCCACCCGGGCATTGGCCTGCAATGCTGCGGCAATGGTGCGCGCGCGAAGATCCAGATCGCCATAGCTCAGCACCTGACCTGCCTGCGGGTCGTCGGCCAGAAAGCGTAACGCCAGTTGATCCGGGGTGTGGGCTGCACGTTGTTGCAGGGCTTGGGCCAATGTGCCGGGAAGTTCGAACGCGTCCATCATGGGGTTTCCTGCCTGGGGTCGGCTTGAAAGAAATTCGGTCTGCTAGAAGTACGAGGCGCCGGGGCTGCGCTTTACACGCTCACCCCGGCCAACTGCCGGGCCTGGTGATTGCGCCAGCGGGCCAGATGCTCTTCGAGATAGCGGCGCACGCAGCGCAGCAAGGGCTGCTCTTGCTCGACCAGAAAGAAGTGGTGCCCCTCAAACATGTCGAGGGAAAAGACGCTGCTGGTGTCGGCCTGCCAATCGAGCAATTGTTCGGCACGTACGCTGTCCTGCTTGCCGCCGAAGACGTGGATCGGCAGCGCCAGGGCGGGGCGTTGACCGTGGACGAAACTGCCGCACAACAGAAAGTCCGCACGCATGATGGGCAGCATCAATTGCATCAATTCGCCATTGCCCAGCACCGCTTCGTCAGTGCCTTTCAACTCACGTAAACGGGCGATCAGTTGCGCATCGGTTTTAGCCACGGTGTATTCGCTCACATCGCGCCGGGCAGGCCCCGCCGTCGCTGACGCAAACAGCGCCAGCGGTTCAGGCACGCCGCGTGCACGCAAGGCATGCACCAGCTCAAAGGCCAGCAACCCGCCCAGGCTATGGCCGAACAGCGCATAAGGCCGGTCCAGTTCCAGGCTGATTTCATCCGCCAACTGGCTGGCCAAACGCTGGATATCGCATTGCAGCGGTTCGTCCATGCGCATGCCACGCCCTGGCAGCTCCAGCGGACGCACGTGCAGCCATGCGGGTAGTGAACGGCGCCAGCGGCTGTACGACATGGCACTGGCGCCCGAATGCGGCAAGCAAAACAAGCGCAGTTTGATCTCGTCGCTCATATCAAACAGCCACTGCGGTATGAGGCGCCAATGCTCGGGCGGTGCGCGCTGTCACCCGGCTGAAACACACCCTGTTCACGATCAAAAAACATCTCGCCCTCCTGTCCGAGCCATTACGCGGCCAGCATTGATGCCCGACCTTTGTCCATTGAGAACGGTTGGCCACGGCAAATAATTAGTCAGGCGCCAGACAGCGGTTTTGAGCGGATGCGGCGTGATGTGAGGTGTTTCTCAAAGTTTTGTAATCGCGATCATTAATTCTCTTTCTCAATTGACAATCATTATCATTCAACCTAATTTGTTGCCAGCTGTGTAGGCGGCGGCTTGCGTACCCGCCCACACTTTTTCAATTGCAGCAGGTGATTTCCATGACGGAACAAGTGTCCACAAGCAAGTGCGATTCACCCTTACTTCAAGCCTTTGTTGAAAACAGGCTCATTCTGGTCAAGATCGCCGCGCGCATTACCGGTTGTCGTTCCAGGGCTGAAGATGTGGTGCAAGACGCCTTCTTCCGTTTGCAGTCAGCGCCGCAAATCACCTCTTCCTTCAAGGCGCAGTTGAGTTACCTGTTTCAGATCGTGCGCAATCTGGCGATTGATCATTACCGCAAGCAGGCGCTGGAGCAGAAATACTCCGGTACAGAAGAGGAAGGCTTGAATGTGGTCATCCACGGCGCGTCGCCCGAAACCTCGCATATCAACTTCTCGACCCTGGAAAACATCGCCCAAGCGCTGACCGAGCTGCCTAGCCGCACGCGCTATGCGTTCGAGATGTACCGGTTGCACGGTGTGCAGCAAAAGGACATCGCCAAGGAGCTGGGCGTGTCCCCCACGCTGGTGAACTTCATGATCCGCGATGCGCTTATTCACTGCCGCAAGGTCTCGGGCACCCCGCGCGATACCTTCGCACGCCGTTAAAGCCCGAGCCTTGCGCTCGATCCTGTAGCCGCGGGCGAGACATGCGGCTACAGGTCAGCACGGGTCAGAGCAATGAGCACCCGTCAAAGAACCGCTCGCGGCTTTGCATCATCAGCGCTGCGCGCTTGTGCGGGAAGTTGAACTCTTTTTCGCAGTGATACCCCTGAGCCTGCATGTAGCCGATCATTTTTGCGTTATCGGCACGCGGCTCTGCCACCACACGCCGGGTGCGCGGGTCAGCCAAAAACAGGTAATGGGTGAGCGCCGACAGCCAACTGGCCACTTTGTGCGGCCCACGATGCGCCTGCTCCCCCACCAGCATATGAATGCCGCGATCGAAATCATCCACGTCGTAAAACGGCGCGATGCGGTCTTCCTTGGCCCAATACGCCTCAAAGTACGCAAATGGCTGATCGTCGAAACAACCGATCAAGGTCAGGGTATGCGGGTCAGCGGCCAGGGTTTCGAGAAACTGGCGATGACGCTCAAGCGTGCCGCCCTCCTCCCAGAAGTCCATGACTCGCGGGGTGTTTTGCCAGCGGCTGAAACGCTCAAGGTCCAACTCGATATCCAGCGTGCGCAGGGAGATCCATTGACCGAGCCGTGAATCAAACCGGCGATACACTTCCCCCTCCGGTTTGGGCGCTCGCAGCGGGTGACGTTTGCCTGCGCTGATGACCATGTGCAATGGATACGCTGGCGCAACTGTTTCGCCCAGCCACGGCTGAGGCCGCTGCCAAAACAGGCTGCGCAAACAGGTGTATTGACCGGCGATGTCAGTGGCCAGAAGCAGACCGTCAAGCAGTGCTTCATGGGGGGGCTGGCTGAGGTGCCAAGTCAGCTGCTGGCAGTGCGGATCACTGGCCAGCAACCGGTAACACCCCGCCCAGACGGCCTGGAGTGACGGCGCCGCACGGTGATCGCCCAGGTACACATTCAGCCCTTTGCCGCGCTCAAGTCGCAGGTCGATCAACGGCTCATGGCCGAGGGCAAGGGTCAGGCGGGTGTCTGTCAAGTCGGCGCTCAAATCGCGCCAGCAGGGTTGATGCGCTAAAACAGAAGTCATGGTATGGGCTCACGATTATCGTCAACAGTCAGGCTGTTTGACGTTAGCCGCTCGCTGGAATTTAGGGCAGGGTTTGGGGCGATGCCGTGCGCACCGGCACCAGGGCAATTTTGAACGGCGCAAAAATAGCGTTCATTTGCCCGTTGTCCCGCAGTTTTTGCAGCAGGTCTGCAAATTGTGGCCCGCTGATCGGCGCCTGCGGGCGTAACAACGCGTAGTGATGGTAGATCTGGTCGATCCGCTGCGAGACCAGGATGTTGTGTTGGATCTGCGTATCGCGACTGAGCAGCTCAGCCAGGTTGGAGCGCGTGATCAAGGCGATGTCGACCCTGGCGCGCAGTACCATCAGCAGATTGCTCTCATGGGAATAGGTGAGCACTGCGTTGAAGGTCTGCGCCAGGTATTTAGGTGAAGGGTTGAACCCTGCAAACGCGTAGTGATAACCGCTGAACAACGCCAACCGCTTGTTGCTCAAGTCGTCGAAGTAATGTTGCTGGCGTTGCGGCTGGCGCTTGGCGACAAACACCTCGGCATCTTCCAGCCCCATGTCGACAGCGCTGTACGCAATGTCCTGCCAGCCCCAGGCCGGGTTTTCGAACATCACGACATCGACCCGCCCTTGCTCGAAATCGCGGAAGCGCCGGGGAATGGAGCTGGGCACCAGTACAAAACGGTAGTCACGTTGCAGGCGGTTCAACGCCTCCAGCAATTGCGGCAGCAAGCCGGTGTCGGCGCCGCTTTCAGGGCGCACGGTGTACGGGGGGAAATGAGCTGCGCCGACCCTGATTTCCTGAGCCGCCCACACAGGCGTAAGGCACATCATGCCAAGGGCCAGCAACACGCTGTGAGCCATCCGGACTGGCAAACACTTCAAACCGTACACCTCTGGAAACGCCCCTGGCTGGAACTTATTGATCGCCACACGACCTGAGATCGGGCGTGCTGGCGATTTAAGCCTGCATAGCCTACCAAGGAAGCGCTTGACTGGCCCATACAAAATAGAGCCTAGGCGGATGTCAACGCTTTAGCTACGCTCCATGGCTCAACGCGGATGCTGTTAAAGGAAGCTGCACATGCCTCACTGGCTGGTAATTGATCTGGAAGCCACAACCGACGATGGCGGCTGGCCTCTGGAGGAAATGGAGGTAATTGAAATCGGTGCCAGTGTTGTCACGCGGGCTGGCCGTGAGGTGGATCATTTCCAGCGCTTTATTCGCCCTGCACGCCGCCCTTTGCTCACGCCCTTCTGTCGCCAATTAACACGCATCACTCAAGCCAACATAGATGGCGCGCCAGCGCTGCCCCTCGTCTGGGAGCAGTTTGAGCGCTGGCTTGGGCAACACCGGCCCAAGCTTGAGGCCTGGGCCAGCTGGGGCGATTACGACCGCCTGCAACTTGAGCAGGAGTGGCAGCAAAAACAGCTCAACAGTGTGCTGGCACATCTGCCGCACCTGAACCTCAAGCAGCAATTTGCTCATGCCCGTCAGTTGAAGCGACCGCTGGGCCTCAACAGTGCGTTGCAACTGGCGGGCATGCAATTTAACGGTCAGCAGCATCGGGCACTGGAAGATGCGCGAAATACCGCACGTTTATTGCCGCTGATTCTTGAAGATAAGCGCTTATAAAAGGGCGTGACGGGATAAAACGGCTTCTGCATACTGGCCAGCCATTTTTAGCCCTTCCCGAGGAATCGCCATGTTTAAAGTCAACGAATACTTCGACGGCACCGTCAAGTCGATTGCCTTCACGCAAGCTGAAGGCAAAGCCACCATTGGCGTCATGGCCCCGGGTGAATACGAGTTCGGTACGGCCGAGCGAGAAATCATGCACGTGGTCTCGGGCGAACTGAGCGTCAAACTGCCAGGCAGCGACACGTTTCAAACCTTCAAAACCGCCAGCCAATTCAACGTACCGGCCAACAGCAAGTTTCAGCTCAAGGTCGCGGTTGAAACCGCTTACCTGTGTGAATACCGCTGAGATACCCCCCGGGCGTAGCTACCTCGCAAGGCGCACGCGCAAGACGTCGCCTCGCGTTACTCGTCAACGGCTACACATACAACGCACGCTTCAGTGCAATCACTCTCGGCCATTGAACTGCAACGCCGCCAACCGCGCATACAGCGGGTTGCTGGCGATCAGTTCGGCATGGGTGCCAATAGCCACCAGCTTGCCGTGATCCATGACCGCAATGCGGTCGGCATTTTGTACCGTGGCCAAACGGTGGGCGATCACCAGCGTGGTGCGCCCCGACATCAGGCTGGGCAACGCTTGTTGAATCAAGTGTTCGCTTTGAGCATCTAATGCGCTGGTGGCTTCATCCAGCAACAGGATCGGCGCATCCACCAGTAAGGCGCGGGCAATCGCCAAACGCTGACGTTGGCCGCCCGACAACCCAAGCCCACCATCGCCCAAATGAGTCTGATAACCCTGGGGCATTTGCAAAATGAACTCATGCGCGTGGGCAATGCGCGCGGCCGCCTCCACTTGAGCGTCAGAGGCCTGAGGGTTGCCGTACCGAATGTTGTCCTCCACGGTGCCGAAAAACAGCGCCGGGTTTTGGGACACCAGGGCAAAACAGCGGCGCAGGTCTTGCGGGTCTAATTGCGAAATGGGCAACCCTTCAAGCAGGATCTGACCTTGCTGCGGGTCGTAGAAGCGCAGCAGCAAATCAAACAGCGTGGATTTGCCCGCGCCAGACGGCCCCACCAGCGCCAATGTCTCGCCTGCATTGATGGTCAGTGTGAGGTCTTCAAGGGCGTAGCGTTCAGGCCGTGACGGATAGGAAAAACACAGCCGATCAAGCTGAAGGTTGCCTGCCACCCGCTCAGGCAAGGCCAGCACCCCCTGGCTTGGCGACACGATCAGGCTTTTGGATTGCAGCAGCTCTGCGATCCGTTCGGCTGCGCCTGCTGCGCGCTGCAATTCGCCGATGACTTCACTTAACGTGCCAAAAGCGCTGCCTACGATCAGGCTATAGAACACAAACGCTGCCAGCTCACCGCCCGTGATACGCCCTGCGATCACGTCCATGCCGCCCACCCACAACATGACCCCCACAGCCCCCAGCACCAGCAAGATCACCAGCGTTATCAGCCAGGCACGCTGAGCGATACGCTTGCGCGCGGTGGCAAAGGCCTGCTCCACAGTTTGAGCAAAGCGTTGACGGTCCTGCTGTTGGTGGTTATAGGCCTGCACGGTTTTGATCTGCCCCAGCGCTTCGGACACGTAACTGCCTACATCGGCAATCCGGTCCTGGCTCTCACGCGACAAACCCCGCACCCGTCGGCCGAAAATCAAAATCGGCGCCAGCACCAGGGGCAACGCCACCACCACGATGCTGGTGAGTTTGGGGTTGGTCACGAACAGCAGCACGATACCGCCGATCACCATCAGGCTGTTGCGCAAGAACAGTGACAAGGAAGAGCCAATCACCGATTGCAGCAACGTGGTGTCCGCGGTCAGCCGGGACTGGATTTCCGAGCTGCGGTTGTTCTCATAGAACCCTGGGTGCAAGTCGATCAGGTGGTTAAACACCTGGCGGCGGATATCGGCCACCACCCGTTCCCCGATCCACGACACCAGGTAAAAGCGTACAAAAGTGCCCACCGACAATGCCAGCACCAGCAGCATAAACAGGCCGATGGACTGGTTAAGCAGATGCGGTGACTGGGTCATGAAACCTTTGTCCACCAGCAAACGAATACCCTGCCCCATCGACAGCGTGATACCGGCGGTCACAATCAGCGCCAGCAATGCGCCTAGCGCTTGCCAGCGATACGGCGCTACAAAATGAGTGGCCAAACGAATGGCGCGGCGTTGAACGGAAGAAAGCATCAAGGGCATCCGAAAAATCAGCAAAAGAATGGACAGCGATTAAAGGCTGACAGCCTACAACGAATGTTCTGTAAGACCTGTAAACCTTTCTCACTCGTTTTGAATATGACCGGGTGCAGCAAACACTAGGCCTGAATGATCTAAACCGAGGCTAGTAGTTTCAGGATAATTCTGTTTGAGTAAATGGCCGCCAAGTGTTGTCACTACTTGGTCATTAAACGGAACTACCTTAGCGCTACACCCTGATGAGGAGACAGGCCATGGACTTGCAACACAACGCTCAACACGCAGTACCGGTGATTCGGACTCAGCCAGACCAGTCATTGGGGTGCGCGATCATTGATGCGCAGGGCAATGAAGTGTCGATCACTGAAGAAATGATTCAACACGCGTGCGCCGAACTGGATAAACGCCTGGTTCAGCCCAAGCACGAGAATTGATAGCCGTCGTTGGGTGACATCGGTTTAACCACGCATCCACCTGTAGGCGCGAACGTGCTTCGCGCCTACAGGGACCTTGTTCAGACGACCGTTTAAACGACTACACACCCGAGCGCTGTGACCATCGACGTCAGCGCCTCGTTTTCACCTTGGATGTGTACCGCCAGCCCTTCAATCTCGCGACGCACCGGGTAATGCTTGCGCAAAGCATCGAACGCCAGCTTTTGTTGCTCAACCGTACCGACCAGACTGCGGCGAAATTCGGCATCGTCACGACGCGGGTCATACACGCCCCGACACAACATGGCCAATGCCCAGTCCAGATCACTGTTGGCACTGAGTTCAACCTTGGCCAACCACGGTGCGGGCAGCAAGTCGGCCAGGTGGACCTCAGGTGTTTGCCCCAACGCATCACACAACGCCTGATAAATCTGCGCCGTGCCGCGTTGCTTGCCGTCCAGGCTGTAACCCGCGATGTGCGGGGTCGCCAACACACACAGCTCCGCCAATTCAACATCCACCTGCGGCTCACCTTCCCAGACATCCAGCACGGCTTGCAGGTCTTCTCGCTCGGTCAACACCTGGCGCAGCGCAGCATTATCGACCACCGGTCCGCGGCTGGCATTAATCAGCCAGGTGCCAGGCTTGAGTTGGTTCAAGCGTTGCGCATCGAGCAAGTGCCAGGTCGCATCATTGCCGGATTTGATCAGCGGGGTGTGCAGGCTGAGCACGTCGCACTGCTCGATGATCTGCTCAAGGGTGACGTAATCGCCCCCTTCTGCTGCCTGACGCAGCGGGTCGCACACTTTGACGTTCCAGCCAAGTGCGCGCAGCACGTTGACCAGCCGCCCACCGACCTCACCCGCACCGATCACGCCATAGGTACGCTGCTTGAGGTCTACGCCTTCGATCTCCGCCAGCGTCAACAAACTGCCCAGCACGTAGTCCACGACCCCGCGCGCATTGCAGCCCGGCGCGCTGGCCCACTGAATACCGGCTTGTTCGAAGTAGTCCAGCGCCAAGTGATCGGTGCCAATGGTGCACGTGCCGACAAATCTCACCGCACTGCCTTCCAGCAGCTCGCGGTCGACGCGCGTCACTGAACGCACCAGCAACACATCGGCATCATGCACGTCGGCACGGGTGATTTGACGTCCCGGCAAACGGCGGATTTCACCGAATGAGGCAAAGAACGCTTCGATCAGCGGAATATTTTCATCAGCAACAATCAACATGGCAGGCTCCTTTGGCGGAGCAGCAGTGTAGGCGTTGTTGTACACAATGGGCCAGTGAGGTGTCGCGCGAGTTTCTTCAGCCTGCTTACAAAGCTGCTACAACTCGGCGGTTAGGGGCGCGTACAATCCCCGCCTTTGCGCGTTAAACACTGTGGATGCACGCTTGTGAATTCTGTTTCTCCTGATATTTGTGCCACTCGCATCAGCCGCCCTGCACGGGTACGTACCGAAGTACGCGCGCTGATGGCGCTGGCGTTTCCGATCATCATTTCTCAAGTGGCCACCACGGCAATGGGGTTTGTCGATGCGGTCATGGCTGGGCGAGTCGGCCCGCGCGATCTGGCGGCCGTGGCGCTGGGCAACTCGGTGTGGGTGCCGGTATTTCTGCTGA
This sequence comes from Pseudomonas sp. TWR3-1-1, assembly GCF_049896545.1. Taxonomy (NCBI): domain Bacteria; kingdom Pseudomonadati; phylum Pseudomonadota; class Gammaproteobacteria; order Pseudomonadales; family Pseudomonadaceae; genus Pseudomonas; species Pseudomonas sp. TWR3-1-1. The sequence continues at coordinate 51,435 of NZ_JAFCUO010000011.1, forward strand.
TGTCTGGCATTTTGCTGGCCACCACGCCCAAAGTCGCTCAGCGTTTCGGCGCCAACAACCACCGTGAAATCGGCCCTATCGTGCGCCAGGCCCTGTGGCTGGCCTTGATAACCGGCGTCTGCGCCGCCTTGATTCTGATCGCGGCCGAACCCTTGCTGCACTGGATGAAGGTCGCGCCTGACTTGATTGAACCGTGCATGGGCTATTTGCACGGGATTGCCAGCGGCATGCCCGCCGTGGCGATTTACTGCGTGCTGCGCGGGTTCAGTGACGGGCTGGGTAAAACCCGCCCGAGCATGGTGCTGGGCCTGTGTGCGCTGGCGCTGAACATCCCTCTCAACTACGTGTTCATCTATGGCCATTTGGGCGTACCGGCCATGGGCGGCGTCGGTTGCGGCTGGGCGACGGCCATTGTGATGTGGTTTATGGCGTTGGGCATGGTGGTGTGGACGTACCGTGGCGCGATCTATCAAACGAGCCAGGTGTACAGCCATTTCGAATGGCCCCAGTGGCCCATTCTCAAACGCTTGCTCAGCGTCGGCCTGCCCATTGGTATTGCCGTGTTTGCCGAGTCGAGCATTTTTGCGGTGATTGCGTTGTTGATTGGCAGCCTGGGCGCAACCGTGGTTTCTGGCCATCAAATTGCCCTTAACTTCAGCTCGCTGGTGTTCATGATCCCGTATTCATTGGGGATGGCGATCACCGTGCGCGTGGGTCAGGCGCTGGGCCGTGAGCAACCGCGTGAAGCACGCTTTGTCGCAGGCGTAGGCATGGGCACCGCACTGGTGTGGGCGTGTATTTCGGCCAGTTTGATTCTGCTGCTGCGCGGGCCGATTGCCAGTATCTACACCGCTGATCCAATGGTGCTTGAAGTGGCTACCCTGCTGCTGGTGTTCGCAGCGCTATATCAGTTTTCGGACGTGATTCAAGTGACCGCAGCCGGCGCCCTGCGCGGGTATCAAGACACGCGGGTGACGATGATCATGACCTTGTTCGCGTACTGGGGTGTGGGCTTGCCCGTGGGCTATGCGCTGGGCCTGACCGACTGGCTGGGCGAACCCAGCGGCCCGAGCGGGTTGTGGCAAGGTTTGATTGTCGGCCTGACCTGCGCGGCGTTGATGCTCAGCGTGCGACTGGTGAGCAGTGCCAAAAAACGCATTCGTGCGGCCCGCATCTAGCCTGGCTGGACACACGGTTTGCGTTGCAACCTTGCGCCGCCTGCGTCAGCGACTACGGGGTTTGTCTTGATCCCTGTAGTGGCTGGCGCAGGCGGCGGTCGGTTTTATCCCTGCTTCTTGCGGATCCAGTACAGGTACGTGCCCGCCTCTTCTTTTTGCTTCACCAGTTCGTGATCCAGAAACACACAAAACTTGGGGATGTCGCGTTTGGTCGAAGGGTCGGTGGCGATCACTTTCAACACACCACCCGGCACCAGGTCGCGGATGTGTTGATGCAACATCATCACCGGCTCCGGGCAGTTAAGGCCGCTGGCATCCAGCGTGCCGTCAACCGGCAGGTCAGCGCTACTCATCAGTCACTCCTTAATCAACGGGATTTAGGTTTTTTCACGTCCAGTCGACGCAAGTGGCAGGTCACTTCTTCGCGGTCGTGGTACAGCTGCTTGCAGCCAATTTCGACCGTGATGCCACGCGCCTTGAAGCCATCGGCGATGCGATCGAGCAAACGGCGCACTTCGGCATAGCGCTGTTTCATGGGCAGTTTGAGGTTGACCACCGCTTCACGGCAGTGGCCATCGCCGATCCACTCTTCGAGCATTGCCGCATTGCGCGCAGGCTTTTCGACGATATCGCAGACCATCCAGTCCACCGGCTGTTTAGGCTTGAAGGTAAAACCGTCAGCCATCAAATGCTGCACCAGCCCCGTGTCCATCAAGCTCTCGGCCATCGGGCCGTTGTCGATGGCCGTCACCAGCATGCCACGGTTGACCAACTGCCAGGTCCAACCGCCCGGCGCGGCGCCCAGGTCAACCCCGGTCATGTCGCTGTGCAGACGATCGTCCCACTGCTCACGGGGGATGAAGTGGTGCCAGGCTTCTTCAAGCTTCAAGGTCGAGCGACTTGGCGCCTCACGCGGGAACTTCAAGCGCGGGATGCCCATTGGCCACATTGCACTGTTGCCAGACTCAGCCAGCCCAAGGAACAGCTCGCGACCACTTTTAACCGTCAACAGCAAACGCGGTTTGCTGTCATCGTCTTCCACCAGCTTGCCGGCCTTGATCAGCGCCTTGCGCAGGTGAGCGTCAAACTTTTTACAGAAGTTGGACAGCTCTTTGCCGTCATTGGTGTCGACCATTTCCAGCCACAGGCTGCCACACACCGCAAAATCGGTCATGTGTTCAAGGATCACACTGATACGGTCGGTTTCGGGCAACTCAATAAATTCACCCCGCGCCCACTGCCGCGGAAAAATCAGTTCGGCGAAACGCAAACCGCGCATCAGGCGTTCAGCGCCGCCCGCTTCGGTGCACACAAATTCGGCGCAGGCACTGGCAGGCTTGGCTTTGGCGTAACCGGACACATTGAGGCGCGCGGCATGCTCGGCGATTTCCGAGCAGACCTCACCTTCAAAACCTGGGCGGCAGTGCATAAAAACGGTGTTCATTGAATCACTCCTGAGCAGCGCGCGAGGATTAGCCCGCTGCACATCCTTGCCTTGGCGCAAGGACTGTCACAAAAAGGCCGGCATGATAACTGAGATTGGAACCTTGAACCTGCATAGACAGTCCAGTTATTAGCCAGTTTGATGAATCAGAGCTAGGTTAGAAGCTCAGTTTGTTCCACACGACCCGTACCGTGCGGGTCTAAAGGAGTCATTTCATGTCCTCCCTCGATAGCCTGAACACCCTCAGTACATTAAAAGTCGACGATAAGACTTATCACTACTTCAGCCTCCCGCTTGCCGCCAAAACACTCGGCGATCTGAGTCGCTTGCCGATGTCACTCAAGGTGCTGCTGGAGAACCTGCTGCGTTGGCAAGACAACAAGACCGTCACTGAAACCGACCTCAAGTCCCTGGCGGCGTGGCTTAAGGAGCGTCGCTCGGATCGCGAAATCCAATATCGCCCGGCCCGCGTACTGATGCAGGACTTCACCGGGGTGCCCGCCGTGGTCGATCTGGCGGCCATGCGTGCCGCGATGGCCAAGGCCGGTGGCGACCCACAGCGCATCAATCCGCTGTCGCCTGTGGACCTGGTGATCGACCACTCCGTGATGGTCGACAAATTTGCCAGCCCCAGCGCCTTTGAACAGAACGTTGACATTGAAATGGAGCGTAACGGCGAACGTTATGCGTTCCTGCGCTGGGGCCAAAACGCGTTCGACAACTTCAGCGTCGTGCCACCCGGCACCGGGATTTGCCATCAGGTGAACCTGGAGTACCTGGGGCGCACGGTCTGGACCAAAGACGAAGACGGCCGCACCTATGCCTTTCCTGACACGCTGGTAGGCACCGACTCCCACACCACCATGATCAACGGCCTGGGCGTGCTGGGCTGGGGCGTAGGCGGCATCGAGGCTGAAGCGGCGATGCTCGGCCAACCCGTGTCGATGCTGATCCCGGAAGTCGTGGGCTTCAAGCTCAGTGGCAAACTCAAAGAAGGCATCACTGCCACCGACCTGGTGCTGACGGTGACGCAAATGCTGCGCAGCAAAGGCGTGGTCGGCAAGTTTGTGGAGTTTTATGGCGATGGTCTCGCGGATTTACCGCTGGCCGATCGTGCGACGCTGGCCAACATGGCGCCCGAATACGGTGCGACCTGCGGATTTTTCCCGGTGGATCAAATCACTCTGGACTACCTGCGCCTGTCCGGGCGCCCCGACGCCACTGTGAAACTGGTCGAAGCCTATTGCAAGGCGCAGGGCCTGTGGCGTGAACCGGGTCAGGAACCGGTGTTCACCGACACATTGGCGCTGGACATGGCCACCGTCGAGGCCAGCCTGGCCGGGCCGAAACGCCCACAAGACCGCGTTTCGCTGCCCAACGTGGGCCAGGCGTTTAGTGATTTTCTGAGCCTGCAATTCAAACCCACCAATAAAGAAGAAGGCCGCCTGGAAAGTGAAGGCGGTGGCGGTGTGGCCGTGGGCAATGCCGACTTGGTGGGTGAAGCCGATTACGACTGGGAAGGTAAAACCTACCGCTTGAAAAACGGTGCCGTGGTGATTGCTGCGATTACCTCCTGCACCAACACCTCCAACCCGAGCGTGATGATGGCAGCGGGCCTGGTGGCCAAAAAGGCGGTCGAAAAAGGCCTGATGACTCAACCTTGGGTCAAAACCTCCCTCGCGCCCGGCTCCAAAGTCGTCACCGATTACTACAAGGCGGCGGGCTTGACGCCTTATCTGGATCAACTGGGCTTTTCGCTGGTGGGTTACGGCTGTACCACCTGTATTGGCAACTCCGGCCCGTTGCCTGAGCCCATTGAAAAAGCCATCACCCAGAACGATTTGACCGTGGCCTCTGTGCTGTCCGGCAACCGTAACTTTGAAGGACGGGTTCACCCGCTGGTCAAAACCAACTGGCTGGCCTCCCCGCCGCTGGTGGTTGCTTACGCCTTGGCGGGCAGCGTGCGCACGGACATCAGCAGTGAACCGCTGGGCATTGGCAAAGATGGCCAGCCGGTGTACCTGCGCGATATCTGGCCCAGCCAAAAAGAAATCGCCGACGCCGTGGCCAAGGTCAGTACCGCCATGTTCCACAAGGAGTACGCCGAAGTGTTTGCGGGCGATGAGCAATGGCAAGCCATCGAAGTGCCACAGGCAGCCACTTACGTGTGGCAGGCAGACTCGACCTACATTCAACACCCGCCGTTCTTCGATGACATCAGCGGCCCTTTGCCGGTGATCAAGGACGTTGAAGGTGCTCGGGTGCTGGCGTTGCTCGGCGATTCGGTGACCACCGACCACATCTCCCCGGCCGGCAATATCAAGGCCGACAGCCCCGCCGGGCGTTACCTGCGCGAAAAAGGCGTCGAACCGCGAGACTTCAACTCTTACGGTTCGCGCCGTGGCAACCATGAAGTGATGATGCGCGGCACCTTTGCCAACATCCGCATTCGTAACGAAATGCTTGGCGGTGAAGAAGGCGGCAACACGATTTACATCCCGACCGGCGAAAAGCTGTCGATCTATGACGCGGCCATGCGCTATCAGGCTTCGGGCACGCCGCTGGTGGTGATTGCCGGTCAGGAATATGGCACCGGCTCCAGCCGCGACTGGGCCGCCAAAGGCACCAATCTGCTGGGCGTCAAAGCCGTGATTGCCGAAAGTTTTGAACGTATTCACCGCTCCAATCTGGTGGGCATGGGCGTGCTGCCCTTGCAGTTCAAGCTTGATCAAAATCGCAAAAGCCTGAACCTGACCGGCAAGGAAACCCTGGACATTCTGGGCCTGAGCGGCGCCGAGTTGCAGCCGCGCATGAACCTGACGCTGGTGATTACCCGTGAAAACGGCAGCAAAGAGCAGATTGAGGTGTTGTGCCGCATCGACACCCTCAATGAGGTGGAGTACTTCAAGGCCGGAGGCATTTTGCACTATGTGCTGCGTCAGTTAATTGCTTCCTGAAAACCGGAAGTCACTTACGACGTTTTTTGATAAATCCGTCTGAGCGTGATCGCTATAATTGCGCGCCCCGCACATGAGTCGGGGCGTGTTTTATTCGACCACTCAAAGGATTTTCATGATTGCTCTGCCATGGCCTTATCTGGCACTTCTGACCCTTGGATACGGGGTTGCCTTGAGCTACGGCCAATGGGGTCTGCAAGCTGCGGGCGCAGCCTCATTACTGATCATTAGCGGGCTTGCAGCACTGCAAACCCGGCACCGTTACCTGCGTTATGCAGGGCATGGGCTGTTTGTAGGGGTAGCGCTGGCCCTGGCGCTGCACTGGCTGCCGGGTTTTCATAATGGCCGCGCCATCGCCCCTCAACGGCTGACACCTGATGCCGTACCGTTCTCGATGTACCTCAACCTCGACAAACCCCTGATCGGCTTTTGGCTGCTGCTGGTGTGCCCGTGGATTGCCACGCGCGTCAACTGGCGTGCCTCACTCGGCGCAACCCTGATGGGGCTTGCACTGGCAGTCACCGGCGCACTGGGCGCAGCGCTGTTACTGGGCATGATCAACTGGGCGCCAAAATGGCCGCCTCAAGGCTGGCTGTGGTTATTGAATAACCTGCTGCTGGTCACGCTGGTCGAAGAGGTGTTGTTTCGTGGCTATATACAAGGCGGCCTGAGTCGCTGGCTCAAACAGGTGCCTTATGGGCAAGCACTGGCGCTCTTGATCGCCAGCGCACTATTTGGCCTGGCACATATTGCCGCAGGCGGGCAGTGGATGCTGTTGGCGGGAATCGCGGGCGTCGGCTATGGTTTGGCCTACCGTTTTGGGGGGCTCGGTGCGGCGATCGCCACCCATTTGGGGCTCAACGTGCTGCACTTTGTTTTTTTCACCTACCCGATGCTGATGCCATAGGCGTCAACCGGGCCTCGTAGTGGCGCTATGACAGCGCCTCGCGACTGAAATATTAATTAAACAATTCCCCCCATGGGCCGACACCCTGTCAAAGCCTTGCGGATTGAAACGACATGCGTAATAACCAGCCCATCACTCAACGCGAACGCACATTCCCCGCTCAACAACGGTTGATTTCCACGACCGATGCCAAAGGCGTCATTACCTATTGCAACGACGCCTTTGTCGAGATCAGCGGGTTCTCGCGTGAAGAGCTGATGCGCGCTCCGCACAACCTTGTGCGCCATCCCGACGTGCCGCCTGCGGTCTTCGACCACATGTGGACCACCCTGAAAAAGGGTTTGCCGTGGATGGGCATCGTCAAAAACCGCTGCAAGACGGGCGACCACTACTGGGTTAACGCCTACGTAACGCCGGTGTTCGACGGCGAGCGCGTGGTGGGCTACGAGTCGGTGCGCGTCAAACCGACCGCCGAACAAGTGCGTCGGGCCGAAGCCCTGTACTCGCGAATCAATCGTGGCAAAGCGGCCATCCCGCAGCGCGACAAGTGGCTGCCGGTCTTGCAAGACTGGCTGCCGTTTATTCTGGTTAGCCAGTTGAGCTTCATGATCGGCGCCCTGCTCACCTCCAGTTGGGGCTTTGCCCTGGCCGCCGTGTTGTCGATTCCGCTGGGCCTGCTGGGCCTGACCTGGCAGCAGCGCGGCATCAAGCGCTTGCTGCGTTTGGCCGAGCAAACCACGTCTGATCCGCTGATTGCGCAGATGTACACCGACAGCCGTGGCCCGCAAGCGCGTCTGGAAATGTCCATTCTGAGCCAGGAAGCTCGCCTCAAAACCTGCCTGACACGCCTGCAAGACACCGCCGAGCACTTGAGCGACCAGGCCCGTCAATCTGACGCACTGGCGCACCAAAGCTCCACCGGGCTTGAACGTCAACGTATGGAAACCGAGCAAGTGGCCACGGCCGTCAACCAAATGGCCGCGACCACGCAAGAAGTCGCCAGCCACGTACAACGCACCGCTGACGCCACCCAGGAAGCCAATCGCCTGACCAGCCGCGGCCGTGACATTGCCGGTGAAACCCGCGAAGCCATCGAGCGCTTGTCGGTGGTGGTCGGTGAGACCGGCGCCACAGTTACGCAACTGGCCAAAGACAGTGACGAAATCGGCGGCGTCGTCGATGTGATCAAAGGCATTGCCGACCAGACCAACCTGCTGGCGCTGAACGCCGCCATCGAAGCCGCCCGGGCGGGCGAGATGGGCCGTGGCTTTGCGGTGGTCGCCGATGAAGTCCGCCAACTGGCGCAACGCACCAGCACCTCGACCGGGCAAATTCACAGCCTGATCGCCAAGCTGCAACAGACCGCCGCCAGCGCCGTGCAAACCATGGACGCCGGGCACCGTCAGGCTGAAGAAGGCGTGGCGCGGGTACTGGAAGCTGACGAGGCGTTAGTGGGCATTAGCGAGGCCGTGGCCAACATCACCGACATGACCACGCAAATCGCGGCCGCGACCGAAGAACAAAGTTCAGTCGCCGAAGAGATCAGCCGCAACATCAGCACCATTGCTGACCTGGCTGACCAAACCTCCGATCAGGCCCAACGCTCGGCACAACTGAGTGAAGAACTGACCCAGACCGTCAATGTGCAGTATTCGCTGGTGGAGCGGTTTAACCGCTGATCCTGAGGCCGCTCGTCAGGCACTGCGCAGAAGCCGGTTTTACGATTGCTGCGCAACCGGACGCAGCCTCGCACTACTCGTCAGCGACTACAGGTTTTGCGTTCACAACGCACGAACGCCTGCGCAGGATTTATCGCTCTTGTAGCCGCTGCCGAAGGCTGCGTTCGGCGGCGTAGCCGTCGCAAGCCCTTCACCCCCGAGTGTCAGGCACTGCGCAGTGGCCGGACGCAGCCTCGCATTACTCGTCAGCGACTACAGGTTTTGCGTTCACAGCGCAAAAACGCCTGCGCAGGATTTATCGCTCTTGTAGCCGCTGCCGAAGGCTGCGTTCGGCGGCGTAGCCGTCGTAAGACCTTCACCCTCGAGTGTCAGGCACTGCGCAGTGACCGGTTTTACGATTGCTGCGCAACCGGACGCAGCCTCGCACTACTCGTCAGCGACTACAGGTTTTGCGTTCACAGCGCACGAACGCCTGCGCAGGATTTATCGCTCTTGTAGCCGCTGCCGAAGGCTGCGTAGCCGTCGCAAGACCTTTCACCCCCGAGTGTCAGGCACTGCGCAGAAGCCGGTTTTACGATTGCTGCGCAACCGGACGCAGCCTCGCACTACTCGTCAGCGACTACAGGTTTTGCGTTCACATCGCACGAACGCCTGCGCAGGATTTATCGCTCTTGTAGCCGCTGCCGAAGGCTGCGTTCGGCGGCGTAGCCGTCGCAAGACCTTCACCCTCGAGTGTCAGGCACTGCGCAGAAGCCGGTTTTACGATTGCTGCGCAACCGGACGCAGCCTCGCATTACTCGTCAGCGACTACAGGTTTTGCGTTCACAGCGCACGATCGCCTGCGCAGGATTTATCGCTCTTGTAGCCGCTGCCGAAGGCTGCGTTCGGCGGCGTAGCCGTCGTAAGACCTTCACCCTCGAGTGTCAGGCTCTGCGTAGAAGCCGGACGCAGCCTCGCATTACTCGTCAGCGACTACACGCTTTGCGTTCACAGCGCACGAACGCCTGCGCATGATTTATCGCTCTTGTAGCCGCTGCCGAAGGCTGCGTTCGGCGGCGTAGCCGTCGCAAGCCCTTCACCCTCGAGTGTCAGGCACTGCGCAGTAGCCGGACGCAGCCTCGCACTACTCGTCAGCGACTACAGGTTTTGCGTTCACAGCGCACAAACGCCTGCGCAGGATTTATCGCTCTTGTAGCCGCTGCCGAAGGCTGCGTTCGGCGGCGTAGCCGTCGCAAGACCCTTCACCCTCGAGTGTCAGGCACTGCGCAGTGGTCGGTTTTACGATCTACAGGTTTTGCGTTCACATCGTTCGAGCGCCTACGCATGATTTATCGCTGTTGTATCAAACATGGCTGCGCAACCAGCTCGCAATATGATCCGCAGCCGCATCCAGGTGCTGCTCATGGGTGAAGCCCGAGGCCTTGAGCGGCTTGAGGTCGTGATCGCCCGCCACCAACCACATCACGTCAATGCGCGGTGACAGTGTGTAAGCCTCCACGGCTTCACGGTTGCCCAACGCATCCCGTTCACCCTGCACGATCAACGTCGGGGTGTTTATATCGGCCAGATGCGCCACACGGGGCTTCTCGGGTTTACCCACGGCGTAGAACGGATAGCCCAAACACACCAAACCATCTGCGTGTAGCGCATCCGCCAGCAAACTGGCCATGCGCCCGCCCATGGATTTGCCGCCAATGGCCAATGGCCCAGCGACATGCCGTCGCACCTCTTCATATACCTCGCTCCAGCACTCAAGCAGTTTTATCTGCTGATTGGGAGGCCTTTTGCCACCATCGAGCCTGCGCTGAGCCATGTACGCAAACTCGAAGCGCAGGACGCTGACCCCGCGAGCAGCAAGGCGTTCAGCCATTTCGTTCATCCACACGCTGTCCATCGGCGCGCCTGCGCCATGCGCCAGGATCAAGGTCGCAGCAGGGGTGATTGGTGCGCAGTTCCACAGCCAACCTCGCTGCTGCACGCGCTGCGCCCATTGATCCCTGTCAATACCGACATCACCCGCTACGCCCATGCTTGCCTCGCTTTTAGTCTGCTTATAACTCCAGGCGCGCGTTTGTACGCGCCTGATCCGTGGATGGGGAACCATGAACACTTCTACAAGTACCGCCTACAACTACAAGGTGGTCCGCCAATTTGCCATTATGACGGTGGTTTGGGGCATCGTCGGTATGGGGCTCGGCGTTTTTCTCGCCGCGCAGTTGGTCTGGCCAGAACTTAACTTCAATCTGCCTTGGACAAGTTTCGGGCGCCTGCGCCCTCTGCACACCAACGCCGTGATCTTCGCTTTCGGCGGCTGCGCACTGTTCGCATCGTCGTTCTACTCGGTGCAACGCACCTGCCAGGCGACCCTGTTCGCACCTAAAATCGCCGCGTTCACCTTTTGGGGTTGGCAGTTGGTGATTTTGCTGGCCGCGATCAGCCTGCCGCTCGGTTACACCAGTTCCAAGGAATACGCCGAGCTGGAATGGCCGATCGACATTCTGATCACCATCGTCTGGGTCGCCTATGCCATCGTGTTCTTCGGCACGATCATGAAGCGCAAGACCAAGCACATCTACGTGGGCAACTGGTTCTTCGGCGCGTTTATCGTGACCGTGGCGATTTTGCACATCGTTAACAACCTGGAAATCCCGGTCAGCTTCACCAAGTCCTACTCACTTTACGGTGGCGCCACTGACGCCATGGTGCAGTGGTGGTACGGCCACAACGCCGTAGGCTTTTTCCTGACTGCTGGCTTCCTGGGGATGATGTACTACTTCGTGCCGAAACAGGCCGAACGTCCGATCTACTCCTATCGCCTGTCTATCGTGCACTTCTGGGCGCTGATCACTCTCTATATCTGGGCCGGTCCGCACCACTTGCACTACACCGCACTGCCGGACTGGGCACAGTCGCTGGGCATGGTGATGTCACTGATTCTGCTGGCACCCAGCTGGGGCGGCATGATCAACGGCATGATGACCCTGTCAGGTGCGTGGCATAAGTTGCGCAGCGACCCGATCCTGCGCTTTTTGGTGGTGTCACTGGCGTTCTACGGCATGTCGACCTTCGAAGGCCCGATGATGGCAATCAAGACCGTCAACGCCCTCTCCCACTACACCGACTGGACCATTGGTCACGTACACGCCGGTGCGCTGGGCTGGGTAGCGATGATTTCGATTGGCGCCCTGTACCACATGATCCCGAAAATTTTCGGCCGCCCGCAGATGTACAGCCTGGGCTTGATCAACGCGCACTTCTGGCTGGCAACCATCGGCACCGTGCTGTACATCGCCTCGATGTGGGTCAACGGCATCGCTCAAGGCCTGATGTGGCGCGCAGTCAACGAAGACGGCACGCTGACTTACTCCTTCGTCGAAACCCTGGTGGCCAGCCACCCAGGCTTTGTGGTGCGACTGATCGGTGGGGCAATTTTCCTCAGCGGCATGTTGCTGATGGCTTACAACACTTGGCGCACCGTGCGTAACGCCGAGCCCGCTGAAGTCGTAGCCGCCGCGCAGATGGCCTGAGGAGTTCGCCATGAAACATGAAGTCGTAGAGAAGAACATCGGCCTGATGCTGTTGCTGATGATTCTGTGTGTGAGTGTGGGCGGTCTGACGCAGATCGTGCCGCTGTTCTTTGAAGACGTGACCAACACCCCGGTGGAGGGCATGAAGCCTTACACCGCACTGCAACTGGAAGGGCGTGACATCTATATCCGTGAAGGCTGCGTGCAGTGTCACTCGCAGATGATTCGCCCTTTCCGTGCCGAAACCGAGCGTTATGGTCACTACTCGGTTGCCGGTGAGAGCGTCTGGGATCACCCGTTCCTGTGGGGCTCCAAGCGTACAGGCCCGGACCTTGCCCGCGTTGGCGGTCGTTACTCGGATGACTGGCACCGCGCGCACTTGTACAACCCGCGCAACGTAGTGCCTGAGTCGAAAATGCCCGCCTACCCTTGGCTGGTGGCCACGCCGGTAGACGACAGCCACACCCGCAAGAAGCTTGAAGTGATGCGCATGATGGGCGTGCCGTACACCGACGAAGACATCGCCGCAGCCAAGGACTCAGTCAAGGGCAAGACCGAAATGGACGCGTTGGTGGCTTACTTGCAGGGCCTGGGCACTGCCATCAAGAGCAAGAGGTGAGCCATGGTTTTGGAGATGAGTAGTGGAATGATTCGCGGCCTGGGCACTGTCGTCGTGGCCGTGGCGTTTATCGGTCTGGCGTTGTGGGTGTTCAGCCCGCGGCGCAAGGCCGAATTCGAAGACGCGACCTTACTGCCATTCAAGGACGATCCAGAAGCCATCAAACACGTCGAGCAAGAACAAGCGTCTAGGAGTAACAACGCATGACCACCTTCTGGAGTATCTATATCTGCGTGCTGACCATCGGCACGCTGATCGGCCTGACTTGGCTGCTGGTTGGTACGCGCAAGGGTGAAACCAAGAGCGAAACCGTCGAGACCATGGGGCACGCCTTTGATGGCATCGAGGAATACGACAACCCGCTGCCGCAGTGGTGGTTCATGTTGTTCGTTGCCACCCTGGTGTTTGGCGTGGGTTATCTGATCCTCTACCCCGGCCTGGGCAACTGGAAGGGCCTGCTGCCGGGTTATGAAGATGGCTGGACCGGGGTCAACGAATGGCAAAAAGAGATGGACAAGGCAGACGCCAAGTTCGGGCCTATTTTCGCCAAGTACGCCGCCATGCCTGTAGAGCAAGTGGCTCAGGACCCTAAAGCGTTGAAAATGGGCGGTCGCCTGTTTGCCTCAAACTGCTCGGTGTGCCACGGCTCGGATGCCAAGGGTGCCTTCGGCTTCCCCAACCTGGCTGATAACTCATGGCGCTGGGGCGGCGATGCCGACACCATCAAGGCCACTATCATGGGCGGACGCATGGCAGCCATGCCTGCCTGGGGTGAAGTGCTGGGTGAAGACGGGGTCAAGAACGTAGCGGCTTATGTACGTCACGACCTGGCTGGCCTGCCACTGCCGCAAGGTACTGCGGTCGATCTGGCCGCAGGCAAGCAAGCGTTCGACACCACTTGCGTGGCGTGCCACGGCGCAACGGGCAAAGGCACACCGATCATGGGTGCACCTGACCTGACGCAACCGGCCGCGTTCATCTATGGCACCAGCCTGGCGCAATTGCAGCAAACCATTCGTCACGGTCGTCAGGGCCACATGCCTGCGCAAAACGAATTGTTGGGCAATGACAAAGTGCAACTGCTGGCGGCATACGTGTTCAGCTTGTCGCACGGTAAGCAAGAGGAAAAATCAGCGGAATAATTTCCGGACATTTCCTGCCGCATCATTTTGGTGCGGCAGTTCCCGCCCCAAAGCGCGACCAAGTGTCGCACCCCTCCCCCCTCCCTCATTGCTCTCTCGCCATTCAGGACTAAGCTCTTAGTTCTGGGATTCGGCCTACGCCGTATTCAGGTCAAGTGAAAAAAATCGGTAAGTTGAAGGGCAGTGATACGGGCCACACTGGTGGGTTTATACCGGCTGTCATCGATTGCGGTCTTCGCCATGATGTCGCCGTGCCTTATCCCCACCCGGTTTTAACCGCCACCTTCCCCTTCGCCTGCGTGCGCCACGCGCTAAATTTTCGCGGTCGAATTTGACCCTACGATACGTGTGGAAAGGGCGCAGAATCAGCGTTGGAAAGCATTGACCGAGGTCATGCTGCGTTGCAATAACCCTACGCTTTATACATACTTGCGCCCGATTTTTACTCCTAATAAAACACCTAAACCGTGGAACCTTAGAATGAGCACAGCAATCAGTCCGACTGCTTATAACTATAAGGTAGTCCGCCAGTTCGCCATCATGACGGTGGTCTGGGGGATCCTTGGCATGGGGCTCGGGGTTTTCATCGCTTCACAACTTGTGTGGCCTGAATTAAACCTTGGCCTTGAGTGGACGACCTTCGGCCGTCTACGTCCTTTGCACACCAACCTGGTGATTTTCGCCTTCGGCGGTTGTGCATTGTTCGCCACCTCTTATTACGTCGTGCAGCGCACCTGCCAAACGCGCCTGATCTCCGACACCCTCGCGGCCTTCACCTTCTGGGGCTGGCAAGCGGTGATTGTCGGTGCCTTGATCACGCTGCCGCTGGGCTACACCACGACCAAAGAATACGCAGAGCTGGAATGGCCTTTGGCTATCCTGCTGGCCATCGTCTGGGTGGTCTACGGCATTGTGTTCTTCGGCACTATTACCAAGCGCAAAACCAAGCACATTTATGTGGGTAACTGGTTTTACGGTGCATTCATTGTCGTCACGGCCATGCTGCATATCGTCAACCACGCCTCCTTGCCTGTGAGTCTTTTCAAGTCCTACTCGGCATACGCCGGTGCGACTGACGCCATGATTCAGTGGTGGTATGGCCACAACGCCGTAGGTTTCTTCCTGACCACCGGCTTCCTGGGGATGATGTACTACTTCGTACCCAAGCAAGCTGAACGTCCGATCTACTCGTATCGTTTGTCGATCGTGCACTTCTGGGCACTGATTACCCTGTACATCTGGGCCGGTCCGCACCACTTGCACTACACCGCACTGCCAGACTGGGCGCAGTCGCTGGGCATGGCGATGTCGATCATCCTGCTGGCACCCAGCTGGGGCGGCATGATCAACGGCATGATGACCCTGTCGGGCGCCTGGCATAAGCTGCGCACCGACCCGATCCTGCGCTTCCTCGTGGTATCACTGGCGTTCTACGGCATGTCGACCTTCGAAGGCCCGATGATGGCCATCAAGACCGTCAACTCGCTGTCGCACTACACCGACTGGACCATCGGCCACGTTCACGCTGGCGCGCTGGGCTGGGTAGCGATGATTTCGATTGGCGCCCTGTACCACATGATTCCTCGCCTCTACGGGCAGAAAGCGATGTTCAGCACCAGCCTGATCAACACGCACTTCTGGCTCGCGACCATCGGCACCGTGCTGTACATCGCCTCGATGTGGGTCAACGGCATCACCCAGGGCCTGATGTGGCGCGCCATCAACGACGACGGCACGCTGACCTACTCGTTCGTCGAAGCGCTGCAAGCCAGCCACCCTGGCTTTATCGTTCGCGCCATCGGCGGTGCTTTCTTCGCCAGCGGCATGCTGTTCATGGCCTATAACGTGTTCCGTACCGTACGCGCCTCGAACCCGGTAGAAGCTGAAGCAGCGACCAAGATCGCTGTAGTTGGAGCCCACTGATGAAGCACGAAACAGTCGAGAAGAATATTGGCCTGATGGCCTTCTTCATGGTCATCGCCGTCAGTATTGGCGGCCTGACCCAAATCGTTCCGCTGTTCTTCCAGGACGTGACCAACACGCCCGTCGAAGGCATGAAGCCGCGCCCTGCCCTCGAGCTTGAAGGCCGTGACATCTACATCGCCAACGGCTGCGTTCAGTGCCACTCGCAGATGATTCGCCCGTTCCGTGCCGAAACCGAACGCTATGGCCACTACTCGGTAGCCGGTGAAAGCGTGTGGGATCACCCGTTCCTGTGGGGCTCCAAACGTACCGGCCCGGACTTGGCCCGTGTCGGCGGTCGTTACTCTGATGACTGGCAGCGTGCTCACCTGTACAACCCGCGCAACGTAGTGCCCGAGTCAGTCATGCCAGCCTACCCGTTCCTCGTTGAACGCAAGCTGGACGGCAAGGACACCGCGAAAAAAATGGAAGTCTTGCGCACGCTCGGCGTCCCTTACACCGACGAAGACATCGCCGGCGCCAAGGATGCAGTGAAAGGCAAAACCGAAATGGACGCACTGGTGGCTTACCTCCAGGGCTTGGGCACCATCATCAAAAGCAAACGGTGATCTAGATGGATATCGGGATGATTCGTGGCCTGGGCACTGTCGTCGTGATGGTGGCTTTTATCGGTTTGGCGCTGTGGGTGTTCAGCCCGCGACGCAAGTCAGAATTTGAAGACGCAACCTTATTGCCGTTCAAGGATGATCCCGAAGCCATCAAGCACGTCGAGCAAGAGCAAGCTTCTAGGAGTAACAAAGAATGACTACGTTCTGGAGTCTGTACGTCACAGTCCTCACTCTGGGTACCATCTTCGCCTTGACCTGGTTGTTGCTGGCCACCCGAAAGGGCCAACGCAGCGAGCAGACTGACGAGACAGTTGGGCACTCTTACGACGGGATTGAGGAGTACGACAACCCGATGCCGAAATGGTGGTTCATGTTGTTTGTGGGCACCGTGATTTTTGCCTTGGGCTACCTGGTACTTTACCCGGGGCTGGGTAACTGGAAAGGCCTGCTGCCGGGCTACCAGCACTTGGACACGCAAAAGGAAACACCGTTTGCCAATGGCCAGACGGGCTGGACCGGTGTTCACGAGTGGGAAAAGGAAATGGCCAAGGCGGACGCCAAGTTTGGTCCGATCTTCGCCAAATTCGCTGCCATGCCCATTGAAGAAGTGGCTAAAGATCCGCAAGCGCTGAAGATGGGTGGCCGCCTGTTCGCCTCCAACTGCTCGGTGTGCCACGGTTCTGACGCTAAAGGCGCTTACGGCTTCCCCAACCTGACCGACGCCGACTGGCGCTGGGGCGGTAGCCCGGAAGAAATCAAGACCACGATCATGGGCGGCCGTCATGCGGTCATGCCAGGCTGGTCTGAAGTCATTGGTGAACAAGGTGTCAGCGACGTAGCCGCTTACGTACTGACCCAACTGGATGGCCGTAAATTGCCAGAAGGCGCCAAAGCCGACCCGGCCAAAGGCAAGGAACTGTTTGCCACCAACTGCGCCGTGTGTCACGGCCCGGATGGCAAGGGCAATCCACTGATGGGCGCACCCAACCTGACTCATCCGGGCGCGTTCATTTATGGTTCCAGCTTTGCGCAATTGCAGCAGACCATCCGTTACGGCCGTCAGGGCCAGATGCCTGCTCAAGCCGACCTGCAAGGGAACGATAAGGTTCACCTGCTGGCCGCTTACGTTTACAGCTTGTCCCATGGTGAAGACGCCAAGGCAGCTGAATAACGCAGCCGTTTAAAGCCTGAAAAAACAGCCCCGTCAGCAATCGCTGGCGGGGCTGTTTTGTTTCAGTCGCGTTTTTTAAGCAAGCCGAGCCCGCTGTCGTGGCGTGGGCGCGCAGCATTACGGCTAATAAACTGTACATTTCAGCCATTACCCTGCTTGAGCTAGAAACCGCAATCCTGCGCCTTGAACGACGTGATCCTGCTCAGGCAGCCCCCTTGCGAAGCTGGCTTGAACACCATGTAGTCCCAGCCTTCGCCGGGCGCGTGCTGTCGATTGACGCGAGTGTTGCCAGACGCTGCGCCCGCTTGCATGTGCCCGACCGCTGCAATGAATGCGATGCCTTGATCGCAGCCACTGCACTGGTACACGGCATGACCGTGGTGACCCGCAACACTAAAGACTTTACCTTCAGTGGCGCCCCGGTTTTGAACCCTTGGGAGGCTTGATTCAGAGCACTGGCGCACCTCAGCCCTGGACTGAAGTCAATTGATCTGTGTCACGACTTGTTACAACTGCTATACCAACTTGTTGATTTTCGGAACGCGACCAAAGGTCGCACCCTTGAGCTAGAGTCACAGGCGTATCATTACGCCACTGCAACACCTTCTGACTGCGGCCGGCACGTACTGGTCGTGGCATTTTTCCACTGCCGTGGGACGCACTAATGAGCAATCAGATTCCTGTACACGACGTAACGCCACCTGCCAAGAAGGCACCTGAAAGCGTCAACCTCTACGCAGCCCGGGAAAAAATCTACACCCGCGCATTCACCGGTCTGTTTCGCAACCTGCGAATGGTGGGCGGCGCCGGGCTTTTTCTGTTGTATTTCGGCACCGTCTGGCTCAACTGGGGGGGCCATCAGGCCGTCTGGTGGAACCTGCCAGAGCGTAAATTCTTTATTTTTGGTGCGACCTTCTGGCCACAGGATTTCATCCTGCTGTCGGGCTTGCTGATCGTCGCCGCCTTTGGCCTGTTCTTCATTACCGTGTACGCAGGACGCGTGTGGTGCGGCTACACCTGCCCACAAAGCGTCTGGACCTGGGTGTACATGTGGTGCGAAAAGGTCACCGAGGGCGACCGCAACCAGCGCATCAAGCTCGACAAGGCGCCGATGAGCGCCAACAAATTTTTGCGTAAGTTCAGCAAGCACAGCCTGTGGTTGCTCATCGGTTTTGTGACCGGCATGACCTTTGTCGGCTACTTCTCACCCATCCGCGAACTGGTGATCGACTTCTTCACTGGCCAAGCCGATGGCTGGGCCTATTTCTGGGTCGGCTTTTTCACCCTCGCCACCTACGGCAACGCGGGTTGGCTGCGCGAGCAAGTGTGTATTTACATGTGCCCGTATGCGCGCTTCCAGAGCGTGATGTTCGACAAAGACACACTCATCGTTTCATACGACCCGCGTCGCGGCGAAGTGCGTGGCCCGCGCAAAAAAGATGCGGACTACAAAGCAATGGGGCTGGGCGACTGCATCGATTGCACCATGTGCGTGCAGGTCTGCCCGACCGGCATCGACATACGTGACGGCTTGCAGATCGAATGCATCGGCTGCGCCGCCTGTATCGATGCCTGCGACAGCATCATGGACAAGATGAACTACCCGCGTGGCCTCATCAGCTACACCACTGAGCACAACCTCTCCGGCCAGAAGACCCATAAGTTGCGGCCACGACTGATTGGCTATGCACTGGTGCTGCTGACCATGATGGGCCTGTTGGCAGCCGCGTTCTTCACTCGCAGCCTGGTGGGCTTCGATGTCAGCAAAGACCGCGTGCTGTACCGCGAGAACGCTGAAGGACGGATCGAAAACGTTTACAGCCTGAAAATCATGAACAAGGACCAACACGACCACACGTATGTGCTGGAGGCCGCCGGTCTGCCTGACCTCAAGCTGCAAGGCAAACGCGAGATCAAGGTCGCCGCGGGCGATATCGTCAGCTTGCCGGTTGAACTGTCGATTGCACCCGAAGCGCTACCGTCCAGCACCAACGAAGTGTTCTTCATCCTCAAAGATGCAGACAACAACGACATTAACGTTAAAGCCAAGAGCCGCTTCATCGGCCCACAAATCAGATAAGAGAGCCTTGCCATGCCAGCACCAAAACCCTACAGCCCTTGGTACAAACACCTGTGGCCGTGGATCATCATTGCCATTCTGGCGTGCTCGGTAACGCTGACCCTGTCGATGGTGACCATTGCGGTGAACAACCCCGACCACCTGGTCAACGACAACTATTACGAAGCGGGCAAAGGCATCAATCGCTCATTGGACCGTGAGCTGCTGGGCCAGAACCTGAACCTCAAAGCCAAGCTGCACCTGGACGGCATGACTGGCGAAGTGGTGCTCGTGCTTGAAGGCAACAGCCAGCCCAAAACCCTTGATTTGAGCCTGATCTCACCTACTCAGCCAGAAAAAGACCGCAAGATTGCAATGACCCAAAGCGAGTCGGAACCGGGCCGCTACATCGGCCAACTGGATGACAAGGTTGAAGGACGTCGCTTCGTTGAATTGCTGGGCGTTGAAGACGGCAAGACCTGGCGTCTGTTTGAAGAGGAAGAAGTCGGCCACGACAAAGACCTGCTATTGGGTGACGAGCCGCTTCAAGGCGCTGAAGACCACAAGAAGTAAACCCGTTGCGGCCACGCCCGCCCTTGCAGGGATACGCGAACCCTGCAAGGGCGGGCGTGCCCGCAATGACGTACTTTCAAGCGCATAACCTCGCGACAGACCGCCATGACCACTCCTGTTCCCTGCTATCACTGCGCCCTGCCCGTCCCGTCCGGCAGTCGATTCACTGCAATTGTGCTCGGTGAAACCCGCGAGTTCTGTTGTCCAGGCTGCCAGGCCGTGGCCCAAGCTATCGTCGCGGGCGGTCTTGAAAGCTATTACCAGCACCGCAGCGAAGCTTCAGCCAACCCCGACGCGCTGCCTGTGCAACTGCTCGAAGAACTGGCGCTGTACGACCGCGCCGACGTGCAAAAACCGTTTGTAAGGCACGACGGCGAGCAGGCCGAAACCACACTGTTGATAGAAGGCATCAGCTGCGCGGCGTGTGGCTGGCTGATCGAAAAACACCTGCGCCTTTTGCCAGCCGTCAGCGAGGCGCGGCTCAATCTGTCCAATCACCGCCTGCACGTGCGTTGGGCAGACAGCCAATTGCCCCTCAGTGAGCTGCTCAGCGAACTGCGGCACATCGGTTACGCCGCGCACCCGTATCAAGCTGACCGTGCTACCGAGCAACTGGCCAGTGAAAATCGCCTGGCCTTGCGCCAACTGGGTGTCGCCGGGCTGTTGTGGTTTCAAGCCATGATGGCAACGATGGCCACTTGGCCCGAATTCAATATCGACCTCAGCCCCGAGATGCACACCATCTTGCGCTGGGTCGCCCTGTTTCTGACCACGCCGATCGTGTTTTACAGTTGCGCGCCGTTCTTCAAAGGCGCCATGCGCGACCTGCGCACCCGGCATCTGACCATGGATGTCTCGGTGTCGCTGGCCATCGGCGGCGCTTACATCGCTGGCATCTGGACTGCGATTACCGGCATTGGCGAACTGTACTTCGATGCCGTGGGCATGTTTGCCCTGTTCCTGCTGGCCGGTCGCTACCTGGAACGCCGCGCCCGCGAGCGCACTGCCGCCGCCACCGCGCAATTGGTCAATCTGCTGCCCGCCTCTTGCCTGCGTTTAAGCGGCGACGGCCAAAGCGAACGCATCCTGCTGACCGAACTCAAGGTCGGCGATCACGTACTGGTTCACCCCGGCGCCATTCTGCCAGCCGATGGCAAGATTCTGGACGGCCAGTCCAGCATCGACGAGTCGCTGCTGACCGGCGAATACTTGCCACAGCCACGTATCATCGGCGATGCCGTGACGGCGGGCACGCTGAATGTCGACGGCGCTCTGACGATTGAAGTACTGGCCCTGGGCCAAGACACACGCCTGTCAGCCATCGTGCGCTTGCTGGACCGCGCGCAAAGCGAAAAGCCGCGCCTAGCCGAAGTCGCCGACAAGGCCGCGCAATGGTTCCTGCTGTTTTCGCTGATCGCAGCGGCGGCGATTGGTCTGCTGTGGTGGCAGCTGGACCCGTCTCGCGCCTTCTGGATTGTGCTGGCCATGCTGGTGGCAACCTGCCCCTGCGCACTGTCACTGGCCACCCCGACCGCACTCACGGCCGCCACAGGCACCCTGCACAAACTGGGCTTGCTGCTAACTCGCGGGCATGTGATTGAAGGGCTGAATCAAATCGATACGGTGATTTTCGACAAAACCGGCACCTTGACCGAAGGCCGTCTGGCCTTGCGCGCCATTCGCCCCTTACGCGACCTGGACAGCGATCACTGCCTGGGGCTGGCCGCCGCACTGGAAAACCGCTCCGAACACCCGATTGCTCGTGCGTTTGGCCGGGCACCGTTGGCCGCCTCAGATGTGCTCAGTACCGCCGGCCTTGGCCTTGAAGGGCGGGTGGGCGAGCAGCGCTTGCGCATCGGGCAAGCGGGTTTCGTGTGCGAGATCAGCCAAAGCCCAGTGCCTGACATGCCGCAAGAACCCGGCCAATGGTTGCTGCTGGGCGATGCGCACGGCCCGCTGGCCTGGTTCGTGCTGGATGACCGCTTGCGCGCCGATGCCCCGGCCTTGTTGGCGGCCTGCAAAGCACGCGGTTGGCGCACACTGCTGCTGTCGGGCGACACCTCGCCCATGGTCGCCAGCGTGGCCGCTGAACTGGGCATCGATGAAGCCAGGGGCGGCTTGCGCCCGGATGACAAATTGCACGTGCTGCAACAGCTGCATGCTCAGGGCCGCAAAGTATTGATGCTCGGCGACGGGGTGAACGACGTGCCCGTACTGGCGGCCGCAGACATCAGCGTGGCGATGGGGTCCGCCACCGACCTGGCCAAAACCAGCGCGGACGCGGTGTTGCTGTCAAACCGCCTGGAGGCTTTGGTGCAAGCATTCACCCTCGCGCGGCGTACACGTCGGGTTATTATCGAAAACCTGTTGTGGGCGGGCCTGTATAACGGGCTTATGCTGCCGTTTGCGGCACTGGGCTGGATCACACCGGTATGGGCGGCCGTCGGCATGTCCATCAGTTCACTGACCGTGGTGCTCAATGCCTTGCGCCTGACCCGCATGCCGAAGCCGGTCAGCCCCCAGCCCACCCTCGACACTCATCCGCTGCCGGCCTGAACCGGTCGTCTGGAGCTCATATGCCAGCGCTTTACGTCATGATTCCTGCGGCCTTGCTGATTGTCGCGATTGCCATCTACATCTTCTTCTGGGCCGTGGACAGCGGCCAGTACGATGACCTCGACAGCCCGGCGCACAGCATCCTGTTTGATGACCAGGACCCACAACACACTGCCGCCGTGGAAGAAGCCAAAGGTCAGCCCAGCGCGTCACTCAAAGAAGCCGACCACAAGACCCCTCCCCATGCTTGAGCTGGCACCGCTTCTGGCATCTGCGCTCATTCTGGGCCTGCTGGGTGGCGGCCATTGCCTGGGCATGTGCGGCGGACTGATGGGCGCACTGACGCTGGCCATTCCTAAAGAGCAACGCAGCCGACGCTTCAGGCTGCTATTGGCCTACAACGTGGGTCGAATCCTCAGCTATGCCGCGGCGGGTTTACTGCTCGGTTTAGCGGGATGGGCCGTTGCCAACAGCCCGGCGGCGCTGTTTATGCGCATCCTTGCCGGGGTATTGCTGATTTGCATGGGCTTGTACCTGGCAGGCTGGTGGAGCGGCCTGACGCGCATCGAAAGCCTGGGGCGCGGGCTGTGGCGACATATCCAGCCACTCGCGACACGCCTGCTGCCTGTGTCGAGTTTGCCGCGCGCCTTATTGCTGGGCGCGCTGTGGGGCTGGCTGCCGTGCGGCCTGGTTTACAGCACCCTGATCTGGTCGGCCAGCCAGGGCAGTGCGACCGACAGTGCGCTGCTGATGCTTGCGTTTGGCCTGGGCACCTGGCCGGTGTTGCTTGCCACCGGGCTGGCGGCTGAACGCGTCACGGCGCTGCTGCGCAAGCGCAGCGTGCGCATGGCTGGCGGGTTGCTGGTGATCCTGTTTGGTATTTGGACCCTGCCCGGCCCGCACCAGCATTGGCTGATGGGCCATTAAACCTGCGCGCGTGACGCAGGCCTGGTTCACCTCGACAAATGGTTTTACGACTGCTGTGCAGCCGGACGCAGCCTCGCGCTGCTCGTCAGCGGCTACAGGGTTTAGGCATGCGATTAACCCGGTTCGCGTAGCCGCTGGCAAAGGCGACGTCCGAGTGCGTAACCGTCGTAAACCCTATGACTGCGGTGGCTTGCAAGCACCGCATCGGATGGCTAAACGGGTGCTGCTCGTCAGCGGCTACAGGCACCCGCGAGAACCTGCCCGCCAAGCACAGCTCTTGATGCAAATCAAGATGCAACAGTGACCCACCCCCTAGACTCGCGTTCATTGCCAGCCATCCCGGGGGAATGCCCGCATGCTCGACGCCATTCGTTGGGACTCAGATTTAATTCGCCGTTACGACATGGCCGGACCGCGCTATACCTCGTATCCCACAGCGATGCAGTTCAACAGCCAGGTCAGCCCGTTTGATCTGCTGCACGCCTTGCGCGAAAGCCGCAAAGCGTTGCGCCCTGTGTCTTTGTACGTCCACGTGCCGTTCTGCGCGAACATTTGCTATTACTGCGCCTGCAACAAAGTCGTGACCAAGGACAGAGGCCGCGCACAACCTTATCTGCAACGTCTGGAGCAAGAAATACAACTCATTGCCTGCCACCTCGACCCCAAACAAAAGGTCGAACAGTTGCACTTCGGCGGCGGCACACCGACGTTTCTCAGCCATGACGAACTGCGCCAATTGATGGCCAAGCTGCGTCAGCATTTCAATTTGCACGACGATGATTCGGGTGATTACGGCATCGAAATTGACCCGCGCGAAGCCGACTGGTCGACCATGGGCCTGTTGCGTGAGCTGGGCTTCAACCGCGTGAGCATCGGCCTGCAAGACCTCGATCCGCAGGTACAGCGAGCCGTTAACCGCTTACAAAGCCTGGAAGAAACCCGCGCCGTGATTGATGCCGCGCGCACGCTGCAGTTTCGCTCGATCAATATCGACCTGATCTACGGCCTGCCCAAGCAAACACCTGAAGCCTTTGCCCGCACCGTGGATGAAGTCATCACCCTGCAACCAGACCGTTTGTCGGTGTTCAACTACGCGCACTTACCCGAGCGTTTCATGCCCCAACGGCGGATCGATGTCAGCGACCTGCCCACCCCCGCTGCCAAGTTGCAGATGCTGGAAAACACCATTGAGCAATTGCTCAAAGCGGGTTATCGCTACATCGGCATGGATCACTTTGCGCTGCCCGATGACGAACTGGCCATCGCTCAGGAAGAAGCCACCTTGCAGCGCAACTTCCAGGGCTACACCACCCACGGGCATTGCGATCTGGTTGGGCTGGGCGTCTCGGCCATCAGCCAGATCGGCGACCTGTACTGCCAGAACCACAGCGACATCACGCACTATCAAAACAGTTTGGCCAGCGCTCAGCTCGCCACCAGTCGTGGCTTGATCTGTAACCAGGATGACCGACTCCGACGCGAAGTCATTCAGCAAATCATTTGCAACCTGCACTTGCCGTTTGCGCGCATTGAGCAGGCATTCAATATCGACTTCAGAGGGTATTTTGCGGCCCAGTGGCCGGCCTTGGAAAAAATGGCAGCCGACGGCCTGATTGCTCTGGACAGTGACCAATTGACGGTACTGCCCGCTGGGCGGTTGTTGGTGCGCTCGGTGTGCATGGTGTTTGACGCCTACCTTGAGCAACAAAACCGCCAGCGTTTTTCGCGCGTGATTTAACCGCTACTTCGCCGCCAATGAAGAGGCTTTGACCGCGTCGTCCGCGCTCGAGTCCTTCATGGCTTCGTTCAGGCTTGAAATGGCCGTCATCAATGCGGCATTGAGCACAGAAATGGCTGATTGCAGCGCACTGGCCTGGGCATTGGCTTGCTCAGGGCTAAGGCTCTTGTTGGTCATTACTTGCTGCAACTGCGCCTGCTTCTCGGCGATCTGCTTTTTGAGTTCGCGAATCATCTTCAGAATTTTCTGCACCTGATCAGACAAGCCACTTTCTGCAATGTCATTGTCCTGGCTTTTCTGAGCGCTCGCGGTCTTCAGGGCGGCCCCCGAGATCGTCACTTTGACCCCTTCAACAGGCGCACCGGTGTCCGCATCCAGCTTGGGCGCTTTGTCGGCAGCAGGCGCCACTTCGCTAATCTTGGTCCGCTCGTAGACTGGCAACATGCCACTCTGGCTAACGGTAATTCCACCCATCGACGACATCTTCCCTGCTCCCGTGGTTAAGCGATAACAATTGTGTCGGCCAAATCCTGCATATCTTGAGCTCAACGCTCTGAAATGGCGCGCTGGCCTCGACTCCTTAGCTGGGGTACCCTTGCGTCTTATGTGTGTTTTCCCACAAGGATTTAAGAAATGTCCGAGCCAGTAAAACTGCGCGCTCATACCCAGGCTCACTGCAAGGATTGCAGCCTGGCCCCTCTTTGTTTGCCACTTTCGTTGAATCTGGAAGACATGGATGCGTTGGATGAGATCGTCAAGCGAGGCCGCCCGCTGAAAAAAGGCGAGTTCCTGTTTCGCCAGGGCGACACGTTTGGCTCGGTATACGCAGTACGTTCTGGCGCACTTAAAACCTTCAGCTTGAGCGACAGTGGCGAAGAGCAGATCACCGGTTTCCATTTGCCGAGTGAGCTGGTCGGCTTGTCGGGCATGGACACCGAAACGTATCCGGTCTCGGCGCAGGCACTGGAAACCACCTCGGTGTGCGAGATCCCTTTCGAGCGCCTGGACGAACTGGCGCTGCAACTGCCTCAGCTACGTCGCCAATTGATGCGTGTGATGAGCCGTGAAATCCGTGACGATCAGCAAATGATGCTGTTGCTGTCGAAAAAAACCGCTGATGAGCGCATTGCCACCTTTTTGGTGAATTTGTCGGCGCGCTTCCGTGCACGCGGCTTCTCAGCCAATCAGTTCCGCTTGAGCATGTCGCGTAACGAAATCGGCAATTACCTCGGTTTGGCGGTAGAAACCGTCTCGCGCGTCTTTACCCGCTTCCAGCAAAATGAACTGCTGGCCGCCGAAGGCAAAGAAATCCACATTCTTGATCCGATTCAACTGTGCGCCCTCGCTGGCGGCGCCATGGAAGTCTAAAACAGGCCAATAGCGACTATACTGGCGCGCTTAACGCATGCCAGGACATCTGCCTAATGGTCTTCAACGACTTTTGCCTCAAATCCCTGATTCGCCCGGTCATTGACTTCCCCAAGCCGGGCGTGATCTTTCGTGACATTACCCCGCTTTACCAATCGCCGCGCGCCATGCGCGTGATCGCCGACACCTTTATCGAACGCTATGTCGAAGCTGATTTCAGCCACATCGGAGCGATGGATGCGCGTGGCTTTTTGATTGGCTCGGTGCTGGCCCATCAGTTGAACAAGCCTCTGATTCTGTTTCGCAAGCAAGGCAAGCTGCCCGCCAACGTGCTAGCCGAAGGCTATCAAACGGAATATGGCGAAGCGTTTCTGGAAGTGCATGCCGACAGTTTGTGCGAAGGGGATTCGCTGCTGATCGTGGATGACCTGATTGCCACGGGCGGAACGTTGATCGCGGCGGCCACTCTGGCGCGACGCATGGGCGCGACGGTGTTCGAAGCGGCGGCCATTATCGACCTCCCGGAACTGGGCGGCTCTGAGCGCCTGAACGACATCGGCGTACCAACCTTCAGCCTGACCGCATTTTCACTGACGCAATAACGCCCTGAAACAAGCGCGTGATGACTTGCACCGTTGTCGGTATCGCACGCATAAACCTGTAGGCGCTGACGAGTAACACGAGGCTGCGATCGGCGATAAAGTCGTCGTAAAACCACTCAACGTGGTGCAGCAGACCAACGTTTACGATCGCCTCGCGCTGCGCCTCAGACGTTACAGGGCGATGGGTTTACGCCCGGCGAATGAGTGCGCCAGCGTCCCGCCATCCACCAGTTCCAGCTCGCCACCCAGCGGCACACCGTGTGCGATGCGCGATGCGATCAGGCCTTTGCTGCTCAACAGCTGGGCAATGTAGTGCGCGGTGGCTTCACCTTCGACGGTCGGGTTGGTGGCCAGAATCACTTCGGTAAAACTGCCCTGCCCGTCAATGCGTGCCATCAGTTGCGGGATGCCAATCGCCTCAGGCCCCAGGCCGTCAAGCGGCGACAAGTGCCCCTTGAGTACGAAATAACGCCCTCGATAACCGGTTTGTTCAACGGCATACACGTCCATCGGCCCTTCCACCACACACAGCAGCGTGTCGTCACGACGCACGTCGGCGCATTGCGGACATAAGTCATCTTCGGTCAGCGTGCGGCACAGTCGGCAGTGCCCAACACCCTCCATCGCCTGGCTCAGTGCCAGCGCCAAACGCGAGCCGCCACTGCGATCACGCTCCAGCAACTGCAAGGCCATGCGCTGCGCGGTCTTTTGACCAACCCCCGGCAAAGTGCGCAAGGCATCGATCAGTTGGCGAATCAGGGGGCTAAAGCTCATAAGGAAAAGTCCGACAAAACAACGAGAGGCGGTTTATACCCGCCGTATGGAACAGCGTCAAATCTTGTAGACACGCTGACGTGGGCAGCCAGGCTGTGCCCTCTGATGATCAGTACGAGGCTGCGATTGAAGCGGTTCAGCAAGTGTGCTGGCTCAGGTTTATGATCGCTTCGCAATCAGACGCCGCCTGCGGCTGCGGGTACGCGGGCAAAAAAAAGCCAGGCGCGATCGGCCTGGCTTTTTTAAAGGGCTTTAGAA
Organism: Pseudomonas sp. TWR3-1-1; assembly: GCF_049896545.1. Taxonomy (NCBI): domain Bacteria; kingdom Pseudomonadati; phylum Pseudomonadota; class Gammaproteobacteria; order Pseudomonadales; family Pseudomonadaceae; genus Pseudomonas; species Pseudomonas sp. TWR3-1-1. The sequence continues at coordinate 79,445 of NZ_JAFCUO010000011.1, forward strand.
CGGCAGTTTCATGCCCGGTGGCAATTGCATGCCAGAGGTCACGCCGCTCATTTTGTCCTGGCTGTTGGCTTCGATCTTGCGAACAGCGTCGTTTACCGCTGCCGCGAACAAGTCTTCCAGCACTTCGCGATCATCGTCGCTCACGCCTTCGAGCAGGCTTGGGTCAATGCTCACGCGCTTGATGTCGTGACGACCGGTCATCACCACGCTCACCATGTCGCCACCGGCCTTGCCGGTGACTTCTGCGTTGGCCAACTCTTCCTGCATCTTGGCCATTTTTTCTTGCATCTGCTGCGCCTGCTTCATCAGGCCGGCCATGCCACCTTTCATCATGGGAATCACCTCAATCTGTATTTGCACAATGTACTCATGGCCCTATCGGCCACGAGCTGTAAGGGTTGACCCTGCGTCAAGAGGCCTGAGCCTCGATGACGTCGACAGGTTGGATCGTATCGTCACGCACCGAGGCGTCGAACTGTTTAATCATTTGCTGGACCAGCGGGTCCGCATAAATCGATTCTTCGGCCAGGCGCTGACGTTCGGCACGCAAACGTGAAGCGGCTTGCGCCGGGGTTTCTTGCTCAGGCTTGATCAGCTCGATGGTGACCTTGAGGGTGCGCTGCAAGTGCTGGTTCAGCGCGTCATTGAGCCGACGCTGCTGAGTCGCGTTAAACAGTGCGCTGTGTGCCGGGTCAAGGTGCAGCAGCCAGTCATCGCCCTCGACCGCGATCAGCGTGCAGTTGGCACCGATACTCGCCGTCATCCCCGATACCGGTAATTGGGGGAACAGGTTCAGCCATTCAAGGGCCAGGCCCGTCGCTGGCATGGAAGCAGGCAGCGGCTCAGGCTCTGGCGCAGGTTGCGCCGCATGCTCACTGGCCAACTCGTCGAGGTAGCTGTAAGCCGCCGAGTCCATGTCCGGTTCAATGTAATCTTCGTCCAGTGGCGGCTCGTCATCGCGGTCCATGCCCGACAACGCGGCGTCGACCTGCTCAGGTGTTGGCTGCGGCATCGGCGCCGCGCTCCACTCGGGAGCGTCCGGCACCACGCTGTCCGGAGTCGGCAACGGCATCGGCGGCAACTCTGGCTGCTCGCTGACGGTGTCCAGCACCGGCTCAGGGGGCGCCTCGTGCTCAATCACTGGCGCAGATGGTTCGTTCCAGGGCAAGTCGATTTCGGCAACCACAGGCGCCGCTGCCTCCACCACAGGGGCTGGCGTCGGTGCAGGTTGCGCAGCTGCCTCAGGTGCAGGCGCAGCGACTGGCGCAGTCGCAGTCGCAGTCGCCGCCACAGGTGAGGTGGAATCAACTGTGGCCTGGCTGATCCCCACTGGCTTTAGCGGCTGACTGGGCGCATCCGCGGTGCCTGCGGGGCGGAAAGCCAGCATGCGCAGCAGCACCATCTCAAAGCCACCTCGCGGGTCGGGCGCGAGTGGCAAGTCACGGCGGCCAATCAAGCCCATCTGATAATAAAATTGCACGTCTTCGGCGGGCAGAGCACTGGCCAGCGCCAACACCCGGTCGCGGTCGCCGTGGCCGTTGTCCAGGCCTTCAGGCAATGCCTGGGCAATGGCCACGCGATGGAACACGTTGAGGATTTCTGACAGCACGCCGTTCCAGTCAGGCCCCTGCTCGGCCAGGTGACGCACGGCTTCAAGCAGCGCGCGCGCATCGCCTTCGATCAAGGCGTGCAACAGGTCAAACACCTGGCCGTGATCCAGCGTGCCGAGCATGGCGCGCACATCGCCCGCCAGCACTTTGCCTTCGCCAAATGCGATGGCCTGATCGGTCAGGCTCATGGCATCGCGCATCGAGCCGTCGGCTGCACGGCCCAACAACCACAACGCGTCATCTTCAAAAGGGATGTTTTCGACACTGAGCACGTGGCTCAAATGCTCAACCACACGCTCAGGGGTCATGTTCTTGAGCGAGAACTGCAAGCAACGGGACAAAATGGTCGCTGGCAGCTTTTGCGGATCGGTGGTCGCCAGGATGAACTTGACGTAGGGCGGCGGCTCTTCAAGGGTTTTGAGCAACGCATTGAACGAGTGACTGGAGAGCATGTGCACTTCGTCGATCAGGTAGACCTTGAAGCGCCCACGGCTCGGCGCGTACTGCACGTTATCGAGCAGCTCACGGGTGTCTTCGACCTTGGTGCGGCTGGCGGCGTCGATCTCGATCAGGTCAACAAACCGGCCTTCGTCGATTTCGCGGCACACCGAACACTCGCCGCACGGGGTCGAGGTGATACCTGTTTCACAGTTCAGGCATTTGGCGATGATCCGCGCAATGGTGGTCTTGCCCACGCCACGGGTACCGGTAAACAGGTAGGCGTGATGCAAGCGCTGACTGTCCAGGGCATTGATCAGAGCCTTGAGCACATGGGTCTGGCCGACCATTTCGCGGAACGAGCGCGGACGCCATTTACGTGCAAGAACCTGATAACTCATTGATAACCGTCGCGTCTGAAAAGCAGAAGGCGCTAATGCTAGCGGAGCAAAGCCAAAATTGCATCCGGTGTGGCCGCCTATTCTGACTATGCTGCTCTCTAGCGGGCTATTTAGCTCTCTCAGGCCACCTGGCGGAGACTGTATGCGTTTGATCCTGTGTGCTTTGCTGCTCGCGGTGATGACCGGTCAAGCTCACTCGGCTGCCTTGCGCGTGGCGATAGCCGATAGCTGGGCCATGCCGATGATCGAGGTCACAGACGGCCAACCCACCTCAGGCATCCTCTATGACCTGATACTCAGCCTGGCACACCACCTCGGGCAACCCGCGCAGTTCCAAGTCCTGGCCCGAGCACGGGTGCAGAGCGCAATGGAGCATGGCGAAGTGGATATTCGCTGTTTTGTCGCACCCGCCTGGGTAGGCAACAGTGCCCGCAACTACCTGTGGAGCGAACCGCTTCTGGAGCAGCGCGATGTATTGGTCAGCACGCGCAAACACCTCAACCCGGTCAACGTGCAAACGCTGCCCCAGCAAGCGATCGGCACGGTGCTGAGCTACACCTACCCCTCATTGCAGCCTTTGTTTGACGCGGCAAAGCTGCACCGCGATGACGCCCGCAGCCAGGAGCAAGTCTTGCAAATGCTGATTGCCAGGCGTTTTGACTACGCCGTGAGCAATCAATGGGCGCTGGATTGGGTCAATAAAAGCCGCCAACAGACGGATCAACTGCACAGCGTGGCGCTGATCCAGGAACAACGGCTGAGCTGCATGGTGCGTAACGATCCGCACCTGGCAACCGGGCGGATCCTCGACACCTTGGTGAACATGCGCGATTCGGGCGAGATTGAGCGCATCATCGCCCGCTATACCACGCCCTCCGCGCCTTGAGGACTTAAGCGCAGGCCTGGTGCAACCAGGCGGTGGGCGGCTTGAAACTGGCCACCCAACTGGCTACGTCGCGAATCGGCATCGGCCGTGCAATGAAATAGCCCTGAGCCACTTCGCACCCCAGATGCATCAACAAACTGCCCTGCGCTTCGCTTTCAAGCCCTTCGGCGATGACTTTTCGCCCAAAGGCCCGCGCCAGTCCCACCACGGCAACGGTCAGCGCCAGATCGTCCTTGTCATGCAAAATATCGCGCACAAAAGACTTGTCGATTTTGATGGTTTGGGTCGGCAAACGCTTGAGGTAACTCAGAGACGAATAGCCGGTGCCAAAATCATCCAGTGAAAAACGCACGCCCAATGCCTGACACGCTTCGAGGCACTGACTGACATGCTGCATGTTTTCGATGGCCGTCGATTCGATGATTTCCAGGTCAAGCTTTTCGGGCGCGACATCCGCATGCCTGGCCAGCAACACTTTAAGCCGCTCGACAAAATCCGCCCGCTGGAAATGCCGGGCCGCGATATTGACGCTGATCGGCCAATGCGCGCCCTGGCCCTGCCATGCGTGCATTTGCTCAATGGCCTGGGCAATCACCCACTCACCGATGTCGATGATCAAATCGGTCTGCTCGATCACCGGTAAAAAATCTGCGGGTTGCACCAGGCCTTTTTTCGGGTGCTGCCAGCGCAACAACCCTTCAAAACCCACCACTTCACCGGTGCGCATATTGACCTTGGGCTGATAGTGCAAACACAACTCCCCCGCCGCCAGTGCCTGACGCACGCGCTCGACTTGCTGATGCGTCGCCTTGATCTCGCGCCCTTTGAGTACATCAAACAAATGGAAGCGGTTACGGCCACTTTGTTTGGCCACGTACATGGCTTGATCCGCGTGGCGCAGCAAGGTGCCCGCATCTTCATTGTCAGGGGGATAGAGGGTGACGCCGATACTTGCGCACACACTGAGGGTTTTGTCGCACACCGTGTAAGGCTGCGAGATGGCGGCCAGTACGCGTTGCATGGCGCCGCGCAGCTCATCGGCATCGCGTACATGGCGCAAAATCAGCACGAATTCGTCGCCTGCCAGCCGCGCGACAACGTCCTCGCCCCGCATGATGCCTTTCAACCGCTTGGCCACTTCGATCAACAACAAATCGCCACTGGCATGACCGTAGCCATCATTGACCGCCTTGAAGCCATCCAGGTCGAGCATGCACACCGCCAACGGGATGGCCTCGGCCCGAGAGAACTCCAGCGCGCGGTTCAACAGCTCCGACAGATACGCCCGGTTCGGCAACCCGGTGAGCACGTCGTGCCCCACCCGCCATTGCAGGGTGTGCAGTAATTGGCGCTTTTCGCTGACATCAAAGCGGATCGACAAATATTTGCGCACCTCGCCGGTGGACTCATCCACCAGCGGCACCATGGTGCTGTCCACCCAGTAAACGGTGCCATCCTTGCCCCGGTTACAAATTTCACCTTTCCACACCTGCCCCTGGGCAATAGTGCGCCACATGCCGATGAAGAACTCGGGCGGGTGAAAGCCCGAGTTCAGAATCCGGTGATTGGCACCCAGTAATTCTTCGCGCGGATAACCTGACACCTCACAAAACTGCTCGTTGACGTAGGTGATCCGGCCGTTCAGGTCGGTCTCGGAAAAAATCGCAGCAGCATCCACTGCCTTGCGGTACATATCGTCCATGATTCATTCACTGCCTTGCACATTACCGGTTGAAACGATCCACCAAGGCCCGCAGCCCCGAAGAAATTCGCTTGAGTTCACCGCCGCGAACCACTGCCGCATTGGCGTTTTGCGCGGTATTTTGCACGGTTTGCGCCACGTTGTTGATTTGGCGTGACACATCCTCGGCCACGTAGGACTGTTCTTGCGAAGCTGCCGCCATTTGTTGGCTCATGTCCGTGATGCGCTCTACCGCCTGACGGATGCCTTGCAACGCCTCTTGCGCTTGCAACACCTGACGCACCCCCTGTTCGGCCTCCTGAATACCCAGGCTGGCGATATTTACCGCCTCAACAGCACCCACTTGCAGGTTTTCGATGATGCCCTGGATCTGCTCGGTCGACTCGCGGGTCTTGCCTGCCAGCGCCCGCACTTCATCGGCGACCACCGCAAACCCGCGCCCTTGCTCACCGGCACGCGCGGCTTCGATGGCAGCGTTGAGTGCCAGCAGGTTGGTCTGGTCGGCAATCGCCCGAATCATGCCAGCGGCCGCCATGATTTCCTGGGTCTGCCCCGCCAGATTACCCACCGCAGCGTTGATCTGGTTCACCGTATTGGCCAGCAGCTGGATGGCATCACGCGTGGTACCGGCCACGTGACTGCCTTCTTCTGCCAACTGATTGGCGGTATTCGCTTCAGCCGCCGTGTGCTGCACATGCACAGCCACCTCGGATATGGACGCGGCCATTTCAGTCATGGCGGCGGCCGTCATGTCTGTCTCAGCCCGCTGTTGCAACAAGGCACTTTCGGTATCACTCGACAACTGGCTGGAGTCAGCGGCCGCTTCTGCCATTTGATTGGCCAGATCCAGCAAGCGGGTCAACGCGGTTTTTAAACGCGCTTCTTCGCTGATCAAAATCATGTGCAGTTGCGCAACGCCACCCTGCGAGTCGCTGTAAACCATCGCACTGACCGGGTCTGAAAACGCATCGGGCGAAGCATTAACGATGTGATTGAATTGCTGGCCGACGCGTGAATGACCCCAGATACCCACCCCCACAAACAGGGCGGCAGTGAGGCTCTGCGCGGCCAAAGCCGGGAGGACGTATGCACTGGCAATCGAAACAATTGCGGCGGTCACCGGCAGTAGCAGGACGCTGGCACTTTGAGTCGCGCGATGGAACCCGGACACGGCCGGCTTGCCCTCACGCAAGCGCGCATACAAGGCTTCGGCCCGCGCCACTTGCTCACGGGTAGGCTTGACCCGCACCGACTCATAGCCCACCACACGCCCGTCTTCAAGAATCGGCGTCACATAAGCGCTGACCCAATAGTAGTTGCCATTTTTACAGCGGTTCTTGACCACGCCCATCCAGCTTTTACCGGCCTTGAGGTAGCGCCACATCAATTCGAACACGGACGCGGGCATGTCCGGGTGTCGCACCAGATTGTGCGTGCTGCCAATCAACTCATCCTGTGCAAAGCCACTCATGGCTGCAAATTCGGCGTTGCAGTAGGTGATATGGCTATGAACATCAGTGGCGGATATCAGCCGTTGATGGTCCGGAAAAGTTTGTTCAACACCGCTCACGGGAAGGTTAATGCGCACGGTAAAACTCCACCTGTGGACAGCACGCTCGCACGCGCCGATATAAAAAAAGAACAACCCCAAGGCTCGCCGCAAACACACTTAATAGGCTCCAGAAAGCATTAAGCAGACGCACAACAGCACCCAACATCCTTGAACAGGCACGGGCTTGAAGAAGATCAAAAAGTAGCGCAATTCTACAAACTAATTTCAATTTTGCAAGTCATCAAACGACGCGACAAAACAACACACACCCCGCAAGACAACACCCTTAGTTAATCACACGGCTATTTTAAGCACAAAAAACGAAACACACTAAATGGACGCCTAATAGTAATAGACGAATACGCCTCATCCCTGCCGACCAAGGCTTACAGCGGTTTTAACCAAGGGGCTTGAGAGGCCCACGCATGCATATCGCACCGCCCCTTAACTTTAGGAATCGTCCTAAAGACAACTTCCTAAAAAGATCGGCACCCTAGTTCCATTTAATAAAAAAATACGACCTTATTAAAAATTAATAACCAATCAAACAGGTCAGGTAATACATTCAAATAACGCAGCAAAGTACCCCACACAACAACCTGCACGTCGAGGACTTACCCCACCTATACCCTGAGCGAATAAACAGCCTGCTGGTTAGAAATGTAGACGATATAAATGCATTCGAAAGACATATTCGATATATGAGATCAGGCCAGACACACCCATTTAGTTTCAAAGAGCAGACAGCACCCTTGTCACTCCAAAGGCTAAAACGCCCTGAAAAACGATCATCCACAGCAAAAAATCACGAAAAGTCCGATAGCTCGGTCGTGTTCTTACGAAGGAAAAAAGGAGATTTTGAAATGGAGGCAACCCCACCAGCCACACCCCGGCACACAATGTTCCCGCTGTGGCTGCTTCCTTCCGGATCTGACCAGGTTCACGGGTAATCGTTGCGGAGGGACCGATAGGGTCACCATAACAACGTTCGCCTAGCAGCGAACGGCGCCATTGTACCTGTCTGAGGAAAACTTACAACCGCCTATTCAAGAATAAAAAAATGAACAGGCTCAAGCACTTGGATTTTTCATCCTCACCCCGTAGCCGCTCGCGCAGATCGCGTCCGATTCCTGCGCTGTCGCACGCTACCTTCGCCAGCGCTGCGTCAGAGCGCGATGCCCTGCGCGCTCAAAAACGCGACAAACGCCTCCTCATCCAGCACCTTGAGGCCCAACTCATTGGCTTTGGTCAGCTTGGAGCCGGCACCCGGCCCCGCCACCACGCAGTGCGTCTTGCCCGACACCGAACCCGAGACTTTAGCGCCCAGGCTTTCGAGCTTGTCCTTGGCGACGTCGCGGCTCATCAACTCCAGCGAACCCGTCAATACCCACGTCTGACCCGCTAACGGCAACCCGGCGACGGTTTTTTTCTCACTGTGCCAATGCATGCCGAAATCACGCAGTTGCGCCTCGATCGCCAGTGCCACTTGGGCATTTTCAGGGTTGTCAAAAAACTCACGCACCGCCTTGGCCTGTTTTTCCGGCAAGGCTTGGCGCATATCCAGCCAGTCAGCATCAATCACGCCCTGGAGCGAGCCGAACTTGTCGGCGAGTTTTTGCGCACCACCCGGCCCAACAAACGGAATGTGCAGTTTGTCGATCAAACCACCCAACGTGGTGCTGGCTGCAAATTCGGCGCCCAGATCGCCTTGATCCTGCAACTCAAGCCCGCGCTCCAGCAGTTGGCTGATGACCTGCCGGTTATGCTCATCACTGAAGAAGCTGTGGATCTCGTGCGCCACCTCAAGACCGACATCCGGCAAATACGTGAGCACTTGCGGCAACGCACGCTGTACGCGCTCAAGCGAGGCCAGAGAGCGCGCCAACACCTTGGCCGTCTCTTCTCCTACATCTGGAATACCCAATGCATAGATAAAGCGAGCCAGCGTCGGACGCTTGCTGTCGGCAATCGCAGCCAACAGATTCTTGCTCGATAGCTCGGCAAAACCTTCAAGATCGACGATCTGTTCGAAACTCAGGATGTACAAGTCCGCTGGCGAGCGCACCAACCCCTCATCCACCAACTGCTCAACGCTTTTCTCACCCAGACCTTCGATGTCCATCGCTCTGCGCGAAACAAAGTGAATAATTGCCTGTTTGAGTTGCGCACCGCAGGCCAGACGCCCCACACACCGGTACACCGCGCCTTCGCTGACGGTTTCACGGCCCTTGCTGCGCTTGATCAGTTGTGTGCGCTCAACATGGGAACCGCAGACCGGGCAACTTTGGGGGATGTGCACAGGGCGAGCGTCGTCTGGACGGCGTTCGAGCACCACTTGCACCACTTGCGGAATCACATCCCCCGCACGACGAATGATCACGGTATCGCCAATCATCAGCCCCAAACGCGCCACTTCATCCATGTTGTGCAATGTCGCATTGGATACCGTCACGCCAGCCACCTTGACGGGCTTGAGGCGAGCGACGGGGGTCACTGCACCGGTACGGCCCACCTGAAACTCCACATCCAGCAATTGGGTCAGCTCTTCCATTGCCGGGAATTTGTGCGCAATCGCCCACCGCGGCTCACGCGCCCGAAAACCCAATTCGCGCTGCGAGGCCAAACTGTTGACCTTGAACACCACCCCGTCGATCTCGTAAGGCAGCGCCGCACGACGTTCGCCAATGTCGCGGTAGTAATCCAGACACTCGCCAATGCCCTTGGCCAGTTTCAGCTCATGACTAATGGGCATGCCCCATTGCTGTAGTTGCTTAAGGTTACCGATGTGGGTATCCGCAAACTCTTGCGAGACTTGCCCCAATCCATAACAGCAGAATTCAAGTGGGCGGCTGGCGGTGATCCTGGAGTCCAGTTGACGCAAGCTGCCGGCCGCCGCATTACGCGGGTTGGCGAACGTCTTGCCACCCGCTTGCAGTTGGGCTTCATTCAAACGGTCGAATCCGGCCTTGGACATGAACACTTCGCCACGCACTTCCAGCACTGCGGGCCAGCCGCTGCCGTGCAGCTTGAGCGGGATATTGCGCACGGTGCGCACATTGACGCTGATGTCTTCGCCCGTGGTGCCATCACCCCGCGTGGCACCGCGTACCAGATGCCCATCCTGGTAAAGCAGGCTCACCGCCAGGCCGTCCAGTTTGGGCTCACAGCTGTATTCAACCTCGGCGCCGCCACCCAGCAAATCAGCGGCAGGCAAATCCAGCCCTTCTTGCACGCGCCGGTCAAACTCGCGCATGTCCGATTCATCGAAGGCGTTACCCAAACTCAACATCGGCACTTCATGTCGCACTTGCGTAAAGGCCGACAACGCCGCACTGCCGACCCGCTGGGTCGGTGAATCAGGGGTGATCCACTGCGGATGCTCAGCTTCCAGCGCCTTGAGCTCGCGAAACAGGCGATCGTATTCAGCGTCCGGGATGCTTGGCTCGTCGAGGACGTGATAGCGATAGTTGTGCTGGTCCAGTTCAGCGCGCAGCGCCAGGATTCGAGTATGGGCGGCAGTCATGGGGTGTTCTCTCACAATGCAAAAGAGCAGCCGTGGCTGCTCTTGAGTTGATTCATTCGCGTTTGAGCGGGAGCAAAGAGGCTGACTCCCACAAGGTTTAGCGCTTTTGGGTCAGTGCGCGACGCTCGAACTCAACGATGCGCTGACGGTAGTGTTCGATGGTCTGCGCGGTCAACACGCTGCGCTGATCATCTTTAAGCTCGCCATTAAGCTCCTGCGACAGTTTGCGTGCAGCAGCGACCATCACATCAAACGCCTGCTTGGGATGACGCGGGCCTGGCAAGCCGAGGAAGAAACTGACGGCCGGGGTACTGAACAGATCAATGTCGTCCAGATCAAACACGCCCGGCTTGACGGCGTTAGCCATCGAGAACAGCACTTCGCCGTTACCGGCCATGCTTTCGTGGCGGTGGAAAATATCCATCTCGCCAAAACGCAGACCGCTTTCAAGAATGTTCTGCAACAGCGCAGGGCCTTTGAAGCCCGCCGGATCACGACTGATGACGCTGATGACCAGCACTTCTTCGGCAGCGGGTTGCGGCTCTTTGTCTTCAACCACCGCCGACATGGACGGGCTGGAGGTTGCACGACCACGGGCAGGCTTGGCTTCAGGCGCGAAGTCATCACGGGCACTCAGGCTCGGGCCGTCATCCTCAAGATCGAGGTTCAGGTTCAAGTCACCCTGGCTTGGCTCGCCACCCCGCTTGCCGCGCTTGGCACCCTTCTCACGCGCCGGCATGCTCACGGACGGCAAGTCATGTTCATCGAGTTGCGGCTCTTTATGGTTCGGGGTGTCCAGAACACGTGAAGGGCCCAGCAACTCGGCGCTGGTCTCCTCCTCGTCCGGCACATTGGAAAAGCTGCGGTCAAGGCGAAACTTAAGTTTGCCCTTGCCGCCGCGCATCCGGCGCCAGCCATCAAAAAGAATACCGGCGATGACCACTATGCCGATGACGATCAGCCACTCGCGCAGACCGATTTCCATGTAATCCCTTGCCCCTAAAAAATGATTCTATGAAGAAGAGCCTAAAGCCCTTTAAAACGTGGCGCCAACTCTATGTTCTGAATGGCGTTTTACCCACGTACAAAAAAATTAGACGCTAAATTAGCACGACCAAAGATAACTTTACACCGTCTGTCGCATTGAGCTATGCCAACAAAGCTACATGCGCACGATACAAATCACTCAAGCGCAAAGGAAAATTCCTACCAGCAGAAATTTTTGACCCTACTTGCTTATAGCTCAAGCTTCGACCATTGCCATTGCCTCCTCGACATCAACCGCGACCAGACGTGAACAGCCAGGCTCATGCATCGTCACCCCCATCAACTGATCGGCCATTTCCATGGCGATTTTGTTGTGGGTGATGTAGATGAATTGCACCGTCTGGGACATCTCTTTCACCAGACGGGCATAGCGCCCGACGTTCGCGTCATCCAGCGGCGCATCCACTTCATCGAGCATGCAAAACGGGGCCGGATTCAATTTAAAGATGGCAAAAACCAGCGCCAGCGCGGTCAATGCCTTCTCGCCACCCGACAGCAAATGGATGGTGCTGTTCTTTTTGCCTGGCGGGCGCGCCATGATCGTTACCCCTGTATCGAGTAAATCTTCGCCCGTCAGTTCCAAATAAGCGCTGCCTCCGCCGAAAACTTTTGGGAAAAGGGCCTGCAAACCGCCATTTATCTGATCAAAGGTGTCTTTGAAGCGGCTGCGGGTTTCTTTGTCGATCTTGCGAATGACGTTTTCCAGGGTTTCAAGCGCTTCGACCAAGTCCGCATCCTGTGCATCCAGATAACGTTTTCGCTCGGACTGCTGCTGGTACTCGTCGATGGCTGCAAGGTTGATCGCACCCAAGCGCTGGATTCGCGCTGCAATGCGTTCCAATTCTTCTTGCGCCTGCTGCTCATTGAGCTCGTTGCTTAACGTGGCCAACACGCCGTGCAAGTCATAGCCGTCAGCCAGCAACTGATCTTGCAACGCGGTACGCCGCACCGTCAGCGCCTGCCACTCCATGCGTTGTTGCTCAAGCTGACCACGGATCAGTTGCGACTGTTGCTCGGCCTGATTGCGGCGCTTCTCGGCATCGCGCAACTCACGATCGGCATCTTCAAGCGCGGTTTGGGCGACTTTAAGCTCTTCATCCACACTCAAACGCTTGTCGAGCAGTTCTTCGAGCTTGAGGCGCAGTTCTTCAAGCGGCGCTTCGCCCTCTTCCAGATTGAGGTTCAGTTGTTCACGTTTTTCGTTCAGGCGTTCGGACTGCAACTCCAGGCGCTCAAGGGCCTGGCGCGTGGAATCGTACTGAGCCTTGAGCGAACCCAGGCGCACCGCCAATTGGTGCGCGTGATCCTTGTGCTGGCGTGCATCCTGACGCACACGATCAAGACGCTCGCGCAGACTGTCACGCTGCGCCAGCAACAGCTCGCGCTGCTCGGTGTCTGTCGCCATAGCATCCAGCGCATCCTGCAAGTGCAGACGCGCCTCACCGACCTGTTCATGTTCAACGGTGCGCTGCTCACCCAGTTCAGTCAGCTCTTCATCCAGACGCCGACGGCGCAGGGTCAGTTGCTCGACCTTGGCTTTGCTGGCTGAGAGTTTGGCTTTGATCTCACCCTGCTGCCGAGCCTCGTCCTGCAAGCGACGGCGCACCTGCTCACGCGCCTCTTCCTGCGCCAGCTGTTGCTCACGCAACTGCTGCAAGTGCGCTTCGAGGGTTGCCAACGTGGCTTCGCGCTCATCGCGCTCAAGCTCAAGGCGCTGGATTTCCTGGCCACGGGCCAGCACGCCGCTCTCAGCTTCGCTGGCACGGCGAACACGCAGAAAATTGCGCCCCACCCAATAGCCGTCTCGGCTGATCAGGCTTTGCCCGTCTGCCAGTTGCGCACGCAGTGCCAGCGCCTGCTCAAGGGTCTCAACCGGCTTGACCTGCCCCAGCCAAGGCGCGAGGTCGAACGTCGACTCAACCTTGTCGAGCAAACTGCCCGCCATGCCCTGTGAGGGTGTGCCTGCACTGAACAAACGCAAGTCGCCTTGTGCGAACCCTGCCAGATCGAACCGCGCAAAGTCATCGACCAACACCGCTTGCAGATCAGCACCCAACACGGTTTCGACAGCCAGCTCCCAGCCCGCATCAACGCTCAGGCCTTCAGCCAGACGCGGCTGCTGACTGAGCTGGTGCTCGCGCAGCCATTGTGCGGTGCCCGTGCCCGGGTCCAGCGCGGCTTGCTGCAAGGCCTCAAGCGATGCCAAACGGCCATTGAGCCGCTGCAATTCACCCTGAGCCTGTTGCTGATTGTGTGTGGCTTGTTGCAGGTCGTGTCGCACCTGTTCCAGACGCTCAACCACTTGGTCCTCAGTGGCCTGCAACGTTTCGTGAGTCAATTCGCTGGTGGCCAGACACTCGCTCAGCTCCAGAATGGCAGCGTCTTCCGGGTCAGCCGCGAGCAAGGCGCGCTCTTCCCCCAAACGACGCTGACGTTCAGCCACCCGCTCCATGCTGGTTTCCAGTTGCGCAATGCGCGCTTGCAGCACTTGGGACTGGCGCTGCGGCTCGGCACTGCGCAGGTTGAAAGCATCCCACTGCTCTTGCCAGGCTTGCATGGTGACTTCGGACTCTTCGAGCGCGGCTCCGGCCTCTTCGGCGGCAGCGCTGGTCAGTTCCTGCTCGGGCTCAAGCATCGCCAGCTCTTCACCCAGCGTGGCCAGCAGCGTGCGGTCGTGACCCAAATGCGATTCAGTTTCGAGCCGCGAACGCTCAGCCTCACGCAAGTCGTCCTGCAACTGGCGCAAACGCTGCTGGCCGTGTTGAATGCTTTGCTCAACGCGGGCAATGTCACCGCCCACGGAATAGAAGCGCCCCTGCACCAAGTTGAAGCGCTCTGACAGATCATGGTGCCCGTCACGCAGGCGCTCGATACTCGCGTCCGCGTTGCGCTGATCGGCCACCAGGGCTTCGAAGCTGACTTCCTGATTGCCGATAATCGCTTCGCGCTGGCCAACTTGCTCGTTCAGTGCCTGCCAGCGCAGGGCTGACAGTTGCGCCTTGAGCTGACGCTCTTCGGCTTTATATTCCTGATACTTCTCGGCGGACTGGGCCTGGCGATGCAAGCGCTCAAGCTGACGCCCCAGCTCATCACGCAGATCGGTGAGACGCGCGAGGTTTTCATGGGTGCGACGGATACGGTTTTCGGTCTCGCGTCGGCGCTCCTTGTACTTGGAGATGCCTGCCGCCTCTTCGATGAAATTACGCAGGTCTTCGGGCTTGGACTCGATCAGTTTCGAGATCATGCCTTGCTCGATGATCGAGTAGCTGCGCGGCCCAAGGCCCGTGCCAAGGAAGATATCGGTGATGTCGCGACGCCGGCACTTGGTGCCATTGAGGTAGTAGGTGGTCTGGCTGTCGCGGGTCACTTTGCGGCGAATGGAAATCTCGGCGTAAGCCGCATATTCGCCCAGCAAGGTGGCGTCCGAGTTATCAAACACCAGCTCGATGCTGGCCTGACTCACGGGCTTGCGGGTCGTTGAGCCATTGAAGATGACGTCGGTCATCGACTCGCCACGCAGGTTTTTGGCTGAGCTTTCGCCCATTACCCAGCGTACGGCGTCGATGATGTTGGACTTGCCGCAACCATTAGGCCCCACCACCGCCGCCATATTGCTGGGGAAGTTAACCGTGGTCGGATCGACGAAAGACTTGAAACCCGCCAGTTTGATGCACTTGAGACGCACGCTCAGGCAACCGTCAAGGCAGACAACACCAGATCACAACTGCGCTGGGCATAGCTGCTCAGCACCACACGAATGCGCGGCAGGTCGCGGGCGACCACCGCGTCGAGCAACTGGGCGAACAAGGTGAGGAATTCATTCATCGCGGCCTTGCGCTGCTCCAGTGCCAGGTAATAGGCACGGCTCATGGCCGGGTGCAGATTTTCTACGGTTTCCTGCAAGTACGGATTGTTGGCGAAGGGATACGCCGCGCGCATCACATTGAAGCTGTCTTCGACAAACGCGCTGATGTCCTGGCGCTCAAGGCTGGCGCTCAAGCGCTGCTGAATTTGCAGGAACGGGCCCAAGTCAGCCTGAACGGCCCAACGCTGCGCCACTGCATTACCCAGCAAGATGTACAACTCACTCATCAACGTGCACAGGCTCTGCACCTTGTGCGCAGTCAGTTCGGTGACATGCGCACCGCGCCGCGGCAGGATGGCGATCAAGTGCCGACGCTCCAGGATCAACAATGCCTCACGCACAGAGCCGCGGCTGACATTGAGCGCCAGCGTCACCTTCTGTTCCTGAATGCGTTCCCCAGGCTTTAACTCGCCACGAATGATCCGTTCGGCGAGGTGATGAGCGATTTGCTCGGCGAGGCTGTCCGGCGCCTTGAACGTCATGTTTTACCTTCAAAATCTTTGATCAGTGCAAGCGGCGCAGTGTAGCGCACTTGCTACGTACTAGCGGAGTGCCCGGGACGCAGAATTTGGCACGATTTAAGCAAATAACTGGGTAATTACCCTCCCAAAACTGTCGTTTTGGTAGCCCGCACTCATTTTCTTGACCCGCGAGTCAGTTATGACTAAATTCAGCCCATCCCGCTCGATAACAATAATGATTTTGCGAGGCCTTCCGTGATCCAGTTCCTGATTAACCAGACGCTGCGTACCGAGCACGCGCTGAACCCCAACCTGACCGTGCTCAATTACCTGCGTGAGCACCTGCATAAACCCGGAACCAAGGAAGGCTGCGCCAGCGGCGACTGCGGTGCCTGCACCGTGGTAATCGGCCAATTGCACACCGATTCACACGGCACTAAGCGCTTGCGTTATCGCAGCATCAACGCTTGCCTGACGTTCATGTCGACCCTGCATGGCAAGCAACTGATCAGCGTCGAAGACCTCAAGCATCAAGGCGAACTGCACAGCGTGCAACGCGCCATGGTTGAGTGCCACGGCTCGCAATGCGGGTTTTGCACGCCAGGCTTTGTGATGTCGCTGTTCGCGCTGCAAAAAAACAGCACCGAACCCGACACTCATCAAGCCCACGAAGCGCTGGCCGGCAACCTGTGCCGCTGCACCGGTTATCGGCCGATTCTGGCCGCCGCCGAACGCGCCTGTTCGCAGCGCAGCAGCGACCAGTTTGATGCACGCGAGCGCGAGACCATCGCCGCCCTCAAAGCCATCACCCCCACCCGCACAGACGAACTCAACAGCGGCGACAAGCGCTGCCTGCTGCCATTAACCCTCAACGACCTGGCCGACCTGTATGACGCTTGCCCACAAGCGCGCTTGTTGGCAGGCGGCACAGACCTGGCCCTGGAGGTCACCCAGTTGCACCGTCCACTGGCGGTGATGATTTACGTCGGCAACGTGGCCGAAATGAAGCGCATTGAGTACATCGAAGACCGAATCGAAATCGGCGCCGCCGTTTCGCTGACCGACGCCTACACCACGCTCAACAGTGAATACCCCGACTTTGGCCAATTGCTGCAACGCTTCGCCTCGCTACAAATCCGCAATCAGGGCACCTTGGGCGGCAACATTGGCAACGCGTCCCCGATTGGCGACACCCCTCCGCTGCTGATTGCACTCGGCGCCCGCCTGGTTCTGCGCAAAGGCGAAGTGAGCCGCACCCTGGCGCTTGAGGACTACTTTATTGATTACCGCGTGACGGCGCGCCAAGAAGGCGAATTCATCGAAAAAATCATCATTCCCCGCGCATCCGTCGATGCCACCTTTCGCGCCTATAAAGTCTCCAAACGACTGGATGACGACATCAGCGCCGTCTGCGCCGCGTTCAACCTGCGCATCAGTCAGGGCGTGGTCAACGAAGCGCGGATCGCCTTCGGCGGCATGGCCGCGACGCCAAAGCGCGCCACGGCCTGTGAAGCCGTGCTCAATGGCGCTCACTGGAACAACGACAACCTTGAGCGCGCTTGCCTCGCATTGGCCGAAGACTTCGCCCCGCTGTCGGACTTTCGCGCCAGCAAGGAATACCGGCTGCTGAGCGCGCAAAACCTGCTGCGTAAATACTTCATCGAACTGCAAACCCCAGACCTTCAAACGCGGGTGACGGCTTATGTCTAACCATCACAAGATCGAGCCGTCCCAAGCCCAATTGCTGGCCCTGTTCGAGCAAGACCTGCAAACCGGTGTCGGACGCAGCGTCAAGCACGACAGTGCCCAAAAGCATGTGTGCGGCGAAGCGCAGTACATTGATGACCGTCTGGAATTCCCCAATCAACTGCATGTGTATGCCCGTCTTTCAGACCGCGCCCACGCCAAAATCATCCATGTCGACACCTCGCCATGCTACGCCATCGACGGCGTGCGCCTGGTGATCACCCACCACGACATTCCCGGCCTTAAAGACATCGGCCCGCTACTGCCCGGCGACCCGCTTTTAGCCATCGACACGGTGGAGTTCGTCGGGCAACCAATACTGGCCGTAGCGGCGTGTGACCTCGACACCGCCCGCACCGCCGCCATGGCCGCCATCATCGAATACGAAGACCTGGAGCCGGTATTGGACGTGGTCGAGGCCTTGCGCAAAAAACACTTTGTGCTCGACAGCCACACCCATCGGCGAGGCGATTCGGCAAACGCACTGGCACATGCCGAGCACCGCCTGCAAGGCACGTTGCACATTGGCGGACAAGAACACTTCTACCTCGAAACCCAGATTTCATCGGTCATGCCCTCCGAGGACGGCGGCATGATCGTGTATTGCTCAACGCAAAACCCCACTGAGGTCCAGAAATTAGTCGCGGAAGTCCTCGACGTGTCGATGAACAAAGTCGTCGTCGACATGCGCCGCATGGGCGGTGGTTTCGGCGGCAAAGAGACGCAAGCCGCCAGCCCCGCGTGCCTGTGCGCCGTGGTAGCGCGCATCACCGGCCAACCGGCGAAAATGCGCCTGCCCCGCGTCGAAGACATGCAGATGACCGGCAAGCGCCACCCCTTTTACGTCGAATACGATGTCGGCTTTGACGCACGCGGGCGCTTGCAAGGCATTCAATTGGAGCTGGCAGGCAATTGCGGCTATTCACCCGATTTGTCTGCCTCCATTGTCGACCGCGCAATGTTCCACGCCGACAACGCCTATTACCTGGGCGACGCCACGATCAATGGCCATCGCTGCAAGACCAACACCGCCTCCAACACCGCGTATCGCGGCTTTGGCGGCCCGCAAGGCATGGTGGCCATCGAGCAGGTCATGGACCATATCGCCCGCCATCTTGGGCTTGATCCGCTGGCCGTGCGCAAAATCAACTACTACGGCAAGACCGAACGCAACGAAACCCACTACTACCAGACCGTTGAGCACAACCTGCTGGATGAAATGACCGCCGACCTGGAAGCCAGCAGTCAGTACGCGCAACGGCGTGAAGCGATCAAGGCGTTCAATGCCAGCAGCCCGTACCTGAAAAAGGGCCTGGCGCTGACGCCGGTCAAATTCGGCATTTCGTTCACCGCCAGCTTTCTCAATCAGGCGGGTGCGTTGATCCATGTCTACACCGACGGCAGCATTCACTTGAATCACGGCGGCACCGAAATGGGCCAAGGCCTCAACACCAAGGTCGCGCAAGTGGTTGCCGAAGTGTTTCAAGTGGACATCAGCCGCGTACAGATCACCGCGACCAATACGGACAAAGTACCCAACACCTCGCCCACCGCAGCCTCCAGCGGCACTGATCTGAATGGCAAGGCCGCGCAGAATGCGGCTGAAATCATCAAGCAGCGTTTAATCGCCTTCGCTGCCGCCACGTACGCGGTCAGTGAGCAGGAGGTGATTTTCCATAACGGCCAGGTGCTTGTCGGCGAGCTGCTACTGAGTTTTGAGACGCTGATCCAACAGGCCTATTTCGGCCAGGTATCACTGTCGAGCACCGGCTACTACAAAACGCCAAAAATCTTTTACGACCGCAGCCAGGCACGTGGGCGCCCGTTTTATTACTACGCGTTTGGCGCGGCCTGTGCAGAAGTGATCGTCGACACGCTGACCGGCGAATACAAAATGTTGCGCACCGATATCCTGCATGACGTTGGCGCCTCATTGAACCCGGCCATCGACATCGGCCAGGTCGAAGGCGGCTACATTCAGGGCGCGGGCTGGTTGACCATGGAAGAGCTGGTGTGGAATGCCAAAGGCAAGTTGATGACCAACGGCCCCGCCAGCTACAAGATCCCCGCTGTTGCGGACATGCCCCTGGACTTGCGCGTGACACTGGTCGAGAACCGCAAAAACCCGGAAGACACGGTGTTCCACTCCAAAGCCGTGGGCGAGCCACCGTTCATGCTTGGTATTGCCGCGTGGTGCGCCATCAAGGACGCAGTGGCCAGCCTGGCCAACTACCGCGTGCAACCCGACATCGACGCACCGGCCACGCCGGAGCGTGTGCTCTGGGGCTGCGAGCAAATGCGCAAGCACACCCAACAAGCCCCTACGGCGCAGGATGAACAGCATGCATAACTGGATCAGTGCCCTGGCCGACTTACAGCTGCGCGGCGAACCGTGCATGCTCGTCACCATCATCGAAGAACAAGGTTCAACCCCGCGCAATGCCGGTTCGAAAATGGTCATCAGCGCCACGCAAACCTTCGACACCATCGGCGGTGGCCATCTGGAATACAAGGCGATGCAAATTGCCCGCGAGCGGCTGAACAACGGTCAGCCCGACACGCACCTGCAACGCTTCAGCCTCGGCGCCAGCCTGGGACAATGCTGCGGCGGCGTGGCGGTGTTGTTATTCGAGCCCATGGGCCAGGTGCAGGCGCAGATCGCTGTGTTTGGCGCAGGCCATGTGGCCCGGGCGCTGGTGCCACTGCTCGCCAGCTTGCCGTGTCGGGTACGCTGGATTGACTCGCGCGAGCAGGAGTTCCCAGCCGACATCCCGGTGGGGGTGCAAAAAATCATCACTGATGAACCGGTGGATGAGGTCAATGATCTGCCAGCGGGTTGCTACTGCATCGTCATGACGCATAATCACGCCCTGGATCTGGAACTCAGCGCAGCCCTGCTCAAACGCAATGACTTCACCTACTTCGGCTTGATTGGTTCCAAAACCAAACGCATGAAGTTCGAGCACCGCCTGCGCGACAGAGGCATCAGCGCCCCTCATTTGCAGCGTATGCGCTGCCCGATGGGCTTGAGCGAAGTCAAAGGCAAGTTGCCGATTGAAATCGCCATTTCCATCGCCGGCGAAATTATCGCCACCTACAACGCCCACTTCAGCCAACCGAGTGCCAGCGTCGAACCCATTAAAAGAGTGCTGCCGTCCTCGCGACGCAGCCAAGCCACGAACTGAGAAACATGATGACTTGTAAAGCCTACCGCGCCGCCATCCTGCACAGCATCGCCGACCCGGCCGAGGTCGGCATCGAAGCGTCCTATGAATATTTTGAGGACGGCTTGCTGATCGTTGACGACGGCCAGATCAAAGCCGTCGGCAACGCCCGCGAGTTGTTGCCCACCTTGCCGGCTGAGGTGGCCGTCACTGAATACACCGACGCCCTGATCACCCCCGGCTTTATCGACACCCACATCCACTTCCCGCAAACCGGCATGATTGGTTCTTACGGAGAACAGTTGCTCGACTGGCTCAACACCTACACCTTCCCGTGCGAAAGCCAGTTCGCAGACAAAGCCCACGCGCAAGAAGTGGCGGACGTGTTCCTCAAAGAGCTGTTGCGTAATGGCACCACCACCGCACTGGTGTTTGGCAGCGTGCACCCGCAATCCGTTGACGCACTGTTTGAAGCCGCACAGCGTCTGGACCTGCGCCTGATCGCGGGCAAAGTGATGATGGACCGCAATGCGCCGGACTATCTGACAGACACCGCAGAAACCGGCTACGCCCAGAGCAAGGAGCTGATCGAACGCTGGCACGGCAAGGGCCGTCTGCATTACGCCGTCACCCCGCGCTTCGCCCCGACCAGCACCCCGCAACAACTGACTTTGGCAGGCAAACTGCTCGCAGAATACCCGGACGTTTACCTGCACACCCACATCAGCGAGAACCTTCAGGAAATCGAATGGGTTAAATCGCTGTTCCCTGAACGCAAAGGTTATCTGGACGTGTACGACCACTACCAACTGCTGGGTGAGCGCTCTGTGTTTGCCCACGGCGTGCATTTATGTGACGAAGAATGCGCGCGGCTGGCCGAAACCGGCTCGGCAGTTGCGTTTTGCCCCACTTCAAACCTGTTTTTGGGCAGCGGCCTGTTCAACCTGCCAATGGCCGAAAAGCACAAACTTAACGTCGGCCTGGGCACCGACGTAGGCGCGGGCACCAGTTTCTCGCTGCTCAACACCCTGAACGAAGCCTACAAAGTCATGCAACTGCAAGGGCTGCGCCTTAACCCGTTCAAGTCGTTGTATTTGGCGACATTGGGCGGCGCGCGCGCGCTGCGCCTGGAAGACCGCATTGGCACCCTGCAACCGGGCACTGATGCAGACTTTTTGGTGCTGGACTACAACGCGACTCCGCTGCTGAGCTATCGCCTCAAGCAATCAAAAAACATCGCTGAAACGCTGTTCGTCCTGATGACGCTGGGCGACGACCGCACCGTGCAACAGACCTTTGCGGCCGGCAACCTGGTGCACCAGCGCTGAGCGAACACGCTACAGACAATGGCCGGGGTTGGCGTAGCAGTTGCCGAAGGCGACGTTCGAACGGTGGTGGATCTGCGCCACCGCGTTGAATGGTTTTTTCGACCGCTGCGCGCCCGGTCGCGGCCTCGTGTTACTCGTCAACGCCTACGGGTTTACACGCTCGATGCCTGAATGCAGTCGCTGCCCAAAGCAGCGACTGCAAATCAAAGCTTCACCGACGGCCGTGAGGGCTTGCCCTTGGTTTGCAGCAAATGCGAAAAGACCGCGTGCAAGTCGTCCGAGGCGCTCTCTTCGTCGAGGTTGAGCTTGCTGTCGATGTGATCCATGTGGTGCATCATCAGGCTCACCGCCAGCTCGGCATTGCGCGCCTCAATGGCATCAATCAACTGCATGTGCTCATCGTAAGAGCAATGCGAGCGGTTGCCGCTTTCATACTGGGCAATGATCAACGAGGTTTGCGACACCAGGCTGCGCTGAAAGCTGATCAGCGGAGTGTTCTTCGCCGCTTCTGCCAACTTGAGGTGAAACTCGCCAGACAAGCGAATACCTGCACCGCGATCACCCCGCGAGAAACTGTCACGCTCGTCTTGCACCATTTTGCGCAAATCGGCGAGGTCCTCGGCAGTGGCATGTACAACAGCCAGTTCGGTAATGGCCTTTTCAACCAGACGCCGCGCAAAAAACACCTGACGCGCTTCTTCAATGCTCGGGCTGGCCACCACTGCACCGCGATTGGGGCGCAGTAACACCACCCCTTCATGGGCCAGACGCGACAGCGCGCGACGAATAATGGTGCGGCTCACTCCAAAAATCTCACCCAGCGCTTCTTCGCTCAGCTTGGTGCCCGGCGCCAATCGCTGTTCGAGAATGGCCTCAAAAATATGCGCGTAAACGATATCGTCCTGAGTTCCGGTGCGACCGGCCTTACCTGCCCGGGTGGGTTTCTTGAGGGGCTGCAACTGTTCGTTCATGAGGTCTCGTGTGGGATAGCGGCGGCGGATGAGGTTTTACGTTAGTACGTAAACGGGCGCCGCTGGTAATGAATTAATACTTAAAAACAGCGCGCATTGTACACAACCCAGATTGCCAGTACGACTGTACGGCTCTTTGCTGCCACGGCTGTATTGCAATGACATGTAACCTTTGCGTTTAGGCTGGCGCCCTGCACCACCCTTATTTAAAGAACAAGGAATATAGCTTCATGACGGATGCCACTCATACGCGCTTACGGCCATTGGCAGACAGCTCCCCTTCGGCCGTGGTCGCAGGTTTTATTGCGATGATGACCGGCTACACCAGTACCCTGGTGCTGATGTTTCAGGCAGGCCAGGCGGCGGGCCTGACCAGCGGGCAAATATCGTCCTGGATCTGGGCGTTGTCCATCGGCATGGCCATTTGCAGCATTGGTTTGTCACTGCGTTATCGCACCCCGATCACCATCGCCTGGTCGACGCCAGGTGCTGCGTTGCTGATTACCAGTTTGGGCGGCGTCAGCTACCCCGACGCGATCGGTGGCTATATCACCTGTGCCGTGCTGGTGATTATTTGTGGCGTGACTGGCAGCTTCGACCGCCTGGTCAAACGCATTCCTGCATCACTCGCCTCGGCGCTGCTGGCGGGCATCCTGTTTAAAATTTGCAGCGAAATATTCGTCGCGGCCCAGCACCAGACCGCACTGGTACTGGGGATGTTTATCACCTACCTGATCGTCAAGCGCCTGTCCCCCCGCTATGCCGTGCTGGGGTCATTACTGGTGGGCACGTTGATCTGCGGGTTACTGGGGCTGTTGGACTTCAAGGATTTCGCCCTCGAAGTGGCGATCCCCGAGTGGACCACGCCGTCCTTTTCACTGGCCGCGACGATCAGTATCGGCATCCCGCTGTTTGTTGTGGCCATGACCTCGCAAAACATGCCCGGCGTTGCCGTACTGCGCGCAGACGGCTACACCGTGCCCGCGTCGCCGCTGATTACCACGACCGGTATCGCTTCATTACTGTTGGCGCCCTTCGGCTCACATGGCATCAACCTCGCGGCCATCAGCGCCGCCATCTGCACCGGTCCGCACGCCCACGAAGACCCCAAAAAGCGCTATACCGCCGCCGTGTGGTGCGGAATCTTCTACGGCATTGCCGGTATTTTCGGCGCAACGCTGGCCGGGCTGTTTGCGGCGTTTCCAAAAGAGTTGGTGCTGTCGATTGCCGCTCTGGCATTGTTCGGTTCAATCATGAACGGCCTGACCATCGCCATGAACGAATCCAAAGAGCGTGAAGCCGCACTGGTCACATTTATGGTCACCGCCTCGGGCATGACCCTGTTCTCGGTGGGTTCAGCGTTTTGGGGGATTGTCGCAGGGGTTTTGACGCTGATGATCCTGAGCTGGAAAACCCGATAAGCCACACGCGTGCAGGCGCAAGCGTGCTTGAGCCTGCAGCGGGTTATCAGATCGCCAGTGCTCCGCCATCCACCGCCAGTGCATGGCCCGTGGTAAAGGCCGCACCGTCAGAGCACAGATACAACACGGCACTGGCCACTTCCTCGGCAGTGCCAATGCGCCCCATCGGATGCACGGCCGCTGCATACTGCGCCTTGCGCGGATCTGCTTCGCCGGCACGGCGAAACATGTCGGTATCGATCACCCCAGGGCAGATGGCATTCACCCGGATGCTTTTTTTCGCGTACTCAATCGCCGCCGACTTGGTCAGGCCTATCACCGCATGTTTGGATGCCGAATAAATACTCATTTTCGGTGCCGCGCCCAAACCGGCCACTGACGCGGTGTTGACAATGACGCCGCCGCCCTGCGCCACCATCAAGGGCAACTGGTACTTCATGCACAGCCACACGCCTTTGACATTAACCCCCATGATCGCGTCGAACTCGTCCTGCGTGCCGTCAGCCAAACGGCCCTGCTCAATTTCGATGCCCGCATTATTGAACGCATAATCCAAACGCCCGTAGGTGTTAACGGTTTGCTCCATCAACTGTTTGACATCCGCTTCAAGGGTCACATTACAGCGCACAAACAGGGCGATGCCGCCAGCGGCCTGGATCTGCCTGACCGTCTCTTGCCCACCATGAACGTCTACATCGGCGGCCACTACACATAACCCTTCAGCGGCAAATGCCAGGGCTGTCGCTTTGCCGATGCCCGCCCCTGCACCCGTCACGACCGCTACGCGGCCCGCAAATGTCATGCTCATTATTTTTATCCTTATCGAAGTGCGCTGCGCATCGACAGCCCGAGAAGTATTTATCGCAGTGATAAAACCCTGCCCAGCAACATCATCCAAACTGATAAAAAAACATTCGTCATCACGCATTTACTTGCGGTCAAAGCCAAGAGCGTCTATCAACAGCCTTTGCCTTTTTGAAGACTCCTTGCCATGACTGACCTGACCAATCGCCAATTCCTGCTTGCTAAACGCCCCGTCGGTGCAGCAACTCGCGACACGTTTACCTATCAAGAAATCCCCGTGGGCCAGCCCGTCGAAGGCCATATCCTGGTCAAAAACGAGTATTTGTCCCTTGACCCCGCCATGCGCGGCTGGATGAACGAAGGCAAGTCGTACATTCCTCCCGTCGGTTTGGGCGAGGTCATGCGTGCGTTGGGCGTGGGCAAGGTGATTGCCTCCTCACACCCCGATTTCAGCGTAGGTGACTACGTCAATGGCGCGCTGGGCGTGCAGGATTATTTTCTGGGCGCACCTCGAGGCTTCTACAAAATCGACCCGACTCTGGTGCCACTGCCCGTGTATTTGTCCGCGCTGGGCATGACCGGCATGACCGCCTACTTTGCCCTGCTGGAAGTCGGCACCCCCAAAGAAGGCGACACGGTGGTGATCTCTGGCGCTGCGGGTGCCGTGGGCAGCATTGCCGGGCAAATCGCCAAACTCAAAGGCTGCCGTGTAGTAGGCATCGCTGGCGGCAAAGAGAAATGCAGCTACTTGATTGACGAGTTGGGGTTTGACGGGGTTATCGACTACAAAAACGAAGACGTGCTCGCAGGTCTGAAACGTGAATGCCCTAAAGGCGTCGATGTGTATTTCGACAACGTAGGCGGCGACATTCTGGATGCCGTACTCAGCCGTTTGAGCTTCAAGGCTCGCGTCGTTATCTGTGGTGCCATCAGCCAATACAACAACAAGGAGGCCGTAAAAGGGCCTTCGAACTACTTGTCGCTGTTGGTCAATCGCGCACGCATGGAGGGCTTTGTGGTGATGGACTATGCCGATCGCTATGGTGCAGCCGGGCAAGAAATGGCGGGATGGTTAGCCAAAGGCCAACTCAAAAGCAGAGAAGACATTGTCGAGGGACTGCAAACCTTCCCTGAAATGCTGATGAAGCTGTTTAACGGCGAAAACTTCGGCAAGCTCATATTGAAGGTCTGACACGCAACCTCGTGCTCTGAGAGTTGACGAGGTACGAGGCTGCGGTCCAGTGCTCAGCACGGCTCAACCCGAGTACAGCGGTATAGTTGTCACACCCGACTACACCGCTGCCCCAAAGCGGGTTTACGCCAACTCGGCGACCACCGCCGCCAATGCCTTGGCCGGATCTGCGGCCTGGCTGATCGGACGGCCGATCACCAAATAGTCAGAACCGGCATCCAGCGCCTGACGTGGCGTCAAGATGCGGCGCTGGTCGTCCAGCGCACTGCCCGCAGGCCGAATACCTGGCGTCACCAACTGCAATGACGGGTGAGCTGCCTTCAGCGCTTGCGCTTCGAGCGCCGAGCACACCAGACCGTCCATACCGGCTTTTTGTGCCAGAGCTGCCAGACGCAGCACTTGCTCTTGCGGCTCGATATCCAGGCCGATGCCCGCGAGGTCTTCACGCTCCATGCTGGTCAACACCGTGACCCCAATCAGCAACGGCTGAGGACCTGAACGCTTGTCCAGCACCTCACGGCAAGCAGCCATCATGCGCATGCCACCCGAGCAATGCACGTTGACCATCCAAACGCCCATTTCAGCAGCAGCTTTAACCGCCATCGCAGTGGTGTTTGGGATGTCATGGAATTTGAGGTCCAGAAATACCTCGAAGCCCTTGTCTCGCAATGTACCGACAATTTCAGAGGCGCAACTGGTGAACAATTCTTTGCCCACTTTGACGCGGCACAGCTTGGGGTCCAACTGATCAGCCAGTTTCAATGCGGCGTCACGCGTTGGGAAATCCAGGGCGACGATAATAGGAGTCTGGCAGTCGGACATTAGCGGGTTCTCAGGCAGGTCGAAATCGGCGCGCATTGTAGCGGAACCAGCCGCTTACCGGCACCCGATGATCGTAAATTCGCGATTTTAGTCATCGTCCAACAATTAAAGGGCATGGCGGGATAAGCGGCCTACAATTGAACCACTGACGCCTGACTGCACTCACATCTATCAATGGCGAGGCAATGAGCAACCTCTTGCTCGGCAGCGCGCCCATTCAAGGAGAGATTTATGCCCTGGTATGCCTGGTTAATTCTGATCGTTGCTATTGGTGCCATCGTAGGCGGGCTGATGACCCTGCGTGACACCGCCAACAAAGTCGAACTCACTGATGAACAGCGTAAACGCGTTGCCGAACGCAACGCAGAGATGGACGCCAAGGAATCAAAAGACAATTAAACGCTGAGTGACGGACAGTTTTAAACGTGTTCATAGCCAAACGCCTACACGTCTTTACATAAAATCGCCCATACAACCTGCGGAAACACAGGCATATGATGGCTGATTGAAATCAAGGACGCACGCCATGAGGTATTCCCAAGACCATAAGGCCCACACCCATCAGCGCATTATCGAAGAAGCCTCTATACGTTTTCGACGAGACGGCATCGGCGCAACGGGGTTACAGCCTCTTATGAAAGCATTGGGCCTGACTCATGGCGGCTTTTATGCGCACTTCTCCTCCAAAGACGAGCTGGTCGAAAAAGCCCTCCAGCACGCTGCCTCCGAGGTGGATGGTCGCTGTAACAAGCTGTTCAACACCACGGACCCGCTGCATACCTTTATCGACACTTACCTCTCCGAATGGCACCTCACCTCCCCCCACGAGGGCTGCCCGCTGCCAACCATGTCCATCGAAATGGCCCAGAACGGCAACCCTAGCGCGACCACCGACTACGTCATCAATGCCCGGCTCAAGCAAATCCAGGATGTATTGACCGGCCCTGACGCCGAAGATCAAAGCATTGTGCTGTTTGCCACCCTAGTGGGTGCGCTGGTTCTCTCCCGGGGCGCCGAGAACGACGACTTGAAAGAGAAGATTCTGGATGTAACGCGTAAAGCGTTGAAAGGTCCTGCTGCGCAGGCTTAAACAACAAAAAGCAAAAAGGCCAGTCACAGGCTGGCCTTCTGTCATACATCGATAGGGCTTAGTTAACCGCAACCTTGTCACGGTTCTTCTCGTAGATCGCCTTGCCTATTCCCTTGACCTCCAGCAACTCGTCCGCAGAAGCAAAATCACCATTCGCTTGCCGGTAGGCCACGATGGCTCTGGCTTTAGCGGCGCCAACACCCGACAGCTCACGCTGCAAGGTCGCTTCGTCTGCCGTATTCAAATTAATGGTCATCACTTGAACATCAGGTGCCACTTGAGCGGGTGTAACGACTGCGGCGGGCGGTGTGACTGGCGTATTGGCACCCGCCAACCCCGAAATACCCGACAACATGGCCATGACGAACAAAGGAACAAGTGCAATACGCATGAGTGACACTCCAAGACATCGTTAAATGGAAACAGCTTTCCTGAGCTGTATGCCAAACCTAGACGATGTCGAGAAAGAGTCAAAAATCAAGCAATTGCAGCATGTGTATTGAGCCTGACGAGCGCACTGCGAAACCGATGAAGCAGGTGCGAAACATGCCGGAAAACTGTGATTAGAGATACGAAACAGGCTCATATTTACCCGTGTTCTCACACGCGGTTAACAATGGCCGTCCCTCTTTCAAACCACAGTGGCTGGCTGAACACCTGTACGATTTACACCCCTCAAAAATACAACCTTGCGCACTTTTTCATTGAGTGGTTTTTCAACAAAGAAGTGAGTGAGCAACGCCACAAACTGACAGACGAAAAAGCTTATAACCAGCAAGCCTAACAAGCCAATTTTCGGATACAACGTGTATCGATCGATCACAAAGGTGATCCAGGGAAGGACTAACCAATGAGTTAAATAGAGGCTGTACGACGCATCACCCAGCACACTGAAAACCTTTGGCATTGAGTAGTGGGGCTCCAGGCTTATCGCTGCCCATACGATGAAAAATGCAAACGTACCCCAGACCAACACCCGGTTATAGGCGCCCCCAACACTGGACATCAGCGCATGAAGCTCTGTGTAGTAAAACACTGGGACAATCAACAGCATCAATGCTGCCGACAACCACTTATTCAAAAAATAGCCATTGAGGTAGCACCCATAAAGGATAAGACCGAACAAAAACTCGATCATCATGGGTGTGGCCAATAGCTTTAACGGCGGAAAATAGCTTGCAAACGTGGCCCCCGCAGAGCCAAGCAACAGTGCAGAACCCAGCAATAACAGTGCATAGGAGATGGCCACATGAAAAAAACTTTTAGCACCGAGCAGAAGCATAATAGCCACGGCGGTGTAAAACAAAAATTCAAGTTGCAGTGTCCAGCCGACATTCAGCGTGGGCGCTACAACGGCATGAGTGAAGGTTAAAGACTCAAACAACAACGTCCAGTCCAACTTAGCCAACCCATAGACATTGTTCACTTCAAAGTTTGGGGTTAACCCTGAATAGCGCACGATCAGGGCAGTCAAAATAACAAAGGCGGTCGCCACGAAATACAAGGGCCAGATACGAACTATTCGACGAATAAAGAAACTGACACCTCCCATTTTCGGGAGTTGACTTACGTTATGAGAAGCACCAAACAAGATGTAAGGAATAATGAATCCACTGATAATGAAAAATATATCCACACCAAAACCACCCAGATGAATGGTGTGTGATGACACACCAAAGGCATTGAGAGGTGCGTGAGCAAATATTACCAGCGACGCTGCTACAAACCGTAAAAACTGAATATTATTTATCACTTTTTATTCCGCACACAGTTAATTTTTTCGGACTCGCCAACTGCTCGCTCTCGCCCATCTTCAATGCAAACACCTGTCATGCCCTGCCCCTACTGCTCAGCCATTTCATTATTTTAATTTAGCGTTTCACAACTTACTTCACGGCCTGCTTGCTAAAGCGTTGGATCAACATCGCCACGAGGACAAAGACTAGAAGCAGTGCCGCTACAGATAAATACATGCTCGCCGACATCCAGGGCCCTTGTCGGCCGAAATAATATTGCCACTCACCACTTTGATAACTCAACCCTTGTGCAAGAGCCTGGGCATTGTTTGACTGAAGAAACATTAATGGCGTGATGAGCAAAGCCGCATAAATAACACTCCATATCCGCAGGCCAAACGAAAAACCTGACATGGCGAAGATAGCTGCACTGACTGGCAGCACCCCTATCCATTGCCTGCTTTCCGAGCCGAACAACAGAAAGGGTAAATAAGCAGCCAGTACGACAATCAGTGCCCGGGGCACATTACGCTCGCGCTTGATACTCCAGCGATAAAGGCTCCACAGGGACAACACAATCACCGGGCCGAACGCATAAAAGTGTGCAACCAGCGGTTTAAACGGCGCCGCTAGTGATTGAAATGTCATGAACTTGGTCAACGGCGGGCCTGCGAACCCTACAGACCAATCAAAACTTAAGTACACCCACACAAAGGTACTGGCAAGCACCACAAGACTCACGCACAACCACTTTATGTTCAATGCCGACCAGACAGAACGGTCGACGATCATCCTTGAGTAGATCCAGGCGACATACAAAACGCATAAAATAGCGGCGACATACGTCAGTGGTAGCCATTCAGTCAGCGCTGTTTGACCATTTTTATCTACGGCATGAACAGCAATTTTCTCAACAGAAAAGCGCAGTAAGTGTTTTAACAACAACGCAGCAGCAATGACCCCGGAGACTGCAAATATACGAACTGACAACACCTTGGCTGACTGACAACCTTCATCCTTGCTGGCGTGCTGAAAAGGGAAGCACAGTAATACAAGAGGCAATAAAAACAACCCGGGCAGTACCCAGACACTCAGCACACACAGACCTGACAGCCACACCCGAAGAGACTTTGACCACAGCCAAAGTGCTGTACAACTCAACGCAATTGCAGCGTGATCACTGAGAATTGGGTAATACACCGGCATGACCAATACGGGCCAGGTCAACATCAGCAAAGCTGTCGACATTAACGCCGACTTTCGTTCGCACCCTATATTCATCAAGGCTGAATAAAACAAAGCCAGCCCCATGGAAACAACGAACCCATTCACCAACATTTGAAAGGTCAAGAAGTACGTTGGCGACAACCCGAGTGCGGCACCGCCAATCAAAGGACCAAAGCCTGGCATCCGCATTAAACGATACGGATCGCCATGAATGGCCTCCCCTCGGGCAAGCCGCTCAATATAGTTCAAATAGATCGAACCATCCCATCCCGTCCCTGCATTGACCGCAATAGTACCGCACACCCAATACACCACAACAAACAGCAGAATAGCGAACAGCACAATCATAGATTGAGTGGTGTAGCGATGTGCAAAAAAACTTTCTTTACTCACGTCAAAACCGTCCAACGAATAAATACTTCGACAGAAAATAGGTACAGGGAATAGTCACGGCAACAGCAATTAACGGCGCTATCCATTGAGGCATGCCGAGGTATTCGACACTGCCCCATACCACACACACGCCCAACACATACTGCGCGGCATACACAAGTGGGAACAGCAGGATTGATGCTGCCCCTTGGGTTGCCTTAAACACAAAAAAACGCCCCATGACGTAGGCGAAAATGATCCCAAATACATAGGAGACGGTATAACTCAGCCTGAAATCAAGCACTTGCAATAAGGCAAGGTAAATACCGTATGAGAGCAGTGTTCCCATACCGCCCGATACCAGAAAACGGACAAATCTATGCTTGAACATTCAACGCTTCGCCTTAAACACTTATGTTTCTATTACCGAAACGGCTTCACCCGCTTTTGCACCCGCGTAGACAGAGCTGCACATCGGAATCGCAAGTGGACGATTCTTGGTGTTTTCATAAGTTCGCCAGGCGTACGAACCTACAATTCCCATCCCCAACAGGTTGAGGCATCCCAAAAACGTCAGCGTGATCATGATCATTGCATAGCCGGGCACTTCAATTGCGCCATGCAGCTTGGCAATTAGCGTCAACAGCCCAAACAGCGCTGCCACTCCTGCCCCCACAGCGCCTGCTCTCGTCAACCAACGAATCGGCAAGTCGGTGAATGAGAATACGCTGTCCATCAAATAATTAACTTTCTTGCGTAATGTCCATGCTGACTTGCCATGCTCACGTGTCTGTCGTGTGTAAGTGACTTGTTCTCGGCGGAACCCCAACCAAAAAATCTGGGCAATCAATGAACTGTGTCGCTCATCCAGTGTCAAAAGCGTGTCACGAAACGCTTTGTTGCAGGCGAACATATCAACCCCGCCGGGTGGGATTTCCGGGACAACAAAGCGTCGGTAAGCCCCCCAAAACAGTGAAGACGATAACTTGCTCAGCCACGGATCATTCCTGTTTTCGCGTACCCCCACCACCACGTCGGCTTGATCATTGAGCAACAGGCGATTCATTTCTATCACCAGTTCCGGCGGTTCCTGGAGGTCCGCAGCCATCACTGCAAATCGACTACCCGTGCCGTATTGCAAGCCGGTTCGGATGGCCATGAACGATCCGAAGTTTTTCGACAATAAAATCAGTTGCGAACCAAAACGTTGCGTGGAAAGCGTGTCGCGCAATATTTCATAACAACGATCCGGGCTGCCATCCACAACGAAAACAACCTCCAGCGCATCATTGAGTTGCTCACTCATAGAGGAGATGGCAGGTAGCAAACTGGGTAAATTGCTTTCGTTGCAATAGACAGGGATTACCAATGTCAGCACTTCAAATTCCTTGCGTAATACATAGCTCACACCGATCAGGGTTCTAAACGGCGCTGCTGATAGATCCAGTCCACAATTTCACCGTCCGGCGCATAACCACTCACGGTGTCGCGCAATAGTTGTCTCACGCGTGAATAATCATCCTGCTCAACGGCTTGCAGTAACTGCGACAAACGCTGCTTAAGCTCATCCCACGAAAGTAGATCTTCGGTGGCGCTCATGATCATCGGATGCTGGGTGGCCACAACGTTGTCACCAATCAATAACTCTTCGTAGAGCTTTTCACCAGGACGCAGCCCCGTGAATTCAATCTCGATATCGCCGTGCAGATTCTTGTCGGAACGTACGCTAAGACCGGAAAGATGGATCATCTTCTCAGCCAATTCAACGATGCGCACCGGCTCCCCCATGTCCAACACAAACACATCGCCGCCCAGGCCCATTGAGCCCGCTTGGATAACCAGTTGCGCCGCTTCCGGGATCGTCATGAAGTAGCGCGTGATTTTCGGATGCGTCACGGTTAACGGACCGCCCGCTTTGATCTGCTTGTGAAACAGCGGAATAACTGAGCCCGAAGACCCTAATACATTGCCGAAGCGCACCATGGTAAAGCGGGTTTTATTAACCCGAGATACATTCGCTTTATCGCCGAACAGTACTGGGGCCAATTCGCGACTGAGCGCCTGCAACGTCATTTCTGCCAGACGTTTGGTGCTACCCATAACATTGGTGGGCCGTACAGCCTTGTCGGTCGAGATCAACACAAAGTTCGCAACGCCTGCCTGCAACGCCGCCTGAGCGGTATTGAGCGTACCGATGACATTATTCAGCACGCCTTCGGCAATGTTGTGCTCAACCATCGGTACATGCTTGTAGGCAGCGGCGTGATACACCGTATCAACTCGCCAGGTTTGCATCACATCCAGCAATTTTTGCGGGTTGCGCACGGACCCCAAAATAGGCAAGACCCTCACCGACAAAGACTCGCGGGTTACACGCTGTTCAAGTTCCGAAAGAATGCTGTAAAGGTTGAATTCACTGTGCTCAAACAACAGCAACGTGGTTGGACGTAGTGCAAGAATCTGGCGACACAGTTCAGAACCAATCGAGCCGCCGGCACCGGTCACCAGAACACTTTGCCCCTTGATGCAATGCTCAAGAAGTTCACCTTGGGCAGGCACAGCATCACGACCCAGCAAGTCAGCAATGTCGACCTCCTGGATGTCATCTACTTTGACCCGGCCACTGGCCAGGTCCATGAAACCCGGAACACTTCTCACGTGCAGAGGAAAGCCTTCCAGCAACCCGAGGATTTCTCGACGACGCCCGCGCGAAGAAGACGGTATGGCCAGCAGCAACTCCTGAGCCCCCGTTCGGTCGATCATTTGCTGTATGTTTTTAGCCCGGTAAACCTGCAAACCAGAGATCACTCGGTCTGCGATGCTTTCATCATCATCAATAAAAGCCACAGGGCGCATGACTCGCCCCATCCGCAATGCCGCAACCAATTGATTGCCCGCCGCGCCTGCACCATAAATCACAACCCGGGGCAATCCGTCATCGCGATTGGTAAAAGGCACATGTTGTGCCGCTGCGAACCAGTCCCCGAGAAAGTATTGACGCATACCCAGGCGCAGCCCGCCCAACATGATCAGGCTCAGCCACCAGTAGTTGAAGATGATCGAACGCGGCACCACATTTTGATGGTTGCTGTACCAGTACACGACCACGGCCAAAATCAGCGATGAAAGGCTGACGGCTTTGATAATGGCGATCAACGCATCATTTCCGAAGTAACGCATTACCGCGCGGTACATGCCGAAACGAACAAACAGAGGTATCGCAATCACCGGCGCACAGACAAAAAGCCACGTGTGCATCACGATCGGATTGATCATCTCGTCAACGCCAAGGCGCACGACAAAAGCAAGCCACAGCGCGAGCCAGACTAATAAAACATCTGTGAATACCTGCAAAACGCGTTTGTGCCAGCGTGAGAGGTTGAGCAAATACGATCTGATTCTATCCATAACGCCTTCTAACACCTCTGTAACTCTTGATTGCGATAAGAGTAACTGTTAACTCATTGCGTCAATACCGCAATTTCCTTGTACGTACCGCTTTCAAGCCACAGGTTCAGCAGTGCCGGCCTTGAATTTATAGGCCAGAGCGATCAACGGGACATAAGCCAGCACTAGACACAGCGCACCATTCCAACCATAGACACCCACCCCCAAGGCAATCGGGAAAAGCCAAACAATATTGATGGCCGCAACGGTAAGGGTGACCGGCAAGTGACGACCCGCTGAGCGCGAGGCATATTGGTAACCATGCGTTCTATGCGCCTCATAGACTTTCTCTCCACGCAGCAGACGCCTGAAGAGTGTGAACGTTGCATCGACAATGAATACGCCGAGCAAAATGAGCCATACCCAAAGCAGTTGAGACTGCGCCCAGGCGGCCTGAAGCGACAACACACCGAGAATCAAACCGAGGAAACCACTGCCTGCATCGCCCATGAAAATGCGCGCAGGAGGGAAGTTCCACAAAAGAAACCCCGCCACAGCCGCCGCCAGCAAGAGAGGCGCTACGAGCAGATAACCCGCACTCCCTGCCAGCCAGTAAATAAGGGCAGCCCCCAAGCACGCGCAAATGGCCTCAATACTGGCAAGACCGTCGATACCGTCCATGAAGTTATAAAGATTGAGCATCCAGACTAAATAGAAAGCCCCGAGCACATACCCCGCCCAACTTAAGTTTATGGTCCAGCCAAACACCTCTATAGAAGGCAGCCCCCCAACCCAAAAGAGCGCCCACAATGCAGCACTGAAGTGCCCCAGCAGACGCCAACGCGCGGCAATATGGCCATGATCGTCCATGAAGCCAATAACTGCGACTAACGCTCCGGCCCCAAGAATGGACACTGCCGCGGCTTGATCAATAGCACCGTCGACATAGAGCAAAACAATAGCCAATAAATAAATGACCACAATGGCAACACCTCCCCCTCGCGGGGTCGGAATCACATGTGAGCTTCGCGCATTAGGAATATCGATGATGTTGCGGCGCAGCGCATATTGACGCAGCACCCAAGTCATCAACGCAGAACCCAATACAACGGCGATAAAAAATAAAGAAATATCCATCAAAACCTCTAGACAGGCCTGCGATTCAAGCCCTGCGGGTGTGCGAACCAGCCAAGCGTCCAGATTGCAACTGTGTTGCGTGTCAAGCCGCCGTCAGAGCGACTCAACACACAGTTGCCATCCATCACAGGGGCCGCAAATCAAAGCGCCTGCAGAACTGCACTCAGATCGCGCACATTAAACGGTGCTATTGCGGCCAATGGAAGAGTAAGCAATGCCCGCTTTGGACATGGCTTCGGGTTCAAACAAATTACGGCCGTCAATCACAATGCGCTCTGCCAGGTTAGACGCCAGCCAGGCAGGGTCTACGGCTCTGAATGCTTTCCATTCAGTGCAAATAACCAAGGCATCACTGGAGGCCAATGCTTCATCACTGGTCGCACACAGCGTCAGGCCTGCTTGATCCTTGTAGATACGGTGGCATTCTTCCATGGCTTTAGGGTCATACGCCTTAACCTTACCGCCAGCCGCCCAGATGGCTTCCATCAGCGTACGGCTTGGCGCGTCGCGCATGTCGTCAGTATTAGGTTTAAAAGACAGGCCCCAAACCGCAATGGTTTTGCCTTCCAAACGACCGCCAAAAGCATCAGACAGTTTCTGGAACAGTACTTTTTTCTGACGGTTATTAACTTTCTCTACTGACTGAATCAACTCCGGCACATAACCCACTTCCAACGCCGTTCGCGCAAGGGCTTGTACATCTTTCGGGAAGCAAGAGCCGCCATAACCACAACCCGGGTAGATGAACTGATAACCAATGCGCGGGTCGGAGCCAATGCCTATACGAACGCTTTCGATGTCCGCACCCAGCTTTTCAGCCAGGTTAGCTACTTCGTTCATGAAGCTGATTTTAGTTGCCAGCATGGCGTTGGCTGCGTACTTGGTCAGCTCAGCAGAACGGATATCCATGAAAATCAGCTTGTCGTGGTTACGACTGTAGGGGGCGTAGCACTCGCGCATACGGGTTTTTACGTAGTCAGAATCCGTACCAATGACGATTCGCGCGCCCTTGGTAAAGTCTTCAATGGCTGCACCCTCTTTCAGAAACTCAGGGTTGGAACAGACATCGACCGTCAACGACAGGTCACGCGCAGCCAACTGATTCAGAATTTCAGCCTTGACCTTATCCGCGGTCCCCACCGGTACCGTG
Organism: Pseudomonas sp. TWR3-1-1; assembly: GCF_049896545.1. Lineage (NCBI taxonomy): Bacteria > Pseudomonadati > Pseudomonadota > Gammaproteobacteria > Pseudomonadales > Pseudomonadaceae > Pseudomonas > Pseudomonas sp. TWR3-1-1. Next base: position 116,477 of record NZ_JAFCUO010000011.1, read on the forward strand.
GACTTATCAACAACGATTTTGTGTTCGTTCATATGCTGACCAATGGATTTGGCCACCGCGAGAACGTATTTCAAATCTGCCGAACCGTCTTCGTCCGGAGGAGTGCCGACAGCAATAATTTGAATTTCGGCGAATTCAATCGCTTCGCGCGCATCGGTCGTGAAGTTGAGGCGACCCGCTGTGTAATTCTGAACAACCATCGCCTCCAAACCAGGCTCATAGATGGGGATAATACCCTTCTTCAGGTTATTGATTTTTACTTCATCAATATCGACGCATGTCACATGGTGCCCAATATCTGCCAGGCAGGTACCGGTGACCAAACCTACATACCCCGTGCCGAAAATAGTAACTTTCAAAGTATCACCTGCATTTTCAAATATTAAACATTGTAATAATTTTTGAACCACGAAACGAAGCGTTCGGAGCCCTCTTCAATTTTCACCGCGGGGCGACAACCGGTAGCCTCGTACAACGCTTGCGTATCAGCCCAGGTTTGGGATACATCGCCAGCTTGCATAGGCAGATAGTTGTAAATGGCTTTTTTATCAGCTGCTTTTTCCACGGCTCGCACAAAGTCCATCAATTTGACAGGGCTGCCATGGCCAATGTTGTAGACGTGGTAAAGCGGTTCATCAGCACGCGGCGAACGCTGAACCAGCGCAGAGACCGCCTCGACGATGTCATCGATGTACGTAAAGTCCCGTGAAAGCTCGCCATTATTGTAGATATCAATGGGTTTACCTTCGAAAATAGACTTGGTGAATTTGAACATCGCCATGTCCGGCCGACCCCAAGGACCGTAGACGGTAAAAAATCGCAGGCCGGTGGTCTTGAACTTATAAAGGTGTGCATACGTATGAGCCATAAGCTCATTCGACTTTTTGGTCGCGGCATACAAACTGATTGGGTTATCCACCGAATCGTCAACACTGAATGGCGTCTTTTTGTTAAGCCCGTAGACAGAGCTGGAAGACGCATACAGAAGATGCTTAACAGCAAAATGGCGACACGCTTCTAAGATATTAAAGAATCCCACGACGTTAGCCTGAATGTAGGCTGACGGATTCTCAATCGAATAGCGAACGCCCGCCTGGGCAGCGAGATTGACAACCACATCAAACTGATGCGATTGAAAAATCTCATTCAGCTGAGTCGCATCACTGATGTCGGCCTTCATAAACTGAAAGTTGGTGACCGCTTCCAACTCTTTCAGTCGACTGTGTTTAAGCTCAACATCATAATAGTCATTGAGATTATCAATGCCCACAATGGAGGTCGCGCAACTGGCCAGGCGTTTAACTAATGCATGACCAATAAAACCAGCGGCCCCGGTTACTAAAATCTTCATGGTGTCTGTCACTCAGCGCGCGAATTTATAAATCAATGTTCTTACAAATGAAGGCGACAGACGAGTGATCGACCGCGCACACACATTGAAGAGGTACTCACTCGGCGTTAAAAAGCCGATGCTTTTCTGGTATTTCAAAATGGCCAGCTCATATTTCAAATGATCGGCTTTACGGCGCTCCATCATACCGGCCCCTGCGCGCATATTGAGCAGGACTTCCGGCACGTTATGCAGCGTGTACCCGCGCTGTAACATAAGCGACCACAACGCATAATCTTGAGCTTTTCGGAACAATGGATAGCCGCCCACGGCCAAAACTGCCTCTTTCCTGAACACCACAGTCGGGTGGCTCAGCGGGCTACGGCGCTTGGCAAAAGCCATAATGTCTACGTGTTGCGAGGGCGTGTGACGTATGCCGCTAGCTACACTCATAGTGACGTCGTATTCCTCGACCAACGCCCCTACGACCGCAATTTCAGGGTGCGCCATTAAAAAACCAATCTGTTTTTCAAAGCGCTCAGGCAAGCACACATCATCCGTGTCCATCCGCGCGACGAACGCGTGGTCACAAGACTCAAGCCCCTTATTGAGAGCCGCAGCCAAGCCAATATTCTGTGCCAGTCTGACGCTCTTGATATTCAGTGAGTGCCTGAATTCTTCAATCGTGCTCTGGAGCACCGCATCAATCACACCGTCTTCAACCAACACAACATCCGTCGCTTTTAATGTCTGAGCCTCCAGACTTTCCAAGCATTGGCGTAGGTTCGAAGGCGTCTCATCTTTATAGATGGACATCAGAACAGAAAACGTAGTGTTCAAAATATGGACCTCAATGGAATTCGCGCATAACACTGTCTCGACGTGACCGGATCTATTGTTCTTGCAGCCATGCTTGAAACATCAAAATGGCCCACAATATTCCAGATCGGTCATAACGTCCACCTGCATGCTGCGCCCACAAGGCACGCACCGCCGGTACATTGAAATACCCTTCCTGAACAAGCCGTTGCTCATCGAGAAGTGTTTCAGCCCACTCACGCAAAGGCCCGCACAACCAATCCCTAAGCGGTACGCCGAATCCCATCTTTGGACGATCAATCAGCGCTTGTGGCACATATTTATATAAAATCTGCCGCAGTATCCACTTCGAGTCATTGCCTTGCATTTTCATAGACAAAGGCAATTGCCAGGCAAATTCAAAGACTCGGTGATCCAAAAAGGGCGCCCGACCTTCGAGTGACACAGCCATCGAGGCCCTGTCCAGCTTGGTCAGTACCCCTTCAGGCAAATACGACAGGGTATCCAGGGCCATCATCTGCTGAATATCATCGAGCGCAGTGAAATCAGGCGTGTTACCGATCAAACATGTGTCGGGCTCGACACCATTTATCACCAACGTTTGCGGGTTGGGGTGTTTTGAAACTAGCCCCACATAGATATCTTGTGCACTGCGAGAGGACATTACACGGGCGGCTTTGTGGACTTTATCTCCGACACTGCCATAGCCCGATAGCTTGGGTACCTTACTGGCTAACAGATCGAGCGTAGCTGGAGAGATCGAAGTCAACATGGCACTGGACAGCGACCGTATCGGCCGTGGCACTTTCTTGAGTGCCGACCAAAATTTGGCCGTCATCTTGTAGCGATTGTAACCACAAAATAATTCATCTCCGCCATCACCTGAAAGCGAGACAGTAACCTGCTCGCGTGCGAGTGCAGAAACAAGATAAGTCGGAATCTGTGATGAATCAGAGAAGGGTTCATCATAGATGCTCGGTAACTTGGGGATCACATCCAAAGCATCAGCTGAAGACACATACAACTCATGATGTTCGGTCTTCAGATGAGCTGCTACAGCCTTGGCGTAGCCAGCCTCATCATAAGACTTATCGTCAAAACCGATAGAAAATGTCTTCACGGGACGACTCGATTGTTTCTGCATCAGAGAAACAATCAAAGAAGAGTCAATACCACCCGATAAAAAAGAACCCAATGGAACGTCGGCAAGCATTTGCTGGGATATGGTGGTCTCTAACAAGGTTTCCAAATGCGCGGTTGCTTCAGGTGCATTACCCTTGAAAGGATCGTTCACGGAAGACTTTATAACGTCCGCCACATCCCAATACTTTGTTACTTGCACCTCAGGTTGACGGCTTGAGACACACGCATATTCGCCCGCCTCAAGTTTGAAAATGTTTTCATAAATTGAGTACGGCGCCGGAATATAGCCATAACGCAGTAGAAGCGATATACCGGGTCGGTAGATATCAGCGTTGAAGGCGGGGTGTGCCTTGAGTGCCTTAAGCTCAGAACCGAATAAAAATGTATCGTCTTGCCATCCGTAATAAAGAGGCTTTTCACCTAACCGGTCTCGAAACAAATAGAGCGCCTGCGCCTGCGTGTCCCACACCGCGGCTGCAAACATGCCCACCAAGGTATCAAGCCCACCCAAGAGACCGTAATGCTCAAAACTGGCAAGCATAGTTTCCGTGTCTGAGGTCCCCTTCCATGTCAGTGAAGGATTAGCCTCCTCCAATACCTTTCTTAGCTCCAGATGGTTATAAATCTCACCATTGAAAGCCATGACATAACGGCCACTGCTGGAAAACATTGGCTGATGACCAGACGCCGTCATATCCACAATGGCGAGCCTTCGATGGGACAACCCAATACCGTGCTCAGCGCAAAACCATTCGCCACTGGAGTCTGGCCCACGATTTACTATCGCCAGCCCCATGTTGCGCAGGGTGTTGGTCGGATCATTCAATAAAGCCGTTTTCTTTAAAAAGCCTGCGAATCCACACACTGCTTACCACCCTGATAATTCAATTTGATTTTACTGCAGGCTAAAATACACGGTCTTGATTGAGCGAAATCACTTCACCCCATCAACAATTATGAATTATTTTTCATCTATGAAACCTGACACTTTACGGTCAGTCGACAAGCCGTCCTTTTTTTCCAGACATCACATCTCTAAACGCTTTAACTATGTAAGCCCTTCGGGCTTTGCCACGCTCTGAAAAAAACATATAAACAGGTAACTTCAACATCAATATGACAGCACGTTCAAACTTCCATCGCAACGGAACATGACGTCTTGTCAACATATACAACCCGTTGCGGTACTGGTAGTAGTGCCGTATGGGGGCTGGCATGCCCACCGAAAAAAACAGGATTTTTCTATGGCCCTCACCCAGCATGTGCTGCATGGCCAACTCGGTGTCTACAAAAATACCCAGCCCTTTTACATTGCTTCTCCAACACCAATCCCAGTCAACGTAATCAATAAAAAGGTCACTGTCTTTGTCGCCAACCGCTTTAAATGCCTCAAGCGAAAAGAAAAAACCTGAGCTCAGGGTCTTTTCGACCTTCATCAATCCTTGCGGCTCTTTAACGCCATGGTAATAGGCGCCGTCCTTCGCACTCACGGCGACGGGACCCACCCCACCGACTGAATGACCTGCTTCAATCAGGTACTGATAAGACCGGATAATGCGCTCGACATAATCCCCAGGCAAACTGGAGTCTTGATCCATTTCAATGAAATAAGTAGCGCCTTGAGAGGCCGCAAGCCTTATACCTCTATTTTGTGCTTCGGCAATACCCAGGTTTTCATTGAAGCAGAGCAATGCTGCATTAGGAATCGTTTCTAATAAGCGTTTAATATCCTCTTTCGCACTTGAGGCGTCAGAGTTATCGCACACAATAACGCTTCCCACCTGAGCGGCATAACTCGCCAGGTTTTTGCTAAAGTCCAACATCTCAGGGTTGTAGGTTGTGACAACAATGGCTGTTTTTTGAGCGATGTTATTTTCAGAAAATTTTGGCGAGATCATTTTTCTACATCCGTTTTACGAGGAAGCAAACAACAGACAAGCTTAAGTAAAGAAAAAATAATCACTACGTCTAAGATATAAGCAAACCCTACAGACGGCTCAAGTAGCATCGGTAGGCCACGCAGCCAAAGTGTCGTCACAATCGCCGTAAAATATAGATTCCCCGTCCCCAGCCTGCTCAGCGATACAATGCACGCAAATACAAAGCCTGAAAAGAGCACCCACACCCAACCAAAATAAACACCAAAATATTTATAGGCGAACAAATCAAAATGACTGGTTGGCCCCCCTGATATCTCATGGCCCGGAAAATAATAAAGCAACGCCTGTCGCCCGACGTTGAAGTTATTCACCGTATACCCCAACCGCTTACTCAGCATCGTGGAACCTACCACTGGAGAAAGAAACCTCACCCACAGAGCATCAGTCTCAAGCTTATCGATCACATCATTGGGCAGGGTCAAAAAATATTTGTCGGCATTCCCTAATACACGCAGCATCAAACGCTCAACAAGTACACTTCCACCGTCCATATACGTCGGCTGTGAATCTTTATCGAAGCCCGCTTTCTCCAGATTTATTGACAGCACAAACAATGCAAACACAAGCGCAATAGCAAATACCCCACCCGCATATATCAACCGAAACTTAGCTTTGCGATGAAAAATTGCGATTGCCACAAAACTACTGTAAAGGGCTTCAAGCATGGCAAACTTCGCACCGTTCACAGCCGAGCTCAATACAGCAATTAAAAGGATAAAAAATATCAGCGCGTAATATTTAATGCCCAGACGCCTATACGTCAGCCATTGCTTGCACACCAGCAGTGTCAAGTACGCAATTACAAAAACTCTGACACCGTCCGCGACACGTACAAAAGCACCATAGCCACGATTCTGTTCAAATCTGTTAGTTTCGGCTGTAATACCCAAACCAATTTGCAGAACCAGAAAAACAAGTAATAAAATATAGACACATAGCAAAACATAAAACTCTACGATACCACTCCCCTTAGGAATCAGGAGCACATTGACTGCCTTAAACAATCGTATCGGAGAGCGCACAATAAACGCCCTAAAGCTCACAATAAATAACACTGCATAGCCAAAGACTGTATAAAAAAGAAAATCAGATATCAGGCCTAGTGCATAAAGCCCGATGATAATCCCATAGGAGGTGCCAAAGGTGAATGTAAAATAGAAATGCAGCGGATCCAGATACGCCGCTGGCGCCACCTTCCGTACGGACAAATAGAGTGCTAAACAGCAAGCAAACATCCATATCAGAAAAAGAGGAAGATTATTGAAAAAAACAACAAAAAACTCACCCGAGCTCATTTTCCCTCTCTCACGCTATAGTGTTTTGCTTTAGCACAGATCAGACTTGCCATCGCCATCAGGCCATACCCAAATGCTTTTGCACCTGAGCTGAACAATATAGATAGCGCCGTCCGCACGTCCAAACGCTTTAAAGCAACCAACGTATAAAACCCTACCGCAGTGCCCAATGCTCGGGGCTTAAGGTAGGCAGGTGTTAAAGCAATCAAACTCTGGCGAACAATTTTAAAATGCCGCAACATATTTTTATAGCTATTGGATCCATGTTGCCGATAATGAACCACATTTATTTCCGGCTTAAACAGGAAGTCCTTATCACACTCCGGATACAGAGTGAGCAGCTTTACAAACGTCGGAAAATCATCAAGCGTCAGCTTGTTATCCCACCCCCCTATCGCCTTGAGGGCAGCAACCCTGAAAACCGTAGACTGTAGGAGTATCGGCGATGGGTACCTGAGAAACATTTCAGCTTCCCGATCACAGCCTTTCATTTTAAAAAAACGGTTTTGAGCAGCTCCATAGATAGGGGTTTCGGATTGACCACCCTCTTCAAAAAAATTGACCCCGCCACCCACACAAAAATTTAAAGATGGATCTTGGTCTAACGCGTTAATACAACTCACCAGTCCCTCGGGACACGGTATATCATCTGATGCAACAAAATAAATGTATCCCTCAGCTGACATCGCAAGCCCTAGATTCAACGAGGACACTAAACCGGCATTCTTCTTAGTCACCAGTTCAATCGCAACAAAGGGGTGGGCTTCAACAAATTTAGAAACCCTCTCTGCTGTAGCGTCAACTGAACCATCATCGACCACGATAACTTTAAAATCAGGAAGCTCAATCTTAACGATGGACTCCAGGCATTCAATTATAAAGTCTTCGTGATTATACGCGGGAACAATGACTGTTAACATTTCTCTACCATACCCACTGATTTATTCTTGAGTGTATAGTTAACGCACACCACAACAACTGCCCAATAGCATGCATAATTTACTGTATAAGCCATCGCAGTACCTACCAGCCCGTACTTATCGCACAGCAGCCTTGTCAATACATAAAGCGTGATTGAAAAGACAATCTCCGTCACCATAAACAGCTTAAACATGGCTTTACCCAGCATCACATAGGCAAACAACCAACTGCATATCTTCATGATGTCGCCCACCACCTGCCAGCCGAAAAGCTCGCGCATGGGTGCAAACTCGCTGGAAAATAACACTTGGATAATGAAGTCTTTTAATAGGTAAATAATCAATGCTGCAACGACCGTGAACGGCACAATTATTTTATAACCGTTCAAGATCTCTTTCTTAATATCAGACAGCCCGACGAGCTCTGATAAACGCGGTAAATAATAAACACTCAGCGTGGTGGTCATCAGCATCAGGTAGGCGGCACTGAGTCGCCACATGGCCTCCCAGTAGCCAGCCGCCTCCCAGCTTATGCTCTCTCCCAAGTAATCACGAATGAGAATTTGGCAGACCGGCATGCAGGCCGCAGACGTGAGAGCCATGGCCGTAAACTTGCTTAAGTTCAGGGCCGTTTCTTTATCCACACGACCGAACAAGTATCTAACTTTGAACCACGGACGCGTGGTGCACAGATACAACGTAATGAAAAAGCTCAACGACTGGTACACCGCCAATGCAACTAGAGCACCGTACAAACCAAAGTAGATCGTAAGGCCACCGGTGACCAATAGCGCAAAGATACTCCCGGCAATATTGGCGGTCACATAAAGAACAATTTCTTTTTTGCCGTTCAGAATCGCCAACAACAATGTGTTCAACGTGAAGAAAGCCAAGGTCGCAGCAAACCAGATGAACACACCATTGAGCGCCCTGTCCTTAAGAAAGAACGCTGCCAGTTCGTGACTAAAATAAACAATCACCAACGCTGTCAACACGCTACCCACTAAGGCGATTGTGCCTGATGCCTGCCAGACTCTGCGTTGCTTTTCTTCGTCTGCATGGTACTGCGCTGTGTATTTCGTGACCCCCGTGTTAATCGCCCCACTGGAAAAGGTAGTAATCATTTGTACAGCATTTTGAAACTGCCCCAACGCTGCATAGCCTGATGGCCCTACATACAGCGCCAGGACTTTATTAATCCCCAGCAGGGTCAGCATTTTTATCAGTACTGCGATGCCATTCAACAAGCCGGTTCTAATAAGATTCATAGTACTAATCGCGTACCGCAAAGGTGTTGCACGCACTGATCACAGCCGTGACTTGTTCGTCGGTCAATGTCGGTCCCATTGGCAGGCTAACGACTTGATCGTGAATCAGCTCTGAGACAGGCAGCGATAATTCGCTCAGCTCTTTATAAGCTTGCTGTTTGTGCGGTGGGATCGGGTAATGAATCAGTGTCTGCACACCTTGCGTCTGCAAGTACTGCTGGAACTCAGAACGGTGCGCACTGCGGATGACAAAAAGGTGCCATGCATGCTGACCCTGCTCTGGTACCTGCGGCAGAACGAGCAGCGGATTTTTGATTTCAGCTACGTACCGTTCGGCAATCTCGCACCGGCGCTGAGTTTCTTTATCCAGGTAGTTTAATTTCACACTCAAGACAGCCGCCTGAATCTCATCCAGGCGACTGTTCACGCCCTGATAAAGATTGCGGTACTTTTCATGAGAGCCGTAGTTTCTGAGTGCCAGTACCGTTTCTGCCAAGATCGGATCATTCGTGGTAATCGCGCCAGCATCGCCCAATGCGCCCAAGTTTTTGCCCGGATAGAAACTAAAACCTGCAGCATCGCCCCAGTTGCCTGCTTTTGTGCCGTCTATGTGAGCGCCATGAGATTGGGCACAGTCTTCTAGCACCAATAGATCGTGACGCTTGGCAAGCGTCATGAGAGCAGGCATGTCCACCAAACGGCCATATAGATGCACAGGCAAGATAGCCCGCGTTCTTGGCGTGATGGCTTTTTCAATCAACGTGACATCCAGGTTATACGTTTCTAGATCCGGCTCAACGAGCACTGGAACCAGGCCATTTGCCGAGATCGCCAAGATACTAGCAATGTAGGTATTGGCCGGGACGATCACTTCATCCCCGTCCTGAATTTTGCCCAGTACTTTCCAGGCAGACAGCACTAATGTCAGCGCGTCCAGACCATTGGCGACCCCGAGGCTGTACTCGGTGCCACAGTATTGCGCGAAAGCCGACTCGAAGGCTTTTAACTCATTGCCCTGAATGTACCAACCCGAATCTATTACACGGGAACAGGCCGCTTTCAGTTCATCAGCGTACTGAGCATTAATACTTTTCAAATCCAGGAACGGGATCATTTTTCTACCACACTGATGAAGTGACTGTTTTTTTCGAGAAAAGGCTTATACACCGCAGGCGTCATTACAAAATAGTCATTGTCTGCATCCTCACGGACCTTCTGTGCCCCCAGACGCTCGTGAAACTTAATAACGCCTCCATTCTCCTTTCTCACTTCGAAATGGCAGGACTTGAATCCCAGCTCCTCGAAGCCTACGGCGTACACCAGCATTGCACTTTCAATTGCGGCCTTGGGTGTTTTGTCTTTATTGAGAATCCAGCTGCCCCAAGAAAAAGAAGCCCGCCCGGGCTGGAAATCGTACAAGCGCACAGTGCCGACCGGCACATTGTTATCGATGCGACGGATCACAAAATAAAATTCATGCCCTTGTGCTTCACGCAGCTTGTAATTTTTTAACCACTCCGCCTGGCTGGCAACACCACCCGTCACGTGTGACAAGTGCGTGTTATATGTCGGGTCCACGCGCAAGGAGTGTATAAACTGCGCATCGTCGGGAACGGCAAGATCCAAGCGTATCGTTTTGCCTGATTTACTCTGCATCTTTACTTACCCATGACATGAACGATTCATAGTTACGAATATAATCACTCTCATCGTATTCATCACTTGCAAGCACCATCATCACGCAATCCGCAGAAAACTCATGCATCTCATGCCAGATTTTGCTTTTGATCAACACGCCTTTGTCAGGTCGGTCTAACCAGATATCTTTTTTGCTCGTACCATCGTCCAGCATCATTCGGCATCGACCCGATATGCAGACAGCCATTTGATCCAATTGCTTGTGCGCGTGAAAGCCGCGGCTGATATTTTCTTGCGTGCCAAACAGGTAATAAACCCTTTTGATCGTAAAGGGCACGGCCAGGCCGCGGGTTAAGGCAACCAGGCTACCCCGCTCATCACCGATAACTTTCAGGGTTCGAACTTCATCCGTTGACTCGGCCAGCCACGAGGGAAGTTCTGCCTGCTCTAACCGTGGTGCAATCTGGTCTTTATCACTGACCAGATAGTCTTCTAACGCAGGCCACTTAATGGCCAGCGTCGCATCATTCCAAAGCACGCTGCGCTCTGCATTTTTGTTGTAGAAGTTCGTGGTCTTGTAATGGAAATGGGTATTGTCTTCTAGTGCTACAAAACCATGTGCAAACCCTTCAGGTATCCACAGCATTTTTTTGTTTGATGCACTCAGCTCCACACCGATCCATTGGCCGAAGGTGGGTGAACCCTCCCTAATATCCACGGCAACATCGAACGCAGCACCTTGCGTCACGCTCACCAGCTTGCCTTGTGCAAAAGGCTCAAGCTGGTAATGCAGGCCGCGCAGCGCGCCTTTCTTTGAGCACGACTGATTGTCTTGTACAAACGGCTTGGGAATGGGGAGGCCCAACTGAAAAAGACCGTCTGCGAAACGCCGCTCATTGAAGCTTTCCATAAACCAACCGCGGTCATCTTCGAACACTTTAGGTTCGATCAACACCACGCCTGGCAAGGCCGTCTGGACGAAATTCATCAGGCTGATTTCTCCGACAACAGTTTGTAGAGGTATTGGCCATAGCCTGTTTTCTTGAGTTTTTCTGCCTGAGCACGTAGCACGTCAGCTGTAATCCAGCCGTTATTGAATGCAATCTCTTCAAGGCACGCCACTTTCAAGCCCTGACGCTGCTCGATGGTATGCACGAAATGACTCGCTTCGAGCAGGGACTCGTGAGTGCCAGTGTCTAACCAGGCAAACCCGCGCCCCAACATTTCTACGGTCAAACCTTTCTGGTCCAGATAGGCGCGATTCACGTCTGTAATTTCAAGCTCACCGCGCGGGGACGGTTTTATATTTTTGGCAATTTCTACTACTTGGTTGTCGTAGAAATACAAACCCGTTACCGCATAGTTTGACTTCGGCTTTTCAGGTTTCTCTTCAATACTTAATGCACGGCCCGTAGCGTCAAACTCGACAACACCAAAGCGCTCGGGGTCAGAAACATGATAACCAAACACCGTTGCACCACTGGCCTGCGACATTGCACTGCGCAAGTTATCCGAGAAGTGCTGACCGTAAAAAATGTTGTCGCCAAGAATCAAACAAACCGGGTCATTACCAATGAATGCTTCGCCAATGATAAAGGCCTGCGCCAGGCCATCAGGGCTTGGCTGCTCTGCGTAGCTAAGTTCAATACCGTACTGGCTGCCATCCCCCAATAATTTCTTGAAGCACGGCAGATCTTCAGGCGTCGAGATGATCAGAATTTCACGCATGCCGGCCAGCATGAGCACGGACAGCGGGTAGAAGATCATAGGCTTGTCGTAGATCGGCAACATCTGCTTGGACACGCCCAAGGTCAGCGGGTGCAGGCGTGTACCTGAACCACCTGCGAGGATGATGCCTTTACGGTTGATGGTGTTCATCTCTTGAACAATTCCTTATCTATTCAGTTCAACACCTGTAACGCTGACAGGCGAATGGTTGAGTTCTATTCTTGATTAAACACGCTACCGCCCCAGGATTGATCGTCAATTTCCTGAGAACGGTTTTAAATTCATCATTGCCCAGGCACGAAGCCTGAGGACAGCTTAGCGGCCAGCAATACGGGTTATGGGCAAAGTAATCTGTTGCTGCTGGTTCATCAAATGAATCAGCAATACCACTCTTTCATTCCCATCCATCGCCACGAAAATAGACTCAACGCCTTCGAAACCCTCATCAAGGATCGTGACTTCATCTCCGGGGCGATAGGCAGGAATCACATGCGTCTGCGCACGCAATTGCAGATGGGTTATCAACGCATGACTTACTGCCAAGGGCCGCCCGCCGAAAGCAACCACTCGGCTCACGCCACGGGTTGAACGCAAAGGTGCCCAATTGGCGTCATGTGGCATGCGAATGAAAAGATAGCCCGGGAACAAGGACTCTTCGATGAGCCGCTGCTTGCCACGCAATTGTCGTTCACGTCGACACGTGGGGCGTGAGCACACGTAGCCCTGACGCACGAGATTGTCTTCTGCTCGTTCATCCTGTTTGGGCTTGCATTGCACCAAGTACCAGTCGCCTTGCGCGGCAAGACTGGGTACCCGCTGCACAGTGGCTAGACGCTTATCCATGGACCATTCATTTATGCGTACTTCCGTGATTTTTCATCGTGCTTGTCGTTGCTTCGACAGCAAGTCGCAGTGTTTTTATCGTGATTGTGTGCATGTTGGCTGGCTTTTATCAGCCCGAGGGAATCAACAGGTTAACTGGCAGACTTTGAGTGCGGTACAACGCTTGCAGTTCAATCGCTAATGCCTCTTTTGCAGGCATCTCACCATGCACCAGGCGTATCTCCTCAGGCCACTGCCCTATCCTTGAGACGAAATGCAGTAAATCCTGCTGATCCGCATGTGCTGAATACCCGCCTATGCTGGTGATTCCTGCGCGAATAATACAGCGCTGGCCTTCCAATTCAACATAACCCCCACGGGGGCCAAATTTTTGTATGGCCGCACCAGGCGTGCCTTTTGCCTGATAACCGATAAAGAGTACGTTATGCCTGGGGTTTTCGAGCATAGCCTTCAGATAATTAACGATGCGGCCATTGGAGCACATGCCATTTGCAGCAATCACAATCGCCGGACGACCGGTGCTCTTGAGGTAGTTGACGGTTTGAAGGTGTTTCTTATGACTGTCGATGGTGATCAGCTGTGTAAACCGAAGTGGCTTACGACCACCTTTTAGACGCTGTTGCGCTCCATCCGCCCAAAAGCGTTCCAGGCTTTGATATTCATCTGTTAGCCGACTGGCCAGTGGCGAATCGAGAATGATCGGTAACTCTGGCCAATTGACGGGTAGCGTGCGGTCTACATCATCTGCGCCAGGCAAGTTCGCAAGCAGCGATTTACGATGGAGAATATCTTCGATTTCGTAAAGCAACTCTTGAGTACGCCCCAGACTGAACGCAGGAATCAAGAGCGTGCCGTGATCTGCCAACGCTTTCTCAATGGCACTTTCAAGCCGTGCCTGGCGGGTAGAACGGTCTTCATGCAGGCGATCGCCATAAGTGCTTTCAAGTACCAGCACGTCGGCTTTTTCGGGCGACACGGTGGCTGCCAGTAAAGGCGCATTCGAAGCCCCCAAATCGCCGGAAAAAACGATCCGCCGGTTCACGTTTAATTGGGGGTAGGTAAGGTCACACTCCACATAGGCAGAACCCAATATGTGACCTGCCTTTTGCAAACGGATCCGCGCCAGTAGCCCACCACTTTGCTCGATGACGAACCATTGATTGAAGGGCAAAGCGACAATCTGCTGTTGTACGCGCTTCACGTAACGCTTGATCTCCCTTTCGTCACGACTGAAGTCAAGCTTGAACGCATCCTCCAGCACTAATGGCAATAACTGCGCTGAAGGTTCACTGCAGAAAATTGGACCTTTGAAGCCTGCGGCCAACAAGTAAGGAATGCGCCCAATGTGATCCGCGTGCACATGGGTGACCACCAAGGCTTTAACATCACCCAGTTCAAAAGTAATAGCTGGCGTTTGCTCTTCACCGCCTCTACCAAGCGACTTGTCGCCACCTTGAAACAACCCACAGTCTATTAGCAGGCTGCTGTAGGCATCCATCTTCAATTGGTGACATGAACCTGTGACGCCCGTGACAGCGCCATGGTGAATGATGTTCGGGTAAGGCATAAGCTTGCTCTCGATACAGCTCCATGAAGAGGCAATTAGCCCACAAGTGAGACTGGGATTCAGCCAGTCTCGGGGCCGATCAGGATCGATCGTTTTGCAAGACTTTTCCGCTACCCTTTTCACTTGACAGTTTTGCTGTCATTACCGGCGAGCCAACCCCTGACAACTGAGCGCGGCGCGTGCCAAGCAAATGACGTATCAACACGATCAGAACGCCCAATATGGCACCCAGCAGCACCCCCAAAGCAAGGATCAGTGCCTTTTGGGGCTTAACGGGACGCATAGGTTCCAGGGCTTTACGGTCCACAGACACAAGCTTCAGATTGGAAATATCGAGATTGCTCAAGTTGCCAAGCCGCACCACTTCCGCACGCAGTGGTTCAACACCACTCAGGAAGACGTCTTCGTTTTGACGCTGCTTGAGAACCTCGACTTCACGATTGCTTTGCAGCAATTGCAATTCACGAGCAATTTGAGCAATGCGCCCCTCAGTAAAGTCATCGGTTTTGCGCTGTTGCAGTGCCGAGCGCTCGGCCTCAAGCGCTTCGACGCCCATAAAGTACAACGGGATTTGCTGGTTGTTGATTTCAGTGCGCATAACACTGGAATCACCCATACGGGCTGAATCACCCAGCGCAGAAGGTGTCGTCGGTTTTTGAATACCCAATGACTTTGCGATCCCGATCGCTTCAGTCAGTTGTGCCATACGGTCTGTACGCACAACTTTGAGCTGTTGGCGCAGCGCTTTGAGTTCATCTTGCAATTGCGCCCGCTTCAGATTGTCCGCTTCTTGAAGTTTGGCGATACGCGCCTCTTTGCCCATCTCGTAACTTGAGCGTGCGGCATCGATCTTACCTTTCAATTCGGTCAACCGATTATTGACGATCACTTTCAGGTCAGAGGCGATCTGTTCACGTTCAGCCTTGACTGCATAGTCGACAAAACCATTAAGGATCTGTACGCCATCAACGCCCTTGGGATAGTTCAACTCCAAGGCAATAAACGCACTTAAAGAATCTGCTTTTTTCGGATCGGGCAGGACAAGCTTCAACGAGTCTCGATTGAACTCCTCGAAGCTCTGCTCGAGGGTTCGCCCCGGGCGTTTGAACTGGGTAAACAGCTCTTGATTGTCACGGAAAAAACCTAACCTTGAATCATAAGACTCAAGGCTTGCACCCACTTTCAGCAATGCCTCACTCGGGGGGAGCGTGTAAACGCCTGACCGATTGAGCGCATCAAGCTCATTGATGGCGGCAGGCCGCAGTACGCTGGTGACTTGGTATTCAGGGGTGACAGCATAGACATAGCCCAATGCAACTAGCCCGCTGATGACCGTGGCGGCGATGATAATTTTCTTTTGCTGCCAAATAGCCTGGAACAAAGCAAACAGATCAATCTCATCCGACGATGAGCCACCGGGTATACGAGAAATACTAGTCACAACAAGGGCCTGCCTTCAAAAAGAAACTGCGGGCTCGTCATGCAGAAATTTTCTAACGTGCTTGGATTTGGTTTTTATTTTCTATCGGGTATTGGCATCACTGCGCACCAGATGAAGCACAAAAAATAGCTGGCAATCGAGAACAGCACGCATTCTGCCAGTATTACCAAACAATACAAGACTTGACAGTATGTAGGCATTTTCCTCCGACAAGACGCACAGATTGATCCGCACATACCCTACGAAGCAACTCGACACATCAACGCTCGGAAAACACCGTACTCACACAGCCCAATCAGATCTGCAGGGTTAAACAGTCCGCAATTTGCGTTTCAGCAAGGCAGATTTGCGCCAGTAGGCCAAGTAACCCAAGAGCGGACCAATCAGCAACCCGACCAGCAGCGCTCCGACAAAGAACAAAGAGGCTGGCAACTGAGGGGTGTGCCAGCCAAAAAAAGTCAATGATGCGGGCTGCTGGTTTTCGAGTATGAAAATAATTACACCAAAGAAAACCAGCAGTGCGACTACCCCAACAGCCGTGCGTTTAAAGCCACGCATGAGCGCCTCCTTCTTCCTTAAGGATCAAAGATCATCTTCCTCATCTTCGTTTACCCGATCGCGCAATTCCTTGCCCGGCTTGAAGTGAGGCACGAACTTACCGTCAAGACTGACAGACTGGCCGGTCTTTGGATTACGCCCAACACGGGGAGCACGGTAGTGAAGTGAGAAACTGCCAAAGCCACGGATCTCGATACGATCCCCTGTCGCCAGGCATTGTGACATTTGTTCAAGCATAGTCTTGATGGCAAGCTCCACATCTTTAGAGGAGAGCAGCCCTTGATGGGTGACAATTCGTTCGATCAACTCCGACTTCGTCATATTTTTCCCTTCTTTTTCAAGCAGCTAGATCAGCGCTCCGAAGGTTTTAGCATGATCAAATGATTTTGAACAGCCCAGGGATTGACTTATCTTCAGGAATATTGAAGGAACTTTTCATGAACCACCTTTGGCCGACTGCATCACGAGGCTGGGTGCAGCTGATACTCAGCGAAGCGATTCCTGACAGAAGCAATATTTATTAGCAGCCCACGACCACCCACATCGCCTCCCACCCACATGCGTCTCGCCCCTCCACCTTTTGAAGCCCCAGCAACCAACATTGCTGGCTAACGCTGTCTCCAGCCTCCGACTACCAAAGCCATAGGTGCGTTTGCGCATCAAATCGCAGGCACAAAAAAGGGCGACCTAAGTCGCCCTTTTTCATGGCCAATCAGAACTTAGTTCTGTTTTTCCATTTGTGCACGCAGCAGGTCGCCCAGAGTGGTCGGACCAGCAGCGATCTCAGAGGTAGCTGGCTTGTCGCGCAGGCTCTGGATTGCTTCTTTCTCTTCAGCATCATCTTTCGACTTGATGGAGAGTTGGATTACGCGGCTTTTACGATCAACGCTGATGATCTTGGCTTCTACTTCTTCGCCTTCTTTCAGAACGTTGCGCGCGTCTTCAACGCGGTCACGGCTGATTTCGGAGGCTTTCAGAGTCGCTTCGATATCGTTGGCCAGAGTGATGATGGCGCCTTTAGCGTCAACTTCTTTCACGATGCCCTTAACGATTGCGCCTTTGTCGTTCTCTTGAACGTACTCGGAGAACGGATCGCTTTCCAGCTGCTTGATACCCAGGGAGATGCGCTCACGCTCTGGATCAACAGACAGGATAACGGTGTCCAGCTCGTCGCCCTTCTTGAAACGACGTACGGCTTCTTCGCCCACTTCGTTCCAGGAGATGTCGGACAGGTGAACCAGGCCGTCGATGCCGCCGTCCAGACCAATGAAGATACCGAAATCGGTGATCGACTTGATGGTGCCGGAGATTTTATCGCCCTTGTTGAACTGGCCAGAGAAATCTTCCCATGGGTTAGATTTGCACTGCTTGATGCCCAGGGAGATACGACGACGCTCTTCGTCGATGTCCAGAACCATAACTTCCACTTCGTCGCCGACTTGTACGACTTTCGAAGGGTGGATGTTTTTGTTGGTCCAGTCCATTTCGGAAACGTGTACCAGACCTTCAACGCCTTCTTCCAGCTCAGCGAAGCAGCCGTAGTCGGTCAGGTTGGTTACACGCGCGGTAACGCGAGTGCTTTCTGGGTAACGGGCTTTGATAGCAACCCATGGATCTTCGCCCAGCTGCTTGAGGCCCAGGGAAACACGATTGCGCTCGCGATCGTATTTCAGAACCTTGACATCGATCTCGTCGCCAACGTTGACGATTTCGGAAGGATGCTTGATACGCTTCCAAGCCATGTCGGTGATGTGCAGCAGGCCATCGACGCCACCCAGATCGACGAATGCGCCGTAATCCGTGAGGTTTTTAACGATACCTTTAACTTGCTGACCTTCTTGCAAGGATTCCAGCAGCGCTTCACGCTCTGCCGAGTTCTCTGCTTCAAGTACGCTGCGACGCGAAACAACAACGTTGTTGCGCTTCTGGTCAAGTTTGATGACCTTGAATTCCAGCTCTTTGCCTTCCAGGTGCGTGGTGTCGCGCACTGGACGAACGTCAACCAGAGAACCTGGCAGGAACGCACGGATGCCGTTAACGTCGACAGTGAAGCCGCCTTTAACCTTACCGTTGATAACGCCCTTAACCACTTCTTCTGCTGCGAAGGCTGCTTCCAGAACGATCCAGCATTCAGCGCGCTTGGCTTTTTCACGGGACAGTTTGGTTTCGCCAAAGCCGTCTTCGACCGCGTCCAGCGCAACGTGAACTTCATCACCGATGTTGATGTTCAGTTCGCCAGCGTCGTTGTGGAACTGCTCCAGCGGGATGAGGCCTTCAGACTTCAAACCAGCGTGAACGGTTACCCAACCAGCTTGGTAATCGATATCAACGATGATAGCGGTGATGATAGAGCCTGCCTGAAGATTCAGGGTTTTTAGGCTTTCTTCAAAGAGTTCTGCAAAGCTTTCGCTCATTTTAATTCCTGTTGATCTAGGGCGAAGGAATACGCCCATCTGCCACATTCCAGACAATGTGGGTTACGTTCATATAAAAGAAGGCATGCAGGACTATTTCTGGTCTCCTGCACGCTTTCTTGGTCATCTGGCGATATCGCGCTGGGCGATCTCGCTTCTGATGCGTTCAAGCACCTGCTCGACAGATAACTCCGTAGAGTCTAGCTGTATGGCATCAGCCGCCGGCTTGAGCGGGGCTATTGCACGCTGCGTGTCACGCTTATCGCGAGCACATATCTCGTCCAGCAGACGCGGGAGACTAACATCATCGCCCTTAGCCTTCAACTGCAAGTAACGGCGCCGAGCGCGCTCTTCGGCGCTGGCCGTCAGAAAAATTTTCAGTGGCGCCTCTGCAAAAACCACCGTCCCCATGTCACGACCATCAGCAACCAAGCCAGGAAACTCCTGAAAAGCACGCTGACGTTCCAGCAAAGCCGCGCGAACCGCGGGCAAAGCAGCAACTTCGGACGCCCCGGCGGCTACATCCTCATTGCGAATATCCTGGGTGACATCTGCGCCCTCAAGAACAATCTTGGCTGGCGTACCTTCTGTCGCCCCGACGAACTGCACGTCCAGATGCCTGGCCAACTGACTCAACAACGCTTCGTTTTCCACACCTACCTTCACACCGTGATTACGGGCAGCCAATGCCAGCAAACGGTACAAGGCACCTGAATCAAGCAAGTTCCAGCCCAATTCCTTGGCCAGGCGCGCCGCGACCGTCCCTTTCCCCGAACCGCTCGGGCCATCAATAGTGATCACCGGCGCCTGATTCATCACGATTGCGCCTCTTGCGCTACACGCATGCCAACTTGTTTGCACAAGGCCAGAAAGTTCGGGAACGAGGTGGCAACGTTGGCGCAGTCATGGATACGGATAGGTGCAGTTGCGCGCAGCGAGGCCACACTGAATGCCATCGAGATCCGGTGGTCACCGTGACCGTGAACCTCGCCCCCACCGATGGAGCCGCCATCAATGATGATGCCGTCCGGGGTTGGCTCGCACTTCACACCCAAAGCCAGCAAGCCATCTGCCATGACCTGAATGCGATCGGACTCCTTAACCCGCAACTCCTCTGCGCCCCGCAGGATCGTGCGCCCTTCAGCGACCGCAGCCGCTACGAACAATACCGGGAACTCATCAATGGCCAACGGCACCAAGGCTTCAGGAATTTCGATGCCTTTGAGCCTGGCTGCACGCACATGCAGATCCGCTACAGGCTCGCCGCCCACTTCCCGCTCGTTTTCAAGGGTGATATCAGCCCCCATCAAACGCAGGATGTCGATTACGCCGGTACGGGTCGGGTTGATGCCGACATGCTCAAGCACCAGATCAGAACCTTCAGCGATCGAGGCCGCCACCAGG
The DNA here is from genome assembly GCF_049896545.1 of Pseudomonas sp. TWR3-1-1. Taxonomy (NCBI): domain Bacteria; kingdom Pseudomonadati; phylum Pseudomonadota; class Gammaproteobacteria; order Pseudomonadales; family Pseudomonadaceae; genus Pseudomonas; species Pseudomonas sp. TWR3-1-1. Next base: position 136,785 of record NZ_JAFCUO010000011.1, read on the forward strand.
AAGAAGGCCGACGAGGAAATATCGCCCGGCACTTCAATGTGTGTCGCTGTCAATGTGTGACCCGACTCAACAGAAGCCGTTGCCCCGTCAACAGTTACCGGGTAGCCGAAACCGCGCAGCATGCGCTCGGTGTGGTCACGGGTCGGCGCCGGCTCTGTGACGGAGGTTTTGCCCTCAGCGTACAAGCCGGCCAGCAGCAGGCAGGACTTCACCTGAGCACTGGCCATCGGCAAGGTGTAATCCATGCCCTTGAGCTTGTGACCGCCACGAATGGTCATCGGCGGACGACCCTCGGCAGCCGTCTCAATGACCGCGCCCATTTCACGCAACGGATTGGCCACCCGATTCATTGGACGCTTGGTGAGCGACGCATCGCCTGTCAGGGTGGTATCGAAGGGTTGAGCAGCCAACAAACCCGACAACAGGCGCATCGATGTCCCGGAGTTGCCCAGATAAATTGGACCAGGCGGCGCTTTCAAGCCATGCAGGCCAACCCCATGAATGGTCACGCGACCATGATGCGGACCTTCGATGACCACGCCCATGTCACGGAATGCCTGCAAGGTTGCCAGGGCGTCTTCACCCTCAAGGAAACCTTCCACTTCTGTGGTGCCTTGCGCCAAAGAACCCAGCATGATCGAACGGTGAGAAATGGATTTATCGCCTGGTACACGAATCCGGCCAGTTGCTTGGCCACCAGGGTTTGCCAGGAAAATCAGATCTTTAGAATTCATAGGGTCCACATATGCCCGGCGGGCCAGGATTTTACCGAAATGCTCGCGGGCAACCCGGGCGCGCGTGAACACGCCCAATAGCTGGTGCCCGTCCCCTGCATCGACCGCGTCGCGCAAGGCGTCGAGATCAGTGCGAAATGTATCCAATGTGCGCAGCACCGCCTCGCGGTTCGCAAGGAAGATGTCATGCCACATCACCGGGTCGCTACCTGCGATTCTTGTGAAATCGCGGAAGCCACCCGCTGCGTAACGAAAAATGTCGAGGTTCTCATTGCGCTTGGCAAGTGAGTCAACCAAACCGAAGGCCAGCAAGTGTGGCAAATGGCTAGTTGCCGCCAGGACTTCATCGTGACGTTCAACTTGCATATGCTCGACGTCAGCCCCAAGGGCGCGCCACATTGCGTCAACCACAGCCAACGCAGCAGCATCGGTCTCGGCCACCGGCGTCAAAATAACTTTGTGCCGCTCGAACAGGCTGGCATTGGACGCTTCCACGCCGCTCTGCTCTGACCCTGCAATCGGATGCCCCGGTACGAATCGCGCCGGCATGCCACCAAATGCCTGAGTTGCCGCACGCACGACATTGCCTTTGGCACTGCCCACGTCGGTCAGTATCGCCGGTCCCAGATCCATACCCGCCAACAGGGCGAGCATTTTTTCCATCGCCAGGATCGGCACGGCCAACTGAATCACATCAGCGCCCTTGCACGCCAGCGCCAAATCAGTTTCACAGCGATCGACCACGCCCAGCTCAACAGCCAGTGCGCGTGACGCCGCGTCGAGATCGACGCCCACCACCTCTGCACACAAACCACTTTCACGCATGCCCTTGGCGAAAGAGCCGCCAATCAGACCCAATCCAACCACCACCAAGCGCCCAAAAACAGGCCTGACACTCTGACTCGACATAACATCAACCACGAACAAGCACCTTGGCCAACGCCTCAAGCAAGCGAATGTTTTCCGCTGGCGTACCAATCGTGATGCGCAAGTGGTTCGGCATGCCGTAGTTGGCCACCGGACGCACAATCACACCTTCACGCAGCAGACCCTGATACACAGGCGCCGCTTCTTGCCCAAGGTCCAATGCAATAAAGTTGCCTTTGGAAGCAATCCAGCTCAAGCCCAATACCTGGAAGCCATCCTGCAATTGCTGCATCCCGGCGTCGTTCAGACGGCGGCTTTGTGCCAGGTAATCCGTGTCCTGCAGTGCTGCGCAAGCAGCGGCCAACGCCAGACTGTTCACGTTGAATGGCTGCCTGACGCGGTTCAACACATCAGCCACAACGGCTGTCGACAGGCTGTAGCCAACACGTAACGCCGCCAGGCCGTATGCCTTGGAGAACGTACGCGACACCAGCAGGTTTGGATAAGCGGACAAAAACTCGAGACCATCCGGCAAGTCACCGCCGTCTGCGTATTCGATATAGGCCTCATCCAGCACCACCAGCACTCCCGGTGGAACGTCCTGCAAAAACTCGTTCAAGGCATCTGTATCGAACCAGGTCCCTGTCGGATTATTCGGATTGGCGATGAACACCACGCGCGTGTTGCAGTCGATTGCAGCCAGCATGGCAGGCAAATCATGGCCCCATGCCTTGGCTGCAACAACACGGGCTTGCGCTCCCACCGCCTGGGTCACAATCGGATACACCGCAAAGGCATGCTCACTGAACACGGCATTCAAGCCCGGCGCCAGATAGGCGCGCGCCACCAGCTCCAAAATGTCATTGGACCCATTACCCAGCGTGACCTGATCCATCTGCACATCACAGCGCTCGGCCAGCAAGCTTTTGAGCGCAAAGCCATTGCCATCGGGATACCGCGTTAGCTCAGCCAGCGCATCATTTATAGCTGCCAGTGCCCTGGGGCTGGCGCCCATAGGGTTTTCGTTGCTCGCCAATTTGACGATGGTTTCAGGGCTAATGCCCAGCTCACGCGCCAACTCGTCCACAGGCTTGCCCGGGACGTAAGGCGAAAGTTGTTGCACGCCCGGCTGTGCCAGGGCGAGAAAATCACCGCTCATGTCAAACCGCCTTAAAGAACCGCTTTGGGGTAGGAGCCCAATATTTTGAGCGCTACCGCTTCCTGACTGATTTGCTCCAGCACACTTTTGACCAACGGGTCGCGGTGATGGCCTGCAAAGTCGATGAAGAAAACATAGGTCCATTTACCACTGCGCGAAGGGCGGGTCTCGATGCGCGTAAGGTCGATGCCGTTTTCATGGAATGGCACCAATAACTCATGCAGCGCACCAGGACGGTTGCTCATCGACACAATGATCGAGGTTTTGTCATCACCGGTTGGGGGTACTTCCTGGTTACCGATCATCAAAAACCGCGTGGAGTTGTCCGGACGGTCTTCGATTTTTTCAGCCAGCCGCGTCAAGCCATACAGGCCCGCAGCCATATCGCCAGCAATTGCCGCCGAGTTCCACTCACCCTTCACTCGCTTGGCGGCTTCGGCATTGCTCGATACAGCGATGCGCTCAACATTGGGGTAGTGCGCATCCAGCCACTTGCGGCACTGGGCCAGCGACTGGGCATGGGAGTAGATACGGCTAATGCTGTCGGTCTTGGTGTTTTCACCCACCAGCAAATGATGGTGAATACGCAGCTCCACCTCACCACAAATGACCATGTCGTGCTCAAGGAAGCTGTCCAGCGTGTGGTTCACAGCGCCCTCGGTAGAATTTTCTACCGGCACCACACCAAAATTGACCGCCCCCGCTGCCACTTCGCGAAACACCTCATCAATCGCAGCCATCGGCTTGCTGATGACTGCATGGCCGAAGTGCTTCATGGCGGCGGCTTGCGTGAACGTGCCTTCAGGCCCCAAATAAGCCACCTTGAGCGGTTGCTCCAGTGCCAGGCACGACGACATGATTTCGCGGAACAAGCGCGCCATCTCTTCGTTACCGAGCGGGCCCTTGTTGCGTTCCATCACACGCTTGAGCACCTGAGCCTCACGCTCAGGCCGATAAAACACTGGCACTTCGCCTTCAGCCAGAGACGCCATTTTGACCCGCGCCACTTCTTGCGCACAGCGCGCACGCTCACTGATCAACTCCAGAACTTTTTCGTCCAGGTTGTCGATGCGTACACGTAACGCCTTGAGTTCTTGCTCTGACATCAACCGTGTTCCTTCTCGAACTCTGCCATGTAGGCAACCAGCGCGTTGACCGCGTTGATATCCACTGCGTTATAGATAGAAGCGCGCATGCCGCCTACCGAACGGTGACCTTTGAGGTTCAACAAGCCACGCGCCTCGGCACCGGCCAGGAACGGCTTGTCGAGGCGGTCATCTGCCAGACGGAACGGCACGTTCATCCAGGAGCGGTCAGGCTTGTTGATCGGGTTGCTGTACAAGCCGCTGGCATCAATGAAGTCATACAGCGTGCGTTTTTTGACTTCGTTAAGCTTGCCGATAGCGTCTACGCCGCCCTGCTCCTTGAGCCACTCAAACACCAGACCCGACAAGTACCAGGCCAAGGTGGGTGGCGTGTTGTACATCGAGCCATTATCGGCCGCGACCTTGTAATCGAGCATGGTCGGGCAGATCGAGCGCGCACGGCCCAGCAAGTCTTCGCGAATGATGTTAACCACAATACCGCTGGGGCCAATGTTCTTCTGGGCACCTGCGTAAATCATGCCAAAACGCGAAACATCCACGGGACGCGACAGAATGTCCGAAGACATATCTGCAACCAGCGGTACATCGCCCGTCTCGGGAACCCAGTCAAATTCCAGGCCACCAATGGTTTCGTTTGGCGCGTAATGCACATAGGCCGCGTTCTTGGTCAGATTCCATTCGTTTTGACCCGGGATCGCGAAGTAGTCGTACGGCTTGGCCGTTGCCGCCACGTTGACCGAGCCAAAGCGCGAAGCTTCTTCGATGGCTTTTTGCGACCAGATACCGGTATCGATGTAGTCCGCTGTGCCGGTTTCAGGCAGTAAATTCAGCGGGATCTGAGCAAATTGCTGGCTCGCGCCGCCTTGCAGAAACAGAACCTTGTAGTTCGAGGGGATAGACAGCAGGTCACGCAGGTCCTGCTCAGCCTTGGTTGCAATGGACACGAACTCATCGCTGCGATGGCTCATTTCCATAACCGACAGGCCCTTGCCATGCCAGTCGAGCAACTCGGACTGGGCACGCAACAGGACAGCTTCAGGAAGCGCAGCTGGACCTGCGCAGAAGTTATAGGCTCGTTTGCTCACATCCACTCTCGCTCTGATTTGGTGGGTCACGCCATAAATCGATGGGCGTTACGCAGTGCTGCGAGACGGCAATCTTTTGTGTACACACCTGCATGGCAGATCAAAAGATTGCAGCCTCGCGCCGCTGCGCAACGCCTACACATACAACAAGGGGGCGAATCTTCATCCGCCCCCTGTGTGTCCGCTTATTCTTGCGGCTGCTCTTCGTCAGCGCCAGCCTCTAGTGGTTGCTCGCCGTCGGCGGCATCCAGGATGACCTCGCCGTCGATCTCAACACCCCCTTCAGACTCTTCACCCTCAAGCTCTTCGCCTTCTATTTCCGAAGGTTCCTGAACCCGCTCCAACCCGACCAGCGTTTCATCACTGGCCAGCTTGATCAGGGTGACGCCCTGAGTGTTACGCCCCAGACTCGACACTTCGTCAACACGGGTACGCACCAAGGTGCCCTGATCGGAAATCAGCATGATTTCTTCACCGTCCAGCACCTGAACCGCACCGACCAGACGGCCATTGCGCTCGTTGCTGACCATGGCAATCACGCCCTGACCGCCACGTTTGTACTCAGGAAACTCGCTGATCGCGGTGCGCTTGCCATAACCACGCGCCGAAGCGGTAAGGATCTGGCTGCCCTCTTCAGGAATCAGCATCGAAATCAGCTTCTGCCCTTCAGGCAGACGCATGCCACGCACGCCGCGAGCCGTACGGCCCATTGCACGCACATCGGACTCTTTGAAGCGCGTGACCTTGCCACCGTCAGAGAACAGCATGACTTCGCGCTCACCATCGGTGATGGCGGCACTGATCAGCACATCACCTTCGTCCAGCTCCAGAGCAATCAAACCCACACTGCGCTGACGGCTGAAGGATTCCAGCGGGGTCTTCTTCACGGTACCGTTCGCGGTAGCCATGAAGATGAAGTGACCTTCGGTGTATTCCTCAACCGGCAACATGGTGGTGATGTATTCACCCTCACCCAATGGCAGCAGGTTGACCAGCGGACGACCGCGTGCAGCACGGGAGGCTTCCGGGATTTCGTACGTCTTGAGCCAGTACACTTTGCCCTTGCTGGAGAACAGCAACAGCGTGGTGTGACTGTTGGCGACCAGCAGGTGAGCAATGTAGTCCTCATCCTTCACGCCAGTTGCCGATTTACCTTTACCGCCACGGCGCTGAGCCTGGTACGCAGCCAGCGGCTGGGTCTTGGCGTAGCCACCATGAGAAATGGTCACCACACGCTCTTCTTCCGGGATCATGTCACCCAGCGTCAGGTCAAGGCGGTGATCCAGGATCTCAGTGCGGCGCACGTCGCCGTATTCGGCACGGATGACTTCCAGCTCTTCGCGGATCACTTCCATCAGGCGCACGGCACTGTTGAGGATGCGGATCAGCTCACCGATCTGGTTGAGGATTTCCTGATACTCGGCCAGCAGCTTTTCATGCTCCAGTCCGGTCAGGCGGTGCAGGCGCAGCTCAAGGATCGCCTGGGCCTGTTCTGGCGACAGGAAATACTTGCCGTCGCGCAAACCGTATTGCGGGTCAAGGTTTTCAGGGCGGCACGAATCGGCACCGGCACGCTCAACCATCGCCACGACCGCCGTGGACTCCCAAGGTGTGCTGATCAGCGCTTCCTTGGCTTCCGACGGGGTTGGCGAAGCCTTGATCAGCGCAATCACCGGATCGATGTTGGACAAGGCAACCGCCTGACCTTCAAGGATGTGGCCCCGCTCACGGGCTTTGCGCAGTTCAAATACGGTACGACGGGTCACGACTTCGCGGCGGTGACGGACGAACGCTTCAAGCAGATCCTTGAGGTTCAGGATGCGCGGACGACCGTCGATCAGGGCAACGATGTTGATACCAAAGACGCTTTGCAGTTGGGTCTGGGCGTAAAGGTTATTGAGAATAACCTCCGGCACTTCACCGCGACGCAACTCGATCACTACACGCATGCCGTCTTTGTCAGACTCGTCGCGCAGCTCGGTGATGCCTTCGAGTTTCTTCTCTTTAACCAGCTCGGCGATCTTTTCGATCAATCGCGCCTTGTTCAACTGGTAGGGCAGCTCGGTGATCACGATCTGCTGGCGACCACCGACCTTGTCGATGTCTTCGATCATCGAGCGGGCGCGCATGTAAATACGGCCACGACCGGTGCGATAGGCTTCAATGATGCCCGCGCGACCGTTAATGATGGCAGCCGTCGGGAAGTCAGGCCCCGGAATGAACTGCATCAACTCATCGATGCTCAGCTCCGGGTTATCGATCAGCGCCAGGCAGCCGTCGATCACTTCACCCAGGTTATGCGGTGGAATATTGGTGGCCATGCCCACAGCGATACCGCTGGAACCGTTGACCAACAAGTTTGGAATGCGCGTTGGCATGACTGCCGGGATCATTTCCGTGCCGTCGTAGTTCGGCACCCAGTCCACGGTCTCTTTGTGCAAATCGGCCAGCAATTCGTGGGCCAATTTGGTCATGCGCACTTCGGTGTATCGCATGGCGGCAGCGTTGTCGCCGTCAACCGAACCGAAGTTACCCTGACCGTCTACCAGCAGGTAGCGCAGGGAGAATGGCTGAGCCATTCGAACGATGGTGTCGTAAACCGCAGTATCACCATGCGGGTGATACTTACCGATCACGTCACCGACCACACGGGCAGATTTCTTGTACGGCTTGTTCCAGTCGTTGTTCAGTTCGCTCATCGCGAACAGCACACGCCGGTGCACGGGCTTCAAGCCATCGCGTGCATCAGGCAGTGCCCGCCCGACAATTACGCTCATCGCGTAGTCGAGGTAGGACTGTTTCAGCTCGTCTTCGATATTGACCGGGAGGATTTCTTTGGCCAGTTCGCCCATGAGAAGCCTGATTCCTTTTTCGGGTGAAACTTCGCCACATCCATTCGGGACGAACGAAGCTCGCCGATGCTGGCCACGTGCCAAGCAACGACTTACGACAAATCAACGAGTTATGACACGGATTTGCGCATTAAGGGCAACCCTTGCGAGCCACCCTGGAAACCGCCGGATGTTATCACAAACGCCGCCACGCACCTATCCCTCAGATGCGCATGGCACACAGTAAGTGCACCCATTGTCGGCTTAAACGCGCTCAGAGGAGCTGAGAGCGCATTAATGCAGACGCTTACGGCACATTAACTGAGCCATTTTGGCCGCGTCCGGACGCTCGACGATACCCTTCTCGGTGACGATCACATCAATCAGATCGGCGGGCGTGACATCAAACACCGGGTTAAAGGCGGGTACATCCGCCCCGACCCGCTTGCCGCCCACACTCAGCAGCTCATCGCCCGCGCGCTCTTCAATCGGGATGTCTTCCCCGCTGGCCAAGGCCATATCAATCGTGGAGCTGGGCGCAACCACCATAAAACGTACGCCGTGGTGCATCGCATTGACGGCCAGTTGATAGGTGCCGATTTTGTTCGCCACATCGCCGTTAGCGGTAATCCGGTCAGCCCCGACGATCACCCAGGTCACGCCCTTGGTTTTCATAATGTGCGCAGCCGCCGAGTCAGCATTGAGCGTTACCGGAATACCTTCGTTTACCAACTCCCACGCTGTCAGGCGCGAGCCTTGCAGCCAGGGGCGGGTTTCATCGGCATACACCTGCTCAATCATGCCTTCGATAAACGCGCCACGGATAACCCCCAGCGCCGTACCAAAGCCGCCAGTGGCCAATGCCCCCGTATTGCAATGGGTCAGGACTGTTTGCGCATTGCCCTGATGCCGACGAATCACATCAACGCCCAATTGCGCCATCGTCAGGTTGGCCTCGCGATCGCTTTCATGGATGGCAATCGCTTCGGCTTCCAGCACCTGCAACACATCAGCACGGTGGTGCGCGCGCGTCAGGCGGTCACGCATGCGGTTAAGCGCCCAGAACAGATTGACTGCCGTTGGCCGTGAATCTGCCAGCAGCGCGAAGTCCTCCTCCAGCGCGCTCACCCAGTCACCTCCCTGCGCATGGCGGCTGCGTGCCGCAAGCACTACGCCATAGGCCGCCGCAATACCAATGGCGGGTGCGCCACGCACAACCATGTCGCGAATGCCCAGTGCGACGCCATCAGCGCTGGTGTAGGGCAACCAGTTTTCTTCGAAGGGCAAGATACGCTGATCCAGCAAATACAGGGCCTCACCTCGCCAATCGATGGCCTTTACCTTTTCTGCTGCCAACAGTCGATCGCGCATGCACTCCCCCATCACCCAGAACAAAGCCGCCGATTATAGCGAGCCGCCCGGCCGGGCGCTCGGGTATACTTGCCCTCCTTTTATAAAGCACTGGAATCCTTTTTCGATGCCGACTGCCCCTATGTCCCTCGACCTACTCCTGCTGCCAACCTGGCTGGTGCCTGTCGAACCTGCCGGCGTCGTACTCAAGGACCATGCCGTGGGCGTTCGCGATGGCCGCATCGTGTTCATCGGCCCGCGTCACGCCGCACTGAAGCACACGGCCAACGAAACCCGCGAACTGCCAGACATGTTGCTTTGCCCCGGACTGATCAACGCTCACGGGCACGCTGCAATGACCCTGTTCCGCGGCATGGCCGATGACCTGCCCCTGATGACCTGGCTGGAACAGCATATTTGGCCCGCAGAAGGTAAATGGGTAAACGAAGACTTCGTTCGCGACGGCACCGACCTTGCCATTGCCGAGCAGCTCAAGGGCGGCATCACCTGCTTCAGCGACATGTATTTCTTCCCCAAAGTGGCCTGCGACCGCGTGCACGAAAGCGGCATTCGCGCTCAGGTCGCCATACCGATTCTCGACTTCCCCATTCCGGGCGCCAGTTCGACTGATGAATCGCTGCGCCAGGCTGTCGAACTGTTCGGTGATCTGAAATACCACCCGCGAATCAAAATTGCCTTCGGCCCTCATGCACCGTACACAGTCAGCGATGACAATCTGGAAAAAATCCGCGTTGTGGCCGACGAGCTGGACGCCTCGATTCACATGCATGTGCACGAGACAGCCTTCGAGGTAAACCAGGCTGTCGAGCACAGCGGCGAACGTCCGCTGGCCCGCCTGGCGCGCCTGGGCCTGCTGGGGCCGCGCTTTCAGGCCGTTCACATGACCCAGATCAGCGATGACGACCTGACAATGCTGGTAGAAAGCAACACCAGCGTCATTCACTGCCCCGAATCCAACCTGAAACTGGCCAGTGGCTTTTGCCCGGTTGAACGCTTGTGGCAAGCCGGCGTGAACGTCGCGGTTGGCACCGATGGCGCAGCCAGCAACAATGACCTCGATTTGCTTGGTGAAACACGCACTGCCGCCCTGTTGGCCAAGGCCGTTGCAGGCTCGGCCACAGCCCTGGACGCCCATCGCGCCTTGCGCATGGCCACCCTCAACGGCGCGCGCGCACTGGGGCTGGAAAGCGACATCGGCTCGATCGAAATCGGCAAGCTGGCAGACTTGGTGGCCTTCGACCTCAGCGGCCTGGCTCAACAACCGGTCTACGACCCTGTGTCACAGCTGATTTACGCCACGGGCCGCGACTGCGTGCAACACCTGTGGGTCGGTGGCAAGCAACTGGTCGAAGACCGACGCCTGACCCGCCTGAACGAACCACACCTGGTCGCGACCGCCAAGGCCTGGGGCGACCGCATCAGCGGCCACACCCATTGATTCCAACGCTTGGGGCATGGACCCGGAGCATTACCCCGTTTTAGTTTTAGAGGATTGACCCATGAGCAACGTTGACCACGCCGAGATCGCTAAATTCGAAGCGCTTGCCCATCGCTGGTGGGACCGTGAAAGCGAGTTCAAACCCTTGCATGACATCAACCCGCTGCGCGTCAACTGGATTGACGAACGCGTACAACTGGCCGGTAAAAAGGTGCTCGACGTAGGGTGTGGCGGCGGCATCCTCAGCGAGTCCATGGCGCAACGCGGTGCAGACGTCATGGGCATCGATATGGGCGAAGCTCCGTTGGCCGTCGCGCGCCTGCATCAGCTCGAATCCGGGGTGAATGTGGAGTACCGCCAAATCACCGCTGAGGAACTGGCCGCTGAAATGCCAGCACAGTTCGACGTGGTCACTTGCCTTGAAATGCTGGAACACGTGCCCGACCCGGCCTCGGTGATCCGCGCCTGCTACCGTATGGTCAAGCCAGGCGGCCAGGTGTTCTTTTCGACCATCAACCGCAACCCGAAAGCCTATCTGTTCGCGATCATCGGCGCTGAATACATCATGAAGCTGATCCCGCGCGGCACGCATGACTTCAAGAAGTTCATTCGCCCCTCCGAGCTGGGCGCCTGGAGCCGCCAGGCGGGACTGAGCGTCAAAGACATCATCGGCCTGACTTACAACCCGCTGACCAAGCACTACAAGCTTGAGTCCGATGTTGACGTCAATTACATGATCCAGACCCTGCGCGAGGAGTAAGACATGCGTTTAAGAGCAGTTCTTTTTGACATGGACGGCACCCTGCTCGACACCGCGCCGGACTTCATTGCCATCTGCCAGGCCATGCGTGCCGAGCGCGACCTGCCCCCTATCGCAGACAAACTGATCCGCGACGAAATCTCGGGCGGTGCGCGCGCGATGGTCGCCGTGACCTTCAACATGGACCCTGAAGCGCCGGGCTTTGAAGCCTTGCGCCTTGAGTTTCTGGAGCGTTATCAGCGTGATTGCGCCATCCATACCAAATTGTTCGACGGCATGGCCGAGTTGCTGGCCGACATCGAGAAGGCGCATTTGGTGTGGGGCGTGGTTACAAACAAACCCGTGCGCTTTGCCCAGCCGATCATGGAACGGCTGGGGCTGGCGGAACGCTCAGCGGTACTGATCTGCCCTGACCACGTGACCCATAGCAAGCCCGATCCCGAGCCGCTGATCCTTGCCTGCAAACTGCTCAATCTTGACCCTTCCAGCGTGCTGTACGTCGGCGACGACCTGCGCGACATCGAGTCCGGGCGCGATGCTGGCACCAAGACTGCTGCCGTGCGCTTTGGCTATATCAACCCGGACGACAACCCCGATCACTGGGGTGCTGACGTGGTGGTCGATCAACCTTCAGACTTGCGCAAAGTATTGGATAACGCGATGTGCAGCTGCTGAGCAGCCTGCACCGCGTTCGTTCGTTGATTTTTGTAGAGGTGTTTTATGTTTGATTATTCTGCTCGCCCTGACCTGCTTCAGGGCCGCGTAATTCTGGTCACGGGCGCAGGTCGGGGTATCGGCGCAACCGCCGCCAAAACCTACGCTGCGCAGGGTGCAACCGTTCTGCTGCTGGGCAAAACCGAAGCCAACCTGAGCCAGGTATACGATGAGATTGAAGCCGCAGGCCACCCTCGGCCCGCAGTCATTCCCTTCAATCTGGAAACCGCACTGCCTCACCAGTACGACGAACTGGCGGCAATGATCGAAAGTGAATTCGGCCACCTTGACGGCCTGCTGCACAACGCCTCAATCATCGGCCCGCGCACGCCGATGGAGCAGTTGTCTGGCGAGAATTTCATGCGCGTGATGCAGGTGAACGTCAATGCCGTCTTCATGCTCACCAGCACCCTGCTGCCGCTGCTCAAACTGTCGCAAGACGCTTCGGTGATCTTCACCTCAAGCAGCGTAGGTCGCAAAGGTCGCGCTTACTGGGGTGCGTATGGTGTGTCGAAATTCGCCACAGAAGGCTTGATGCAAACCCTGGCGGACGAAGTCGAAGGCATCGCACCAGTGCGCTCAAACAGCATCAACCCCGGCGCTACCCGCACCAGCATGCGCGCGCAGGCTTATCCCGGCGAAAACCCGCAGAACAACCCGCTGCCGCAGGACATCATGCCGGTGTATCTGTACCTGATGGGCCCGGACAGTACCGGGATCAACGGGCAAGCATTCGACGCACAGTAATCGCGCACAAACAAAAAACCGCAGGCTGCCTGTCATGCAGCCTGCGGTTTTTTTCACACCCTCGGATCGTTAACCGGCCTCAACCAGCTCCCGACGTTCCTGCGCAACAAATGTCTTTTCGTACTGAAGGCAGGCTTGCAGAAACAAGTATTTATAGTCGTAACTTTTGCAGACTGCTTTGCGCAGTGCAGCAAGTTCTTCCTCCGCCGGGTTCAAACCCACCAGGGTACAGATGATTTCCAGTGCTTCCCATGGATGCTCATCATCGTACTGAGCATGCATTTTCAACCACTTCATGGCGCGCTTACGCCCCTCTTCCGGGAACGACTCTTCGTACACACTGGTTGAGCACACCACCGCGGACCACTCACCCACAGCCCCTTCAATGGCGTAGTTGGTGGCCGCCATCGACACTTCGAGCGAATCCGTTGCACAGGTATGCCAGCACCAGTCATTGAGCGCCTGGAACTCGGCCGGGATGTCTTGCTTGATCATGTCTTCAAGGCTGACACCATGCGCCTTGGCCCAATGCACCCAATAATCGGCATGGTTGAGCTCGACCCGAATATTACGAATCAGCCAGCGACGCGCCATATCCTCACCCAGGCGCCTTCCGTAACGGGTTTTGCCCAAGTTGTGACCCATGTACAACGAGAATTGCTCAACGACTGGCCAACCCCCGATCAAATACATGCGCATAGTCTTGGGGTGGATCGTGTTGTCACGCATGCGCTTGTAGATTTCATGCTCGACAACTCGACGCTTGCTCTCTGCACAGTCACGGATGAGCTGCTGAGCCCACTGCGGATAACTGGCGGCGTCCATGAGCGGACCCGTACGATTAAATGTATCGATCACAATCGAGTTCCTTCTGAGAGGTGATTAAGACATACCTGCTAGACATCAACGGAACGTGCCCGGCGCCTTCATTGCCAATGGCAATGCGCGCTTGGGGCGGCACAACAAGCTGTCACAGGTAAACAATTGCGGGCGTTCAATGATGTAACCCTGAGCATAATCGACACCAATTTCGATCAGCGCCTGCTCAATTTGCGGGGTTTCAACAAACTCGGCAATCGTGCGTTTACCCATAACATGCCCGATATGATTAATAACCTCAACCATAGCGCGGTTAATAGGATCGTCCAGCATATCCTTGACAAAACTGCCATCTATTTTAAGAAAGTCGACGGGCAGGTGTTTTAAATATGCAAACGACGACATACCCGCGCAAAAATCATCCAAAGAGAAGTGACACCCCAACCCCTTAAGGTCATTGATGAAGCGGATGGCACTGCCGAGATTGGAAATAGCGCTGGTTTCCGTTATTTCGAAACACACGCGCGACGGTGGTACGGCATAGCATTCGAACTGCTCATGCAAAAACGCCAAAAAGTCATCATCGCCAATAGTGGAACCTGACAAGTTGATCGCGCACATTGCCATCGGCTGGTCCGAGCCCAAGGCCGTGCACTGCGCAATCACTTTGAACACATTCTCAACGACCCAGCGATCGATTGAGGTCATCAGACCATAACGCTCTGCGGCCGGAATAAAGCTGTCCGGCAAGATGATATGCCCCGACTCATCGTGCAGACGCAGCAGTATCTCAATATGGCCGCCCTCAATATCCTGCCCCAAAGGGGTGATTTCCTGGGCGTAAAGGCAAAAGCGGTTTTCTTCAAGGGCGACATGCAGGCGTTGTACCCAGGCCATTTCACCAAAGCGCAACGACAGTTCAGAGTCATCGGCGTGGTAGACCTGAACACGGTTGCGGCCTTTCTCTTTGGCCATGTAGCAGGCCATGTCCGCTGCACGCAGCAACCCTTCCAACGTAACGGGCGCCTGATGGATGTGCACCAGCCCAATGCTGATGGTGTTGAGAAATGGCCGGCCTTTCCAGGCGAAGTGCAGACTTTGCACGGTTTGTCGCAGGCCCTCAGCGATTTTTTCTGCCACATCGGGAGGACAGTTTTCCAGCAGGATACCGAACTCGTCCCCACCCAGACGGGCCAATGTATCGCCCTCGCGCAACCCGGATTGCAGCAGCGCACAAATATGGCGCAGCAATTCGTCGCCTGCTGCATGGCCGCAGGTGTCGTTCACCAGCTTGAACTGATCCAGATCCAGAAACATCAACGCATGCCGACCGTGCTGACGCCCGAGGTTTTGCAACACCAGATCCAGGCGGTACTCAAACTCGCGGCGATTCGCCAAACCCGTGAGTGCATCGTGCGTGGCTTGCCATGACAAATTGGCAATGTATTGCCGCTCCTGCGTCATGTCATGCAGCACCAGTACAGAGCCGCTGACTTTGCCTGCACTGAAAATCGGTGCCCCCACTAACGTCACCGACACGGTGCTGCCATCCATGCGCTGAATCAGTTTGGAGTGCTCACTGCTATTACCCAGCTGGCCACTGAGGATATGGTCCATGAGCTTGAAACCATCATCTTGCGCGTTTTCATCCAGCAGTTTGAACAATGCCGCCAGCGGCACGCCTTGAGCTTGCTGCGCCTTCCAATGGGTGAGTAATTCGGCCGCCGGGTTCATGTAATCGATGGCACCGGTCACGTCGGTGGTAATCACCCCGTCACCAATCGATTCAAGGGTGACTTGCGCGCGTTCTTTCTCAACCTCCAGCGCTTGAGCAAATGCACGGCGTTGCGCCAGAATTTTATGGGTGCGCAACAGCGCCAGCAGAATCAGCATCAATGCCGTTGCCAGGTTAATAAAAATCAACAATTGCTGAATAAACCGTGAGCCCTCGCCCAAGGCGTCGCTGAACGCCTTGGCGGCGGGTGTCACTGCCTCATTGATGGCAAAAATATTGGCTTTCCAGCGTTTGACGTCCGCATCAGTCGCCTGGTTGGCACTGATTTTTTGGTGTATTTCCTGAGCCAGCGTGTCGAGCTGCACCAGGTAATCGTCGCCCACCGTCCACTTCTGTATCGCGGTATCCAGATAGCTGAAATCACGAAAATTGCGATAAAACCAAATGATGCTCGTCACATCATCCGGGCTGTTGCCGCCTTGCAAAATGCCTTCACGCGCGGCGCTCAAATCGGGAGGTGATTGATCCAGCGCAAGGCGCAGGTTATGCCCGCCTTGCGGCACGCGGATGGCTTGCTGATACTTTTCGAAGATGGCCTGATCGCGGCTGTCAGCGTACAGATTCAGGTAATAGATGGCGTCTTTCTGACCTTTGGACCACAAACTCTCTCCCGCGACATAGCCGCGTACCGCCGAGAGCATGTACAGGCTCACGCACCCTAATAACGCCTGAAACAGCACCACGGCAATAAAGGGCCAGACAATCCCCAAAAGCCGCGGTGTTGCAAGTGGACGTTTGCGTTTCATGAGTTCCCTTTCAATCAGACTGCCAGATGAAAACCAGAGAAAATGCCTCATTGCTGCTTACCCCTGGCCAAATTCTGACAACCGAAACAACCAGACGTGCTGACACGTTTCGATAAACCCGGCGCAGGGCAATCTGTAACATAAAAGAGAATCATGGAGGGGATTCAAGCACTCAACACAAAAAACGCAACGTCACCCCTGCGTCAACTTTGCTGCAAATGCCCGTACAACTTCGCGTACAAGCCACCTTCGGCCAAGAGCTGTTGATGCTCACCCTGCTCGGCAATACGGCCGCCATCGAACACTAACACCCGATCCGCCTGTTTTACCGCAGATAAGCGGTGAGCGATGATCAACGTAGTGCGCCCGCTCAAGAATTTTCCCAAAGCGTGATGCAGGTTGTATTCCGTGGCCGCATCCAGCGCGCTGGTGGCCTCATCAAGGATCACGACTTTGGGATCAGCCAGCACCATGCGCGCAATGGCCAGACGTTGGCGCTGCCCCCCCGACAACCGCACCCCCGAACGCCCGACAATACTGTCCAGCCCTTGGGGCAAGGTACGAATCGTCCCGTCGAGCTGAGCGATTTCCAGCGCGCGCCAGCAGGCTTCATCGGTGCGTTCACGCCCCATTGTCAAGTTGGCGCGCACCGTGTCGTTGAACAAAGCCGGGTGTTGCAAAACGACCGCGACGTGTTCGCGGATGGTTTCCAGGCCGATATCCGGCTGGCTTTCGCCCGCAAAAAAGATGCTGCCCGACTGCGGCGTATAAAGCCCCAGCAGCAGTTGCACCAACGTGCTTTTACCCCCGCCGCTGGCCCCGACAATGGCCACTTTTTCACCTGGCGCGATGGTGAGGTTCAGGTGATCGAGCACCCGCTCCTCGCCATAGCTAAAGCACAGCTCACGCACTTCAAGCCCCACGGTTTGCCGGCCCTTGAACGGATCGGCACCCCCCGGGTATTGCGGCTCGTCGGCACGCGCCAGCAGCTGGTTGATACGCGTCATTGCTCCACTAGCTGCGTAAAACGCATATTGCAGGTTCAACAACTGCTCTACCGGTCCGATCATGAACCACAGGTAACTGAATACTGCGAGCATCTGCCCGATCGACAGGTCCGAAAACAGCACTGTGAGCATCGCCGCGGCGCGAAAAATGTCGATACCGAACTGAAACAGCAAACCACTGGCACGATTGGAGGCGTCACTTTTCCATTGCGACGCGGTAGCAAAGTCACGCACCTCTTTGGCCCGATGCCCCAGCCGTCCGAGGAAATAACCCTGACGATTGCCAGCACGCACTTCCTGGATGGAATCCAGGGTTTCAGTCAGCGCCTGGGTGAAGCGCGAGGTGCTGTCGTTTTCGAGTTTTTTAAGATGTTTAACGCGCTTGCCCAACTGTACGGTGGCGTAAATCACCAAGGGGTTGAACAACAGAATCAGTAACGCCAGCTCCCAATGCATCCACAACAAAATGGCCGATGTGCCCACCAGCGTAAGCATGGCCACTAGAAAGCGGCTCAAGGTTTCACCCACAAACTTGTCGAGGGTCTCAAGGTCGGTGACTAGATGGGTCGTCACCGTGCCGCTGCCCAGGCTCTCGTATTCGGCCAGCGAAATACGCTTCAAGCGTTCGATCAAGCGTAAGCGGATGCGGAACACGATGTCCTTGGCCAGGCGTGAAAACAGCCGCGCTTGCAGCACGTTGAACAGCAGTGCGCCACAGCGCAGCATCAGCGTCACCAGCAGCATCAGGCCGATATAGCCCACAGAAGACTGCCAGGTGGTGGGCAGCAATTGATTCATCACCTTGAGCGCCGCATCACCGTTGCCCAGCAAGACTTCATCCACCAGCAGAGGCAGCAGCAACGGAATGGGTACGCTGCACAACGTGGCCAGCACCGCGACGCCATTGGCAATCCACAAGGCTTTTTTGTGACGCAGGGCTAATCGACGGATTTCAGCCCACGTCAGGCGGTCCGGTATCTGGGTGT
The DNA here is from genome assembly GCF_049896545.1 of Pseudomonas sp. TWR3-1-1. Classification (NCBI taxonomy): domain Bacteria; kingdom Pseudomonadati; phylum Pseudomonadota; class Gammaproteobacteria; order Pseudomonadales; family Pseudomonadaceae; genus Pseudomonas; species Pseudomonas sp. TWR3-1-1. The sequence goes on from NZ_JAFCUO010000011.1 coordinate 154,950, forward strand.
TATGGGTATTCAGAAGGAGTTCCTTGGAGTTACGCACTCGCAGCGCGATCAAGCCAACGGCCGAGCAAGTCGGATAAAGGTTCGAGGGGTTGGTAACCGTTAGTCAGTAGCGCCAATTGCCCCTGACGCTCGGCCAACAAGGTCGGGAAGCCTGCGATACCCAAATCTTGTACCCAGGTAAAGTCCGCCGCTGTGGCCGCGTGTTGTTCTGCACTGTCAAAAGCCGCCGCAAACTCAATGCGCGGTAGCCCTGCCGTTTCGGCCAGTTCCACCAGCACGCTGGCCTGGGTCACATCACGCCCCAGGACGTAAAAGGCCTGCTGGATCAAGCCCAGCAACGTCCATGCGCAATCGGGCGCCAGACTGCGCGCCGCCACAATGGCCCGGCACGCAGGCTCGGTGTCGTACACAAAACCTTCGGGCAAAGCGCCCTCAAACGTGAACGCCTGACCGGTGGCTTGGTTCACCGCCTGCCAGTGCTCAAGGATGTAGCGTCGGGTCGCGGGTTCGAGCGCCGCACCGCTGCCGGTACGTAACCCCCCCACCACCAGATGCAACTCAACCCCGGCCGCCTGCGCCTGCTCAACCAAGGCTTGAGCGGTGGCTGCAAACCCCCAGCACCACGAGCACATGGGGTCCATCACATAGAGCAGGCGCGCTGACATGGCTCAGGCCTCGGCAGGTTTACGGTAGTTGTGGCCAATCGGGTGCGGCTGGTTGCGGGCCTTGGCCAACTCGATCTGCTTTTGGCGGTCAATGGCGCTGCGACGGGTTTTTTCGCTCAGTTTGTCCCAGCAATGCGGGCAACTGATACCCGGCTGATAGTGCTCGGATTCGCGATCGACGGCACTGATCGGTGTGCGGCAGGCGTGGCACTGGTCGTACTCGCCCTCCGTCAGGTCATGACGCACGGTCACACGGTTATCAAACACGAAGCAGTCACCCTGCCATTTGGTTTCTTCTTGCGGCACTTCTTCAAGGTACTTAAGGATGCCGCCCTTGAGGTGATACACCTCATCAAACCCTTGGCTGAGCATATAGCTCGACGCCTTTTCGCAGCGAATGCCCCCGGTGCAAAACATAGCGACCTTCTTGTGTTTGGCCGGGTCGAAGTTGGCTTTGATGTAGTCCGGAAACTCACGAAAACTGGTGGTCTTCGGATCAATGGCCCCCTCAAACGTACCAATCGATACTTCGTAGTCGTTGCGGGTATCGATCAGCAGCACTTCAGGGTCGCTGATCAGCGCGTTCCAGTTCTCAGGGTCGACATAGGTACCGACTTTCTTGTTCGGGTCTACGCCTTCAACGCCGAGAGTGACGATTTCTTTCTTCAGCTTGACCTTGGTCCGATAGAAAGGCTGGTCATCGCAGTAGGATTCTTTGTGGTCGATATCGACCATGCGCGGGTCGGCGCGCAGCCAGGTCATCAGCCCGTCAATGCCTTCACGGCTGCCGGATACCGTACCGTTGATGCCTTCTTCGGCGATCAGCAGCGTACCTTTGATGCCGTTATCAACCATCGCCTTGAGCAAGGGCTCGCGCAGTTCGACGTAATCTTCAAGCGTGACGAATTTATACAGTGCAGCAACAACGATAGGTGCAGTCATGGGTATGTCTCCAGGTGGCTACCCTCGTAAGGGGTGAACCGGATGCAAAAAAAAACGCGCCGGCTGAGCGGCGCGCTGCGGATTCTAGCAAAAAGTTGACGTGTTAAGCCAACGAGTGACCACCGCCAGCACAGGTCGGCGATGCCGGGGCTGTGCCGATTTTCGCCCACTCATCAGGCGTGTAGGTGTGCAAGGCCAACGCATGGAACTCACCCATCAAGTCACCCAACGTGGCGTAAACCTTTTGGTGACGCTTGACGCTGTTAAGCCCGGCAAACTGCTCGCTGACCACCACCGCCTTAAAGTGCGTCTGCAACCCGCGACTGTGCATGTGGCTCTCATCCAGCACGTTCAGGTGCACGGGCTGCAACGCGCTCAGCGTCGATTCGATACGTTGTTGCATGTCCATTCAGGCTCCGCTTACTTCTTTTTGGCCGGGGCCGCTTTAGGCTCCAGTTCTGCTGTCATGTCGGCCAACAGCTTGTTGACCACCGGCACCGCGCTTTCCAGCTTGGCCTGGGTCATTTGGGCCGATTGCTGAGTCAGTTGCGGCATTTTTTCCAGGACTTTCTTGCCCAACGGCGACTGGTAGAACGCCACCAGGTCCTTGAGTTCGGTTTCGCTGAAGTTGGTGGTGTACAGCTTGATCATGTCCGGCTTCAGTTTGTCCCAACCAATGGCCTGGTCCAGAGCGGTGTTAGCTTTGGCCTGGTAGGTTTCGAGCAGGGCTTTCTTGGCCGCCGGGGCTTTGGTTTGCTCAAAACGCTGGGCAAACATTTGCTGCACTTGCATGTATACCGGGGTACCCAGCTTGTCGGCATGGGCCAGCTTGAGGAAGGTTTCAGCACTGGCAGCGTGGCTAGCAGCATCGGCAAAAACCTGGCCGCTGGCGCATACCAGAGCAACTGCTGTACAGATGGCGCGAAGACGGGTCATCGAGTTTCCTTTATCTAGCAAGCGAGGTCGAACCCCAAGGGCGCCCATTCTGCGCCTAACAAAGTGTGTCACTCAACCCCGCATCTGATAGTCGTTCTCATCCCATCGACAAAAGTCGCTAAAACCAAAGATTGAACCCCTAGGCTCAATCAGCGCCTAAGCTGTGTGATCACATTCTGAGAGGAAGCCGCCTGATGAGCCGTATCGAAACCGACAGCCTGGGTGAAGTGAATGTGCCGGAGGACGCCTATTGGGGCGCGCAAACTCAACGTTCGCTGATCAACTTCGCCATCGGCAACGAGAAAATGCCACTGCCTGTGCTGCATGCTCTCGTGCTGATCAAAAAGGCCGCGGCCAGGGTTAATGATCGCAACGGCGATGTGCCTGCCGACATTGCACGCCTGATCGAACAAGCGGCAGATGAAGTGCTGCGCGGCGAACACGATGACCAGTTTCCACTGGCCGTGTGGCAAACCGGCAGTGGTACGCAAAGCAACATGAACGCCAACGAAGTGCTGGCCGGTCGTGCCAATGAGTTGGCGGGCAAGGGGCGCGGTGGCAAATCGCCGGTTCACCCTAACGACCATGTCAATCGCTCGCAAAGCTCCAACGACTGTTTTCCGACCGCTATGCACATTGCTGTCGCCAAAGCCGTCCACGAACAATTACTGCCTGCGATCAGTGAGCTGGCAGGGGGGCTGGCCGAGTTGTCGGCTCGCCACATGAAACAGGTCAAAACCGGCCGCACTCACATGATGGATGCCACACCCATCACCTTTGGCCAGGAAGTGTCTGCATTTATAGCGCAACTCGATTACGCGGAGCGCGGCATCAACGCCGCCCTGCCCGCCGTCTACGAGCTGGCGCAAGGCGGCACTGCGGTGGGCACCGGCCTGAATGCACCCCACGGTTTTGCCGAGGCGATTGCAGCTGAACTGGCGGCGTTGTCCGGCTTGCCGTTTGTCACGGCACCCAACAAGTTTGCCGCCCTGGCGGGTCACGAACCCCTGACCAACCTGTCGGGTGCCCTCAAAACCCTGGCCGTGACCCTGATGAAACTGGCCAATGACTTGCGCCTGCTGGGTTCAGGGCCGCGCGCAGGGCTGGCTGAAATCAAACTGCCAGCCAACGAGCCTGGCAGCTCGATCATGCCCGGCAAGGTCAACCCCACTCAGTGCGAAGCGCTGTCGATGCTGGCGTGCCAAGTGATGGGCAACGACGTGACCATCGGTTTTGCTGCCAGCCAGGGTCACTTGCAGTTGAACGTGTACAAACCGGTGATCATTCACAACCTGTTGCAGTCCATCCAACTGCTGGCGGACGGTTGCAGCAACTTCCAAAAGCACTGCATCGCAGGCCTGGAAGTGGATGCGGCCAAAATGGCTGAACACCTGGAGCGCGGCCTGATGCTGGTCACCGCCCTGAACCCCCATATCGGTTACGACAAGTCGGCTGAAATCGCCAAAAAGGCCTACGCCGAAGGGTTGACCTTGCGCGAGGCAGCGCTGCAATTGGGCTATTTGACGGATGCCGAGTTCGACCAATGGGTACGGCCGCAAAACATGTTGGGAGCGGGCAAGCATTAAACCTGCTCGCAACAAGTTGGCGTAGCCGCTGGCGAAGGCGATATCCGAGTGCGCAGCGATCACAAACCCTCGACTGCGGTGTTTATGAAGCACCGCGTTGAATGGTCTGCGACCGCTTCGCGCCCGAACGCAGCCTCGCGTTGCTCGTCAGCGGCTACAGGCCGATGATCCATGGTTGGCGTAGCCGCAGGCGCAGGCGATGTCCGGTTGCGCAGCGATCACAAACCCTCGACTGCGGTGTTTATGAAGCACCGCATTGAATGGTCTGCGACCGCTTCGCGCCCGAACGCAGCCTCGCGTTGCTCGTCAGCGGCTACAGGCCGATGATCCATGATCCATGGTTGGCGTAGCTGCTGGCGCAGGCGATGTCCGGTTGCGCAGCGATCATAAACCCATGACTGCGGTGTTTATGAAGCACCGCATTGGATGGTCTGCGACCGCTTCGCGCCCGAACGCAGCCTCGCGTTGCTCGTCAGCGGCTACAGGCTGATGATCCATGATTCATGGTTGGCGTAGCTGCTGGCGCAGGCGATGTCCGGTTGCGCAGCGATCATAAACCCATGACTGCGGTGTTTATGAAGCACCACATTGGATGGTCTGCGACCGCTTCGCGCCCGAACGCAGCCTCGCGTTGCTCGTCAGCGGCTACAGATCGATGATCCATGATTCATGATTCATGATTCATGGTTGGCGTAGCCGCTGGCGAAGGCGATGTCCGGTTGCGCAATGATCGTTAAACCCGATGGCTGCGGTGCATCGCAATCAGCGCGTTGAAAGCTTTACGAGCGCTACGCGCCCGGATGCAAAAAAGCGCCGTTATTTCTTGTGCTTCTTGTCGTGCTTGTCCCGCTTCTCGAACGCCGCTTGCAGCGCATCGTTGATGGTGCGCAAGACCTTGACCCGGGCCCAACGCTTGTCATTGGCCTCAACCAGCGTCCAGGGTGATATTTCAGTGCTGGTGCGGTCGACCATGTCGCACACCGCCGAGCGATACAGGTCCCACTTTTCGCGATTGCGCCAATCCTCTTCGGTGATTTTGAACCGTTTGAAAGGGATTGCTTCGCGCTCTTGAAAACGCTGCAACTGAACGTCTTTATCAATCGCCAGCCAGAACTTGACGACGATCACGCCCGCATTACTGAGCTGCTCTTCAAAATCATTGATTTCACCGTAGGCGCGCAGCCAGTCCGCTTGTGTGCAAAAACCTTCGATGCGCTCGACCAGCACGCGCCCGTACCACGAACGGTCAAATACCGTGAACTTGCCGCGGGCCGGAATTTTTCGCCAAAAACGCCAGAGGTACGGCTGCGCCCGCTCATCTTCAGTGGGCGCTGCGATAGGCACAATGCTGTATTGACGCGGGTCCAGCGCTGCGGCCACGCGCCTGATAGAGCCACCCTTGCCGGCCGCGTCATTGCCTTCAAACACCGCGACCAAGGCATGACGGCGCATACGCTTGTCACGCATCAACCCCGACAAACGCGCCTGCTCAGTGATCAGTTGTTCTTGATAGTCGTCTTTTTCCAGGCGCCGGGTCATGTCCAGACAGTCAAGCAAACTCAGGCCATCAATGACCTCGGTCAACGGCGCAGCACTGCTGGGACGCGCTTTAGGTTTGGGTGTGTTGAGCGCCGCTTGCAGCCCTTCGAGCAAGATTTTGCCGACTGTCAGGCTGCGGTAATAAGGGTCGACACCTTCCACAATGTTCCAGGGGGCGTAGTCGCGACTGGTGCGGCGAATTACACGCTCACCAAATCGTACAAAGCGGTCGTAAGTTTCTGACTGTTGCCAATCCAGCGGACTGATACGCCAGCTGTGCAGCGGGTCATCCTGAAGCGCCTTCAGGCGCGCCTTCATTTGCTTCTTGGACAGATGAAACCAAAACTTGAAAATTACCGCGCCTTCATTACAGAGCATTTTTTCCAGACGTTCAGCACCGTTGATTGCCTGGTCCAGCACGGCATCCTTGAATACACCGTGCACTCGGCCTTGCAGCATCTGGCTGTACCAGTTGCCAAAGAACACGCCCATACGGCCTTTGGCCGGCAATTGGCGCCAATAACGCCACGCGGGAGGGTGCGCCAGTTCCTCGTCGGTTTGCGTATCAAAGGTGCGCACTTCGATCAAGCGAGGGTCCATCCATTCGCTGAGCAACTTGACGGTTTCACCCTTGCCAGCCCCCTCAATACCGTTAATCAACACGATGACTGCCGAGCGCTTCTGTTGCTGCAAGTCGTATTGCGCTTCGAGCAGGGCTTCGCGCAACGCAGGCACTTCGTTGTCGTAGGTTTCTTTGTCAATGAAGTGACCGATTTCAGCGGATTCGAACATGGAAAACTCCCTGGCAAGAGCTCACAAGACTAGCGCAATGCTCTGTCATGCGTTGCAACAATGAACACAAAACTGTCATGGGTCATTCGCGCGCGTACCGATCAGCTAGAATGGCCGCCTTGCCGATGTCGAGCCGCACATGACTATTGAAATGCCCAATGCCCAGCTTGACTGGGATGACCAAGGTCGCCCCCATTCGCGGGTGTTCGATGATGTCTATTTTTCGGACACCGCGGGCCTTGAAGAAACGCGCTATGTCTTTATCGAACAGAACGCGCTCAAAGAGCGCTTTGCCGCCCTGCGGGCTAATGGCCAGATGGTCATTGGTGAAACAGGCTTCGGTACGGGTCTGAACTTCCTCTGCGCCTGGCAGCTGTTTGAACAAACGGCACAACCGGATGCGCGACTGCACTTCATCAGCGTTGAAAAGTACCCGCTCACTCGCGGCGACTTGCACCGCGCCCTGGCCCTGTGGCCGCAATTGAGCGATGTCAGTGAGCAATTACTGGCCGCTTATTTCGCGATCCATCCGGGGTTTCAGACGTTAACGCTGGGCAATGGCCGGGTGACGCTGACGCTGCTGATCGGCGATGTGCTGGAACAATTGAGCCAACTCGACGCACAGGTTGACGCGTGGTTCCTGGATGGCTTTGCACCGGCGAAAAACCCGGACATGTGGACACCCGAACTGTTCGCGCAACTGGCCCGGCTGGCGGCGCCTGACGCCACCATCAGCACCTTCACCAGTACGGGCTGGGTGCGCAGGGCGTTAAACGAGGCAGGTTTCAAAATGCGCCGAACGCCCGGCATAGGCCACAAGTGGGAAATACTGCGCGGCACTTTTCTGGGCGTACCTGAACAGGCGCTGGCCACGTCAGCTGTCAAGCCCTGGTATGCCCGCCCACCCCAACCGACAACTGAACGCAAAGCTCTGGTCATCGGCGGCGGATTATCGGGTTGTGCCAGCGCCAACAGCTTGGCCAGACGTGGCTGGCAGGTGGTTCTACTGGAGCGCCACGAACGGCTGGCCAAGGAAGCCTCTGGCAATCCGCAAGGGGTGCTGTATCTCAAGCTGTCGGCTCACGGCACCACTTTGTCGCAAATGATTGTCAGCGGTTTCGGTTATACCCGACGCTTGCTCGAACACCTGCAACGCGGCCGAGACTGGGATGACTGCGGCGTTCTGCAATTAGGCTTCAACGCTAAAGAAGCACAACGCCAGGCTCAACTGGCCGGTGCATTTGCACCCGCCTTGGTGCACATGCTCGACCAGCCTCAGGCCCAGGCACTGGCCGGGATAGAACTGGCGCAGGGTGGCTTGTTCTATCCCGAAGGCGGCTGGGTTCACCCGCCTGCGTTATGCCAATACCAGGCGATGCACCCCAATGTTCAAGTGTTGACCCACCATGACGTGGTGCAACTGAACAACGTCGACAACCAATGGCAAGCCTGTGATGGCGAACGGGTATTAGCCAGCGCGCCGGTAGTGATCCTGGCAGGTGCCGCCGAGGTCAAACGCTTCCCCGCCAGCAGTGGTTTGCCGCTCAAACGCATTCGCGGGCAAATCACTCAACTGGTGCAAACCGAACACAGTGCCGCGCTGAACACCGTCGTGTGTGCCGAAGGCTATGTCGCACCTGGCCGAATGGGTGAACACACCTTGGGCGCCAGCTTCGACTTTGATAACGATGATTTGACCACTACCCCGGCCGGGCATCAGGGCAATCTCGATTTAATGGATGAAATTTCGCCGCAATTAAGCAGCCTTTTCGGTGAACAACTTGATCCGGCACAGTTGCAAGGCTGGGCGGCGTTTCGCTGTACCAGTCCGGATTACCTGCCAATCGTCGGCCCACTGTCAGACCCGGAAGCGTTTGCCAGCACCTATGCCGTGTTACGCAAAGATGCACGGCAAGTACCTGATACCCCATGCCCTTGGTTGCACGGTTTGTATGTCAACAGTGGCCATGGTTCTCGCGGTTTGATTACCGCACCGCTGTCCGGTGAAATGCTTGCTGCCTGGATCAATAACGAGCCACTGCCAGTCCCGCGCACAATTGCTGAAGCCTGCCACCCCAATCGCTTCGCATTGCGTGCGCTGATCAAAGGGCTGTAGTGGGCGAACCTGATTCCTCAGTCTCCAACAACTCGTTCGTTTTTTGCAGGCTCCAGGCATCGACGGCGGAGTCCATTTGGTTGCGCACTTCGCTGACCCTGCGCAGATAACGCTGACTGTCCATCTCGGGAGATTTTTTTAACAGCTCGCTCAGTGCCTCAAAATAAGGCTCTGTCAATGTGCTGTACTCAGTCTTGGCCCCATTGATCAAATATTGCTTCCAAAATTCAAGCGTGCTGATGAAAGTGTTTTGTTCCGCGGTTTTCTCGGCACTTTCGACTGCTGATCGAGCTTGATTCAAATCTTCTTGGGTCACCCCTGCCAGGTTCTTGAACGTCATGCTTTGAGGCTGGCCTGGCAGTTTGAGGTCTTTGGCCAATCCAATGCGATAGGCCAAAAGAACTTCAAGCTCGTCCGGCGCTGCCCCTCCCTGTAGCACGGCCAGTTCGCAGTGGTGCTGAGCAATTTTTCCCAACTTTTCCAGCCGAAACAAACTTCTGCCCAACGAACTAAGCTCTGACAGTTGAGCCGCCTCCACCGTCGACACCCGCGCCAGCTCCATTTGAATCTCAAGGTTGCTGAAAGCCATCAACACGCTGTCCGTACAACTGCGAGGAGCAGCAGCAATATTGATCAGGTCCTGACGCAACAGCCTGTTGTCATTGGCAGCCTCGATCATTTCCCAAACCCGGCGGCTCAGATCATGGCGCACGGCCTGAGCGTCTGCGGTGGTGGTGAGCCGCGAGATCACATTGAACAGGTCTTCAGAAGCAGGCTCAGCTCTGAGGTTATTCCATAGTTGTTCACGCCGGGCCTGCTCAAGACTGGTAATACCGGTGGTCCAGAACTCAAACGCAGCGGCTTCACTGAGCAGTTCATCACTGTTGATCCCCATCGAGCTTCCACCCTGCATGACAAAGCGGGCCAAACGTAACTTGCTGACATTTGATAACGGGTTATTTGACAGTGTGATGTTGCGTGTGAGCTTGGGCGAAGCTAGATAAACAGTTTCCGGAATCTCTGCGATGCGGTTTTCTCGTAAATCAGCCGCCTCCAGCAGTGGCCGGGTAATCAGGCCCTCTGGCCATTGATCAATCCACGTACGGCGCAGATACACCCGGCGCAGGAGTCTCAATGGGCTGAGGTCCAGTTCGGCCCCTAGAAAGTTGTCGTTAAGATTGAGGATTTCCAGCTTGCCCAAGGCATTAAGGGTGGACTGATTTCCGGCGTTTAAAAACAAATTGTTTCGAGCCGCCGATAAGCGCCGCAGGTTGGGCATTCTTTCCAATTGAGAAGGCAGGTGGCTCATTTCGTTGTTGTCCATTTCAAGAGACTCCACCCCCTTGAAGTGCTCCAGGAAACTCGCAGCTGTGTCCTTGCAATTCATGTTGCTCAGGTTAAGTTCGCGAACATGGCTGAAATCAGCCATGACGGGCAATGCCGGAAAACTCAACAGACGCAGGCCGTCCAGGCTCAACTTTTGACCATCGGCAATGCCGGCCAAGCCAAAGTGCTGTGGATCGTGGCGCCATATTCGTTCAATCAACCCTGCGGCTTGGTACCTGTTTTCCGAGTAGTCAATGTTGGACGCAGCAACCGGTACATCCGTCAATGGTGCATCGATCCAGATCTGCAAGCATTCGCGTAACGCCGTCCTGATCCGCTTGCGTTCGCGCAAAAAATTCAACGGGTTTACGCCGGCCTCCTCCAGACTTTCCAGATAATGCTGCACCTGCTCCTGGTTGAATTCAGGAAACAAGTTACGCACTCGAAGCTGCATGGCTCTGGACTGGATGCCTGCATCAAGACCGCACAAAGGATAACCAATCTGGCCATCCGTCATGATCGTAGGCGGTTTAAAGCCGGGTTTAACCGGCTGCATGCCTAAAACGCGGGCAACTTCATCACGGTTTTGAGCCGCACGGGCCGCCAGCGCCTCATTGATATGGGCAGGCTGTGTTGAAAGACCAAGCCCCATGGCCTCACGCTCAAGCGCCGTCAATGATTGAACGACAGCCTCGGTCAAGGACGCTGATGTACCTGGCTCAAGCACCTGAACAGATCCACGCGACTTATAGCGTTGATAGCTTTCGCCTGTTTTAACCAGAACACGCGATGTTATGGCCTGAGAACTGCCGATTCGACGAATCACAGGCCCCTGCAAACTCCCCTCCCGGACCTCCAACACCATACCTATAGGCCAGTGGGGGGAATGTGTCAGTAATTGCAGCGCCAACTTTTCAGTGTCCGTGTTGCGACTGCCCCGCAAATAAAACCCCTCAATAGCTCGATTCAACCTGGCCTCGCGCAGATACACGCGCGCGGCCTCAGCCAAAGGAAGCGGGACTTTAGAGGTACGCAATACGGCTCTTTGATCGACGCTGGCCGATTCATACAACGCCTGGGCCACAGGACGTGGCAGCCCTGGAAAAAAGACTTCTATGACGTATGCCTCGGGTGCAGACGACACGTTGAATAAGGCATACAAGCGGTCAAACACCGCTTGTCGGTTCTCCCTGACAAAATTGCCCAAGGATTGAGCCAACGCTTGGCCGGGCTTCAGATCCTCACTCAAACCACGACTTAACAGTGCCTTGCCCTCAGCACTCGACAACGCAGCCAGCACAGCATCCAACAATTTCCCTTGCTCCAGGAGCGTGTCCGTCAGGTTGATATGCGCCGTCGTTGCCCACTGCGCATTGCCATATTGCGCAAGGCGCTTGCCTGTCCCATCAACCACCGTCAGGCCCCTGCCTGAAGGCCACCCGGGCATATGAGGCAACTGGCGCAATTGCCAATCGGCCCAGCGATGAGCATTAAAGTCATCCGTGTTCATCTGTTCGATAAACGCATCGAGGCGACGGTCGATCTCAAAGCGTTTAAGGGTCACCGCCAATAACGGGGGTACGGCAAGATTATCAAGGTGCACACGGCGCATAACGTCTTCGGGGGTATGGGTCAACAGCCTGATGTGCTCCAGCGCGCGCTCATCCAGGCTGGCCCTTGCATCGCTCAACCGGCCGACTAAAACCTCACTGCCTTGCCAATCTAACGGTTGCTCATGGGCATGCTGCCAGGCGCCCTCGCCGTTATGCAGCAATGCAGGTTTGAAAGCTTCAGGCCTGCGGCCATGGGTGATGCGCCACTGCCCAAGGGCATCATCAAATTCAACCGGGTAGTGCTTGCCATCCACACCAACATGTTGCTTGCCCGCGACCCGGAAAAAGCCTTGCCCGTCAGCCTTGTGATGGTGCAAAGCTGCCTGCTCATTCACGTAGTGCTCCATGTTTGTGTCCCAAAGGCGGACCGTTCCATCATCGCGCCTGATGGGCTGCAAGCCTTCGAAGTGCGCCTTGGTCGCAGCACTCAAGCGACTGGCAACACTCTTGAGCACGGTGGCCCCGCCTACGATGCCAGCATCGATTGCGACTTCCTTGGCAACATTGAGCAAGTGTTCGCGGGCGTGATCGACATCGCCCTGAGACCAGTCCTCAACGCCTTCATAAACCTCCTTGAGCATGTCGCCTATCGCCACGGCCAACATCAGGTCGCCCAACACGGGTACAAACAGGGCGGCCACATTGACCAACAACAAGCCCGCATTTTTGTAGAACTGCCAACGCGCCTCGCGCGCCTGCTCGTCCAGCACGCCCGTCGGCACTGCCAGCATCAGTGCATCGGCAAACATGTTTTTAAGCTGCACCTGGCACAAGTAGTGCGCCGCCCTCATGTTGAGGGGAGCTGTCGTGAGGCTTAGATGGTCGCGTTTTTCATGCACTTTTTGCATGAAATCAGCACGCGCGCTCAGGCTGACGAAACGCGAAAAGAAATGGGCATATGCCGGGTCTTGAAGTCGCACCCTTAAGGTATTGGTAAACGCCTCTAATGAACTGAACTCAAAAAACGGCGCCACCGGATCGTTCGGGATATAGACAATCAGCCGGTTATCGGGATGCAGCAGCGGCGTGTCGCAAGTGAACAACACTACCCCGTCAATCACGGTATCCAGAATGGACATTGAGCTGAGCAGGACAGGCTTTCCATCCAGCATCCCGGTTGTCACGGATGCTGTCCCTGTAGCGCCCGGCAACTCGGCCAACACGGCCTGATAAGCGGTGGGTCCTATATTTTTTTTAAGCAGTCCAATATGCGCATCAACCTGCATGTCATAGGCCTTGAGCCGTTGCAGGTGAGTGAGCGTCGTTTGCTGCGCGGCGCTGGGTTGGAGAGTGCCTGAAGCAGCAACCCCCAAAAACTGCTGAAGATAGGTCTGATATTTTTGCCCCAGGTCCAGCCTGCGGCACAGGGCGGCAAACTGCTGGGGTTTGACCGCACTGACCTGCTCTTCATGCCCGCCGTGACGAATATGACTTTGCGGATTGAAGCCACCCGGCAGTGCTTCAGCCTCAGAAAAATTTTGCAGTGCGGCCCACAACAACGTTTTTGGCTCATCGCGCACCGTGTAATGCCGCAACGAAAAAGCGAGCGTGTCGTCCGCAATCAGGTGGACATGGACAACTGCCAGATAGTCGCGGTGAACATCCAGCAAAGGCCCGAATTCACGCCACGCTTCAGCCGCCAGCAATGCCCCGCAATACACCTCGACACTCTGCAATTCGCCGAATTTTTTGCCGATCAAGCCATGGTAGGAACGGCTTTGCGCCATCGATTCATTCAAGGCCGTGAGAACCCCGGGATCGGCGTCCACCAGCCACTTGGGCAGGTGACTTTGCACCATTTCCAAGGATTCAAGGTCACTGAAAGTGGCTTCTCGGGCGTCTAGTGGCAATTTTTTGAGTGAGCGAGTCATAAGCGATCTTCTTCAAGTCAGAGCAAACAGGTCATCACGCTACCTGCGCCGTGCGGGGAAGATGCCGTACATAGTTATGAGCTGACTCAAGTGACCGCCTGCGAATTTTTTTGAACGTTCACGCAAACCAGGGACTCGTAAAAAACAGACGACTTACGGCGGCGCACTCTGACGATGTGTTAGCGCCGAAGGGATCGGAAGACAGGTCAGAGCTTTTTATCCGATCCAAAAACAGGGCCATAACGCAACAGGCCCGGCTTCAAAAGGGTTCAAGCAGTATGTGTGGATTAGCTGGCGTATTCCAAAGGCGCTAGACAAGGGGTTTCAGCGTGCTCTGAGGCCCCATAGAGTCCCTCAAGGGAACATTGATTGGTACAAAAACTGGTACGGGATTTCCCCCCTCCCCCGGCGTCCTGCCGAACGAACACAAAAACAATCCATCAGCATCACCGGGAATATTTCGCGCCGATTTTGTCGTGAGTAAGTCAGCCCGCAAGCTTGCACTGGTTAACAGACCCGCCACCTGAGTTCGCCATAATGGGTCTTACCGCCACGAATTCCAGATGGCAGGATTCGCTTCAACAAGTGCTTTTCATGTGCCGCGAGAAGGCATGCTAATTTTTCCGACTGCAAATGTAGGTGCTGACAGCATCGGCATCGACGATTAGAAAGATCGGGGCGGAGTGATTCGAACACTCGACCCCTAACACCCCATGCTCGAAGGAGCATGGCAACTCCTTTAAACATTGTTGCTTTCTCTGGCGCTCGCTGCAATCGAATAGCCATAGATGCAGATGGGTGCGTGAGAGAGTCACGCAAAAGTCACGCAAGCTATTTATCCTCTCCTGGCGTCCTGCCGAACGATTACCCTCCCCACCGTCTACTCGCACCGCTTCAGCTTAACGCTCCCGACTCACAGCATCAGCGCCTTGGTGCGGATCTGGGCGGCGTCTTCGACAGCCAGGTACAAGGTTTCAATGTCGGACGGTTTGAGCACCTTGAGCACTTCCAGCGCCTCGATCACGCATTTGGCGCGCTCGTTGGCCAGATGCACGCTCAGCGTGTCGCGCTGAGCTGGATAGCGGTCAGGCGGCGGCGCAGGGTGTGGATAACGGCGTCGGGCATGGTGATGTCCGCGAGGGAATCGGGAGAGACGGTCGTGGCGGTGGCTTCCTATTCTGAGTGAGTGGCCCGCACTGCGTAAAATCATTGCCTGAGAGGGGCGCGCCAGAGCCGAGGGTGTTAAAGGCCTCCACGCTCGGAGCGGGTGTGTGGGCCTTTTAAACATAAGAGGCGTTCTCGTACTGGCTTACCAATCCTGCATCACTGACGGAGCCACGCGGTTGTGCTTCCAGCCCATTATGTACAACGGCGATGCGCTGCCGTCTTCCAAACTGTCCGGGTTTACGATCAGCAACACCCATCCAGCCTCGATCATTTTGTTGACCATACGCAGATCACGGACGTGCTTGACTTCCTTAACTCCCTGAGTTGACATCAGTATGAATCCTTTTAAATGGTGGAGCAGTTTAATCTCTTGCCGACTGGAAATGGAGGGGCGGCCGTATATTGCCTATTGCTAGCCCATCCGCTACCTCGCCTGCCTAACGAACATAAACTTCATGCAGCACCAAAAATAATTTCTGGGATATTTCGCGCCGATTTTGTCGTGAGTAAGTAAACCCGCAGGTTTACGCTGGTTAACAGATCAGCCAAATCGCAATGAAGTCAGGTTGACCGGCGCCTGAGTTCACCATATTAGGATTTTCCGCCACGAATTCCAGATGACGTGATTCGCTTTAGAGCGTGCTTTTCATGTGCTGCTAGAAGGCATGCTAATTTTTCCGACTTCAAATGTAGGCGCTGACAGCATCGTCATCGACGATTAGAAAGATCGGGGCGGAGTGATTCGAACAATCGCCCCCTAGCACCCAATGCTCGACCTAACAAAACCTTATATCATTGTAATATATGAATAAATTTCTTAGTCAAGGATCAAAAAAATCAATGGTTTCTCGTGCATTAGCAAACGATAAGCTGTGGCATTCAGGGTAGGTTTTGG
>NZ_JAFCUO010000012.1:0-151444 GCF_049896545.1 Pseudomonas sp. TWR3-1-1
GATGCATCGCCGATGGTAGTGTGGGGTTTCCCCATGTGAGAGTAGGTCATCGTCAAGATTAAATTCCAGAATCCCTGTCTGCTCACGCAGATGGGGATTTTGTTTGTGCGCTCGAAAAATATTCTTGATCCAAATAGCTGAATATTTGCGCTGAACCCCGCATGCGCTAGTAATCAAATCCTCAGTCATAAGCCCAAGCGTGACTAAGCTCACTTGCTTCTTAACGGATGTTGTTACGCTCTGTGTCAGTGTCTTGAAGCGTGAGCAGGCCAGTAAATAACCGTTTTAGTCATTCGCGTAAGGCTTGATAGCACTTGGCGAGACAGAGGCAAGTATGACTCGCAACATCCTCGTTACGGGTGCCGCGGGGACCGGCACGACTACCTTGGCCAGAGCCTTGGCGCACGAACTGCGTGCGACACATCTGGAGGCCGATGATTTTTTGTGGCTACCCAGTAACCCGCCTTATCAACATCAGGTCGAAAAAGCGCAGCGGTGTGAGCGTTTACTTCATGAGATGCGCCGCGCAAGCCGGGCAGTTGTCGCTGGCTCGATAATGGGTTGGGGCTGCGCACTTGAGGACACTTTTGATCTCGTGGTGTTTCTATACCTCCCCGTTGACCTGCGCTTAGAACGACTAACGCTGCGGGAGGTGACGCGTTTCGGTCATGTAAAACCAGAGTTTTTAGCCTGGGCTGCTCAATATGACAACGGCGCTGCACCTGGACGAAGTTTGGCCCGTCATCAGGACTGGCTTTCTAAACGTACTTGCCCTGTTATCAGGCTGGTAGGTGATATGTCCGTTACTGATCGGCTACATCTCACAAACGACGCTATTGATATCGCCAGCCGTAAGCTCCCCATTATTTGAAGGCATATTGAGCGCGTACGTGCCTTGCGTTGCACCCAGATGACTGGGCGATGTTAAGGTTCGCCTCCGGGTTTTTAATCTTCTCCAAAGGATGCCGATATGTCGGTTGCTACGCCCCTCAATGCGGGCTTTATGGTGGTTCACGGTAACCGGCTTGATGAACTGCGCAGCCTGGTCGTGAGCTGGATGCGCATGTATCCCTTGGCACCTTTGGAAAATGAAATAGCGCTGGTGCAGAGCAACGGGATCGCGCAATGGCTCAAGTTGGCCCTCGCAGAAGATGCTCAGGATGATGACTTGGGTGGTTGTGGCATAGCTGCTGCGATTGATGTCCAATTGCCCGGAACATTTTTGTGGCAACTCTATCGTCTGGTGCTGGGCAGCGAACAAATCCCTGCTAAGTCATTGCTCGACAAGGCTCCGTTAACCTGGCGCCTGATGCGCTTGTTACCGGCACTGATTGATCTGCCGCATTTTGAGCCGTTGCAGCGCTTTCTTACCCACGACACAGACCTGCGCAAACGCTATCAACTCTCAGAGCGGCTCGCGGATCTGTTCGACCAATATCAGGTTTACCGCGCGGACTGGCTGGAAGACTGGGCTGCTGGCCGCCATCAATTACGCAATGCACGGGGTGAAACGCCTGCCTTGAGCCCGGCCAACTGCTGGCAAGCCGAGTTGTGGCGTGCCCTGTTGCTGGACGTAGGGCAAGAGGGCATGGCCCAAAGTCGGGCGGGTGTTCATCAGCGTTTCATTGAAAAAATCAACAGCCTCGAACAAGCCCCTTCCGGCTTACCCGCCAGGGTGATTGTGTTCGGGATTTCTTCTCTGCCCGCGCAAGCGCTCGAAGCATTGGCAGGTCTCGCACGTTTCAGTCAGGTATTGCTATGTGTACACAACCCTTGCCGCCACCATTGGTCTGACATCGTTGCAGACAAAGATCTGCTGCGTCATCAGTACAAACGCCAAGCGCGCAAAGCGGGAATGCCTACAGTACTGGACGCGGATATCCTGCATCAGCACGCCCACCCGCTACTGGCTGCGTGGGGCAAGCAGGGGCGCGACTACATCAATCTGCTCGACAGTTTCGACGACCCCAACAGCTACCGTTCCGCGTTCCGGGATGGTCGGATTGACCTCTTCAGTGAAGTTGAACCGCGTAATCTACTTAACCAATTACAGGACGACATCCTTGAGCTTCGCCCGCTCAATGAAACACGCGAGTGCTGGCCTGCCATTGAGCTGGAGAAAGATCAGTCAATTCGTTTTCACGTTGCCCACAGCGCGCAACGTGAAGTCGAGATCCTTCACGATCAACTACTCGCACGATTCAGTGAGAATCCGGATTTACAGCCGCGGGATGTGATCGTGATGGTGCCGGATGTCGACAGCTATGCGCCGCACATTCGCGCGGTGTTCGGGCAGATCGAGCGTAATGACCGCCGCTTTATTCCTTTTACCTTGGCCGACCAGGGCCAGCGCGGGCGTGACCCTCTTCTGATCGCGATCGAGCACTTGCTCAAGTTGCCTGACAGTCGATTCCCGGTCAGCGAAATTCTAGACCTCTTGGACGTGCCGGCCTTACGTGCCCGATTCAACGTACAAGAGCGCGACTTGCCTACGTTGCACCGTTGGATTGAAGGCGCCGGCATTCGCTGGGGCTTGAATGCCGAACAGCGTGAAGGGCTAGGCCTGCCTGCGCACCTGGAGCAGAACAGTTGGCGTTTCGGATTGCGCCGTATGTTGCTCGGCTATGCCGTTGGCAGTGGCGAAGCCTGCGATGGTATTGAGCCTTACGATGAAATCGGTGGCCTTGATGCCGTCCTGATTGGCCCGCTGGTCGCCTTGCTAGATGCCCTTGAAATCGCCCATCAAGAACTCTCGCAACCTGCTTTGCCGCAGCAGTGGGGCGAACGTCTGCAAGCCCTGATGCAGTTGTTTTTTCAGGCCGAGACTGAGCACGACGATTACCTGCTGGCCCAGCTCGAAGAGCTGCGCGAGAACTGGCTGGAAACCTGCGAACTTGTGGGTCTGGACGATGAGTTGCCGCTGACGGTCGTGCGCGAAGCGTTGCTGACCGGGCTGGACCAAGGCAAACTTTCGCAGCGCTTTCTTGCGGGCGCGGTCAACTTCTGCACCTTGATGCCGATGCGAGCCATTCCGTTCAAGCTCGTGTGCTTGCTGGGGATGAATGACGGTGACTACCCGCGTGCCCAACCGCCGCTGGACTTCGACTTGATGGGCAGCGATTACCGCCCCGGCGACCGTTCTCGCCGTGAAGACGACCGTTACCTGCTGCTTGAAGCGCTATTGTCCGCCCGCGATCAACTGTATATCAGCTGGGTAGGCCGCAGTATTCGCGACAACAGTGAGCGTCCGGCCTGCGTGCTTATCGGCCAGCTTCGTGACCACTTGGCCAGTGGCTGGACACTCTCAAGCGGTGCGGACCTGCTTGAAGCCATGACCCAAGAGCATCCGCTTCAACCCTTCAGTGCCCGATATTTCCACGAAGGTAATCCCCAACTGTTCAGTTACGCCCGTGAATGGCAGCAACTCCATGAGGCACAACCCGAGCATGCGGCACCCGCGATGCTATCGGCCCATCACCAGGAAGAACCGGTCAACCTGACTCAGCTACAAGACTTTTTGCGTAATCCTGTGCGTCACTTCTTTAGTCAGCGCCTGAAGGTTTACTTTGAGGCGGCAGAAGTGCCTTTGGCAGATGAGGAACCGTTCGTGCTTGATGCGCTGGAGCGTTACACCCTGAGCGATAGCTTGCTCGAAGCCGCGCTGGCACAACCCGATCAACTCGAACAAGCGTTGCATACCCGCGCCCTGCGGTTACAGGGCAGCGGTTTGTTGCCTATGGCCGGTTTTGGCGAGTCATTGCAGCAGGAGTTGATCGAGCCACTGCCTGACGTGCTCCAGCGTTATCAGCAATTGTTGAGTCTTTGGCCGACGCCCTTGAACAGCGCCTTGCCGGTCAGCTTTGCAGAGCAAGGCCTGATCCTTGAGGGCTGGTTGAGTAATCTGCACCAACGTAGTGATAACGGCTTACTGTCCATCACGACGATTCCTAATAGCATCGGGGGCATTAAAACCCGTAAGTGGCATCGGTTGACCCGACCGTGGGTCAACCACTTAGCGGCCTGTGCCAGCGGGTTAGACATGTCCACGGCGTTGGTGGCCAGCGATGACACCTTGCTCCTTGCGCCGCTTGCCCCCAAACAGGCAGGCGACATTCTCGCCAACCTGCTTCTAACGTGGAGAATTGGCATGGGGCGCCCGCTGCCTGTCGCCGTGAAAACAGCCTTTGCCTGGTTAGCCCAACCCGACGCTGCCAAAGCCGCTGCGGCTGCGCAAAAAGCCTATGAAGGGGACGGCCAGACCAGTGAAGGTGAGCGCCGGGAAAGCGCGGCGCTGTCTCGTCAGTTCCCTGACTTCGCTGCACTCATGGCCGGTGGGGAGTTTGAAGAGTGGTGTGACGCACTTTATCGGCCACTGTTCGAAGCGTCGTGGCGGTCCTTGACGGCCGAGGAGGCTCGCTAATGAATGCGCATGCACTTCCTTTGGCATTGTCCTTTCCGCTACGCGGCAGCCAACTCATTGAAGCCAGTGCTGGCACTGGCAAAACCTTCACCATTTCGGCGCTTTACCTGCGCCTGATTCTAGGGCACGGCTCGCAAGCAACAGGCTTTGGACGCGAACTCTTACCGCCACAAATACTGGTCGTCACCTTCACCGATGCCGCGACCAAAGAACTGCGCGATCGCATTCGTACACGTCTTGCTGAAGCAGCGCGTTTTTTTCGGGACGAAATTGAAGCCCCGGACACCTTGGTCGCACAATTGCGCGAAGCGTTCGAGATCGAGCAGTGGGCAGGTTGTGCCGGGCGTCTGGATATCGCAGCGCAATGGATGGACGAAGCGGCGGTTTCCACCATTCACAGTTGGTGTCAGCGCATGTTGCGTGAGCATGCTTTCGACAGCGGCAGTCTGTTCACGCAAACCCTCGAAACCGATCACAGCGACCTGCTGGGCGAAGTGCTACGCGATTACTGGCGACTGTTCTGCTACCCGATGCAGGGCGATGCCTTGAATTGGGTGCGCTCAAACTGGAGCGGTCCCGCTGCTTTATTACCAAGGGTCCGTGCTTTGTTTGGTAGCTCGCGAGCGGCTCAACACCCCGAGCAAACACCGGCCGAAATGATTGAGGCCTGTTTGCACGAACGCCGCCAGGCGCTGTTGCAGCTCAAAACCCCTTGGTTGCAATGGGCTCAAGAGTTACGTCAGATATGCCTGCAAGGCGTGGCTGATAAAGCTGTCGATGGCCGAAAAATGCAGGCGCGCTACTTTGAACCCTGGTTTGAAAAACTCAGCGCGTGGGCGGCGGATGAGTCACTGGAGCAGCTGGATCTGGGCACAGGTTTTACGCGCCTGACCCCGGACGGCATGGCCGAAGCCTGGAAAAAAGGCGCCCCCCCGCAGCACCCAGCCTTGGATGCTATGCACGACCTCAAAGCAGCGCTCGATGCGTTGCCAAGCCCGGATGCGGCGGTGTTGGAGCACGCTGCACATTGGGTGAGTACACGTTTTGAGGAGGAAAAGCGCCGTCGCGCCGAGATGGGCTTCGATGACATGCTCGTGAGGCTGGACACTGCCTTGCAAGCAGAAAGCGGTGAGCGTTTGGCGACCCTGATACGCGAACAATTTCCGGTAGCGCTGATTGATGAGTTTCAAGACACCGATCCTGTGCAGTACCGCATTTTTGAAACCATTTATCGCATTCAGGCCAACGACCCCGACACGGGTCTGTTCATGATCGGCGACCCTAAACAAGCCATCTACGCGTTTCGCGGTGCGGACATCTATACCTACTTGCGTGCTCGTCACGCCACCCGTGACCGGTTGCATACGCTGGACACCAACTTCCGTTCCAGCCATGCGATGGTCAGCGCGGTTAATCATGTGTTTGAACGTGCCGAATATCGAGACACCGGCCGAGGTGCGTTTCTATTTCGCGAAGGGTCTGAAAACCCTGTGCCCTTTGTTTCAGTTAAATCCCAAGGCCGCAAAGAAGTCCTACAGATTGAGGGCCAGCCCGTCCCGGCCATGAACCTCTGGCAACTGCCCGCCGAGCAACCCCTCAGCGGAGCGGTTTATCGCCAGCAACTGGCGGCCGTGTGCGCCAGCCAAATTGTAGAGCTGCTCAACGGCGGCCAGCAGGGACGCTGCGGTTTTGCCAAAGACGGTGAAGCCTTGCGCGGCGTCTTGCCCGCCGACATCGCCATCTTGGTGCGCGATGGTAAAGAAGCTCAGGCGGTACGGCGTGAATTATCGACCCGTGGCGTGCGAAGCGTGTACCTGTCAGATAAGGATTCAGTCTACGCAGCTCAGGAAGCACATGATGTGCTGGCATGGCTCAAAGCCTGCGCCGAGCCTGACGTCGAACGGCCGCTGCGGGCCGCGCTGGCTTGCATCACGCTGGACTTGCCATTGATCGAACTGGAGCGTCTGAATGAGGACGAACTGGCGTGGGAATCGCGAGTCATGCAGTTCCGCGGCTACCGGGACATCTGGCGCAAGCAAGGCGTACTGGCCATGCTGCGCCGCTTGCTGCACGACTTCCAATTGCCTCAAGCGTTGATGACCCGCACGGAGGGCGAGCGAATACTGACCAACGTCTTGCACCTGTCCGAGTTGCTGCAACAAGCGGCCGGCGAACTGGACGGCGAACAGGCGCTGATTCGGCACTTGGCCGAGCATTTGGCGTTGTCGGGCCAGGCCGGTGAAGAACAAATTCTGCGACTCGAAAGCGACGAGCAATTGGTCAAGGTAGTGACCATTCACAAGTCCAAGGGGCTGGAATACCCGTTGGTGTTCCTGCCCTTTATCTGCTCGACCAAGCCTGTGGATGGCAGCCGTCTGCCACTGCATTTTCACGATGCCGCCGGCCACGCACAGGTCAGTTTGAAACCGACACCTGAATTGATCACTCAAGCCGACGATGAACGCCTGGCTGAAGATTTGCGCTTGCTCTACGTGGCACTCACCCGCGCACAACATGCCTGCTGGCTGGGCGTGGCCGACCTGAAACGAGGCTACAACAACCGCTCGGTGTTACACGCCTCAGCCCTGGGCTATTTGCTCGGCGGGGGTGCCCTGTTGACCGAATCGTCAGGGCTGGAGCGCTGGCTTGCGGACTTGCAACACGATTGCCCGGCGATTCACTGCCAAGCCGCTCCGGCCCCCAGCGAAGCCCACTTTTACCCGCCACACAATTCGGCCACGTTGCTCAAACCGCTGACTCCGACACGCCGTGCAGCTGAAAACTGGTGGATTGCTTCCTACAGTGCTTTACGCATTGGTGACAGCCTCAGCGCTGGTGAAGCGCCGGAAAGTGCCTTGGCACAAAAGCTGTCAGATGATGAGCGCTTGGACCCTGATGCACCGCGCGATGTGTTGCTCAGCGGCGGTGATATCCACCGTTTCCCCCGTGGGCCAAATCCTGGGACGTTCTTGCATGGCTTGCTTGAGTGGGCGGGCAGTGAGGGTTTCAAGGCGCAACCCGCGGCTATCGAAGATGCTGTCGCACGGCGTTGTAATCGGCGTGGCTGGGAAGGCTGGATCGACACCCTGAGCGAGTGGTTGGTGCATCTGCAAGATGAACCGCTGCGTCTGAACAATGGCCAACCGGCTGTGGTCCTTAGCCAGCTGACGCAGTATCAGATTGAAATGGAGTTTTGGTTTGCCAGCCACAACGTCGACGTGCTGCAACTCGATCAACTGGTGCGTCAGCACACGCATGGCGGGGCTGCGCGCGCAGGGGCCGAGCCGAGCCTGCTTAATGGCATGTTCAAAGGTTTTATCGACCTGACTTTCGAACACGAAGGGCGGTATTACGTGGCTGATTACAAATCCAACTGGTTGGGCGCAGACGATACGGCTTACACCGAAGAGGCCATGACGGCCTCCATTCTGGACAACCGTTACGACCTGCAATACGTGCTGTACCTGTTGGCCTTGCACCGCCAGCTCAAGGCGCGGTTGGCAGATTACGACTACGACCAACACATGGGCGGTGCGTTATATCTGTTTTTACGTGGTACGCGTTCTCAAGGGCAGGGCGTATTTTTTACGCGACCACCCAGAATTCTGATTGAAAGCCTGGATCTGATGTTTCAGGGCAAGCCTCGGCCAATACCGGCGGCCCCCGCGTGGGAACAGGGAGTGTTGTTATGAGTCGCTCGTTTGCCGAACTGTTACCCACGCCGTTGACGGCCGAGAGCCTGGCGCAACTGCAACCTCTGGATCGCGCCGCAGACTTGCTGCTGTTGCTTGAACGCTGGGTGGAGCGCGGCTGGCTGCGCGCGCTGGATAAAGCGTTTGTCGCTTTTCTTCACGAGCGGGCGCCGCAAGGCGATCCGCTGGTACTGCTGGCAGCGGCGTTGACCAGCCATCAGTTGGGCCACGGCCACGTATGTCTTGACCTGTTTGAAACCCTTAAAGCGCCTGACTTTGCGCTGTCTTTGCCGCCTGAGGGGGACGTGCAAACCGGCGCCATGCTGTTGCCCTCGCAACTGCTGGAAGCGTTGGAGGGCGACGCATGGTGCACGGCATTGCAGGCCAGTCCACTGGTTGAGCACGCGGGCTTCTCGACGGCCGATGCCGCCAGTCGCCCCTTGGTGCTGAGCGAACGGCGTTTGTATTTGCGGCGTTATTGGGCGTACGAGCGACGAATCGACAGCGCCTTGCGTCAACGTCTGACCACGGTGGAGGTTACCCCGGCTGATTTGCCTGCACGTCTGAACAACTTATTCGGCAGCCCCAAAGCGAATGCGCCGATAGATTGGCAAAAGCTGGCATGTGCCTTGGCCACGCGTGGCGCATTCAGCATCGTAACGGGCGGGCCGGGTACCGGTAAAACCACCACCGTGGTGCGTTTGCTCGCGCTGTTACAAGCACCGGCTGTTGAAGCCGGTGCGCCGCTGCGTATTCGCCTTGCCGCACCCACGGGCAAAGCGGCCGCACGTTTGACCGAATCCATCAGCCTTCAGGTCAAATCTCTGGAAGTGGACGACACGCTACGGCAAAAAATCCCCAGTGATGTGACCACCGTTCACCGCCTGCTCGGCAGCCGTCCGGGGACACGGCATTTTCGCCATCACGCGGGCAATCGCTTGCCGCTGGACGTACTGGTCGTCGACGAAGCTTCGATGATCGACCTCGAAATGATGGCAAACCTGCTCGATGCGCTGCCTGATCATGCGCGTCTGGTGTTATTGGGCGACAAGGACCAGTTGGCCTCGGTTGAAGCCGGTGCGGTACTCGGTGATCTGTGTCGCGACGCTGAAGCAGGCTGGTACAGCCCCTCTACCCGAGCATGGCTGGAGCAGATCAGCGGCGAACACCTGGCGGGCAGTGGCTTGCAAACGGACACCGAGGGTTCGCATCCCTTGGCCCAACAAGTGGTGATGCTGCGTCACTCGCGGCGTTTTGGTGAAGGCAGCGGCATCGGGCAGCTCTCCCGTCTGGTCAACCAGCAGCAGGCTCAAGAGGCCCGCGCGTTACTGGCCTCTGGGGAGTATGCGGACCTGTCTGCGTGGCCACTGAGTGGCGAGCAAGACAAACGCTTTGAACGTTTGGTGCTTGAGGGCTGCGGGGACGAAGCCAAAGGCTATCGGCATTACCTGAATGTCTTGCGCGAGCAACGCCCTGTGGCAGGTGCGCCCCTCGAAGACCCTTGCTGGGCGGCATGGGCGGGCACCGTACTGAACGCATTCGAAGGGTTTCAAGTGCTCTGCGCCGTGCGAAAAGGCCCGTGGGGTGTGGAGGGTTTGAACGAGCGCATTACGCGCGCGTTGTTTGCCCGCCAACTGATAGACAGCGACCAGCAGTGGTACGAAGGGCGCCCGGTGCTGATGACCCGCAACGACTACGGGCTGGGTCTGATGAACGGCGACATAGGCATCGCCCTCAAACTCCCTGAGCGCGAAGGGCACGATGAGCGTCAGGTTTTACGCGTGGCGTTCGCGCGCAACGATGGTCAGGGAGGTATCCGTTTTGTGCTGCCAAGCCGTCTGAATGATGTTGAAACGGTGTACGCCATGACCGTGCATAAGTCTCAAGGCTCGGAGTTTTCTCATACCGCTTTGGTACTGCCCGAGGCGCTCAACCCGGTGTTGACCAAAGAGCTGATTTACACCGGCATCACGCGGGCCAAGCACTGGTTCAGCCTGGTAGAACCCCGTGCGGGCGTGTTTGAAGGCGCGGTGTTGCGCAAGGTCAAACGCCTGAGTGGCTTGATGCTGGGGTTAGGTTAAGTCGGGCAAGCGAAACGACGGCAGGGCGGGTGCCATAACGTGACGTGTATCACAGCCTATACAAGGGCTGTGCTATCGTTGCGGCATCATTCCTACAAAGATCACAGAGAATTCCTGCATGGATGTGGCTGCCTCGTCTTCCGAGCAGCGTGGTGGTGTGCGGCGATGGCTGCTTTCACTCTGCTTGTTTCTGTTGAGCACTCCCTGCTTTGCCCAACCTGAAACCCCGATCAGTTTGGCTGAACAGCGTGCCAAGGCCGTGACGCAAGTGGTACTCGGCATACTGAGCTACGCACGCTGGCCGATTGAACCCGCTCAATTGCAACTGTGTGTGGTCGGCCCCACCGAATACACCGATGACCTGCTCAAAGGCGCCACGCAATCCAGTGGCAGGCAGGTGTTCGTCCGCCGTTTGTTGGTGAACAATCCGACCATAGCCGACGACTGTAATGCGCTGTATTTGGGAAAGCTCTCAGACGAAGAGCGCAGCAGCCTGTTCAATGCACTTACGGGGCATGCGGTGCTGAGCATCAGTGAGGGCGGCGATCAATGCACGGTCGGCACGCTGTTCTGCTTGCGTGTGGCCGATGAGCAAGTGTCCTTTGAAGTGAACCTCGACTCCGTCGCCCGCAGCGGCGTGCGCATTCATCCCAGCGTGTTGCAGTTGTCGCGCCGCAGGGCGGCACAACCATGATCGCGCTCAATAACACCAAGCACCGACGCAGCTTGCGCTCTGTACTTAGCCGTGGGCATTTGGGGCTGGCGATGGTGGCGGTGACGATGGCCAGCGTGTCGTTGACCATCCTGGGCGTGATTGCACTGAAGGTGTACGCCGACCACAACTTGCACCTGATCGGGCGCTCGATCAACTACACCGTCGAAGCCGCAGTGGTGTTCGATGACAGTGCGGCAGCCACCGAAGCACTGGCCCTGATTGCGTCCACCGAGGCGGTGGCCGAGGCCAAAGTGTTTACCGCCGATGGTGAGCTGCTGGCGCAATGGAAGCGTCCGGAAACAGACCTGCTGTCTAAAGTCGAAATGCTGCTGGCCAACAGTTTGCTCGCACAGCCCGTCACTCTGCCGATCCTGCATCAGGGGCAAGAAGTGGGCACCGTCACGCTCAGGGGCCACGGCGCCAACATGCTGCGGTTCTTGATCAGCGGCCTGCTCGGCATCCTGGTGTGCACGGTGTTGAGCGCCTGGAGTGCATTGTTTTTGTCCCGGCGCTTGCTCAATGGCATTACGGGGCCACTTCGTCAGTTGGCCGATGTTGCTCACGCGGCGCGCCGTGAACGGGCCTTCGACCGACGTGTACCTGCGGCCAACATCAAAGAGTTGAATAATCTGGGCAATGACTTCAATGCGCTGCTTGATGAGTTGGAGTCCTGGCAGAGCCACTTGAAGCATGAGAACGAAACCCTGGCGCATCAGGCCAGTCATGACTCGCTGACCGACCTGCCCAACCGCGCCTATTTTGAAGCACGGTTGGCGCGCACATTACGTGCTCTGAGCAAGGCCAACGAAAAAGCCGCTGTGCTGTTTCTCGACAGTGATCGTTTCAAAGGTATCAACGATACCTATGGCCATGCCGCAGGTGACGCTGTATTGGTGGCCGTGGCCACGCGTATCCGCGCCCAATTGCGTGAAGAAGACCTGGTGGCGCGTTTGGGCGGTGATGAGTTCGCAATCCTGCTGACGCCGCTGCACAAGACCGAAGACGCCGAACGTATCGCTGACAAGATCATTGCCAGCATGTTGGCGCCGATTGTTTTGCCCGATCAGACGCAGGTGGTGACCTCGCTCAGTATCGGCGTTGCGGTTTACCCCGAACATGGTGCCACCCCGGACTCCCTGCTCAATGCCGCCGATACCGCGATGTACCAGGCCAAGCGGATGGACCGGGGCGGCCAACACCTTGCGCAAGTGCAGCAGCTTGCGTCCCCCGCAAATACAAGGAGCTAGACACCTATGCGTGCTTTTACCCAGCGTTACTTACAGTTTTTTGGCTTCACCCTGTTGCTGGCGACGCTGGCATTGAGCGGTTGCCAGACGGCCCCGCAAAAAGGCCTGAGCCCGGCGCAAATCGCTGTGCTCAAACAGCAGGGTTTTGAGTTGACTGACGAAGGCTGGGCGTTTGGTTTGTCGGGTAAAGTGCTGTTTGGCAGCGACCTTGAAGTGCTGAACGCGCAAAGCCAGGAAATCGTTGAGCGCATTGGCACTGCGCTGCTGGCGGTGGACATCCAGCGCGTGCGCGTGGACGGACACACCGATGCTTCGGGGCAGGAAGCCTACAACGAACAGCTGTCTGTGCGCCGTGCCAACAGTGTGGTCAAAGCGCTGACAAAGGTCGGCATGCGTCCTGAAAATATCCAGGTGCGTGGCCTGGGCAGTCGTGAGCCTGTCGCTTCGAATAAAACCCGCGCCGGGCGCACCGAAAACCGCCGGGTCGCGATTGTCGTCATCGCCGACTAAACCCACTGCCTGGCGCACATAAATACGGCAGCCGCTGACGTGTAATGCGCGGCGACGTCCGGGCGCGTAGCGGCCGTAAAGTGATTCAAAGCGGAGCGGCTGATACGCCGCAGTCACCCGCTATACGACCGCTGCGCGGCCGATTGAGCCGCGTACCTTCGGTCCGTCTCAATCCGCAAACTTTAACTCCCGCGTTTCGCCCAGCAGCAACGGGCCGTTAAGCTCCGTCACCTCGCGGATGTAATCCCACAGCAAGGTGATGCGTTTCAACTTCCTCAAGTCCTCGCGGCAGTACATCCAGAACTGCCGCGTGAGGTTGATTTCGTTCGGCAATACCGGCAGTAAACGTGGATCTTGCGCCGCCAAAAAGCACGGCAGGATGGCCAATGAGCGCCCTTGCTGTGCGGCGACGTATTGCGCGATCACGCTGGTGCTGCGCAGGTTGGCGCTGGCGCCGGGCAGCACATTGGCCAGGTACAGCAACTCGGAGCTGAACGCCAGATCGTCGACGTAACTGATAAACGGATGCTCGGCCAAGTCTGAGGCCCGCACAATCGGTGGATGTGCGTCGAGGTATTGCTGCGTCGCGAACAGTTGCAATCGGTAGTCACACAATTTGCAGCACACGTACGGCCCATGTTCCGGGCGCTCCAGCGCAATCACGATATCGGCCTCGCGCTTGGACAGGCTGATGAAGTGCGGCAGCGGCAGGATATCCACCGAAATCGCCGGGTAGGTGTCCACAAAATGGCTGAGCTGCGGCGTGATAAAGAAACTGCCAAAACCCTCGGTGCACCCCATCCGCACATGCCCCGACAACGCCACGCCCGAGCCTGAAACCTGCTCGCACGCCATGTGCAGCGTGCTCTCGATGGACTCGGCATACCCCAGCAAACGCTGGCCTTCGTTGGTTAACGTGAAGCCATTGGTGCGCGACTTCTCAAACAACAAGGTGCCGAGTGCGGCTTCCAGCGAACTGATGCGTCGAGACACTGTGGTGTAGTCCACCGCCAGTCGCTTGGCGGCGGTGCTGGCTTTACGGGTACGGGCCACTTCGAGAAAAAACTTCAAGTCATCCCAGTTCAATGCGCTTAACGATGTGATGTTTTTTTGCATGTTAGACCGGCTTTTATGTGCGTTCTTATTAGAAGAACGCACACCTATACTCCAAAAACAGTCCCGCGACCAACCCGGCGCCCGCTCCCATAAGAATAATTTCGGAGACTTTCATGACGGCTTCTACCCCGTATCAAAACGCCCGCCTGCTGATTGATGGTGAGTGGATCGAGTCGCAGACCACCGAGTGGCACGACATCGTCAACCCGGCCACTCAGCAAGTATTGGCCAAAGTGCCGTTTGCCACCGCCAGTGAAGTGAACGCAGCGATTGAAGCGGCCCAGCGCGCCTTCCAGACCTGGAAGCTGACGCCGATTGGCGCGCGCATGCGCATCATGCTCAAGCTGCAAGCACTGATTCGTGAACACTCCAAGCGCATTGCCGCCGTCCTTAGCGCCGAACAAGGCAAAACCATTGCCGACGCCGAGGGCGATATTTTCCGTGGGCTGGAGGTGGTTGAGCACGCGTGCTCCATCGGCACCCTGCAAATGGGCGAATTCGCTGAAAACGTTGCGGGCGGGGTGGACACCTACACACTGCGCCAGCCAATTGGTGTGTGCGCAGGCATCACGCCCTTCAACTTCCCGGCCATGATCCCGCTGTGGATGTTCCCGATGGCGATAGCCTGCGGCAACACCTTCGTGCTCAAACCGTCGGAGCAGGACCCGCTGTCGACCTTGATGCTGGTAGAGCTGGCGCTCGAAGCCGGGGTGCCGCCGGGGGTGCTCAACGTGGTTCATGGCGGCAAGGACGTGGTCGATGCGCTGTGCACCCACGCCGATATCAAGGCCGTGTCGTTTGTCGGCTCAACCGCCGTCGGTACCCACGTGTATGACTTGGCCGGTCGTCATGGCAAACGTGTGCAATCAATGATGGGCGCCAAGAACCACGCCGTGGTGCTGCCCGACGCCAACCGCCAACAAACCCTCAATGCACTGGTGGGTGCCGGTTTTGGCGCAGCCGGTCAGCGCTGCATGGCCACCTCTGTGGTGGTGTTGGTGGGCGCGGCCAAGCAATGGCTGCCAGACCTCAAGGCGCTGGCGCAAAAACTCAAGGTCAACGCGGGCAGCGAGGCGGGCACCGACATTGGCCCGGTGATCTCCAAGCGTGCGAAAGAGCGCGTGCTGGGGCTGATTGAGAGCGGTATCAAAGAAGGCGCCACGCTGGAACTCGATGGTCGCAACGTCAGCGTGCCGGGTTTCGAGCAAGGCAACTTTGTTGGCCCGACCCTGTTTTCGGGCGTAACCACCGACATGCAGATCTATACCCAGGAAATCTTTGGCCCTGTGTTGGTGGTGCTAGAGGTCGATACGCTTGACCAGGCCATCGCGCTGGTCAACGCCAACCCTTTCGGTAACGGCACGGGTTTGTTTACCCAAAGCGGTGCGGCGGCACGTAAGTTTCAGAGCGAAATCGACGTCGGGCAGGTCGGTATAAACATTCCGATCCCGGTGCCGGTGCCGTTCTTCAGCTTCACCGGTTCGCGAGGTTCCAAGCTGGGGGATCTGGGGCCGTACGGCAAACAAGTCGTGCAGTTCTACACCCAGACCAAGACCGTCACCAGTCGTTGGTTCGACGATGACAGCGTGAATGATGGCGTTAACACCACCATCAATCTTCGTTGAGGAGCGCGTCATGAAAATTGCATTTATAGGCTTGGGCAACATGGGCGCACCGATGGCGCGCAACCTGCTGAAAGCCGGGCATTCTTTGAATGTGTTTGATTTGAACCCTGCTGTTCTGGCCGAGCTTGCTGCCCAAGGCGGTCATATCAGCGCCTCACCGCGTGCAGCGGCGCAAGGTGCTGAACTGGTGATCACGATGCTGCCGGCAGCCGCGCATGTGCGCAGCGTATGGCTGGGCGACGAGGGCGTTTTGGCGGGCATAGGCGAGGGTGTTCCGGCAGTGGATTGCAGCACCATCGACCCGCAAACCGCGCGCGATGTGGCAGCCGCAGCGGCCAAACAAGGTGTGCACATGGCCGATGCGCCGGTGTCTGGCGGCACCGGTGGCGCTCAGGCGGGTACGTTGACCTTTATGGTCGGCGCGCAGCAGGCGCTGTTCGACACCTTGCACCCGGTACTCGCTCAGATGGGGCGCAACATCGTCCATTGCGGGGATGTGGGCACCGGCCAAGTGGCTAAAATCTGTAACAACCTGCTGCTGGGCATCTCAATGGTGGGTGTCAGTGAAGCCATGGCATTGGGCGCGGCGCTGGGCATCGACACGCAGGTGCTGGCCGGGGTGATCAATAGCTCGACGGGCCGCTGCTGGAGCTCTGAAGTCTATAACCCGTGGCCGGGCATCGTGGAGACGGCCCCTGCATCGCGTGGTTACACCGGCGGTTTTGGTGCCGACTTGATGCTTAAGGATCTGGGGTTGGCCACCGAGGCGGCACGTCAGGCGCACCAGCCCGTGGTGCTGGGCGCCGTGGCTCAGCAGTTGTATCAGGCCATGAGTTTGCACGGCGAAGGCGGCAAAGATTTCTCGGCCATCATCAATAGCTATCGCAAGCCTGAATAAGGACTTTTCCGGGAACCCGCGTCGGGCGGGCTTCCCGGTTTTTTGCGTCGAATAAAAAACCCCGGAACTCAACGAGCGCCGGGGTTTTTATGTGTCTGAGGCACGTTTAACGCAGAGTGGCCAATGGCTTGCCGGTGCGCAGACGCAGCAGGTAGAAGACATAAATGATCAGCAGCCAAACCGGGATCGCATACACCGAGGCGCGAACGTCGGGGATCATCCAGATTACGGCGACGATCACGGCCATGAAGATCAGGCACACGATGTTGCTCAATGGCGACCAAAAGGCTTTGAACGAAGGCACCACGCCTTGCGCGGCCATCGCTTTACGAAACTTGATATGGGTGAGGCTGATAAGTGCCCAGTTGATCATCAGTGACGCAACCGCCAGCGAAAACAGCAACTCCAGCGCCTTGTGCGGTGCCACATAGTTCACTACCACGCACAGCATCGTCACCAGCGCCGACACGCCCAGTGCCCGCAACGGCACACCGTTTTTGGTCAGTTTCATCAGCGCTTTGGGCGCATCGCCCTGTTTGGCCAGGCCAAAGAGCATGCGGCTGTTGCAGTACACGCCGCTGTTGTAGACCGACAGCGCTGCGGTCAGCACCACAAAGTTGAGGATTTGCGCTGCGGTGTTACTGCCGATCAACGCGAATATCTGCACAAACGGGCTGCCGCTGTAAGCATCGCCGGATGCACCCAGGGTCACCAGCAGTTGATCCCACGGGTACAGCGCCAGCAGCACGGTTAGCGCGCCAACGTAGAAAATCAGCACCCGGTAAACCACCTGGTTGATGGCCTTGGGGATGACTTTTTTCGGTTCGCTGGCTTCGGCGGCAGTGATGCCCACCAGCTCCAGCCCGCCGAACGAAAACATGATGAACGCCATTGCCATCAACAGGCCGGTGCCACCGTTGGGAAAGAAGCCGCCGTGGCTCCACAGATTGCTGATCGACGCTTGCGGGCCGCCGGTGCCGCTGAACAACAGATAGCACCCGAGGATGATCATGCCGACAATCGCCACCACCTTGATGATGGCAAACCAGAATTCCATTTCGCCGAAGACTTTCACGTTCAAGGTATTGATCAGGTTGACCAACACAAAGAACACCACCGCGCTGACCCAGGTCGGCACTTCAGGCCACCAGAACTGGATGTATTTGCCCACAGCGGTCAGTTCGGCCATGCCCACCAGTACGTACAACGCCCAGTAGTTCCAGCCCGACAAAAAGCCGGCGTAACCGCCCCAATACTTGTGCGCAAAGTGACTGAACGAGCCTGCGACCGGTTCTTCGACGATCATTTCGCCCAGCTGGCGCATGATCAAAAACGCGATAAACCCGGCAATCGCATAGCCAAGGATCATCGACGGTCCGGCCGATTTGAGTACGCCCGCCGAGCCGAGAAACAGCCCTGTGCCAATGGCGCCGCCCAAAGCAATCAGCTGGATATGGCGATTTTTCAAGCCGCGCTTGAGTGTGATGGGGGGAGCGTTGTGGTCAGCCATCAGGTGCCCTGTTCGTTGTTGTTTTCGGCGCGCAAAGAAAATCAGGCCGGGTGTCAGCCAGCCCTCTGCACAATGAAGTGCGCGATAGTACCCCCGGTAAAAATGCAGGCATACCGTTGTGCGGGTTTTCGGGCCAATTCTTACTGGATTACAAACCCGATAACGCCTTCAGGAGTGCCTGCGCATAGGCGGGTAAGTGCGCAAACGAGCGGGCACACAGCAGCAGCTTGCGAGCGGCCCACGGCTCGTTCAGTTCAACCACTTTAAAGGTGCGCGGTGCTTGCCAGCGCTCGATAGTGGCGCGCGGCACAATCCCCAGTCCGGCACCGCGGGCGACCATGCGCAATACACCGTCAAAACCTTCGGCCCGAATACGCGTCTGCATGCGATAACCGCAGTGCAGTGCTTGTTCTTCCAGGTACACCGCCAGTGCGCTGTGGGCCGCCAAGCCGACATACGCGTGGCTCAGCGTGGCCGTGAAACTCAGCCCGTGTTGCTGCGCCAAGGGATGGTCGAGCGGGATCACCAGCATCAGTGGGTCATCGCGAAACGCCACGGTTTGCAGGTCTTGGGTGTCGACGGCGTCAGAAATGATCCCGATGTCGCCAGCGTCCTGACGCAGCGCGTGGGTGATGCGCAAGCTGGTCAACTCTTGCTGATCGACACTGATGTGAGGGTGTTGGTGCACAAAGTCGGCCAGCAGTTCGGGCAAGTATTCAGTGAGTGCGGCGGTATTGCACAGCAAACGCACGCGGCCTTTGAAACCTTGTGCGTACTCGCTCAAATCATGGTTCATGCGCTCGACCTGTTGCAGCAACAACCGGGCATGTTGCGCCAGTGCCTGACCGGCGGGCGTGGGGCTGATTCCGCGTCGGCTGCGCTGCAATAATTCAACGCCTAGCGAGGCCTCGATTGCCCTGATTCGCGCGCTGGCGGCGGGCAGCGATAAATGACTGAGGCTGGCGCCCGCAGTGATGTTGCCTGCCTGCACGATGTTCACAAACAGGCGTAGATCAATCAGGTCGACGTGCATCACGGGTGTCCTGTTTCTTGTCGGCGCAGCCTTCGGTCAGTGTCTGCCTATCGCTGGACAATAGGCTACCTCTAGCAATTGCGCATTTTCAGCGGGTATCGGGTGGCTCAGCATACGCCCATGAAAACATTAATCGAGTTTTACCAAACGCTGGGCTGGGCCTTGTCATTGCTGGTGATGGTCACCTTTTTACTGGCGGGCACGGTCAAAGGCATGATCGGTCTGGGCTTGCCAACGGTCGCGATGGGGATGCTGGGTTTGGCTATTGCACCGCCACAGGCTGCGGCGTTACTGATCATCCCGTCGCTTGTGACCAATACTTGGCAATTGGCCGCAGGCGGGGAGTTGCGGGGGCTGATCAAGCGCTTGTGGCCGATGCAGGTGGGCATTTTCGCGGGCACTGGCTTCGGCATGCTGTGGCTCAGCGTCGATGGCGGCAGCGGGGTGGTCCGGGCCTTGGGCGCAGCGTTACTGCTGTATGCGCTCAGCGGATTGCTGTTGCCTGCCTTGCGCGTGCCGCTCGCCCATGAAGCTTGGCTTGGGCCGCTCTGCGGGGTAGTCACGGGCCTTATCACCTCGGCCACCGGCGTGTTTGTGATCCCGGCGGTGCCGTATTTGCAAGCATTGGGGCTGAGTAAGAATCAGCTGGTGCAAGCCTTGGGATTGTCCTTTAGCGTCTCCACATTGGCTCTGGCTGCCGGGCTTTATGGGCGCGGCGGCCTGGGAGGCGGTGAGCTGACTGCGTCGTTGCTGGCGCTGTTGCCTGCCATGGCGGGCATGTGGCTGGGGCAATGCTTGCGTCAACGCGTGAGTGCCACGCTGTTCAAGCGGGTGTTCTTTATCGGCATGGCGCTGTTGGGCACCCACCTGTTGATCAGCGGTTAGCGCAAGACGGGCTGAGCATGTCGATCATGCGCACTTCAAAGTCGCGGGCGAGGTAGTCCATGCGGGTCTCGAAAAACTGCTTCATGTGGGGCAGGTTTTCGTGCACGGCGAGGTGTTCGCGTGATTGCCAGATCTCGTAAAAGATGAACAGGCTCGGGTCTTGCTGATCGCGCAGCATGTGGTATTCGATGCAGCCCGGTTCAAGGCGACTTGGCGCAACATATGAGCGAAACAGCGCTTCAAAGTCGTCGGATTTCTCGGGTTTGGTGTAGGCGTGCAGAATAAATCCGTGCAATGAACTCATCAGGTTGGCTCCTCTCATCAGTGGTTTTAAAAGGCTACGGCAACAATCGAGCTGGTATTCGTGCTTTTAGAGCAAATGTCATTTGCTCAGGCACGGGTGTTTCCTAAAGGAGAGGCTCGATAGTGTGGCGGTCACTTTTAAACGTTTAACACCCAACGCCGCTCAACAGCGCAGAGGGTTAATTCCTGACGAGGCTGATGATGAAAAAAATACTCCTGCTTAACGGCGCTAAAAAATTTGCGCATTCGGACGGTCGTTACAACCTGACCATGCATGACACGGCGCTGGCGTTTTTTGATCGCCACGGCTTTGAAGTCAAAGTGACCCATATCGACGAAGGCTACGACGTGGCCGAAGAAGTGCAGAAGTTTCTGTGGGCTGACGTGATCATTTATCAGATGCCGGGCTGGTGGATGGGCGCGCCCTGGATCGTTAAAAAATACATCGACGAAGTGTTCACCGAAGGCCACGGCAGCCTCTACGCCAGCGACGGCCGTACCCGTTCCGACGCCTCCCAGCGTTACGGCAGCGGCGGTTTGGTACATGGCAAAAAATACATGTTGTCCCTGACCTGGAACGCGCCACAGCAAGCATTTGACGATCCGGCTGATTTCTTTGAAGGCAAAGGCGTCGATGCGGTGTACTTCCCGTTTCACAAAGCCAACGAATTTTTGGGCATGAGCGCCTTGCCGACCTTCCTCTGTGTTGACGTGATGAAGCGCCCGCAGCCTGAGGTGGATGCCGCACGCTACGAGCAGCATTTGACTGAAGTGTTTGCTTCCTGATCGCTGCCCGGGCACGAGGCTGCGATCGGGTGTTGCCACGCGTAGGGGTGGCACCTGGAAATAAAGCCCGCAGCCTCGTGCGGCTCGCCAGCGACTACAATCATTGGCTATCCAATGAGGGGCCGATGTGAAAGCCAGATCTGATGAGCTGCAAACCTTTGTGTCGGTGATTGAGTGCGGCTCCATTTCGGCCGCTGCCGAGCAGGCCGGGCAAACGCCTTCGGCCGTCAGCCGTACGCTGTCGCGGCTCGAAGCCAAGCTTGAAACCACGCTGATCAACCGCACCACGCGGCGCATGGACCTGACCGAGGAGGGCAAGTT
This sequence comes from Pseudomonas sp. TWR3-1-1, assembly GCF_049896545.1. NCBI lineage: Bacteria > Pseudomonadati > Pseudomonadota > Gammaproteobacteria > Pseudomonadales > Pseudomonadaceae > Pseudomonas > Pseudomonas sp. TWR3-1-1. The sequence continues at coordinate 21,143 of NZ_JAFCUO010000012.1, forward strand.
CTTCTTCGAACAGGCCAAGCTGATTCTTGAGCAGATGGATGAACTGGAAGAGCGGCTGATTTCGCACCAGCGCACGCCTTCGGGGCGTTTGCGCATCAATGCGGCTTCGCCCTTCATGCTGCACGCCATCGTGCCGTACATCCGCGAATTCCGGGCGCTGTACCCGGACATTCAGTTGGAGCTAAACAGCAACGATCTGATCATTGATCTGCTGGAACAAAGCACCGACATCGCCATTCGCATCGGCACGCTGGCCGACTCCACCCTGCATGCCCGTTCATTGGGTTGCAGCCCGCTGAACATCCTCGCCAGCCCTGAGTACATCGCAGCTCATGGTGCACCGCGCAGCGTTGCAGACCTGGCGCATCACACCTTGATCGGCTTCACCCAGAACGAGGGCCTGAACCAATGGCCACTGCGTTATGCCCAGGGCGACCGCTGGCCGATCCAGCCACACATCAGCGCTTCCAGTGGCGAAACAGTGCGCCATCTGGCGCTGCAAGGGCAGGGCATTGCGTGCTTGTCGCATTTCATGACGCATGAAGACATCAATGCCGGACGCTTAGAGGTGGTGTTGAGTGAATTCAACAGTGGCTACCGTCAGCCGATTCACGCCGTGTACTACCGCAACTCGCAATTGGCGCTGCGCATTCAATGCTTTCTGGACTTTATCCAGACCAAACTCGCGAGCTATGCAGCCCCTTACTTCAAAAGCTAAAGCCAGCACCTGATTCGTGATCTGTGCGCAAGATTGAATTGGCCCGCGGCGCCTTTTTCGCCCGTCCTGGCTCTTTGATACTGGCGCCATCACTTATTCAATCGGGAGTTTCTCCATGAAGGTTTTTGTCACAGGCGCAGCGGGTTTCATTGGTGGCTCGATTGCCACTGCGTTGGTTAAAGCAGGGCATCAAGTCACGGGGCTGGTACGCAGCACCGATCAAGAACAGGCCATGCTGGCGCTGGGTATCACCCCGGTGCTGGGCGCGCTTGATGACAGCGCGTTGCTCGCCCGGCAGGCCCAGCAGGCCGATGCGGTGATCAACGCCGCCAGCAGTGACCACCGGGGTGCGGTTCAAGCCTTGCTCGATGCGTTACGCGGCAGCGGCAAAGTGTTTTTGCACACCAGCGGCTCCAGCATCGTGGGCGATGCGTCGGGCGGCAAAGCCAGCGACGTGATCTATTACGAAGGGCAGTTGCCCGAACCCACCGTGGACAAGGCTGCACGGGTCGCGATTGACAACCTGGTGCTGGCGGCGGCCCACGACAACGTGCGCTCGGCGGTGATCTGCAACACCTTGATTTACGGCCACAGCCTGGGCGTGAAGCGCGACAGCGTGCAATTGCCGCGCTTGCTTAAACAGGCGCGTAAAAGCGGGATCGTGCGCCACGTCGGCACCGGGCAAAATATTTGGTCCAACGTGCACATCGAAGACGTGGTGGCCTTGTACTTGTTGGCGCTTACGAAAAATCCGGCCGGTACGTTCTACTTTGTCGAGAGCGGCGAAGCGGCGTTTGCCGACATGAGCGACGCCATCGCCCAAACGTTGGGTCTGGGTCAGGCCCACGACTGGCCATTGGCTGACGCTGAAGCCGAATGGGGCTATGAAATGGCCAACTACGGGTTGGGTTCCAACAGCCGGGTGCGCGGTAAAAATGCCCGTGAGCTGCTGGGTTGGGTGCCTGAACGCACCAGCGTCGTGCAATGGATCAAACACGACATGCTTTGACACCTATTGCGTGTCACCGCTGGCGCAGGCCGCGCAGCCTGCGCCAGCATCAGTGGTTGTGTGGGCGTTCGCGCATTTTTTATTTTGTGGTTTGAAAACGGTTCTGAAATCAGACAATGTTCAGCATCGTCCTACAAAAATAAAAGGAAGTACCCATGCGTGTTGTTTGGTTCAAAACCCTGACGTTGACAGCGGCCATCGCTGCCAGCTCTTCGGCGTTTGCCGTCACTCTGGAAGGCGGTGCCGTTGCTGCGCCGGATCAATATGGCGCTGAAGTCGCCGCGCAAATTCTTAAAAAAGGCGGTAATGCCGTCGATGCCGCTGTCGCCACGGCGTTCACCCTGGCCGTGACGTATCCCGAAGCCGGCAACATCGGTGGCGGGGGGTTTATGACCTTGTTCATCGACGGCAAACCTTACTTTCTCGACTACCGCGAAACGGCTCCGCTAGCGGCTAGCCGCGACATGTACCTGAATGACAAAGGCGAAATCATTGAAAACCTGAGCCTGGTAGGTTCACGCGCCGCGGGAGTGCCGGGCACGGTGATGGGCCTGTGGGAAGCGCACCAGCGCTTCGGCAAATTGCCGTGGTCTGAGCTGCTGACCCCGGCCGTGGGTTACGCGAAAAACGGCTTCAAGGTCGCCGACAAGCAATACCAGTACCGCGAAGATGCCTTGAAACTGTTCAACGGCACGACCAACTTTGCTGACTATTTCGGCACCATGAAACCGGGCGAAACCTTCAAACAGCCAGAACTGGCCCAGACCCTTGAGCGCATTGCCGACCAGGGTGCCAAAGAGTTTTATCACGGCAAAACCGCTGACCTGCTGATCGCGCAAATGCAGCAAGACAAAGGTCTGATCACTAAGCAGGACCTGAACGATTACAAGGTCAACTGGCGTGAGCCGATGCGTGTCGACTTCCGTGGCAACACGCTGTACACCGCGCCGCTGCCGAGTTCGGGCGGGATCGCGCTGGCGCAACTGATCGGCATCAAAGAAGACCGTGCCGCCGACTTCAAAGGCGTGGAGCTGAACTCCGCGCCTTATATTCACCTGCTGGCTGAAATTGAAAAACGCGTGTTTGCCGACCGCGCCGATTACTTGGGCGACCCGGCTTTCGGCAAGATGCCGGTGGCAGAGTTAACCGACCCGGCGTACATCGCCAAGCGTGCGAAAGAGGTCAATCCCACCGCCATTTCGGCGACAGAAAAGGTCAAGCCGGGCCTGGAACCGCATCAGACCACGCACTTTTCCATCGTCGATAAAGACGGCAACGCCGTGAGCAACACCTACACCCTGAACTGGGATTACGGCAGTGGCGTAGTGGTAAAAGGCGCAGGCTTCTTGCTCAACGATGAAATGGACGACTTCAGCTCCAAACCGGGCGTGGCCAACTCGTTCGGCGTAGTGGGCGGCAATGCCAACGCCATCGAGCCGGGCAAGCGCATGCTGTCATCCATGAGTCCAAGCCTGGTCACACGTGACGGCGCAGTGACGCTGGTGCTCGGCACGCCGGGTGGTTCGCGCATCTTCACCTCGATCTTTCAGGTGTTGAACAACATTTATGACTACAACCTGCCGCTGGAAAAAGCCGTGGCTGCCCAGCGTGTGCATCACCAGTTGCTGCCTAAAGACACGATCTACTATGACGCTTACGCGCCGATCACCGGCAAAGTGGCCGACGAGCTCAAAGCCATGGGCTACACCCTGGAAGATCAGGGCTGGAACATGGGTGACATTCAAGCGATCCGCGTGAATGGCACTCAACTTGAAACCGCCTCCGACCCACGCGGGCGCGGCGTAGGCAAAGTGGTGAAATAAACCCCAAACCTGTAGGCGCTGCCGCAGCCTTCGGCAGCTCCTACTGTCCTTGCCAGTTTGTTACTATCTGTTTCTGCTGTTCCCTTCTGTTAGCCCCGATTTTAGGTACTCCATGAAACTCTCCCGTGTGCGCGCCGATGTTCTGGCCGGACTTACGACGTCCTTTGCCTTGTTGCCCGAGTGCATTGCTTTTGCGCTGGTGGCCCACCTCAACCCGTTGATGGGCCTGTATGGCGCTTTCATCATTTGTACCCTGACCGCGCTCTTTGGCGGGCGGCCGGGCATGGTCTCCGGTGCGGCCGGGTCGATGGCGGTGGTCATCGTCGCGCTGGTGGTGCAGCACGGCGTGCAGTATTTCCTCGCCACTGTGGTGCTGGGCGGTTTGATCATGATGGCGTTCGGCTTGCTCAAACTCGGCAAACTGGTGCGCATGGTGCCGCACCCGGTGATGCTGGGGTTTGTGAACGGTTTGGCGATCATCATTGCAATGGCGCAATTGGAGCATTTCAAAAATGGCGAGCAGTGGCTCACCGGTACGCCGTTGTATGTAATGGCGGGACTGGTGGCGCTGACAATGGCGATTGTGTATTTGCTGCCGCGCCTGACCAAAATGGCGCCCGCCGCCCTGGTGGCGATTTTGAGCGTGGGCCTTGCGGTGTATTTTTTGGGGCTGCCGACACGCACGCTGGGTGACATGGCGCACATCGCTGGCGGCCTGCCGACCTTCAGCCTGCCGGACATTCCATGGACACTAGAAACCTTGCGCATCATCGCGCCTTACGCGTTCTTGATGGCGATGGTCGGTCTGCTGGAAACCTTGCTCACTCTCAACCTGACGGATGAGATCACCGAAAGCCGTGGCTACCCGGACCGCGAATGCGTGGCGTTGGGTGCCGCGAACATGGTCTCGGGTGCGTTCGGTGGCATGGGCGGCTGCGCGATGATCGGGCAGACCGTGGTCAACCTCAGCTCCGGTGGGCGTGGCCGACTGTCTGGTGTGGTCGCAGGGATTATGATCGTGTTGTTCGTGTTGTTTCTGTCGCCGTATATCGAGCGTATCCCGCTGGCCGCGCTGGTGGGCGTGATGTTTGTGGTGGCTCAACAAACCTTCGCCTGGGCCTCGTTGCGGGTACTGAACAAAGTGCCGCTCAACGATGTGCTGGTGATCGTCGCCGTGACGGTGATTACGGTATTTACCGACCTGGCCTTTGCGGTGATGTGCGGCATCATCATTGCCGCCCTGAACTTTGCCTGGCAACAAGCGCGACAGCTGTACGCCGACACGTCTCTTGAAAGCGATGGCAGCAAGCTGTACCGCGTGCATGGCACGCTGTTTTTTGCCTCCACCACCCCTTTTTTGAATCAGTTCGACCCGGCTAACGACCCGGCCCAGGTGACGCTCGATTGCCAGCACCTGAGCTTTGTCGACTACTCGGCGATTGCCGCGCTGGTCACCCTGCGCGAGCGCTACGCCAAGGCGGGCAAGCACTTGCGCGTGCTGCATTTATCCGAGCGCTGCAAAAAACTGCTCAAGCGCGCCCGCGTCCAAGCGGTCTGATCAATTCTCGTGAACCACGCGGCGAATAGTGCCACCACAGTTCTGGTAGCAGGTTTGATAGTCTTCGCCGCAGGTGTCACCAAAGCCGCCGTAGTGGTAGCTCGGTGATGGGTAGCTGCACAGTTTGCGCTGTTTTTTATCGCCGTTCTGGCGACAGTAGTTATAGGCCGTCAACTGCGCATCGTGGACCGCACGTTGGCTCTGTGACTGCATTTGCGCCATCGTCTTGCACTGACTTTTTTGGCTGGAGCAGGAGTTGATACAGTATTTGCCCGCCACATCCGGTGGCGGCGAGTACACGTAAGAGACGCTAGGGCCACAGCCCTGCAAGGTAAGCAACACACACAACGCACTGATCCAGCCAACCACTTTCAAACGCATTCTCAACCTACTCAAGCCTGGGCCTGCGCTGTAACAGCGACCTGTCTGGATCAGCTGTTTCAGCGCATTTTCAGGAAAATAAACGGGTCAGGACTGTAGCGTTTAGGCCACCGTGAGTGCCTTCACTCACGGCCGCCATTTTTTAGAATTCACTCAAACCTTTCAGTACGTAGCCGTTGGCGCAGGTCAGATCTTGAAGTGGCTCACCATCATTTGCAGCTGGTTGCCCAAGCGTGCCAATTCAACACTGGACTTGGCCGTCTCATCGCTTGCAGCCGCTGTTTGCTCGGACACGTCGCGCACGTTGATGATGCTGCGGCTGATCTCTTCGGCCACGGCGCTTTGCTGTTCGGCAGCGGCGGCAATTTGCTGGTTCATCGACTGAATATTCGACACGGTGCGGGTGATGCCTTGCAGCGACGTGCCCGCCTGACGGGTCAAGGTCACGCTGCTGTCGGTCAGGCCACGGCTGGTGTTCATCACGCTGGCCACCTGTTGCGTGCCACTTTGCAGGGCTGCGACCAGGGTTTGAATCTCTTCGGTGGATTTTTGCGTGCGTTGGGCCAGGCCGCGCACTTCGTCGGCCACTACCGCAAACCCGCGTCCGGCTTCACCGGCACGGGCGGCCTCGATGGCCGCATTGAGCGCCAGCAAGTTGGTTTGTTCGGCCACAGCTTTGATCACGTCCATGACGCTGCCGATCTTGTCGCTTTCTTGTTGCAGCACTGCCATCGCTTCGGTTGAGCGAGCGACCTCAACCGCCAGGCGCTCGATTTGATCAATGGCCTGATTCACCACCCGATCACCCTCACGGGCTTCGCCATCGGCAGCCGCTGCGGCTTGCGAGGCGTCTTCAGCGTTGCGCGCCACTTCCTGCACGGTAGCGGTCATTTCGTGCATCGCGGTGGCCACTTGATCGGTCTCGATCTTTTGGTTGTTGACCCCGGCGCTGGTCTGTTCGGTGACCGCCGACAGTTCTTCGGCGGCGCTGGCAATTTGCGTCACGCCATCGCGGATACCGCCAATCAACTCGCGCAGGGTAGTGCCCATGCGTGCGATGCCTTGTTGCAACACACCCAAATCATCGCGGCGCGTAATGCGCAGGTTCTGGCTCAGGTCACCGGCGGCAATGCGCTCGACCACGTCCAGGGTTTCACGCAGCGGACGGGTGATCTGGCGAGTAATGACCACCGCTGCACAGATACCAAATAGCAACACAAGCAGGGTGCTGATCAATTGAATGGTGTTGGCGCTGGCGCTTTCGTTGTCGCGACGTTCGAGCTGGATTTTGTACAGCTCATCACTGCGGCTGAGGATGCCCGAGCCGTAGTCGGTCATTTCCTTACGCATGTCGGTGATGGTTTTGTCTGTGTCGGCGTAGACCTGCAACGCCTGTTTGTATTGCTCCAGGGCGCCATCCAGCGTGCGCAAGGTGTCAGGTGCGCTGGCGCTGAAGTGGGTATTGAGTGCGCTCAGGCTGGCGATGGCCTCGCTCAGTTGTTGGCGAGCGGCTTGTTCATTGGCAACCGTTTGGGCGGCAATGTAGGCACGCACCTGGTAGCGCGCCAGCAAGAACTGCTCACGGACGGCGGTCAACGTACTCAGTTGTTCAAAGCGCCCTTCATCACCGGGCGCGCTTTGCATCACGCGGGTTTTGAGCACGTCCATCGCATCGCGGGCGACTTTGGAGCTGTGGTCCATGTTGTCGCGTGAGACAGCGGACTCGACATACGCCTTGCGCATGGTCACCAGCGCGGATTGGTATTTGTTGATGATGTCGTGCTGTTCGTTGAGCAGCTTGAGGTTTTCCGGGCTTTTGAACGAGGCGATCAGCAGCTTTTGCTGCGCCACAAACGCGTCCAGTGTGTTCTGTACGTTTTGCGCGGCGGTCTCGTCGCCATCGGTCAGCATGTATTGCAAACGTGCAACGCGCAGGTTGGTCAGCGAGCCGTTGAGGCGCGTGATGTCACTCATCCAGTTACTGCGGTCGATCAGTTTGTCCAGGCTGAGCCAGTCGCTGATTGCCATTAATAAAGTCAGGGCCAGCACCAGGCCAAAGCCCAGTGCCAGTTTCATGTTCACGCTGATGTTGCTCAGCCAGCTATTCATCTGTTCCTCCAGGAACCGTTCGCTACTTGATCGAGATTTCGCTGGAGAGTCTTTTTATTCTGGCCCAGCAGAAGGTGTATTGGGCTGTATCGGCGGGCAGTTGCAGAGCTGAAACGGTTTTTTAAACAGCTCGATAAACGGTAAACAACCTTATAAACATTGTGCTTTTTTGGGTCGGCGCGAATAGGCGATCACGTTTTTTTTCACATTCGTTTCACTGATCACTTACGTCGCAGTTTTTAGACTTCTGTTCAGTCGGGTGATGGCTGCCGCGTGCAAGGATCTGCCTCGCACACACGGCTTTTCGACCTCATTCGTTCACCGACTCGTACAGGGGCATGTGTATCGTGACGTTAAGTTTCGGCCTTACCGGCGTTAAAGGTTCAGCGCTGCGCAGCGTGCTGGCGCGTTACAGGAATGCTCTGGTGGTGCTGGCCGCCAGCGTGTTGGCAATTGCGCTGACCGTGCAACTGCTGGCACCCGCCTCGGCGCCGAACCTGGCGCAGCCGCGTCATCTCGACCGTTTGCAGACACTGACTGAGAGTTGGGCACGGGGCGATGTGATTGCTTTGGTGCGCCATGTTGAGCGTTGCGACCGCTCACGCGCGGCGTGCCTGGGACCGGTGGATGGCGTGACCCTGCGCGCAACCAGCACCGCCCGCCGGCTCGGTGCCGACTTTCAGCACCTGGGGCTACAGAGTGTCGACGTTTACAGCAGCCTGCTGACCCGCGCCCGGCAAACAGCCGACTTTATGTTTGAGCGGCCCGTGCAGCCGCAGGACTGGCTGTTCAATTGTCGTGGCTCCATGCTGCGCGATGCGCTCAAGCACAAGGTGGCGGGGCGCAATCTGATACTGGTGACCCACAGCGAGTGCATGGATCAGTTAGAGAAGTCGATGCACGTGGCCACCGACACGACTTTCAGTTACGGCGCCTCGTTATTTATCAATGCGCCGGGGACAAACACGCCACCGCAGATGTTGGGTTTTATCGAAACCCAGGACTGGAAAAAGGTCTTGCCGGCGCAAGTGGCGAGCGTTCACGAAGAGGCAGACATGCCCCACCTCTGATGCCCTCACGGTTCATTCAAGGGGGTGGCGGGTGTTTTCAGGCGTGAGTCATCATTGCGCACCGGGCTGATCAGTTGGGTGTATTCCTCGATCATGCGGTGAATCGCCTCTGGCGGCTCGCACGCGCGAAACTCCATGCTGATTTGCATCTCATCGGTTTTACGCGTGTGCACGTCGTTCTTCTCACAGCCGAATGTCACAAAGAACTGCGCGCAATCGAGTTCGCCGTTCTCCAGCGCATGGCTGGCCTTCTGTTGTTCGGTGGCGTGCATGCGCACCGACAGGTCGACTTTCATGACCTCCAGTGCCAACCCGCGCGGTGCCACCAGGGTGACCAGCGGCACGCGCATGGTGTGCTGCTCGTCGAGCGCGACGGCCACCATTTTGGCTTTCATGGGGGTTTGCAAATCATCAATGTCGTAGTCGAAAAACTGGTCGAACAGTTTTATGTATTGCTGCGCCACCAGGTTTTGCGTGGCGGCCGCGGCTTGCTGCAAGCCGCGGGTAATGCTGCTCAGGTCGCAGGCCGTCATTGGCGTCTTGCGCCGGTCGGGCAACGCCAGCGGGTCTTTTTGGCGATTGAAAAGCGCCATGTTTCACACTCCTTGGTGTGGGGTGAGTAACCCCGTCGTCACGGACGGGGTCAGGTCGAGGAGGGTCAGGCCGGATCGTGGGTGGCGCTGCCTGGCGCTGGCAATACGCCTGCGGTGGGCAGCGCATCAAGGTGTTGCGCGGTCGCGTTCGGCATCACGATGGGCTTGGTGGCGGCATCGGTGAGGAAGTCGATCACACGCATCAGGGCTTCAGGCGGGTCTTGGCGTACCACTTTGGTGCTGATGGCATAGCGTGCGCGGGTATCGGTTTTGCGGGTTTGCGACGACTTATGGCTGGCCGAGCCTTTGATCGACACATTGAACGGGCCCCAGCCCATCGACGCGGCAAAACTGCCTTCGCCACTGGTTTCGCGGGTGCTTTCGGCTTGCTGACTGATGGTCAGCTCGAAGTCGATATTGCCCTCTTCAATGGTGATGTTCGGGTGGCTGATGGCCGCGAGCAGCGGAATGCGCATCTGCTTGGTGACGGTCCCCTTGTAGACGCCTTGGTCGTCTACCAGCGTTTCGTCGTAGTCAAACTGCACCGAAACCGCTTTGCCATCCTGAATGCACACACCCATGAGGAAGTCGGCATAGGATTTACTGGCCTGCACTTGTGCCTGAATCATGGCCTGCAAAGGTCCGGCGATCATACGGTCCAGCGGCAGGGCGTTGATCACTGAGCCGATGAGGCCCGAATCGATTTGTGACATGGTCAATCTCCGTATTGAGCTGCGCGAGGGTGCGCAATGTCACTCTAGGGGGCCGGCCGAGGGCCGTTCAGCGGGAACCGATTACCTCGCAATCGAGGTTTCGAGGCGGCGAATATTGCCGATCTGGCGCAGGCTCAAACCGTACTTGTCCGCCAGTACGCTGCGTGACAAGCCCTCACAGGTTTCCTGCTGAATGTGTTGATTGCGGATCTGGCGGCAGAAGTGATCGGCCTTGGGGATTTCCAGCGCCAGCCCGGCGAAACGCTTGATCAGCGCGCCGAGCGCATCGGGGGGCAAGATTTGCGACAGCGAGGTGCGTTCCGGGTGTTTGGGGATGTACTTGGGCCTGCCACCAAACGCGCAGGTCAGGGTGTACGCATGCTCAAGGCCCACGCAGTCGATCAGCGCTTGCAGCGAATGAGGCAGTTGGCGAATGTTGACCAGGTTGAGGTCGTTGACGTCCATTGTTCGGTCCTTGGAATCTTAAGTGTCCATTTGGATACTAAGGACGCGTGCCACCTCGGTATAAGTAGGAAATGCACCCCTTACAGATAGGAATTATTACCAAGTGATCTAGGGCGAAGCCTGAGCGCTTCACTGCGTTTTCCCCTAGCTATCAAGGCAAACGTCATCTCGGGCGGGGGTGTGAACGTCAGCGTTATCGCCCGGCCATTGCGGTCGGGCGGTGACAGGACGGCTTATTTGCGTGTCAGCAAGCGATCCCAGTTTTGCCCATCTGGAAAGGCTTTATCGCTCAGCTCGCGGGCCACAACATTGTCGATATCAGTGGCGCTCAACGTCTTTTCGTCCAGCCACGGCCACGTCGCATCGGCATCACGAAAGTTGAGTTGATCATTGAGTTGTTGGCAGGCGAGGGCGAGCAGGTGCAGCAGGTTCAGGTGGCTGGCGATGTACGGTTTTTGCGTTTGGGGGGTGCGGCTGAGCAGCGTCGATACATCACTCGCTTCAGCGCTGATCAAGCTATCGCTCAGCAGGCTCCACACCAGGGTGCCGTCACGGGACGTATCTTTATTGGCGTAGGCCGGGTCAGAGCTGACTTCAAGGGTGAGCTTGAGTTTTTGTTTTTCGAGCTGGTCAATCAAATAGTAGGCCAGGTCCGATTGACGCAAATAGGCAGTGGTCGTGTTCACAGCCAAATGGGCGTCATAGTCGTTCAGGGTTTTACTGGTCACGGTAATGGTCATGGCGGGTTCCTTGACGTGTAGAAAACATTGTCAGAGGAGCGTAGCCAAAACCCTGTGATCGGCCATGCCAAGTCGGGTTCTATTGCCGTGGATCAGGGTTGTGGCAGATGCCGTAGCCGATGGTGCAGGCTGCGTGCGGCAACAACGTCGTCGTAAAGTCCGATAAGGCGATGTTTGAGATCAAACGCCTGCTCAGAGTTCACGCCCGTTTTGCGTCCGGACACAGCCTGACGGCGGTTATGCGCAGCGGTTGCTTAGAACCAAGGCTTGCGGCCAACCACGTAAGTCTGTTCGAAGTCTTCGTCGGTCTTGGTCAGGTAGATGATGAATTCGATGAAGGCGATCAGGCCGATGATCATCGATGGCACGCCCAGCAGAATGAAGCCGAACAGGAACACCAGCAGCATGATGATGCCTTGAGCGTTGTAGCCCAGGTAGAACTTGTGCGCGCCAAAGGCACCCAGGAAAAACGCCAGCAACGCCGCCGGAATTTTTTTCGAGTTGCCGGAGGTGGCCGGGCCGTCCTGGAAGATCGCTTCAGCGTTGCTGCCATTGGTGGAGAAATCTACACGGCTGCCAGCCTTTGGCAGTACTGCGCTTTTCCACTGATCAACGCTGAACGAATAACGATTGCCGTCATCCGCCGAGATGGTGCCGGTACGACTCGTAGAGTTGAACTCAAGAACCTTGCCTTTCATGTACTGCTCCTTGTTTTCCCCTCGCTGAGTGAGGGGTAGATAGATGAGTTGCTGCGAAGTCTTTGGGGTGTAACCGGCGGACTTAAACGTGAAACACGTTCAATCGAATCGGCGACCGCAAACGAGCCGGTCAAAGCCAATTAATGCCGAATGTTTCAAAATGGGCGGCAATTGGAGCACGCGCGATAGTGGCATTTCAATAGTACTGTTTAGATGCGTTTAAATTGACAGGGCCTGGCGTAGAATCCCGCGCTTAGCGTGTCTCTCCTCTACCTGTACCAAGGGATGTCCATGATCTGGTTTCTTGAAGGGCAATCCAGCCAACGTGATGTGATTGCCGGCGCCCGAGCGGCGTTGCCTGACGGCGTTCAAATTTTTGCCTCGCACCGCCAAAGTCGTCCTGAAATCACCGGGTTGGCGGATGTGGCCTGGCGCGAGCCGCAGGACAACGAAGAGCGGATTGCCTGGGTCATCCAGCAGGCCTGCGCCAACGGCATCCAGGTGGTTTTGGCGGGCCGTGTGGGGCATGTCTACGAAGCGCATCGTGCAGACTTCGAAGCCGCAGGGTTGGTGCTGGTCACCGGCGCGTTGAGCCTGGACACCTTTGAACGGGTGGACGACAAGTCGATATTTACCCGTGAAGCGCTGGCCGCAGGCATGGCCTGTATCCCTGCGATCACGGTGCAGACTCAAGCCGAGCTGGAAAGTGCCTACGCGCAGTTATCGCGTGACGGCCGCGTCTGCGTGAAACCCACTCACGGCATTTATGGACAGGGTTTTTGGCGTTTGGCCGAGGATGTAGACCCGTTTCGCTGCTTCGCCAACGCCGATTCCCACGAAGTGGACCTGAGTGTTTTCGCCCAGGCCTATGGCCGTTCACAACAGCCCAAGCCTTTGCTGGTGATGCCTTACATGCCGGGCAGTGAGTGCTCGGTGGACATGGTGTGCGAAGCAGGTAAAGCGGTGGCGTTCGTCGGTCGGCGCAAGCAGGGGTTAATGCAGTCGTTCGAGCGCGACGGCGCTGCCGTCGAGCTGGCGATCAAGGCCGCAGAGCATTTCAGGTGCGACGGTATCGTTAACGTACAAACCCGCGATGATGCCCATGGCGCGCCACATTTGCTGGAGATCAATTTGCGTTATTCGGGCGGTGTGGGTTACACCCGTGAAGCCGGTGTGAACTTGCCCGGTATCTTCGCCACCCGTCGCCTGAAACTGCCCGAACCCGTGAGCGTTTGGCACCCGGATATTCAGGTCAAAGCCATCACGGTGGCCGTTTCGGTTCGTGAAGAAGAGCTGTTAAGGTGAGCGCCATTCATTAAGCGTACTGGCCAGAGGAATCAAGGAAGATGAAATTGATGCCGGGAGGCAATGGGCCTCTGAAGTCGGTGCGCTGTGAGCTGAACCTGACCTGCGCACGCGCGGGGGCTTTGGGAGAGTACGCCGGGCTGGCGTTGCTGGCGCTGGATGACAAGCGTCAGCCGGTCGCCGAGCCTGCGCTGCTCCATCAGCCGCAACCTTGGATGCAATGGCACGACACCTGCGGTGTGGCGCGCTTGAGCCTGGCACTGGATCAATTACCGGCGAGCTGTGAGCGCGTGTTACTGGTGCTGTATGTGTATGGCGCGCTGGGCCCGCTGCGTGAGTTGGGTTCATTTCAACTCCAGGCCGACGAAACTATCGAACATGACCTCACCCTGGCGGACTATGGCGACAGCGCGATGGTCATTGCCGAGGTGTACCGGCGTGGCGATCAATGGAAAATCCGCGCCTTGGCGGAGGCTTCGGCTTACGGTCTGAGCGCCTTTGCCCGGCGCATGGGCATCAGCCTGGATGACCGGCATCCGCAACGGCTCAGCACCGAATCTGACGACAGTGCCTCGCGGCAGAGCGCGACCGGTACAGGCTTTGCTGTCAGCGCGCAGCATATTTTGACGTGCGCCCATGTGATTGAAGGGCTGAACCATCTGTTTATTGACTCGTTCGACGGTCGCTTCAAGGCCGAAGTCGTGGTGGTCGACCGCAAGAATGATCTGGCGTTGTTGCGGGTCAGTGGCGCGCCAGCGTTCACGCCTGTCACGTTTCGTGAAGGCATCGGCAGCGAGTTGGGCGAAAGCGTGGTCACCCTTGGTTTTCCACTGGCCGGGTTGGCGGGTGGAGGCGTGCAAGTCTCCCAAGGTGTGGTATCGGGGCTATTTGGTGTGCGCGATGATGCCAGCCTCATGCAGTTCACGGCGCCGATTCAACCGGGCTCCAGTGGTAGCCCGGTGTTTGATCAGTACGGCAGGGTGGCAGGTTTGGTCACCTCAAGCATGGCCGATGCACAGAACATGAACTTTGCCGTGAAGACGGCGCTGTTGCTGGCTTTTCTTGAAGCTGCCCGCGTTCCCGCTCAGAGAGGACGCAGCGAACACGCATTGAGTACGCCCGAATTGGTGCGGTCTTCGCAATCGGGTTTGTGGCGAATAGACGCCAGCCATCTCCAGTAACGATTTCGCGCTTGTTTTAAACGGTTGAGTCGCGAATCGTCTCTCACTTTTATGTATTTCCAGGTATGAAACTTCAATGAATAGCGGTAACCCCCTGACCGACTCCAAGGCTTTGCACGCAAACCTTAAGCGCGGTCGCCTGGTGGTTGAGGTCAATGCATCGACCTTTGATCCTCAGGCACTTTTCAGCTTTGCCGAACGTCGTAATCCCAAGCGCGCCTTTTTGTTTGTGTCACGCGTGCTCGGTCGTCACATCCCGGCCCGTCCTTCGTTGATGGCTGACAGTTTCAACGCCCTTGCGGCACACATTCCTTCGGACTTGCCTGGCCCCGTGCTGGTGATCGGCATGGCAGAAACGGCCGTCGGCCTGGGTGGCGGTGTACACCGCGCGCTGAGCCAGACCCGTGATGACAGTGTTTATCTGGTCAGCACCCGTCACCCCACTGGCAGCGAACTGTTTGCCCGCTTTGAAGAAGAACACAGCCACGCCAGTTCGCACTTGCTGCACCTGCCGCAAGACCCGAAAACCCGCGAACTGATGCTGACTGCTCGCTCGCTGGTGCTGGTGGATGACGAAGCCTCGACCGGCAACACGTTTATCAACCTCTCCAAAGCCTTGGCCGAGGCCGGGCTGAGTAACATTGAGCGCCTCGTCACTGTCACCCTTACAGACTGGTCGCAAGATGCCGTGCGTAAAGAGCTGGGTCAACACGTCACCAGCGTGTCGTTGCTCGACGGTCGCTACACGTTCGACGAAGATCCAACCGCTGAGCTACCTGAAATGCCTGAAGTGGGCAGCGTTGCCCAAGGCGACTGGCCTCTGGATGCAAATCGCGACTGGGGGCGCATGGGTGTGCGCGAACACCTCGATACACTGGCGCCAGACCTTGAGGTCACACCCGGTGAACGCATCTTGGTGGTGGGTACCAGCGAGTTTGTATGGCGTCCCTTTTTGTTGGCCGAACGCCTGGAAAAAGCCGGTGCCGATGTGCATTTCAGCTCCACCAGTCGCTCGCCGATTGCCTTGGGCCATGCCATCGACCACGCGCTGTCGTTCTCTGACAACTACGGGCTGGGCATTCCCAACTTCCTTTATAACGTCGCCCCCGGCCAGTTCGACCGGGTGCTGATTTGCAGTGAAACCCCGGCCGCTGCTGTCGACCCGGCGCTGATCAGCGCATTGAATGCGCAGGTGATCGTTGATGACAAGTAATCGCCCACTGGTGTTTGTTGACCTCGACGACACCCTGTTCCAGACCGCCCGCAAAATGGGCGACGAACCGCGCTTCACTGCGACCCTCGACGTTGACGGTCAGCCCAATGGGTTTATGAGCGCGACGCAAAAGAGCTTCGTTGAGTGGCTATTGGCGACCTCGGATGTAGTACCGGTCACCGCGCGCAGCATTGAAGCCTACCAGCGGGTGCAAGTGCCGTTTACCCACGGCGCGGTGTGTGCCCACGGTGGCGTGATTCTCGCGGCGGACGGTTCGCTGGATGCCGCATGGCACGCACGCATGTGCGAGCAGTTGGCACTTGAGCAAACGCGCCTGCGTCAACTGAGTGAGCAAACGCTGGCGATTGGCACTGAGTTGGGTTTCTCGTTGCGCGGTTGGGTGGTTGAAGAGCAAGGGTTGGCCAATTACGTGGTCACCAAGCACAACAACGAAACCGATGAAGCGCTGCTCACCGTATTGGCCGAGGTCAAGGCGCGGGGGCTGCTGGAGGGCTTGTACGTCCACGGTAACGGTAACAATTTGGCGTTCCTGCCGCTGGCGCTGCAAAAGCGTGAAGCGGTGCGCGAGTGGATCCGCCGCGACCAAGCGATCAACGGCAAGCGCCCAATGCTTGGCTTTGGCGACAGCGTGTCCGACCTGGGCTTTATGGCCGAGTGCGATTGGTGGGGCACGCCCCGGCGCGGGCAACTGGCCAGCCATGTAATGGCGAGCGTCGACCATGAGTGACGCGTTTGAAGGGTTGCAGACAGTGGGCAGCGGCAGTTATGCCGCTGATGACGTGCACTTCCTGCTGCGAGCGATGCAGATTGAAGTTACCGATGTGCAGGAAAAAGAGCGCCTGATCCAGACTCAACAGCGTCATTACTCCGAGATGATCAGTCAGGAGCATCCACCGTCTGACACGCATAAAAGCCTTTACCTGCTGGCGCTGGCGCAAAATGGCGCCCGCATGGCTGGCGATGTGCAAGCACTGGCTCAGGCGTTGAATGAGCGTTACACCGGGCCTTCCATCGCGCTGGTGTCGTTTGTGCGTGCGGGCCTGCCGCTCGGTGTGCTGTTACGCCGGGCGCTGGTAGAGCAGGGTCGCGACGCACGGCATTACGGAATCAGCATCATCCGTGACCGTGGCATCGACAGCGTGGCACTAGAAGCTATTATCAAAGCCCACGGCGCCGAGAACATCGTGTTTGTAGACGGTTGGACCGGCAAAGGGGCGATCAGCGGTCAAATCCGTACCAGCCTGGCGGGCGATTCGCGTTTCCCGGCTGACCCGCGCCTGGTGGTGCTGGCCGATCCATGTGGCCGTGCGTGGTTGTCGGCGTCGGCAGAAGACTGGTTAATACCGTCAGGTATTTTGGGGGCTACCGTGTCCGGTTTGGTGTCGCGCTCCATTTGGCCGCAAGAGCCCGGGCTGCATGGCTGTGTGGTGTATGGGCATTTGGCCGGGCATGACGTGACGCAAGCGTTTATCCACAGCATCGAAACCGAGCGCGCCAAGCTGGCGCCCCAAGCCTCGGCGCAACCGTGGACGCCAGCGCAAGCACAGGCGTTGCAACACTCGGCGGTGGCCGCGGTCGAACGTATCTCGGCGCGCTTTGGGGTGAGCAATCCCAACCGCGTCAAACCGGGTATTGCCGAGGCGACGCGCGCGGTAATGCGCCGTGTTCCTGACCATGTGCTGGTACGCAGCCGTGACGATCAGGATGTGCAATTGCTGATGCACCTCACCCGTCAGGCGAATATTGACGTCGAAGAAGTGGGTGACGAGCTGGGGCCTTACCGTGCCGTGACTGTAATCAGGAGTGTTCGCTGATGATCAAACATTCCGCTTATGCCTTGGGCGCCACCCTTTATATGCCGGCCACGCGTCCCGATATTCTGGACGTGGTGTTTGGCGAAAAAATTCAAGGGCTGCGCTCGTTGGTGGTGTGCCTTGAAGACGCTGTTGCCGACACTGACGTGCAGCAGGCGCTGGCCAACCTGAAGAATCTGTTGCTGGGGATTGAAGCGCGCGGCGGGCGACCGTCCAGCGGGCCGATCCTGTTTGTGCGTCCGCGCGATGCCGAAATGGCGGCGGTGCTGAACGACTGGTCATTGATGCGCCATGTCGATGGCTTTGTGGTGCCCAAACTGCGCTTGAGTAATATCGGCCAATGGCAACAGGCGGTCACGCGCAGCGAGTTGATGCTGATGCCGACCCTTGAAACCCCGGAGGTGTTTGATCCGGGAGCCATGGTCGAACTGCGCAGTGCCATGCTGGAACAATTGCCGGGGCGTATTATCGCGCTGCGCATTGGTGGTAACGACCTGATGGGTTGCCTGGGCTTGCGCCGTAACCCGGCGATGACCCTTTACAGCACGCCCATGAGTTATGTGATCCCGATGCTGTGCGGGGTGATGGGCTCTGCGGGGTTTGCGTTGACTGCGCCAGTTTTTGAACAGCTCAATACGCCGTACTTGCTGGAGCAGGAACTGGCGTTGGACATGGCGCACGGGCTTGTGGGTAAAACGGCCATCCACCCGTCGCAAATTGCAGTTATCCACAGGGCGCTGCAAGTCACCCTTGAAGATTTGAACAGCGCACGCCAAATACTCAGTGAGTCGGCGCCTGCGGTGTTCAAGTTCAATGACGCCATGTGCGAGCCGGCGACGCATTACAAATGGGCGCAAACGGTGATTGAACGCGCGCATTGGCAAGGGGTTCGTACCGAGTGTGGTAACCCGTCCGACACTTTTGGAGGCAGCCTGAGATTGGCTGAATTGGTAGGTTGAACGAAGTTTTAAAGAAATCGGCTACAAATAAACAGGTGCTGTCCGCGTTCGATTTCGACGGCACGCTGACATATCACGACAGTTTTGTGCCGTTCTTGCGCTTTGCGTTCGGCAACCGGCTGTTCGCCATGCGTCTGTTGCGCATGATTCCAGCCACTCTTGGCTACCTGTTGGGTCAGATATCTCGCAACGATTTGAAAGAGAAGCTCATCACGGTTTATCTGACCGGCGCCAAAGTCGCCTGGGTAGAGGAACGCGCCGAAGCATTTTGTGACGTTTCGTGGCAGCGGTTAATGCGGCCTTTGGGCTTAACATCTGTCGCCCGCGAGCAAGAGGCGCAAGCATTGGTGACCATTTGCTCGGCCTCGCCTGAGTTAGTGCTCAAGCCTTTCGCCAAAAAACTGGGCATCGGCTTGATCGGCACTCAGCTGGAATCGGTTGATGGCGTGTTGACGGGTGAGATCAGCGGCACCAATTGCCGTTGCGAACAAAAAGTAATCCGGCTAGAGGCGCAATACGGGCCTTTGGACCAATACACATTGCGCGCCTGGGGTGACACCCGGGGCGATGAACAGATGCTCGGAGCCGCTCAAGAGCCACACTGGCGTGAATTTCACGCGTTGTGGCGCCGTAAGCGGCCACTTGACGTGTGCTTGCGTGAAGAACTGTAAGCACGACTCGTCATATACAGGCAATAAACTGGGTTAAACAGCACGTTGTGCACCGTAGCAGACAAGGAGACGCTTCATGGCCATTTCGCTGTCCAAGAACCAAACCATTTCCCTCGAAAAAGAAGCAGGAACCGGTCTCAAGAAAATCCGCATGGGCCTGGGCTGGGACCCGGTCAAACCGAGCGGTTTTTTTGCCAAGTTGCTCAACAGTGACACGGCCATCGACCTCGATGCCTCCTGCATTGTGCTCGACAGCAGCAAACAGCTGTTGGATCTGGTCTGGTTTCGCGAGCTCAAATCCAAAGATGGCTCTATCGTTCACTCCGGCGACAACCGCACCGGCGAAGGTGATGGGGATGACGAGTCGATCCAGGTCAATCTTGAGCAATTGCCATCGGGTGTTAAGCACCTGGTGTTTACGGTTAACTCGTTCACCGGGCAAAACTTTGAGTCGGTAGAAAACGCCTACTGCCGTATCGTCGATGAAGTGACAGGCAAAGAGCTGGCGCGTTTCAACCTGTCGGATAAAGGCCGGCATACGGGTGTGGTCATGGCCTACCTGAGCCGCACAGCGGCGGGCTGGGATTTGACCGCAATCGGGACTGTGGCCAATGGCCGTACTGCTCAGGACCTGGCTAACGAGGCTGCTCAGGCGGTGCGCGCATGAGCACATTGACTCCGGGCGCCAATACGTCCGTTTCATCGGGCAGCCAAACCGTCACCATCAGCTATGCCCCGGTTGCAGGCGCTGACCTTGACGTGTCGGCATTCCTGCTTGCGGAGTCAGGCAAGGTGCGTGGCGACAACGACATGTGCTTCTTCGGCCAGCAAAGCGTGAACAATGGCGCGGTCAAACTGGTGGAATCCGCCGCTGGGCGTACGGTGTTCAGCCTCAACCTGGAGGCCATTGATCCGGCCATTGAAAAAGTCGCGTTGACTGCCACGATCTACGAGAACAAAGCCAAATTTGCAGCGTTCCCGCAGTTGAACGTATCCGTGAGCGGGGGCATCGAAGCGCCGATTCCGACCCAAGGCATGCAAGAAACGGCATTGATTCTCGGCGAATTCTACCGTCGCCAGGGCGCCTGGAAATTCCGTTGTGTGGCCCAGGGCTTTGCCGGTGGCCTGGCGCCTTTGGCTGAGCACTTTGGGGTTGATATCGCCGCGCCTGCGCCCGTTTCTGCGCCAACGCCAACGCCAACGCCTGCTCCAGCGCCAGCCGCACCTGCGCCGGCGTCCAAAATCAACTTGTCGAAGATCACCCTCGACAAACAGCGTCCCTCCATCAGTCTGGAGAAGAAGGACGGCGATTTTGGCGAGATCAAAATCAACCTTAACTGGAACCGCACCTCGCAAAGCAGTGGCGCAGGTGGTTTCTTTGCTTCGCTGCGCGGCAAGTCGGGCGGCATCGATCTGGATGTGGGTTGCCTTTACGAAATGGCCAATGGCCAAAAAGGTGCAGTACAGGCCCTGGGCAATGCGTTCGGTGACTTCCGTGACGAGCCATTTATCCAACTGATGGGCGACGACCGTACAGGCTCGGTGAGTGATGGCGAGTGGTTGCGCATCAACGGCAAGGAATGGCGTCAGATCCGTCGCGTGCTGGTGTATGCCTTCATTTACGAAGGCGCCCCGAACTGGCAAGCGACTGACGGCGTGATCACGTTGTACATTCCGGGCGAAGCGCCCATTGAAGTGCGCTTGAGCGAGGAGGGCGGCAGCAAAGGCATGTGCGCCATCGCTCTGCTCGAAAACGTCGGTGGCAGTGTGCGGGTTAACCGCAAGGTCGAGTTCTTCAAAGGGCATTCGGACATGGACAAAGCCTTTGGCTGGGGCATGCGCTGGTCTGCCGGGTCCAAATGAGCGCTCTGTGAATGGCCGCCTGCTGATGCAGGCGGCGCTCCTTCAATCTCTGACAAGGTGACTCCAATGCTCGAATGGCTGAAAACCAATGCAACTGCCGCCCGTGACAAGCTCTCGGCGGAAGTCAGCAAGTTCAAGAACCGTGAATTCATGGAAGCAGTCGTTTCCGGGTGCGCTCTGGTGGCCGCCGCTGATGGCACCATCAGCAGCGATGAAAAGCAAAAGATGGTCGGTTTTATCCAGAACTCCAACGAGCTGAAAGCGTTCGACGTTAAAGACGTGATCAAGTCATTCAACGCCGTGTGCGAAAAGTTTGAGTTTGACCAACAGATCGGACGTGCCGAGGCACTGAAGTCGATTGGTCAATTGCGTAAAAAAGAAGATGCCGCCCGTCTGCTGGTGCGCGTGTGCTGCGCCATCGGCAGTGCAGACGGCAACTTCGATGAAAGTGAGCGGGCTGCTTGCCGCACCATCTGCAATGAGCTGGGGCTGAACCCTGGCGATTTTGATCTCTGAGGACATCATGGAAAACACGGCAATTGGCTTTCCGCCAACTACCATCGCTGTATTTGTGGCACTGGCGGTCATTGCTCTGGCAATCGATCTGTTCACCCACAAAAGCGATAAACCGGTCTCGCTGACCAACGCTGCCGTTTGGTCAGTGTTTTGGGTGCTGATCTCCCTCGCCTTTGCGGGCTACCTGTATTACGCCCACGGCCCAAGCGTGGCCAGCCTGTTTGTGACCGGTTACGCGCTGGAAAAAGTCCTCAGCGTCGACAACCTGTTCGTGTTCATGGCGATCTTTGCCTGGTTCAAAATCCCTGACGCCTTGCGTCACCGTGTTTTGTACTGGGGCATCATCGGCGCCATCGTGTTCCGTCTGATCTTCGTAGCGATCGGTACTGGTCTGCTGGCGTTTGGCCCATGGGTCGAAGTGCTGTTCGCGGTCGTTGTTGCCTGGACGGCGATCATGATGCTGCGCAGCAAGGAAGAGGACGAAGAAGAGGACTACTCCCAGCACATTGCCTACCGTTTTGCGAAAAAGCTGTTCCCGGTATGGCCGAAGCTGCACGGGCATAATTTCTTTGTTTCGCGCACAGAGCTTGAAAAAGAGATCACGAAGCCGCAGAACAAGGGAATGACCCTGGTCGGTAAGGGCGCTCTGTTCGCGACACCGCTGTTTTTGTGTGTGGTGGTGGTTGAGGTGTCGGACATTCTGTTCGCATTCGACTCCGTCCCGGCAGTGATTGCCGTGAGCCGTGAGCCATTGATCGTGTACTCGGCGATGATGTTCGCGATTCTGGGCCTGCGTACCATGTACTTCGTGCTTGAGGCCCTGAAACGCTACCTGGTTCACTTGGAAAAATCGGTTATCGCACTGTTGTTCTTTATCGCCGGCAAGCTGGCCCTGAACGCAACCGATCACCTGTTTGGCCACGGCATCAGCATTGATCCGAACACCAGCTTGATCGTTGTGTTGGTGGTATTGGCCATAGGTATCGTGGCCAGCATCATCTTTCCCGGTAAAGATGAAGAGCAATCTGACGTCAAAAACGACACGAACGCTTGATCGCATATTTATTAAGGAGAATTACTCATGGCACTTTCCCTCTCCAAAGGCGGCAACCTGTCTTTGTCCAAAGAAGCCCCCGGGATGACCAAAGTCCTCGTGGGTCTGGGCTGGGATGCTCGCTCCACCGATGGTCAGGATTTCGACCTGGATGCGAGTGCTTTCCTGCTCAAGGCTGACGGTAAAGTTCGCGCTGACTCCGATTTCATTTTTTACAACCAGCTCAAAAGCGTTGATGGCTCGGTAGAGCACACCGGCGACAACCGTACCGGTGAAGGTGACGGCGACGACGAGGCAATCAAGGTCGACCTGTCCAAGGTCCCTGCTGATATTGATCGCATCGCGTTCACGGTCACCATTCACGAAGCTGACGCGCGTAAGCAAAACTTCGGTCAGGTGCGCAATGCGTTTATCCGCATTGTGAATCAGGACAACAACAGTGAAGTCGCTCGTTATGACTTGGCTGAAGACGCCAGCACCGAAACGGCCATGATCTTTGCCGAGCTGTACCGCAACGGCGCCGAGTGGAAGTTCCGCGCGGTCGGCCAGGGCTTTGCAGGCGGTCTCAAGCCGCTGGCTGAAAGCTACGGCCTGAAATTTTAATCGTCACCCCATCAACTTTTTATATAAGGGTTCACGAACATGGCAGTAAGTCTGAGTAAAGGCGGCAACGTTTCCCTGACCAAAGAAGCGCCGGGCCTGACCGACGTAGTTGTAGGTCTGGGTTGGGATCCACGCGTGACCGATGGCCAGGAATTCGACCTGGACGCCTCGGTGTTCATCGTGGGCGAGAACGGCAAAGTGCTGAACGACGGCAGCTTTGTGTTCTACAACAACAAAACTTCGCCAGACGGCAACGTGGTGCACCAGGGCGACAACCGCTCCGGCGCAGGCGAAGGCGATGATGAGCAGGTCAACGTCAACCTGGCGGGCTTTGCTCCAGAAACCAAGAAACTGGTTTTTGCAGTGACCATTCACGACGCTGATGCACGCAAGCAGAGCTTTGGCCAGGTTTCAAATGCCTTCATTCGCGTTCTGAACAAAGCGGATGGCAAGGAAATCGCGCGCTACGACCTGAGCGAAGACGCCTCGACTGAAACCGCGATGATTTTTGGTGAGCTGTACAACCACAATGGCGAGTGGAAGTTCAAGGCAATCGGTTCGGGTTTTGCGGGTGGCCTGGCGCCATTGGCTGCGAGCTACGGCGTTAATCTGGGCTAATCCCCAGCGTTAATCAAAAGGCCCGCTGCGTAACCGCAGCGGGCCTTTTTTTTGAGCTACAGGCCACACGTATTGCTGGCGTATCCCGTCTAGAACGCTTTAAAAATACTCATGTCCGCAGCAGATACGTTGATGTGAGCGATTGCGCAACTTTTACACAGTGAAAAATGTAATGTGCTTGGTTTTAAACTCGCCATCCCTTTAAAAAAAAGGCCTGTGGTTAATTGCGCAATTATTGGCAGCGCGTTGCGCAACAAGTTGCTCACTATCAGCTGGAAATCAGACTTTTTAGTGTTTGTTTTTATTGTCGGTTTCGCCAAAGCCCCGGTTTAAACGCCTCGGCTTAGTGTTGGCACAACTCTTGGTTATATAACGGGGACTGCAAGTACATTTGTCTTGCGGGTTACTCATAGTGTTTTCAAGGAGAGTGTTATGGCTACGCCAGCGTATATGTCCGTCACCGGCGAGAAACAAGGATTGATCACAGCGGGTGCATTTACAGCAGACTCAGTGGGAAATACGTACCAGGAAGGGCATGAAGATCAAGTTATGGTTCAGGGGTTCAGCCATCAAGTGATCATTCCGCGTGATCCGCAGTCCGGCCAGCCAACCGGGCAGCGCATCCATAGGCCCGTGTGCATTACCAAAGTGTTCGATAAGGCGTCGCCCCTGCTGTTGGCCGCTCTGACGTCGGGTGAGCGCATGACCAGCATTGAGATCAAGTGGTACAGAACCTCAGCAGCCGGTACCCAGGAGCACTACTACACCACCACCCTTGAAGACGCGATTATTGTTGAAATCAAGGACTACATGCACAACTGCCAAGACCCTTCCAACTCACATTTCACGCACCTTGAAGACGTGCACTTTACCTACCGCAAAATTACGTGGACCCATGAAATCAGCGGCACTTCGGGTTCGGACGACTGGCGCGTCCCTAGTAAGTA
This sequence comes from Pseudomonas sp. TWR3-1-1, assembly GCF_049896545.1. Taxonomy (NCBI): domain Bacteria; kingdom Pseudomonadati; phylum Pseudomonadota; class Gammaproteobacteria; order Pseudomonadales; family Pseudomonadaceae; genus Pseudomonas; species Pseudomonas sp. TWR3-1-1. The sequence continues at coordinate 45,785 of NZ_JAFCUO010000012.1, forward strand.
ATTAATCAGTGTGTGACCGTTATCGGCCCGTGCGCGGGTCGATAACTTTGTAGGAGTAATCCTGTGTTTAGTATGGAAACTTCGCTCTCTGAATCTCTCTCTTCTGAACTTGTTGCGCAGGGCTGCACAGGCCTATTAATGGATGCTGTAACTCTGCTCAACTTGCCCCATCAATTAGCGCAGTGGACGAATCCGTGGATATTCGAACCTTTATATACCGCCCCCCACATGGCAGGACTGGAAAGCGTATCGCCGCGCATTTTGAAAATCACAGATATTCAAAATCCGGTGTTGCAAGATTTTTTGGCTCATAGCCATGAAGAGTGGGGCTATTTGCTGCTGTGCGACGGTACGTGGCAGACGTTGGTCCAGCACATGCGCTGGTTGACCGTGGCGCGTATGCCTCACGGGCAAGATGTGTTTTTGAAGGTGGCCGATCCGGCGGTAATGCATGCCGTACTCAACAACAGAGCGTGCGAGCAAGACGCCACGCTGTTTGGTCCTTGTCGACAAATCCTCATGGCTGATGGCATTCAGGGCCGTTGGCATGCGCACAACCGCCCGGGTTCGGCGCCGGAGCCGAGCCATCAAACACCTTACCTGTTGAATGCGGCGCAAGCGCTTGCCTTTGACGATGTGAAGTTTCGTGGCGTGGTGAAAGATCTCGATACGCACATGCGCCACTACTTCTCGGGGTATCAAGGCGCAGCAACACCTGCACAACGTTGGGTTCATTTACAGGGCCTGGCCACTCAAGCGTATGAGCGTGGCTTTAACAGTGAACTCGACATCATCCGCTACGCCAATATCCACGGCTATTTGGGCGAAGAGGCCCTTCAGATCCACCTCGACCTTGAACGGATCCTAAGCACTGCCTCCCCCCAAACGCCTTCGCAGAGGGTAGAAAAAGCCGCCCATATCGCCCGATGCCGCGCCTTGAGTCTGCGGGAGCCTGAGTAATGCCAAACGCTTTCTTTCCAGAAAACCCGAACAACGTCAACAAAAGCCGGGATGACGCCCGAAGCAGCTTGGGCGCCTGCCCACTGATGAAAGACACCGTGCAATTGGTGCCGCTCTGTTATGGATTGGTGGATAACCCCGCGCTGGACCCTGCGGGGAAGATCGCGATGCCATACAACCTCACGACTCGCCCGTTGGGCATCAGACTGCTGCGTGATGGTTGGTTGTATGTGATTGAAAGCAATGGCACGTTGACCGAATTCCGGCTGCTCGACGGCATGCTCAGCGCCATGCTCTGGCAGGGCAAGCGCGTGACCCGGGATGTGCGTGATGAGCCGATCAAATCGCCGACGCTGATCGTCTCTAAACGCAGCGCACTGCACGTCACCTACAGCGAAGTACAGTGGACCGCCAAAAAGTGCCATCAAGTACTCGACAGCAAGGCTGAGCGCCAGCACTTCATGCAAGCGGTGAACGTGAGCAGCGCAAACTGCCAAACCGGCGCGCCGCATCTCTTAACCCCCGACATGGCCGAGCATTGGTTGGCAGAAGTCGCCAGCGAGCGGATCAGGGCCGAGCAGGTAGCCAAAGAAAAGGCCGAGCTACAGGCTTATGTCGAAGCCGAGAATGCGCAGCGGCGCCTCAACCAAGAACCGGAGCTGGAACTGGGCACGCCGTTACCCACCCTGACAGTGGATGCGGTGCCTGAATACGAGCGTTTGCCGTATCTATGGGAATTGCCCGCACGGTTCACTGAGCTGCCCATGACGGCACTCACGGCCTGCATTGACCCGCACTATCGGCATGACGTGCTGTACCTGGTGGTGGATGACACGCTGGGTGTGCTGCGCGAACTGGCCCAGTACCAGGACGAGGCCGTAGGCTGGATTGAAAGCTGGGCTAACGGCGGGCAGAACAAGGGTGACAACGAGCGCGATTATTTGCTGGCCTGTTATATCGAGTCCCTGAGTCAGCTCAACGCGCCTGATCTCTCAGCGCTGGGCGAGGCGAGCGATGATCCGGCGATCAAGGCGTTGTTTGCTGATTTGGCGCTTCTGCCGGAGCCGGATCGCGGGATAACGTCCACGGCGATTCTTCAATACGTCAATAAAGGTGGCTTGATGTCACCGCCTGCGGGCAACCCGACGCCGCCTGAGTTGGTCGACCTGCGTAAGGCCGCGCAAGACGAAGCCATGCACATGGTCCGGTATCAGGGGTCTACACCTGACTACACCGCCTTGGGGCGTAATATCGGCGAGGCTGACCGACGGTATTACACCCGCGAGCATTTTCGCGTGGCCCCGCAAGGCTTTGTCGACACCCACTTCGATGCCTTGATCGCCCTGGGGCTCAAGCAGGACAGTCGCATGGACGACATCCTTTATGGCGCCAAATTTGGCCAGCGCGGGGTCAATGAATTGATTGACCGTGAGGCGATGGACAGCGACCTGTTCGCCCACCGTCACGGGCTTAAACGCTGGAATAACCTGCTGGATCGCATCACGGCTGACCGCGTCGCGCGGGTCTGCTGCGGAGCGTTTCACAAAGCCGCCTGGTATTTCGATGCGCACAACAGCGCACAAGTCGGCATGGCGTTTGTGCTCGAATACGGCTGCCTGAAAGACATCTGCCGCAGTGACGACGCCACGCACCGGTTGTATGAATACACAGAACAAAACCCTCAATTCAGCCGTCCGCTGTACTACACCTTGCCCCATAGCGAACAGACTGCACTGTGGGTGCAATACGCCTTTTTAGCTGCGGCGGGTGTCGGGTTGCTCAACAACCTGAGCGCCTATCAAGGCGCGTTAGCCAAAATAGAGAATGGCCGCTTACCCGCGTTGGATCAGCTACCAGAAAGCACCCGTGCAGTGGCCGATGCCGCCCAACAAACCATGACCCCTGCGCTCAATCGCGGCCTTGAAAAAACACTTGCCGATTTTGATGGCGTATTCAAAGGGCAGACCATGCCCGACCTCGACCAATTGTTTCGCAATCTGCCTAAAAGCTTGCCCGCCCGCATTCTCGACGCCGCCAAACGAGAAGGCGTGACCTTCAGCATCGCCTCCGAGGCCGAAAAAAACAGCCTGCGCGAGAGTTTGCAGGAGGTGCTGAAAAACCGCAGTGAAATGACCGAACTCAAACGCGCACGCAACCGAATCAAGCGCACTCACGGCCACACCCACCCCAAGGCCCAAGCGTTGCTGGGGGAAATCGAACGTGTGCAGCAACTGTTGCTGTTGGACGAGGGCCGCTTGGCGGCGGGCATCAGCCCGATTACTGAATTGCCTGACGAACACCGCCGGCTGTACGGCTCAACCCCGGGACGTGCCGGGTTGACTGTGATCTTTCCTGCGGCTCACAGACAGGAAGTTGCGGGATTAATGAGGAACTTTCGCAAGGGTATTGGCAGCACCACAACAACGAGCAAACTGGGGGATGGGGCGGCCTTGTTATTGTTTGTGGCGCAAGCGGTGAATCTGGTGCAGTTGGCCAAAGAGGTCCTGAAGCAGGAAGCAGATAAACGTATTTTCGGGCCTGCGTTAAATGCGCTGGCTACGACCGCGGCAGTAGGCTTCGCTGCGGCTCAGGGCGTTTTTGATAACGCGCTAAATGCACGAAGTTTGGTGTTGGCTCAAAGTCTGCAGAATCATGCAGGTAAGTCGTTAATTGTACAAATGGGTAAGTTGCATGTTGGGTTGGGTCTAGCAAGTTATGGCTTAGGTTTGTATTCGGCTCTAGTTAGTTTGAATAATCATCATGAGGGTTGGGTGCAAGCCGTTAGAGCGGGGAATTACGCAGCTCAGAATGCTGCGTTATTCAGTGTGCTAGGTTCTGGAGGGCTGGCATTGAACAATGGGTATGGGCTCGCAAGTACTCTTCGTTCAGGGGTGGATGTAATTATTGCGAAGAGAGGTGCTGCTCGGGCTGCAGTATGGGCATCCTCTGGGGGGCATCTTGCAAAAGTTTTTTTTCGGATAAATTTAGCCGGGATTTTATTTACATTTTTAGAGCTGGGAGGTACTTGGTTTTACAATCGCTTTAACGTCAGTGCTCACGATAAATGGTTGCAAAGCACTCCTTGGGGACTAAAAGTGGCAGAGCGCAAAGTTTTTAGTATTTTGTGCTTTGAACAATATTTGAAAAAGTTGTTATACGCGCCATTTATCCAAGTCAAAGAAGAAGGATATGACTCGCTCTTGAAAAATATGCTGTTAAAACCTAAGCCGGGAGATGTTTGTTTGATTTTTCCAAATCTCACGCTGTCGGGTTTTCAAGCCGATCTTTACGGGACCGTGACTCAAAGATTGAAGATCGGAGCTCAGCGTATTACTACGATTTTTCATGAGCGTAGCTCCACCAGTCAGGTCTCTAGTGATGTGAGTCACCAGATTGAATCGGGGCTGATCCGGGGGGGCACAGAACAGTTAGTGCTTAAGTTGACCGGTTTTAGAAGTCCTGAACTAATGATTGGTCAGGTTCGTGAAGAATTATTAATCGGTCTTGAAATTTATTCGCTGAATAAAGAGGGACTGTGGAACGTGCAGTCTTATCACATTCTGTTCGATACTCAAGGAGTCGGACGTTTCCCCTCGACTGAGCAATGCGTATCCAGTGCACAGTTAACACTTTTGACAATTGACGTAGATGCTTTGGGGTTAACGATATATGACTGAATATACAGCGGCTGGCTCGTCGTGCCCAGAGTTAAAGATAGAGCGGTGTGCGGGCGATAGAGAACCCTTTCCCTCAGGAGAGCTTACCTATTTAGCTCCCTTGCCTCTGCCCACACAAACTATTCCGTATAGCCCGCATATAACCCGGATTGGTGACGCCTATTTAGAATTTGGCGCAAGTGAGCCGAAAGTCTTCGCCTATCAACTGTTCTTAGGTGGGCCGGTGGGGATTATATGTCTGATAATATTGGGGTTTCCGGTAATGATGAGTGTGTTGACAGTTTTGATTGGCTACGGTGATGAAGCTTGGAATATGTTTGTAGGTATTTATTTGGCTGCATGGGAGTCAGCACTCTGGTTTGGACTACTTTTATGCAGCCTATTCTTTTGCGTTTGGTTACATTGCCACATGCTCTTCATCAAAGTCGTTCCCACCCGTTTTAACCGTCAACGTCGCGAGGCCTGTTTCGTACCGGAAGGTTCAGATGAGCCGATCTTTGTACCTTGGGAATCACTATATGCCTGGGTAGTACAGTCCCAAGGCGCCTCCCAATATGGCGTGATTCGCCAATGCGGAATGGGGTTTGGGTTTGAGCATGAAGGCGAATGGGTTCGTGTGGAGTTTGAATGCGCGGGCACCGCGGCGGCGCTAGCGCATTGGGAAGCGATTCGTGGCTACATGGAATACGAAATAAACGACCTGAAGGACGTTCAAGATCCCGTCGACCTGCAAGGCCCAGACGACCCGCCCCACGAGGGCGTGCATACGTTTCGCAATGCCCGCGCCCGTTTGCATCAACGTATCCGCGACCAGGAAGTCGGCTGGGTGCACGGTTTTTTCTGGTATCTCTACCACGTCATGACCCTGTGGACGCTGCCCAACCATTTGGTCGAATGGGAGATAAAACGCATCGCCAAGGTAGGGCGTCGAGCGCTGCCAGCCGTGATGCGCGAATGGTCCGAACCTCTACCTCCCGATCAATGGGCCAAACCTAGCGCTGAACTGCTGCGCCTAAGCGCCAACGTCAAAGCCCTGAAAAAGCGCCGCCCACGTCTGTCGATTACCGATGTATTTGCACAGGTTTATGCCCGTGAAAAAGCAGAGACGGGTAAGCGTAACCACCATGACTGAAACTTTGAAGAAAAACCTGCCTGAGTTTAGGCCAGCCATCCCAAAGCGTGCGGGCGATAAAGAAGTTTTTCCGTCAGGATGCCTCACATATTTAGCACCGTTACCATTGCCGACAGAAGCGGTTGCTTTTTGTCCTGTTATCAGCCAAATGAGCGATCGGTATTTGGACTTTGGTGGTGGGGAGCCCAATGTTTTCACCTACCAGATGAATATAGGGGTACCACTGACGTGCGCCTGTCTAACGGGAGTTGGACTGCCAATGTTCGTGGCGTTAATGGCTATTATTATAGGTTTCGAAGTAGAGCAAGTAGTAGACGCTGCATTAGATGCTTTCATGGCAGCCAGGTTGCCTGCAATCCATATATGGTTATTTGGCTCAAGTATTCTCTTTGCTGTCTGGCTCTACCACCACAACCTGTTCACCAAAGTTATCCCCACCCGCTTTAATCGGCAGCGACGCGAAGCCTGTTTCGTACCGGAAGGTTCAGATGAACCGATCTTTGTGCCCTGGGAATCACTATATGCCTGGGTAGTACAGTCCCAAGGCGCCTCCCAATATGGCGTGATTCGCCAATGCGGGATGGGGTTTGGGTTTGAGCATGAAGGTGAGTGGGTCACAGTGGAATTTGAGTGTGCGAGCACTTCTGTAGCCGTTGCTCATTGGGAAGCGATTCGTGGCTACATGGAATACGAAATAAATGACCTGAAGGACGTTCAAGATCCCATCGACCTGCAAGGCCCAGACGACCCGCCCCACGAGGGCGTGCACACGTTTCGCAATGCCCGCGCCCGTTTGCATCAACGTATTCGCGACAAGGAAGTCGGCTGGGTGCACGGTTTTTTCTGGTATCTCTACCACGTCATGACCCTGTGGACGCTGCCCAACCATTTGGTCGAATGGGAGATAAAACGCATCGCCAAGGTAGGGCGCCGAGCGCTGCCAGCCGGAATGCGCGAATGGTCCGAGCCTCTACCTCCCGATCAATGGGCCAAACCCAGTGCTGAATTAATGCGCCTAAGCGCCAACGTCAAAGCCCTGAAAAAGCGCTCCCCACGTCTGTCGATTACCGATGTATTTGCACAGGTTTATGCCCGTGAAAAAGCAGAGACGGGTAAGCCTAATTGCCATGACTAAAATTTCGCAGAAAAATCTGCCTGAGTTTCGGCCAGCCATCCCAAAGCGTGCGGGTGATAAAGAAGTTTTTCCGTCAGGATGCCTCACATATTTAGCGCCGTTACCATTGCCGACAGAGGCGATTGCTTTTTGTCCTTATATCAGCCAGATGAATGATCGATGCTTGGATTTTGGGGGTGAAGAGCCAAGTGTTTTTTCATATCAAGTTATTTTAGGTGGTCCGTTTGGTTGCTCTTGTTTAATAGCCTTCTTTTTTCCAGTGCTTATTGGTATTTATGCTGCTCTATTGGGCTATAGCGCGCTGGATATTTGGGACGCGGTCTCAGGTTTTTATTTCGCCGCTTGGGTGCCCGCTATAGGAATGTGGTTGTTTGCATCAGCCGTATGTTTCGCCGTATGGCTCTACCACCACAACCTGTTCACCAAAGTTATCCCCACCCGCTTTAATCGGCAGCGACGCGAAGCCTGTTTCGTACCGGAAGGTTCAGATGAGCCGATCTTTGTGCCTTGGGAATCACTATATGCCTGGGTGGTACAAGCGCAGGGTGCGTCTCAATATGGCGTGATTCGCCAATGCGGTATGGGGTTTGGGTTTGAGCATGAAGGCGAATGGGTTCGTGTGGAGTTTGAATGCGCGGGCATCGCGGCGGCGCTAGCGCATTGGGAAGCGATTCGTGGCTACATGGAATACGAAATAAACGACCTGAAGGACGTTCAAGATCCCGTCGACCTGCAAGGCCCAGACGACCCGCCCCACGAGGGCGTGCACACGTTTCGCAATGCCCGCGCCCGTTTGCATCAACGTATCCGCGACCAGGAAGTCGGCTGGGTGCACGGTTTTTTCTGGTATCTCTACCACGTCATGACCCTGTGGACGCTGCCCAACCATTTGGTCGAATGGGAGATAAAACGCATCGCCAAGGTAGGGCGCCGAGCGCTGCCAGCCGTAATGCGCGAATGGTCCGAGCCTCTACCTCCCGATCAATGGGCCAAACCCAGTGCGGAATTACTGCGCCTAAGCGCCAACGGCAAAGCCCTGAAAAAGCGCTGCCCACGTCTGTCGATTACCGATGTATTTGCACAGGTTTATGCCCGTGAAAAGACGGAAGCGGGCAAGCGTAAAACCTTTAAAACATAGGCGCCATTATCAGAGCTGCCAACGGGTTCCTGGCAATGCCCAAGCCAATGCTGGCTGCTCACGCAGTAAGGTCCATTGACCGTTGTGCAACTGATGCATCGACATCTGGTGAAAGGTTCTTTTTGTAATGCCGGTGTATTCAATCAGCGACACCAACAAAGGCACCTGTGCTTTCCAGTTTTCGGCAATGAACTGATGCGCGCACTCGATGCTGCCTTGCAGTACATAGCTAAACAGAAAGCAGAACTGCGGGTTGTGCGCCAGCGCTGCATCCGACAGTTTTTTGGGTTCGCCGATCTGCTGTCGTGACGGATCAATCCATTCCCACTCGGCAAACAAAATAGGCGACCGCTGTGCGTCGCGCACCACTGCGTCAGTGCGATTGGACGATTCAAAGTGAGTGAAAAAGCCGAGCAGGTCCCCGACACGACGCACCGTGATGCCGGTATGGATATTCCAGTCCGACAACGAGCCCATGTCCCGGTTGTACCCATCCATGGGGAAATCTCGATACCAGTTGTAGGCGAAGAGCGTGGCAAAGTCGTTTAGTAAATCAAAGCGCTGCATTTCTGTTGTACCCGGCGATATGTGGCTGAACGTAAGCTTTAAGGCCACCCGTTTAAGAAAGCGACCCACGGGGCTCTCAAGTGATGTCGCTGAGCCATCATTTTAAGCTGAATAGCCGTAGCAATTCGCGTGTGTTGAGGCTCGGCAGTGGACATGTATCTTGAAAATAACGCCGGGCGAGCCAGTGTTTAAGGCTGCAACTCAAACTCCGCTATTCAAGCCAACGATACCCAAGCCTGTGATTTCACTGGATTTCAGGCACAAAAAAAGACGTCCGTGGACGTCTTTAGATGTTGAGTTGGTGGGCCGGGGTAATCTGAATTGGCATCCTATGGCATTGATTATTTAAGATAAATTTATTTTTTAGTTTTGATTGGAATACCAACCGGAATACCCCACGAGATATCTACGCTCTGGCCTGGCGCTTGTAATCGATTTTACGCCTTTGCTTCTCATCTTTGATTTGGGGGTGGTCTTCCTGCCGCTCTCGGGATACAGGTTGCGCTTGATAGGAGGCTGAAGGTGGTGAACGGCAGAACCCGGCCAGAAGCTGCCCTTCACGAAATGTAGCAAACGGCCGAATCTGTTAAAAATCGGTTTCTCGGACTGCCAGTAGACTCATCGTCGCCCCTCTTCTGCATGCTGCTGAGTAAAATCTTAGTGCGAGTGTGCAGTGATTCCGGATATCGGTATCGGGCACGTACTTTTTTGCCGTAAAAATCACATTTAACTGTTTGAACACAGTCAGTCAGAAGCGGAAAGTCTTCGCGCCAATCGTGTCTAACCGTATATCCATTTTTGGATATATGCAAAATCAGGGTCACCGCTTAGCGGGCACGAGCAGAAAAAATCCAAAATTTTTCGCGGCGAGCTATAATTAGGAACTTCTAAACTGAAAAAAACTATGTGCATGACAACACTTCCTGGCAGCTGGATATATATTTTGCTTAGCTCTTCGGATTACACTCGCTGCAAGATAGGCCGAACCGATGGAAATCCTTTAAAAAGATTCAGAAATCTTAGAACTGGCGATCCCAACCTAGCGTTGCACGTAGCATATTATGTGCCAGCAAAATTGGCTTCAATCTCAAAGATTGAGTCCAGTATTCATTACGAATTTAAAGACTATCGAATCACCAATCACGAGGATACAAATTCTGAGTGGTTCAGGGTCGAGTTTGAACAAGCAGAAATGTATATAGACTATCTGTTAGAATCGTTTTTTGATCAGGAGCTTTCTAACCGATCAAATATCCACTTAGACATTCCGACAAAAATGTATGAGTCAGATCTAAGGGATATCTATGAGCCTGATCTTCATGACCGAAGCTTTGCTGAATGGGTTTTGAGAAATACTGAAGAGTAACCAGCAGTCAAAAATTGCTCACCACGTTCTTTAGCCACGCGACTCTGCCTACCGGGAGAGAAACTGAATAGGAAGTTTTCGCAGTAAATACGGTAGCGATCAGAGTGGTCAGCTTTTGGCTCAAAAGATCTTTCCGCCTCGCCGGTCCAGCTAGAGTCCTCACTTGACAAAATCGGTGCATCCCGTATCTTACATTCGCGCTCCCCGGCTCTCGCGCGCGATCATACCTAAACGCGCCTCTCAGGTATGTGTCTGATCTCGCAGGCATTCATGTCTGTGAGTAGGACAGGATTGTGAAGAGGGGGGAAGCGCACTATTTCTTCGTTGTCTTCCTGTAAATGCTTTCCAGCCTAAGTTCTTGGCAGAGCTCCTGCCTAATCAAAGCCTTTTCCTTCCAGCTGTCTTCGTAAATGATTTGCTCGTCGAGCCTTACATATACTACACAGTCGCCTTTATCTGAGAAATGCACGTTTCTATACACTGCCAGCACTTTTCTGTTTACTATTATCTTGTTTCCATTTTGCACGGTTATTCCAGGCAGGGTTTGGATCTGGTGCGGGGTTTTTTCGAGTATCGTTTTGGCATACGGCAAAGCTGTCAAGCTATCTCGAATGTGCGATTGAGCCCGTGTGATTCTCGTTAGATGCCGCCATGCGTAATTGCTGATAGATACTTTTCCAAGGCAGCAGGGCACAATTCCTCGGATTTTAGAAAATTTAGGGCGGGCCCATTCTCGTACTTGAGCAGTTGTGGCAAAGATCGGAACGGTGAACCTTCCCATTCCGCTTACAGGTCGGTGCTGTTTGTGTATCAGCCGTTCGATTTCAAATCTGGAGGCCGGCGTCAGAGTGTGATTTTCAGAAACTGATAAGGTCTCAATTGGTGTTTTTTTGTCGATGAGCTTCCAGTAAATCTTTGTTTCTGGATCAAGGCGTACCCAAATCAAAATTACGGGTTGATTGGTGGCTTTCCACTTTTTCAAGTGTTCTTGATCAACATTCTGTAAGCGCCATCGTTTTTTGGTCGGCGTCCAGCGCCCGAAGCTTACCCCAGTTTTAACTTGCACAGCTAATTGTGCGTGGGTTGGGCTGGGAAAATCGACTGGAAACTTCAGCTGAAGATCAAGGGCACCTATTCCTTCGCCGCGCATGGTCTCTCGATGAGCTTCACCGTTGAAAATTAGAGATAAGACACTTGCAGCCAAGTTCTCACCGGCATTGCCTTGGTCGAATTTAAAGATGTTCATCAAATTTTCCGTGTAATTATCATGCTGAGCTTATCAGCAATTTTGAATGCAGCGACAGTAGGATCTAATCGACGGTCTAACGCCGTTCCTAGCATCAACCTATGGGCGCTAGGGGTGACTGCTGCGTGTTGCGACCGGCGGCACACGGCCAGAAGCGGACGTTCCCGAGACCTGAAGCAGCCACTAAGTGATGTCGTACACAACGGTCACGCCAGAATCCCGTCGGTGAACCCTCCTGATGCTCAAGGAACAGTTGGGTCGGGATTGATGATCAGTATCTGCCGCTATCTACTCTTCACTGGTGTGCGGGTGATACCGAAGCTACTTTTACTCTTTACCTGAAAGTAGCTCTATGATACTAACCTAAAGTGGATGCTAGCCTTTCATCTGGAAAGTATATTTCATGCAGAATATAGGGCGTTATAAAATTGAAAGCGTACTTGGATACAAATATTCTTAGGCAGCTAAAAAAAATCCCAGAATCAACCGAGATTGAATTGATATGTTCGCAACTTGGTATCATGGAGCTTATCTCAGGAATGACCTCGGAGCGAGAGTATGCTATACGAAGGTCCGCTCTCGCCAACATATTAACGAGGGATGTTTCAATAGTCTGGGAGTCGATTGCAACGTTGCAATCTAAAGCCTTTGCTCTGGATATCCCCGACTATGATGTGCCTGCCACTAAAGCGATAATGGAGGAATTAATTAAGATACCAACGCTTGCCGAGGCGGAAAAGATTGAGGTAAGTTTTGGTGGCAATACCTACACCATTAGTACACTTACAAAATATGATGAGGATCTAATGGATGAGAGCGTATCGACTTTAAGTGGAACGCTTTCAACGTCAAAAGAAGATCGCCAAACCCTTAAAGCGAATCCCTATACTCCTGCGGTCATTCGAACATTCTCGGAAATTACAATAGTTAATTTTCTTAAGCACCTAGGAATCGAAAAATTCTCTCCACAATATATGAGATCTATTGAACACTATAGCAAGCACAGGCCGCTAAGCAACTACATAGATTGCTTGACAGCTTACACTATGGATGCCATGGAAAGTGGAAATCCGCCTGGAAGAAATGATGGGCATGACATAGCGCATTTGGCCTACAGCGATGATGTAGAGTTTTTTGTATCAGATGACAAGATCTATCAACGCCTGCAGCAAGATCTATTCACTGTCAAATTTTTGAAATTTGACGAGTTTATTTTGCGAAAATTCTAGTCAAGCGTTTATACGCTGATTAAGTAAAGCACCCTGAGTTTCATTGGGCAAAGATACTTTCCGCGCTCCCGACGAGTTGTCTATGAAGGGCTGTTATGAGCCGGTTGCAGCCCTTGGCAACTGGCAGAGAACGGCCAGTATCTGCCCTTCGCAGAGGGGGCAGTAGTCGGTCAAAAATAGGAACTATTCATCAGTATATTCGGAGCATTTTAGTACCAAGTACTTTCGATGAACATTATAAAATACACATCCATTGTGAATGATCAGTCCTCAATGTAACTGAATAGGTGCATAAGCTGGTCGTTAGGGCTGGAGGCGCAGCAGAGCCACTGTACTACCCATAATCGAAAGTGATGGGTACTCGAAGGGAGTGGCACAGACAGCCGTTGATTGCTGTCAATCAGCGGCCGCATAACCTTGCACGTTTGCTTAGCTCTCAAGATGAATTTGCGATTTGAACAATTTACCTATCCGCAGAGATGCCGAGAGGCCGTCTGATGATGTGTAATTTCGGCCTATCAGCTTTGGCCAGTCTGTTGATGCCTGCTGTAACAGGCTGGTGACGGTGGGTTGGTCCGCGAGCTCGTCTACCGCATCACGATTTACTCCCTGTTGAATGATCACATTAGTGACCAGAACGCCGTCGATGCGCAAAGCTCGAGGCAGCGCGAGTTTGGTCTCACGGCCGATGAACCCGTCTTCGAATACCTGTCGTTGCGAAAGGTCTTCAGTCAATTCGCTGCGTATCCTCGTATCCCGCTCATTCAATGCCTGACGTTGACGGTCAGCCGCTGCCCTGGTTGGAGTTCTCAAAACATCCGCCCATACGCCTTCTGGCAACGCTACAGCCTCGGCTGCGTTCTCGAATCCGGACATTCTCAACAGTTTGGACATTACGCCTCGAGTGGCCGCGTCGTTGGCTTGAGGAATTTCACTCGACAAAATTTCTACAGGCTCATCCGGTGGAGGGTCAATCACGTGAAGTCTACTTCCACCCATATCTTCCAGACCGATGGTTAGGCCACACACCAGTCTCTGACCAGTGTAGTTAGGTGGAAACACCAATGAATGTTTCTGTGCAACGCCCCCCGCCAACTGTTGAGTGCTGTAATTGACACCCGACTGTGTACCTTTGCATTCGATGACGTGCCAGCGACCTTTCGAGTCTCTTGCCACGAAGTCTGGGGTCTTGTTAGGCCCTCGCTTGGCAAGACGTCGCTGGGTCACGCCGAGGGTCCGAGCGTGTTGGCGCATGAAATAGATACCGTCTACGACCAAATCAAAGTCAAGCGTGTCCCACAGCCATGCCATGGACACACCCATACCGAAATCATCGCTAAGAATGGTTTTCTGGTGAGGGTCGAGTGATGCAAAGCTCTTGGTCAGCTTCATCTGCACATCATTGGGTGTGATTGCGGCGAGATAGCGAACCCACGCCCAAAATTCGCTGAGACTGACGCCTGTGACGGCGGCTGGCGTAGTGAGGTAACCGATCGTCAAAAGCATTTCAGGAATGTTCAGATCGTATTCACTCAACCCTTTGTGAAATTTTCTGGGAAAGAGCGGATGGATATGAGAGCCTGGCCAAGTGGATTTGTCGATGAAGATAGATAGTTTTCGGTTCACGCCGTTACGGTCCTTGAATGGTTCACAACCAGGGTTGGCCATTTACCTTGGCAACCCATCCTTTTAACTTCGGGCTGGGTACCCAGACCTTTGTGACCTCTGTCTCAGAGGTTTTAGCGGCTCAATCTACAGATGGACGCCTCATGACGATATGCTCTGGAGTCACGTCTGCGTCCGAAAGTGTATACCGGCTGCTCACGCTGCAAACGGTGATATCCGTGTAGGGTGATGACAAGCATGGATATGAGGATGAATCGCCTCTGGGTTCGTGGACAACTTCGAGTCACAGCTTCTGGCCGTTTTCTGCCTGTCCCGACCGACCGAAATCGGCCAAAAGCAGTCGTTGGCAAAAGACTGCTTTCCACCACAAGGGAACCTCAAACTTATTAAGAAGGTTACTGAGCTCCAGTGCTTCAGTCCAAACAAATTGAGAGACTCAATCAAGCTACGTAAGGTTGCTCCGTTCTTCGCATATTCATGCAAAAAGAGACGGCGGTTTAGGAGGAGGGGGTGGTGCTTCAAGTCTTCTCATCCACTGATTGAAGGGCGCTGTTTGACCGGGAATTTGGAATGGATTAGAAAGAACGTGGCAATATTGTTCTGCGTGACTTGATCTGTCAGCAGGATATAAAAAGGACACGTCGTATTTCTTCAATAGAGCGAATGTACTCTCAGTTGGGTAGGGGTCGTCAATGTGATCATGTAGAAAAAGTTCATAAAGCAATAGCCAATTTTGGTCTAGCTCATAAAGGGTTGCGTTATTGATAACCCTTAATGCATATTCTTTAGCCAGGGCGATAGAGTTGTTGAACTTGCATAGCATAGTGATTGCTGCACAGTCTTCAGAATTAATCACCTCCGTAATTTGATTGTTGCCTGGCTCGCGATTGAGCTGCTTTAAATAATAAAGAGCCCAGCACATACCATCTGATCGCCTATGCAGTGCATTTATTGTAATGATCTTGTTGAGCTTGTCATGTGTTGCATCTACATCATACTCATCGGATCGAGCATCAATTTTTTCGAGTAGCGGAAGCAGGGCTGGGAAATGCCAAGAAAGATTTAAAGTATAGTTAAAAACTGCAGCCGCAGCTTCATTGTTTGATCGAGGGGCAATTGCACTGATAGCATATCTAAGCACGCTGCCATCTGGAGTTTCGTTGTTGAGACGGACGGCAAAATCAAGAAAGTTAATTGCCTCGCTGGTGTTTAGTGTAAGTAATCCTTCATTGTCCGTACGTTTAGGGAGAGCGTTGTTTAGCAAAGAGGTCCATGAGTCCTGCAAAGGCTCGGGCAATTCCTTGATGGAGGTTTTAGTTAAATTTAGAGATAGTCTATAACTTGAGAGCTCTTGTCCAAGTAGTCGGATAAAGCTTTGTGCCTCGTCATGAGTTTCACAGTACGCTGTGTAATCATCAATGTATCGTGTAAATATAAAACCATATCCGTCAAGCACTTTATCAATTCGGCATAAAATTATCTCTACAGCTAAGTTGGAGGCTGCGGGTCCAATAGGAAGGCCAGAGGTTTCGTTTCTTTTCGTGTTTCTGAATGCGATATCTAGAAGGCTACTCCAATGCTTTGGCTTTGCATAAAGATTTTTCTTTGCTTCGTCGTATCCTTGGATGGCCCATTCAAGAGAGTGCGAGTAGACGGAGCCAAAGCAGTTGGAAATGTCGGTATGGGCACGAAATCGCTTCCCAAAAGTATCTTCAAGAGCGGTATTAGTGCGCGCTTCATGGCTCTCGTAGTTCATGATAAACATTCGCCCATCGATATGTTCTTCTACTCTTATGGCGCTCTGGTCACTGGAGGTCAGTTTCGTTATTTCGTCGTAATTGGCCATGATTCTTGCATGCAATCTTGCATAAGCAAGCGGATGTAATAGAGCCAAGGTGCGGGAGATATTGTTGTACCTAGTTACGCGGTATTCAACAAGATCGAACCAGTGCTGCTTTCGAGTATCTTGAATAGGTAAATTTGAAAGCTCTACTGCAATTTCCGGAGTAAAGCGTCGTGTTGTAAAGCAAGGAGGTAATTCGCTAGCTGAGCCTTTCTGATTTGGGAAGTAATTCCATCTCGTCAAAGCCTCTGAGAAATGTCGTTCAGGAGAAAGGCCTAGTGGAATGCTAGTGAAGGGGCTAGTAAACTCTTTCAATTAAATCTCCTTATTCAACCGTTTGCTGCCTGAACATAAAAATCATATTACTCTGCTCCAAGAAAAACGAGTTGTCGAATTTTTCTAAGTGCTGAGCGATGTAACCGATTTGACTGGTCATGATACGCCGTCTAATGTGGCCAAAATTAGCTGAGATGAAAGGTTCGCTTGAGGCGGATGGGCGAATGTAGAGACTAGATAACGGCAGCATATGGCCGAAAGACTGACCAGTCTTGAGCGTCCGCTTATGGCCGGTTGCTGCCCCTCAAAACCGGCAGTAATGAGCCAAAAGCGATGGGGGGCCTCTGCTATGCTTTTCACCTGGCTTCCTGTCACTAGTGCTGCGCCATCCCTCCATTGAGATACGTTCGTTGGCTTTGAGTTAGCCGCGACGTTTGGGGCGACTGTATCCGGCTTGTTCGAGGAGTTTACTAGCCTCAATAATGTCTAGTGGGTGCCGCTCCGGATCCATCAGATCAGTGTAGAAATTTGCGCAGCCACCTACCACATGACCACTCCAAATGCAGGTTTCCCTGTACTCTTTACGAAAAACCTGAAGCAGTAAAGTTTTAAAATTAAGTGTTGGAGAAAATTTAGATTTGTAAGCGTTCCCCTTGATCATATAATCCTCCAAATTTAGCCTTATAGGCAGTCGAAAACCTTCCATTCGGGTGGACAGATCTAAGATAATATTAAACGTCAAAAACTCTACTCTGACCCCAAGAAGATCTTGTGCCAAAATCCTGTTTAATACGTTGTCTCTTCCCTCGTCAGTATTGTACAAACTGGTCCATACACCTTTCTGTGACGACTGGACCACGACAATGTGAGCACGTTGGATAGAGCCGGAGCCATCCATGACTATTGCATATTCGGCAGCGCACGGTTGACGATCGTTGCCAGCGTAAAAGATCTGCTTCAAAAGATTATCTCGCTCTCCTGGCAGTTAACTCAAAAAAGTCACGAGTTTGCTGCCGAACTGTGTGGTCTGTTTTGATAAACAACTATCCGCGCTTAGAATCATTTCAAGCTGCTTTACTTCAACCAATCCCTTTTGATAGAGGTCAGCCCATATGCTATCGAGAATTTCATGGTTTTCAATTAGTTCGGGCATGGCGCTTGCGATAATCTGGGATAAAGAAACTGTGGTTTGGTACGGTTTTACTCGGTTGTTATCCGCAAACCACCGATCAGGATTCTCGAAAAGCTTTAGCAGTCTAATGTGAGAAACTGTGCATACGTCTACAAAATTGAGAAATACCTGGCGATAATCATCGCTTGGACATGTAGGCAGCGCAGAATTTATTACAGCGTTGCGCAATGCTTCGAGTTTCTCTGCTTGGTGATTTCTTAGGGAGATATTGCAAACCTCCGCAACAGTGCTGACAAAGGCTTCATTTTCCTGTAGACCTGCCTCCGTTACAATTCCTTGCTCTATGAGGTCGTTAAGAGCAGCCCCAATGGCAAGCATTGTTTCCGTGCGGCGCCTATTTAAAGGAGCCTCGAGTAACGAATTAAAAATCTCCAATAACGGGCTTCCCACAACTGGGATCGCACCTATAGTAGCTCTTCCAATGCGGTGTAACTTCTCATCAAACGGCTCGACTTTTGGGTCTGCCGCTTCAAGATCAACTTTTTTCATGATTAGTGAATCCTTGATATGCCATGTGAGCTGATGCTTACTACGATCGTTGCTTGCCGTTGACAAGCATATCAACTTCACTTGGAGCTAGGTAGCGACTCAGTAATGGGACCCTAGCAGGCAATTACTATACCTGGTGTGTCTAATCCTCTATTCATACAGCTCTATTCGCTGACGGCTGATGTAGAGTATCTCTGGGGCATCGGACTGTTTTGCAAATCGAAACAGCCTGCACCGAGCTTGGAACTTAACGGAAGAAGGACCATTTTCCGAGCAACCTAGAGCCATGTGTCCGCCATTCGCCTGTTTCTGACCGTTGAATCCGAGGTCTGCAGGGGAGGGCTGATGTTCAGTTATGCGTTGAAATGTTGGATTGACTGTTAGCGTTCGAAACGCGATAACGGCTACCGTGATTGAGATTAAGGCCTCATTCCACACGAACTGGTCGGCCGGTTGTGGCGCTGCAGTGAAATGGGCTTGGAACCTAGCTTGCCCGCTTACATCGACTTAACCGAAATAACTTCCACAAACCTGAATTTTTTCTTGGCGATTTTTGTAGCTTCTTGCTCTGCAACTAGGGAGCTGAGCGTATCGGCTTCATGTACGATCTCGTGCATATTGCCTTCGAATTCATTCCCCACCCTCAGTGTGACTTTCAATCTCGGAGTAAAGGTTTTTGATAATTTATTTTTCTTCACTGCCTTTGTCGGCTTCGCGATCACGATTTCGGGTGCGGTATCTTGCACGTGTGTGTCGATTACTAAAGCAGGGACCTCAGGCTCACCGAACAGCGCCCGGCGCATCTCTTCTTCCGTCAATTCTGTATTCATACCATTTCTCGAGACGATGTCATGTATAGCGTTACCGATTCTATCAGTGTGGTCGGACTCGGTAGTGAAAAGACGCTGCGTGGCGCCTGATTTGCCAGAGTCACTAGATGCCGATGAATGTTAGTTTCTGCCCGGCACGTTCATTCGGATGCGGCGCTTATTGACACTCATGCTTGTGTTGTCGCGGCTTCACATTTACGCTTTGCTCCGTCGCGGTCAATCCCGCGACCGGGTGTCAGAACCTGAATTGTTCGAGGCGCATGGCGCCATAGCGAGTAGAAAGTGCTTACACAGACTTAGCTGCTGCTTTTCTATGGCGGTCCGTGCGGGGCAGGCTTTGGCCTGGCCGGTTCCCTCGGACGCCGGTTTCTGACCCCCGTACGGTCCGCCACCTATTTCGTGTCAGAACGGCTGGGTGGACGGCTCCTTAACTGTCCGAGGAGATAAGGAAAATGCCCTGTCCCCCTTTTAAGCTCGTGCGCCACCCCGGCCGTTTGTTTTGTACTTCAAACCATCTCGGAGGATTCCGTGATGTTTGATCTCTCGCTTCTAATCGGCCTCCCCAAACCCCACACCATCGATACAGCATCGCTTACCCCTGAAGATGGCGCGATTAAACTACGGCAGGCTGCCACGCTTCGGCTTAATGGAGCACAAAGTATTCTGCTTCATTTTCCGCAGGACGTTGAGCTGGCAGTGGAGCTGCTGGATGATGCCGCCGTGTTATACGACAAGGCGTTCCGGTACTTGACCGGCATCCCTGCTCAGCGCGTTCATCAGCAGATCGGTGAGTACGTCTCTGTCCCCTCCGCTGAAGGCTGTCCCGCGATCCAAACCCCGTGGGGCGATGAGTTCGCTCCGACGATCAAGGATGGCGTTCGGTGTGCAGAGACCTGGCTTGACGGTTCATCATTACCGTTATGGTGGGCACTGGCGCAGAACCGGAAACGTCATCGTCCAGGGGATTTTCAGGAAGCGTTCGAGGCCGGTTTTCTGCTGCGTTTGCAGCAGACGCTGCTCAACCTTCGTGACGCTGCTGCATCCCGACCAACAAGTTTCGATGCTTGAGGCGCTAATTGACGTTTGAGACTTTGCTTTTTCCGCCAAACCCTCCGATCCAGCGATCTTTGATCGCGCCGATCGGAGGGTTCACTCGCTTTTTCTCGAAGCCAACTCCTTCCACCTTCCCATTTCAAATTTGATTAGCGCCACGCCGTTGTTAATCCGTCAGTAATTGTCCGTGATCTCTATCGAGTGGAACGCAGTTTCAGCGTCAGAGCCGAGCTTGTCGTAGGGCTATGGCTAGAGAAGTGGCGACACCTGCGACACCGGCGACAACCCATGCAGAACGCGGCCTGGAGCATGGCGACAAAAGTGGCGACAGTCGCCACTTTTTGTACGCCTTGCCCTTGATGCTTGACCGTCTTTTCTAGTGGGTATAAAAATTGGTGCACGGATCGCTGTCGTTGACAGCAACAGCCCAGGTAGCCAGAACCTTCAAGGCTACGCCACTTGTGTGGTGGTTCTCCCCGAAGTGCGATTAGCGTCCGGCGGCTCGCACGGTCACTCTCCAAGGGTGATGGATGCCTACTCGACTTATCTGTCCGCAGCGGCAGACGACGGACCTTCCCCGCTGCACTGCAGCAACCTCACCTCTCAGCAGACTTCATTGCGCCAGACTGCGCCCGTCTCTTTCTCCCGGAAAGAGACGGGCGCTCGTACCACTGCTGCAAGCCACGTCGTATATGGCATTGTCGCAACTCTCCTCGTGACAATCGGACTGACAAATCCGATTTGTCGCCATCCGCAACGACACAGGTACCGGTGCCGCAGCTTACGGAAGTGCTGCACCTGACTGACAGTCAGGCATGCATCAGGTGTCTAGGTCTTTGCTTTCTCCCACCCAGGATATCCAGGTGCCGAACTCGTCAGTCGGCACAGCCTCCACCCGCCCGCCTCTTCGGATGCGTCACGGAGGTCAGATTCCTGGGGGCATGCCCTTGCTCCCGGTCGTAAGGAGCCGTTCGTTCCGCGTCAGTGAACATCTCACAGGTCGCAGGGGCCTTGATCCCTGATAACACTCAACAGCCGTGGCGGGACTACGTGAGGACAAACAACAATGAACGAGGAGAGGGCTAATGCAGCAGTTAGATCCGAAGCTTGAACTACCACGACCACCTCGACCGCTGATTGAGTCGAATCCCGCTGCCCAGCCTTATCCGGCGCAGGCACTGGGTGGGATTCTTGGGCCTGCAGTCGAACGCATGGCCGAGGTCATCGGGGTGCCCCAGGCATTGGCTGCACAATCGGTGCTGGCTGCTTCGGCGCTGGCCACCCAAGGTCATGCGGGCTTACAGCTCGACGGGAGAAATTATCCCCTGTCGCTGTACCTGATTACGGTGGCCGCGTCCGGTGATCGTAAGACCGCCGCAGACCGATGTGCATTGCTGCCAGCACGGCAATGGGAGCGTGAACAATGGCAGCGCTACCGCGAACAGCTTGCCCACTACCGCGCCGCACAGCGACAGGCGCAGCGTATCAAGCCTGGCGATCCTGAGTCCGCGAACGGAATGTCGCTCGAAGCGGAGCCCTCAGCCCCTAGGTTGATCACCACGGATCCGACTATCGAGGCCTTGATTAAGGGGCTCTGTCATGACTTGCCCAGCATGGGCCTGTTCTGTGACGAGGGCGGACAGTTCCTTGGCAGCAGCACTATGAGTCGGGATAACCGTTTGAAAGCGGTCACGACCTTGTCGTCACTCTGGGACGGTAGTCCGATTGATCGCGCTCGCTCCATGCCAGGCGAAAGCCTACGGGCTTATGACCGGCGCTTGAGCCTGCACCTGATGCTGCAACCGTACTTGGCCATGCAGCTACTCAGTGACCCGTTACTGCAGGGGCAAGGCATTCTCGGTCGCTGCCTGATGACCTGGCCCACCAGCCTGGCCGGACAACGCAGTTACCAGGCGGTCAACTTGTCCAAAGATCCCGCCCTAAAGCGATATCACCACCGTCTTTCGGCCCTGTTTCATCAGCCTTGGTCACTTTCCGCTGACGGTGCCTTGCGGCTATCACCGCTGACACTCAGTCCGTTAGCCCGCCGTCGCTGGATTGATTTGCATGATGCCATCGAAGCTCAACTGGGTGAGTTTGGTGAGCTGGCCAGCGTGCGGCCCAGCGGTTCGAAGGCCGCCGACAACCTGTTGCGCGTCGCCGGCATTTTGGCCGTAGTAGAGGAGAGCAGTGTTGTGGAGGTCGATCACATCCAGCGGGCCTCAACCTTAGTTGGCTATTACCTCACCGAGATCCAGCGCTTGACCGAACAGGAGCCGGTGTGCCGAGTAAAAGAGGAGGCAGACCGGCTGCTGCGCTGGCTGCAGGTCAAGAATTGGAAACGCTTCAGTATTCGAGAGCTGAATCGCAACGGTCCTCGCTTTGCCCGCAAGAGCAGCCGTCATGCCGCCAAGCTGCTGGTCGAGTTGATTGATCATCAGTGGTTGATCACCGATGGCCAAACCTTCGAGGTGCGTCATGTTCAATCTTGATGAAGCGCTGCGTAACCATCTGGCTCAGCGCCAAAATGAACCGAAAGTGCGGTTTGTCGCCGCGAGTGTCGCCACTTTGTCGCCACGCTCAAAGCCAGACAAGGCAAGGGTTGTCGCCGGTGTCGCCGATGTCGCCACCACCCGTAAAGCTATCTCCTCGACGACAGCCCTCATTCAATGGTTGGAAGAGGAGGGGGCGATCCTCTTCGTCATGAACAATTCGCTGTATTTTCGCCCGACTGATGGGGCCCAGCTCGCCATCGTGAGTGCGCACTGGCAAGCCCTCTTGCATGATCTCGCGGCAGTCGATCAGGAGCAGAGCAATGGCTCGGGTCGGTAAGCGAGCGGGGCGCAATTTCGGCTTCGGTCGTCAGCTCAGCTATGCCGGCCCGCAAGCCCTGAAAGATCTGTTCGGCGACGGCCATTTTGCTACCGTCAAAGCCCATAGCGATCGCTGGCAGGCCTTCGTGCAATGGTGTCGATCCGAGGAAGGACCAGGACTCAACGACGCGCTACAGATCGACCGTGAGATCCTTATGCGGTACGCCTTCCATTTGCGCGAGCAGGTTGATCAGGGCAACGTTGGCATTGCCACCGCGCAGAACCGCCTGTCCAGCGTGAACCGAACGATGGCCGCGCTGCGCGGTGATCAGTACGTCAAAATCCCCAGTCCAAGCAAGGCGCTGGGCTTGCAGCGCTCAAGCGTGCGTAGTGAGGCCCCGCAAGGCCAAGACCGTGCGCAGGTCGAGTTGATCGCACGGGCACTGTCAGATCGTCAGCAATCGAGGGTGAGTGCCATTGTGCTTCTCGCCCGGGAGACAGGTATGCGCCTGCGTGAAGCGATCTTGGCAGACTTGCCACGGCTGCAACGAGAGGCCCAACAGCTGGGGAAAATCAACATCCAGGACGGTACTAAAGGTGGTCGATCAGGGGCCTCGGCACCGCGTTGGATTACGGTCTCGGATCAAGTTCGCGATGCCCTGGATTGGGCCAGCGCGACCTCACCCAATGGCAGCCGGAATTTGTTGGCGCCCGACGAAAGCTACAAAGACTTTATGCAGGCAGTTGTGCGACCGGCACGGGACCTCCTGCATGAGCAGGGGTTGAAAGGTTTTCATGAGCTACGGGCGGCTTACGCCTGTGAGCGCTATGAGCAAATGACCGGCTTTTCTGCACCTGTAAATGGCGTTCGTGTTCATCCCGAAGATCGAGAGCTTGATCTGTGGGCGCGACAGCAGATCAGCCAAGAGTTGGGGCATAACCGCATCGATGTGGTGAGTGCCTACATCGGAGGTCGGCGATGACGTCTGAGTTCGACATAGCGTTGTTTCTGAGCCCTGTGCTCAAAGGTGCGCATGCCACGCGGCAGCGGCACATTAGGCAAGCAGAAAGGATGCACGAGGTGATTCGTGAGCGCTGGGGTTGCGCGACTCCCTGGTCCTGGAGAGAAAAGCACGTGAGATGGTTTCTGGAGCACTACCTGCGATGCTCAGCTCCAGCTACCGTCTACTACTACGAGTTAACAGCAGGGTTGATCCGCCTTAGAAAGGCAAAAGCCGTGGTTGTCTGATAGGCCTTTAGCGTGAGCCCCTGAGTATGGGAATGCGGAGCCTTCCCATACTCAGGGGCTTGGCCGAAGAAGCGCTGGCAAGCTCCACTACACGGATGGCATGAACTGTCGCCGTGATGTCAGCGTATCGGCACCACCTTGCGGTCCCTGGTTTGATTGATGGCCGACGCTGACAGGCTGCCGGTAGCCGCTTTCTGGATATGTTCACTCCACCAGGCCATCATCGGGCGCCGACGTTCGATGTAATCCGCCCGGTTGTAGGCGCTCCGAACTTCGTCCTTGTCGACATGCGCTAGCGCGACTTCGATTAGCTCCGGATCCCATCCATGCTCATTCAGGATGGTGCTCGCCATCGAGCGCAAGCCGTGGCTGACTAGGCGGTCCTGAAAGCCCATGCGCTTCAACGCCATGTTGGCGGTCTGGCTATTGGCATGGGTGCGGAGGGTTCTATCTGAGGGGAACACGTACTCTCTGTTACCGCTGAGTTGCTTGAGCGTCTCCAGTAACGAAAGTGCCTGATCGGTAAGCGGGATTGTGTGCGGACGACGCTTTTTCATGCGCTCTGGCGGAATGGTCCAAATGCGCTTGTCGAAGTCGATATCTGCCCATCGGGTGGTCGCCGCTTCGGCAGGGCGGGTCATGGTATGAAGCTGCCATTCGATCAGGCAGCGGGTTGTCCGCTTGATGCTGGCGTTCGCGATTTCCATCATGAGCTCCGGAAGCTCGTCAGGCGGTAGCGCGGCCATGTTCTCTTTCTTAGGTTTCTTGAACACCGCTCGAATGCCGCTGAGAGGGTTGGCAAAGATCATTCCGGAGTTGACCCCGTAGGTCATGATCTCGTTAAGGCGCTGGCTCACTCGCTTAACTGTCTCGAGGCTGCCTTTAGCTTCAATCGGACGAAGCAGCTTGATGACCATCGGCGCGTTCACTTCCGATAACGGCGTTGATTTCATGCTTGGAAAAACATGCAGTGTGAGCGAGCGCCAGATGTCTTCGGCATACGCCGGGGTGACGGAGTCTTTCTTCAATTCGAACCATGCGGTGGCTACGTTCTCGAACGTATGTTCCGTTTCCGCTCGTTTGGCTTCCTGCAGCTCATTGCGCTGAGCTTTTGGGTCGATGCCCTGTGCAAGCAGCTCTCTGGCCTCAACGGTTTTCTTCCTTGCTTGCGCAAGAGAAACCTCGGGATAAGAGCCCAGTGCCATGTTGATTCGATTCTTGGTGACGGGATGCCGGTAGTTGAAATTCCACTGCATCGAGCGATTGACCCTGACTCGCAGCTGGAGCCCGTCGCCATCGGTGAGGACGTAATCTTTGTCTTTCGGTTTGACCGCCTTGAGCTGACGGTCGGAGAGGCGAGTGGTTTGAGCGCACATGAGAAGTACTCCATGACACCTTTTGGTATTCCCAAGATTAGCGCCGGGTAGCCGGGAATACCATTGGGAATACCAAATTGCCTGGAACTCTAAAAACCTCGAAAGCCCGCAATAGCCCTGAAACCCCCGTATTTACTGGATTCCAGGCACAAAAAAAGACGTCCGTGGACGTCTTTAGATGATGAAGTGGTGGAGCCGGGGGGATTTGAACCCCCGTCCGCCAGTACTCCGCTGTCGGTACTACATGCTTAGCCGTTTCTATTAAGTTAACCCTCAGCGACCCGAAGGGCAGGGTGCTTTGGGCGAGTTGTGTAAGTTTTAGCCGCTTCGTCCACAACGTACTGCACGGCGATCCTGTTCTATATGACAATCACTTCAGGTTTACAGGCATCCCCTAGTGATTGCTGGACCCGAAGGTACCAGGAGGATGGCTAAGGCAGCTTACGCTGCGAGAGCTTGACCCTCGTAGGTTTCGTCATTGGCAACTATAGAAAGTTGCAACAGTGGATTTACGAGTTCTGTTACCAACTCGGCATGCACCTAGAGTTTCGCAACCGGCGTCGAATCCTAAACGGCCCCGATGCCTGCTGTGTGTAACCAGCAAGCCAGCGCAGTCTACGCCAATCCTGCGCAGAAGGCCAACCTCAAGGCTTATTTGCCTTCACCACCCTTGTTGATGTTTTGAATGCGCTGCAACTCTTGGGTGGTGATAGAAATGCATTCTTTGTCGTTGCCGCTCTCTTTTTCAGCCACGGCTTTGTCATGAGCGGCTTTGAGGTTGTCATTGGTGTTTTCGCTGGTTTGGCCAGACGTTGCCATCGCATCGTTGATCTTTTGCAGGTTGATGGAGCACAGATCATCTTTAGCCGGTTCGGCCGCAAATACGGGAGAAGCCAACATTGCAGCAGTGATAAACAGGCCAGCAAGAGCGGTACGCTTCATGGGAAAACTCCTTGTGCACAGATGAGGCCCGGTGTTTGCGGGCTCGGTTTTATACCCCAAACAGTGGGGCCTTAAGCCAATTGACTATAGCTGTGCTCAAGGGTTCTGCTTTTATTTGGCCATCATTGGATTAGTTTTTTTATGCTCAAAAAAGGTGCGCAGAACCTGCATTGTCTGGGGTAGTCGTTGCCACAGGCTGTGAGCTTTTCATTTGAGAAGCGCGCAGCCTTTGGCAGCGACATACCGACTACGTGGCGTTACAGCGATTTGGCCGCCGTCACGCGATCGACCAAATACACCAAGCCGTGGTAGTCAATGCCGCCATGTTGCGTCAGGCCAATCTCGCACGTGCGACTGGTGGAAATCCCTTCGCTGCAATGCTGCACGGCGTCTTTTAAGCTGCGCAGCGAATGGGCGTTCAGCTCTGGCGTGGTGAACCCTTTGTCGCCCGCGAAACCGCAACAGTGAATGCCTTCCGGGATCACGACTTCTGTGCTGCACATTCGTGCGATGTCGATCAGTGCCTGACTCTCGCCCAAGTGTTGCGTGCTGCACGTAACGTGGACGGCGATCGGAGCTTGTTGCGGGGTGAAGCGCAACTTATCCACAAGGTGGGTGCGAATGAAACGTACCGGGTCGTACAGGTCGAGACGCGTTTCACCCAGGTCTTGCACCAGGCGTAATGTGCACGGGCTAGTGTCGCAATAGATCGGGTCAAGCCCGCCACGGCTGGCGTGCAGTAGGGCGCCAATCAGTTCCTGGCGTTTGTGTTCGGCTTGTTCGGCGTAGCCCTTGGAGGCGAATGGCTGACCGCAACACAGGCTGTCCAGGTTGTCCGGGAAGACCACTTGGTAACCGGCTTTTTCCAGCAAGCCACGGGTTTTATCCAGCAGTGACATTTGCTCGCTGTCGCCTGCCGCGGGCCCCATCACGCGGGATACACATGCCGCGAGGTACACCACGCGTGGTCGTGCATCTTTCACGGGCGGGCTAAAGCGAATGGCCCGCTCGGGTTGCGGCATGGCGTTGGTCCACAGCGGGACTCGTCCTTTGCTGGCCTTGGTGAGCGTCGCCGACAGTTTGGTTAGACGCGGCGCGCCCAGTAACATGCGCGCACCGTTGGCCACGTGCAGGGTAAAGCGGGCGCCTTGTAGCGTGGTCGGAAAATGCGTGCCCAGCCAGTCGGCCGTTTTGAGGTGAGTTGCCTCGCGAGCGCGCAGTTTTTTGACCAGTTCTCCAGTGTTAATCCCTACCGGGCAACGTTGCGCGCATAAACCGGTCGCGGCGCAGGTATCGATGCCTTGGTATTCGTAGGCTTTTTCCAGTTCGCGGGTATCCACGCCTGCGCGTTTTTTCGCCTGTATGTCGCGCCAGATCACTATTCGCTGTCGGGGGCTGAGCGTCAGTCCTTTGGACGGGCACACGGGCTCGCAAAATCCGCACTCGATGCACTTATCCACAATCTCGTCGGCGGCAGGCAGGGGCTTCAAGTGTTTGAGGTGGATTTGCGGGTCTTCGCTGAGTACCACGTCCGGGTTGAGAATGCCTTGCGGGTCGAGCAGGCGTTTAAGTGCCCACATGAGTTGATACGCGTCGCTGCCCCACTCCAGTTCTACAAAGGGCGCCATGTTGCGACCGGTACCGTGTTCCGCTTTGAGGGAACCACCAAATTCCACGGCCACCAACTGCGCCACGTCATCCATGAACGCCTGATACCGTGCCACTTCTTGCGGGCTATTGAAGCCCTGGGTGAAAACAAAGTGCAGGTTGCCTTCAAGCGCGTGGCCGAACAGGATCGCTTCGTCATAGTGATGTTTGTCGAACAGCTCAATCAGGCGATTGACGCCGATGGCCAGTTGTTCGACAGGGAAGGTCACGTCTTCGATGATCACTGTTGTGCCGGTTTTACGTACCGCGCCGACTGCCGGGAAGGTGTCTTTGCGAATGGCCCACAGCTTGGCGTTTTCGGCTGGATCTTCGGTGAAGTCGACTTGTTTCTCGACAGGGAATGCCGACAGCGAACCCATGATGTGCGCCAATTGTTCGTGCAACAACGTCTGCGTAGCGGCGCGGGACTCGATCAGCAGGGCGCAGGCATTAGCCGACAGTTGTTGTACGAAAGCAGGCATGCCGGGCTTGTCTTGTACTGAGCGCAGGCTGCGGCGATCGAGAAGTTCAACCGCAGACACGGGTTGGCTTTTCAGTACAGTCACGGCGTTACAGCAAGTTTCAACGTCCGGGAACACGATCAACGCCGAGGCTTTGTTCGGGTGATCAATGACGGTGTCGTAAGTCACCGAGCTGATAAACCCCAGCGTTCCTTCGCTGCCCACCAGTAGGTGGCTGAGGATATCCAGCGGGTCGTCAAAATCCACCAGGGCGTTGAGTGACAACCCGGTGGTGTTTTTCAGACGGTATTTGTGGCGGATTTTCGCAGCCAAATCAGTGTTGGCGCGGGTCTCGCGGGCCAGGGTCGCAAGCTGTTCCAGTAACGGGCCGTGGCTTTGGCGAAAGTCGGCGACATTAGCGGCGTCTTCGGTGTCGATACGCGTACCGTCGGCCAGCACTACGCGCATGCCCGCCAGGGTGTGATAAGTGTTTTGCGCGGTGCCGCAGCACATGCCACTGGCGTTATTGGCGACGATGCCGCCAATTTTGCAGGCGTTGATCGAGGCCGGGTCGGGACCGATCTTACGCCCGTACGGTGCGAGCCAGGCATTGGCTTGTGCGCCAATCACACCGGGTTGCAGGCGGATTTGAGTGCCTTGGCCGCGAATTTCTTTAGCGTTCCAGTTATCGCCGAGCACGATCAGTACGGAGTCGCTGATGGCTTGGCCGGACAAGCTGGTGCCGGCAGCACGGAAGGTGACTGAAACCTGGTCGCGGCGCGCCAAGTGCAGCAGTTCAACCACTTCGTCTTCGGACTCGACGCGGATGATCAGCTTTGGGATCAAGCGATAAAAGCTCGCATCGGTGCCAAAGGCCAGCGTCGACAGCGCGTCAGTGAAGCGACGATCGGGTGGGATCAGTCGCTCAGCATCACGCACAAAGGCTACGGGCAGGCTCATGCATCCTCCAGAATTAACACCACCAGGTCTTTCGGACCGTGGGCACCGTAAGCCAGGACTTGTTCAATGTCAGCGGTTTTAGAAGGGCCGGACACCAGCAAGGCATTGGTCGGCATGCCGGCGGACCAGTTCATTTCACGTTGCACCTGATAGAAGTTGTCGCGAATTTCGCTGGCTTTCAGCAGGGCGAAATGCACCGGTGGCACAAGGCTCATCAGGCGCGGCTCTTCGGCTGTCGGCCACATGATCAGGCTACCCGTGGCCGCGATCGCGCCCAACGTAGTGGTCAAGCTGGCGGGCGTGTCGTTGAACAACTCGTCTTTCCATTCCTCCACCGGCCGATCGTAGGCTTTGAGTGTCGCTAGCGTCGGGTTCTGCGCCCAGTGCGCGGTAACTTTCTGTCCGTGGGGCGTCGACGGAGCAATCAGCAAACTCGGTAGCTGGCGATCTGTAATCAGCTGGGCCAGCAGCGCAGGCCAGTCGTGTTCGGTGCTGAGGTGGATTTCCGTGTGCACGGCTTCCATCAACTTACGCAGTTGGGGGATGCGCTGTTCAAGCGTGTACGTCCAGGGCTGGGTCACCAATTGTTCGTCGAAGTTGTCAGCCACGGGTGTAGTGCCCGTCAGGCTGTTGCGCAGTTTGTTGAGGATATTTTGCTTAGCGCTCATGACTGATCTCCCGACTGTTTCGCCAAGTGCTCGCGGGCCATGTCGTGCAACGAACGGGCGGCGGGTTTAGGGGCGCTGTGGTTTTGGGTCCAGGGTCCTACCTTGTTCGGCGTCAATGCGCGCAAGCGAGTGGCGGCCTTGAGGAACAAGCGGTACAGGTTGGGTGAGCTGTTGAGCTTGGCCCAGGCGTTCCAGATGAAGCGTTCTTTGCGTGAATACTTGCTGCCTTGACCGCGCATGATGCGAGGTTGGCTGGTGGGCGCTTTGACGTTTTCTTCACGCAGGCGGCGTAACAGAGCAGGAATCGGGATCTTGACCGGACAGACTTCCCCGCACGCTCCGCACAGCGACGAAGCGCTCGGGTGATCCGGCACCTTGGCCAGCCCCACCATGTGCGGCGTGATAATTGCGCCGATAGGGCCGGGGTACACCTCGCCGTAGGCATGACCGCCAATGCGTGTGTAAACCGGGCAGTGGTTCATGCAAGCGCCACAACGAATGCAATTGAGGGTTTGGCGCAGTTCACTGTCGGCAAATGCCTGGCTGCGGCCGTTGTCCAGCAGCACTAAATGCACTTCTTCAGGACCGTCTAACTCGCCGGGCTTACGTGGCCCAGAGATCATGTTGACGTAAGTCGTGATCGGCTGGCCGAGCGCAGAGCGGGTCAATAGCGAGAGCAGTGGGACCACATCACGCAGGTTCTCGACTACCTTCTCGATTCCGGTGACGGCAATGTGCACCGGTGGAACGGTGGTCGACATGCGCCCGTTGCCTTCGTTTTCCACCAGTAGCAGGGTGCCGGTTTCGGCCACCGCGAAGTTGACGCCTGAGACGCCGATATCTGCTTCAAAGAATTTTTGTCGCAGTACACGCCGACCAATCTGGATCAGTTGGTCGACATCTTTGGTGTAGTCCACACCGAGTTTTTCGTGAAACAAGTCGGCTACTTGCCCGGCGTTTTTATGGATCGCGGGCATGATGATGTGGGACGGTTTTTCGTTATCCAGTTGAACAATGTACTCACCCATGTCGGATTCGAGGCATTCAATGCCTTGAGCACCCAGGACATGGTTCATCTCCATTTCTTCGCTGACCATCGACTTGCCTTTGATCACCTGCTTGGCGGCGCGGCGGCGCGCAATCGAGAGCACGATGTCGTTGGCTTGTTCGACCGTTTCAGCCCAGTGAACGTGCACGCCGTTACGGGTCAGGTTGGCTTCGAGCTGTTCAAGCAGGTCTGGCAGTTTGGATAAGGCGCGGGCACGGATTGCATTGCCCAGTGCCCGTAGGTGCTCGCGCTCGTGGGCGTCGCTGAAGGCCACGGCGCGTTTGGTCATCAGAGAATCCATGGCGCTGCGAAAGTTATTGCGCAGTTGTTTGTCAGCCAAGGCTTCATGGGCGCGCTCGCGGAAGTCTTCTTCCACTGCAACGGTCGGAATCAGTGTGCCGGTGCTCATTGTTCACCTCCGGTGCGCTGCCACAGGAAACTGGCCAGATGCTGGCCGCGCAGGGATTGTTTCTGTTTTTCCAGTGAGCCGTTGATGTTCATCAAGCAACCGCAGTCAGCTGTGAGTACTTGATGCGCACCGGTTTCAATCAGGGAGCGGGTTTTGTCAGCCACCATCGCACCGGAAATATCCGGCATGCGCACGCTGAATGTTCCACCAAAGCCGCAGCATTCACTTTCGTGGCTGTGGTCGATGCGTTCCACATTCGCTAATTGCGCCAGCATTTCGCGGCCGTGCAGGTGGGTGTTCATTTCACGGCGGGCCGAGCAAGACGTGTGCAGCGCCACCTTGACCGGGGCGCCGTGGTCCTTGAATTGAACCTTGCACACGTACAGCAGGAATTCGGTGAGTTCGAAAGTACGCTCAGCCAAGGCATGCACGCGTTTCAACGTCTCAGGTTCGTCTTTGAACAGGTCTTCATAGTGTTCGCGCAGCATGCCCGCGCATGAGCCGGACGGCACGACAACGGGATAGCTCTCGGTAAACAAGGCGAGCTGTGCGCGTGCGACTTCGCGCGCCTGATCGGTGTAACCGGAGGTATAGGCGGGTTGTCCGCAGCAGCTTTGACCTTGCGGGTAGTCGACAGCAATGCCTTCGCGCTCTAGCAGGTGGATCGCGTCCATGCCGGCTTCAGGGAAGAACAGGTCGACCACGCAGGTGCCGAACAGGTACACCTTATGTGGTTTTTGCGTGGGGTAAATACGAGGTGTAGGGAGGGGCGGGGCGACACGGGTCGCGTTGGGCACGGCGTTGTAGAAAAGCTCGCTCATCAGGCGTCTCCGGGTGGTCCCGGTTATGTGTCCACGGGTGTGGACCGGGTAGTGAATTACTGACGCCGGGGCAGCCCCGGCGCCATTAACGTGCTGTAACCATAGCGCGTATCAGTGCACCAGCATGCCGGTGAACCAGTAGGCTTGCGCCAGCGTGATCAACCCCACGATGGTGGCGAAGAACAGGCTGTGTTTCAGGGTGAAACGGAACAGGTCGGATTCTTTACCCACCAGGCCGGTGGCCGCACACGCCACGGCAATCGATTGGGGTGAAATCATTTTGCCGGTTACGCCGCCGCTGGTATTGGCGGCCACCATCAGGGTGTCGCTGACACCAATCTGGTGTGCGGTGGTGGCTTGCAACGAGCTGAACAGGGCGTTGGACGAGGTGTCCGAGCCTGTCAGAAATACGCCCAGCCAGCCCAAGAAAGGCGAGAAGAACGGGAACGCAGCGCCCGTGCCAGCCAGCACCAACGCCATGGTCGAAGACATGCCGGAGTAGTTAGTTACAAATGCGAACGCCAGCACCATACCGATGGACAGGATGGGCCAGCGCAGTTCGAAGAATGTTTCTTTTAAAGTGGTCAGACCCGTTTTGATGTCGATTTTCAGGATCAGCATCGAGATCAAGGCCGAGAAGAAAATAGCGGTGCCGGTGGCGGAGATCGGATCAAGTTTGAAAACAGCTGCAATCGCAGTCGGTGCATTTACGATTGGTGCGGTTTTGATCACCAGTTGATCGAGGTGCGGGATCGCGAAGTTGAACACCCAGCCGTACATCGAACCGCCTGCCGAGAACAGGGCTTTGAACGGTTTAAGCGTCCAGATGGTGACCAGAACCGTCAGGATCAGGAACGGGGACCACGCTTTCAGGATCTGCAACAGGCTGTAAGGCGATGCCAGCAGATTGGCTGGTTTGCCGAAACCGCCCGGGTTGGCCGTCACGACAACATCAGAGGCCACGCCTGCAATCTGCGCGCCTGCGGTGCGTTTTGGTTGCCAGATTTTCAGAAACAGCGTCAGGCTGACCAGGCTGGCGAGGGCAGAGGTAATGTCCGGCAGCTCGGGGCCAATGTAGTTCGAGGTGAAGTACTGGGTCACAGCGAAGCTTAGCCCCGCCACCAGCGCGGCTGGCCACGTTTCACGCACGCCGCGCAGGCCGTCCATCATGAACACCAACCAGAACGGCACGAACAGCGACAGCAGCGGCAGTTGACGGCCTGCCATGGCGCCGATCTTGAACGCGTCAATGCCTGTCACTTGGCCAGCCACAATGATCGGGATGCCCAGTGCGCCGAACGCGACGGGGGCGGTGTTGGCGATCAGGCACAGGCCCGCGGCATACAGTGGGTTGAACCCCAAGCCTACGAGCAGGGCGGCCGTAATCGCTACTGGTGCGCCGAATCCGGCTGCACCTTCCAGGAAGGCGCCGAAGCAAAAACCGATCAACAGCACCTGCAAGCGTTGGTCGTCAGTGATCGACAGGACCGAACTGCGGATAATTTCGAACTGGCCACTTTTCACCGTCAGCTTGTAGAGGAACACCGCGGCCACGATGATCCAGGCGATTGGCCAGAGGCCGTAGGCAAATCCATAGCCCGCTGCTGCAAAAGCCATGTCGACAGGCATCTGGAAGGCAAAAATAGCCACCAGAATCGACAGGGCGAGGGTGATGCTGCCGGCGACATGTCCTTTGAGACGGAACACGGCCAAGGCCAGAAAGAAGAACACGATCGGGATGACGGCGGCGAGTGCGGACAAGCCGAGGCTGCCGAGCGGACTATAGAGCTGTTGCCAGGTTTGCATATGGGGTGGCCCCTAATTGTTATTGGTCGTTGCTGCTGGTCGCGTCTGGATAATTGGTATTACCAATTTACAGCCGCTGTCGGGTAGGTTAAAAGCCTTATGTGGGGTGTGTCAATTTGCCGCCCTAAATCTTTTGTCTGACAAAACGTTACTGGCGAATCTGATGGGGTGTTTGTTAATGCTTCTGGCAGGTGTCTGAAGCGCGCTAATCAGCGAGAATGGCGGCCCCGGCACGTGGCCGGGAGGATGGAGAGCGTTATGGGGTTTGATCAAATTCGTCAGCGCCGTTTGTCTGACGATATTGTCGAGCAGCTTGAGGGCATGATCCTTGAGGGCACATTGAAGTCCGGTGAGCGCTTGCCAGCTGAGCGTGCCTTGGCCGAACGATTCGGTGTATCGCGCCCGTCGTTGCGCGAAGCGATTCAAAAACTATCAGCCAAGGGGTTGCTGGTCAGTCGTCAGGGTGGCGGCAATTATGTGGCGACTTCACTTGGGTCGACGTTCAGTGATCCGTTGCTGCAATTGCTGGAAAGCAACCCTGAAGCGCAACGCGACTTGCTTGAGTTTCGTCATACGCTAGAGGCGTCATGTGCGTTTTATGCGGCTTTGCGCGCCACAGAGGTGGATCGTGATCGGCTGCGCCTTGCATTTGAGCGCTTGCAGGATTGTTATGCGCGGGTTGACGAGGTCAGTCGTGCCGAGGAGGGCGAGGCGGATGCAAGCTTCCATTTGGCCATTGCCGAGGCCAGTCATAACGCGGTGTTGCTGCACACCATTCGCGGGTTGTTTGACCTGCTAAAGCGCAACGTGGTGACCAACATTGGCGGGATGTACAAGCAGCGCAGCGAAACGCGCGACATGCTGATCAGTCAGCATCGCGAGTTGTACCTGGCGATTATTGAGGGGCGGGCAGAGGATGCGCGGGAAGTGGCCAGCCGCCATCTGATGTATGTGCAGGAAGTGTTGGAGGAGGTGCGTCAGGAGGTTCAGCGCACAGCGCGGGCCGAGCGGCGTAATGGGTTGTAATAGCTGCCGAAGGCTGCGTCCGGCGACGGAGTCGTCGTAAAGCCGGTGAACACGAACTTTCACTAAGGTCGTGTCTTCAGCATTTACGATCGCTTCGCGACCGAACGCAGCCTCGCAGAGCACGGCAGCTGCTACGGGGGGCTTGGAACTAGTCTTCCTTGCCCTTGTTGCGCACCGCACGCTGTAGCTCACGATCAGAATCGCGCTCGCGTTCGGTATGGCGCTTGTCGTATTCCTTCTTGCCTTTACCCAGGGCAATTTCGCACTTGATCAAGTGCTTGCTCCAGTAAATTGAGAGGCAGACGCAGGCGTAACCCTTCTGCTGTACCGCGGCAAACAGCTTTTCAAGCTCGCGCTTGTTGAGCAACAGTTTGCGGCTGCGCGTGGGGTCGGCAATAACGTGCGTGCTGGCGGTCGTCAAAGGGGCGATGTGGCTGCCGAGCAACCAGGCTTCACCGTCCTTGAGAAGCACATAGCTGTCGACCAGCTGTGCTTTGCCTGCACGCAGACTTTTTACTTCCCAGCCGGCCAGGACCAGACCAGCCTCGAACCGATGTTCGATGAAGTAATCGTGTCGCGCCTTTTTATTCTGCGCGATGGTCCCTGTGGGGTGTTTCTTTTGTTTAGCCATAGGGGCGGCATTATAGGCAGTTGCGAGCAAGTCGGCTACGGGCACCTGCGTGCTTGAGCACGTAGGTTGAATCCCGGACAATGCGCGCTCTTTTTTATCGGTTGGGCGTAGTAACGATGTCGACAGACAAGGTTTCTGTCCACGGCAGTTGGGCAAGCCGTTGGGTCTTTATTCTCGCTGCGACCGGTTCTGCCGTTGGTTTGGGCAGTATTTGGAAATTCCCTTACATGGTTGGCGTCTACGGTGGTGGCGCATTTGTGTTGGTATTTTTGGCGTGTATCGCGCTGATCGGTGTGCCGGTCATGCTGGCCGAGACGTTGATCGGGCGTCGCGCGAGGCTAAGTCCGGCTAACGCCTTGAAGGTGCTGGCGCTCCAGGCGGGGCATTCGGGGCGTTGGTCCTGGTGGGCCTTCGCCGGGATGATCACGGCGTTGCTGATTCTTTCTTTTTACAGCGTGGTCGGTGGCTGGTCGCTGGATTACATCATCAATATGGGCAAAGGCGACTTCCAGGGCACGACGGCCGATCAGGTGGGTGCTTATTTTGGCAAGGTTATTTCTGATCCCTGGCGTCTGACGTTCTGGCACACCGCGTTCATGCTGCTTTCAGCCTTTGTCATTGCTAAAGGTGTGGTGGCGGGGCTTGAGCGCAGTTTACGGATCATGATGCCCATCCTGTTTGTGTTGCTATTGGTATTGCTGGGTTACAGCATGACCACGGGGCATTTTATGGAGGGCGTGCATTTTATGTTCGACTTCAACCCGGACCGCGTTATGGATGGATTGCTGGCTGCGATGGGCCATGCGTTCTTTTCACTGAGCGTGGGCGTGGGGTCGATCATGATCTATGGCGCCTATATGCCGAAGAATGCATCGATATCCAGCACGGTGGTGGGCGTAGCGTTGATTGATACGTTTGTCTCATTGCTGGCTGGCCTGGCATTGTTTCCAATTGTATTTGCATCAGGACTTAACCCGAGTGAAGGCCCGGGGCTGATGTTTGTGACGTTGCCATTCGCCTTCGGTAACGTGGCGTTCGGCCAATTGATGGGCGTGGTGTTTTTCGTTTTGGTCGCTGTTGCGGCCTGGAGCTCTGCGATTTCCTTGCTGGAACCGATGGTGGCTTATTTGGTTGAGCGCACTAAGGTGCGGCGGCTTTGGGTCACGTTTTGGCTAGCGTTTAGCTGCTGGTTTGTTGGTTTGGGCACGGTTTTCTCGTTCAATATCTGGAAGCAGGCCAAGTTTTTTGTGAACGAAGAATCAGGCTTTCGCCTCTACCAATGGGGAGCGGAGCAGGGTTTGGACTTCTTTGGTGTCGTCGATTTCCTTACCTCGCGTATCATGCTCCCCTTGGGCGGGCTGTGTTTTGTAGTCTTTGCGGGCTGGATCATGGGCCGTGGCGCCGTGCGCGACGAGTTGTCGATGCGCAGCCCGGTACTGTTCGCCCTGACTCTTTTTTTGATGCGCTATGTGGCGCCACTCGGCATTCTGATTGTGTTTGCCGCCCAGCTGTGGAAGTAACGCTGACATGACTACCCATATTCAACGCTCCGCCTTGCTGCCTTACCCTGCGCAGGCTCTGTATGACTTGGTCAACGATGTGGCCAAGTACCCGGAGTTTCTGCCGTGGTGCTCTTCTGCCGAAATTATTGAAAGCACTGAAGTGCTGATGCGCGCCAGTTTGGGGGTGGCAAAGGGGGGCTTGAGCCAGCACTTTGTGACGCGCAATACCCTGGTGCCGGGCCAGTCGATTGAGATGAATCTTGAAGAAGGCCCGTTCAAGCAGTTGCACGGTGTTTGGGTCTTCAAACCCTTGGGCGAAAAGGCCTGCAAGATCAGTTTGGACATGTCGTTTGACTACGCCGGATCAATCATAAAAACAACGCTGGGTCCGCTGTTCAATCAGGCGGCAAATACGTTGGTGGACGCCTTTTGCCAGCGTGCCAAGCAGTTGTATGGCTAAGCCGGTGATTACCATTGAAGTGGTGTATGCCGCCGTTGAACGTCAGCGTCTGTTGGAGATGACTGTTGCCGAAGGCACCACCGTACGTGCAGCGGTGTTGGCGTCGGGGTTGAATGCTGATTTTCCCGAGTTGGATCTGGCGAGTTGCCCTGTCGGAATTTTCGGTAAGCAGGTTAGCGATCCCGAAGAACGGTTGTTGCAGGCGGGGGATCGAATCGAAATTTATCGACCGTTGCTGGCTGATCCCAAAGAAATTCGTCGCCAGCGTGCAGCCAGGGCGGCTGAGATTAAGCGGTTGAATCAGTCGTCGTAGTTTTGCAGGCAACAAAAAGCCCGGCATGCCGGGCTTTTTGTACCGAACGATTATTGTTCGGTGGTATCCAGTGGTTCTGGCGTCGGCACGGGCACTGTTTCGACCCCGTCGACATCCTTCTGGATTTGATCAAGCAGCGAACCAGGCTTGGCTGGAACTTCGCTCTTCTCGGTCGGAGCAGCCGGTGTGGTCACGTTGGAGCCACCGTCTTTACCAAGAATCGCTTCGTCTCGGCTTACACCAGGCATGAAATCACCTGACAAGCTGACGAGCTGGTCATTTTGGTTGAAGAACACGCTGACGCGTTCCTGTTGGCGTTCACCGCCGCCTGGTTGCAGGCTATACAAATAATCCCAACGATCCGGATGGAATGTATCGGTCAGCAGGGCGTTCCCCATGATAAACCGCACTTGCCGACGGGTCATTCCCGGGCGTAACTGGTTTATCATGTCCTGCGTGACGACATTGCCCTGCTGGATGTCGATTTTGTAAACCCCGGGGAATGAACAACCGGCGAGTGCGAGCAGTCCCACAAAGGTGAAACTGGTTAGCAAGAGCTTGGTGTTTTGCATCGGTGGGCGACTTCCACTATCTTGGCTGGGACAACGTAAACGCCGATCATACCCGTATTAAGAGAAGCTGCGAAGCGGCTTCCGCGAGAAAGCTAACCATGGTTGAAAATAGCGAACTACGTAAGGCCGGACTTAAGGTGACTCTGCCACGAGTCAAAATTCTGCAAATGCTTGATTCTGCTGAGCAGCGTCACATGAGCGCCGAGGATGTTTACAAGGCTCTCATGCAAGCTGGCGAGGACGTCGGTCTGGCCACGGTTTACCGTGTACTGACTCAGTTCGAGTCTGCTGGGCTGGTGATTCGCCACAATTTTGATGGCGGTCATGCTGTGTTTGAGTTGGCGGATGCCGACGGTGGCCACCACGACCATATGGTCAACGTGGACAGTGGCGAAGTGATTGAGTTTTTCGACGAAGACATTGAAAAGCTCCAGCATGCGATCGCTGCCAAACACGGTGTTGAGTTGGTAGACCACAACTTGGTGCTCTACGTACGTAAGAAAACCAAGTAAGCAAGTCACACGAATTGCGGTTCGTGAAACGATCGAAGGCGACCTTAGGGTCGCCTTCGTGCTTTCTCTCGGTCTAGTGTGTTAACCGTTCGTCGCTAAGCTGCCTGGTTTTTTGCACTGACGACCATTTTCTTGGCGTGCGCCAAGGACTCTTTGGTCAGGTCGATGCCTCCCAGCATGCGAGCGACTTCTTCTACGCGTTCTTTTTGGCTGAGTTTTGACACCGCCGTGCGCGTGGCTTCGCTGTCGCGGACCTTGTGCACAAATAGATGCTGATGGCATTGCGCGGCGACTTGCGGCAAGTGCGTCACGGTTAATACTTGGCCCCGCTCGCCCAAACGGCGTAGCAACTGGCCGACAATTTCTGCCGTTGGGCCACCAATCCCCACATCCACTTCGTCGAAAACAAGGGTCGGTACGCGAGAGGTTTGTGCGGTGATGACCTGAATGGCCAGGCTGATGCGTGACAGTTCGCCGCCAGATGCCACTTTTGCCAAGGCTTTGAGTGGCTGACCCGGGTTTGCACTCACCAGCAGTTCGACGTGTTCAAGGCCGTAGGGCATCGGGTCGCTGCTGCTTTGCGATTTGAGTTCGATCACGAAACGGCCACCGGGCATGCCCAGGCGCTGAATCTCTTCTTCAACAGCGCTGCCTAAGCGTGTGGCTGCTTGAGTGCGCAGGTTGCTGAGTTCGCGCGCACATTCTTGATAGTGACGAGCGTAAGCCGTCAGTTCATTCGCCAGTCGTTCGATGGACTCATCATTGGCATTGAGCGTTTCGAGTTCATCCATCAGTTTTTGCTGCAAAGCGCATACATCAGCGGGCTGGACGCGGTGTTTGCGCGCCATTGTATAAATGGAGTCCAGTCGTTCTTCTAAATACTGCAAGCGCCGCGGGTCTGCATCGAAATGATCAAGGAAGCGATTAAGCTCGCCGACGGCCTCTTCGACTTGAATCTGTGCACTCGCCAGTAGATCAGAGGCTTCATTCAAGGCGCTGGCATTGTTGTTAACGCTGGACAGCCGATTCAGGCTGACAGTCAGGGCGTTGAGCACATTGCCAGAATCGCTTTCGCTGCACTGCTCGACTACCTGGCGGCAGATGGTGAGCAGGGTTTCGGAATTGGTCAGGTTTTTGTGTTCCTGCTCCAGTTCTTCCAGCTCGTTTTCGGCAAGTGCCAGATTTTCGAGCTCTTCAAGCTGGTAGCTGAGCAGCTGGTGGCGCGCTTGTTGTTGCTCGCCTGAGTTGGAGAGATGTTCGAACTCTTGCTTGGTCTGGCGCCAGCGTTGTGCGGCGAGCTGAACCTGGCGAGCGAGATCGGTGGCGCCCGCATATTCGTCGAGTAGTCGGCGATGAGTGTCGGGTTTTAGCAGTGACTGGTGTTCATGCTGGCTGTGGATATCGATCAGCAATTCGCCCAAGGCTTTTAAGTCGCCTTGAGGGCATGGTGTGCCGTTGATGTACCCGCGCGAACGACCTTCACTGGTAATCACGCGGCGCAGAATGCATAGGCCATCGTTGTCGAGGTCGCGCTCGGCCAGCCAGGCCCGTGCTTCGGGGATTTCCTGTAAGTCGAAGCTGGCCAGGATGTCCGCTTTTTCGGCTCCGGGGCGGACTACACCACTGTCTGCGCGGTCGCCCAGGGTTAGTCCCAGTGCGTCGAGCATGATCGATTTACCGGCGCCGGTTTCGCCAGTGATTACACTCATTCCGCGATCGAGTTCAAGATCGAGGTGTTCAACGATGGCGTAATTGTGTACGGACAGGTGCACCAGCATAGGAGCCGCTCCAAAACGTAATGTCTGGTTATTTATACAGTGTTTTGATTCGTGCTGACAATGGGCGGACTTAGTTCGATTTGCTCGTATTCTCAGAATTCTTAGGCCGTTTAGTGTTTTTACGTGGCCAGGAGTGATGCAAACCCATGACTTCCTGTTTCTGGCTCTTGAACCTGAAAATTGCGACCCCATATAACTTGGCACAAGCGCGAGTCGAGCTCGCGGACAAAGTTTGAAAGGAGAAATCTATGGCAGACGAACAGACTATGGATACGCAGAACCAAGACGCTAATCAGGCCGCCGATGCAGCAGGCGAAGATCTGGTGGCCCGTGTGCAGTCACTTGAAGAGCAGCTGGCAGCCGCCAATGATCAGGCTCTGCGCGTAGCTGCCGATCTGCAAAACGTCCGCCGCCGTGCCGAGCAGGACGTTGAGAAAGCACACAAGTTTGCTTTGGAAAAATTTGCGGGCGACCTGTTACCGGTTATTGATAGCCTGGAGCGTGGTCTTGAGCTGTCCAGCC
The DNA here is from genome assembly GCF_049896545.1 of Pseudomonas sp. TWR3-1-1. Classification (NCBI taxonomy): domain Bacteria; kingdom Pseudomonadati; phylum Pseudomonadota; class Gammaproteobacteria; order Pseudomonadales; family Pseudomonadaceae; genus Pseudomonas; species Pseudomonas sp. TWR3-1-1. The sequence goes on from NZ_JAFCUO010000012.1 coordinate 87,060, forward strand.
CGGACGACGAGAGCATTCGTCCGATGCGTGAAGGGATTGAGCTGACCCTGAAAATGTTTCAGGACACCCTGAAGCGTTATCAGCTGGAAGCGATCGATCCGCACGGCGAGCCCTTTAATGCTGAGCATCATCAGGCAATGGCCATGCAAGAAAGTGCTGACCTGGAGCCTAATAGCGTGATCAAGGTGTTTCAAAAGGGCTATCAGCTCAATGGTCGCTTGCTGCGCCCGGCCATGGTCGTAGTGAGCAAGGCGCCTGCGCCGGTTTCGCCTTCGATTGACGAGCAGGCTTGAAATCGGTCGTAAGGCCCCCATTTAGAAGTCAAGCGATTAAGTAATGCCGCAGTTGGTCATTACTGCTGCGGCAAAAAAATTCAAATTTAGGGAGAGTTAACATGGGCAGAATTATCGGTATTGACCTCGGGACCACTAACTCGTGTGTTTCGGTTCTGGAAAACGGCAAGGCTAAAGTCATTGAAAACGCTGAAGGCGCGCGTACTACGCCGTCGATCATTGCGTACGCCAACGATGGCGAAATTCTGGTTGGCCAGTCGGCCAAGCGTCAGGCAGTGACCAATCCGCATAACACCCTGTACGCGGTGAAGCGTCTGATCGGTCGTCGTTTTGAAGAAGAAGTTGTACAAAAAGATATTCAGATGGTGCCTTACAAGATCGTCAAGGCAGACAACGGCGATGCTTGGGTTGAAGTGAACGGCCAGAAAATGGCGCCGCCACAAATCTCGGCTGAAATTCTGAAGAAAATGAAGAAGACCGCCGAAGACTACCTCGGCGAGCCAGTGACTGAAGCGGTTATCACCGTTCCTGCTTACTTCAACGACAGCCAGCGTCAGGCAACTAAAGATGCCGGCCGCATTGCGGGTCTGGACGTTAAGCGCATCATCAACGAACCAACCGCAGCAGCTCTGGCCTACGGTATGGATAAAGCGCGCGGCGACCACACTGTCATCGTTTATGACTTGGGTGGCGGTACGTTCGACGTGTCGGTAATTGAAATTGCCGAAGTGGATGGCGAGCACCAGTTTGAAGTGCTGGCGACCAACGGTGACACGTTCCTGGGTGGTGAAGACTTTGACATCCGTCTGATTGACTACCTGGTTGACGAGTTCAAGAAAGAAAGCGGCATGAACCTTAAAGGTGACCCGCTGGCGATGCAGCGTCTGAAAGAGGCGGCTGAAAAAGCCAAGATCGAACTGTCTTCCAGCCAGTCGACTGATGTGAATCTGCCGTATATCACTGCGGATGCCACTGGTCCTAAGCACTTGAACGTGAAGATTTCTCGCGCCAAGTTGGAATCGTTGGTTGAAGACCTGGTTCAGCGCACTATCGAGCCTTGCCGTATCGCGTTGAAAGATGCCGGTATCGATGTGTCGAAAATCAACGACGTGATTTTGGTCGGTGGTCAGACACGTATGCCGCTGGTTCAGAAGCTGGTAACTGAGTTCTTCGGTAAAGAAGCACGTAAAGACGTGAACCCGGACGAAGCGGTTGCCATGGGTGCTGCTATCCAGGGCGCAGTATTGGCGGGTGATGTTAAAGACGTTCTGTTGTTGGACGTTAGCCCGCTGACTCTGGGTATTGAAACCATGGGCGGTGTAATGACTGCTCTGATCGAGAAAAACACCACGATTCCTACCAAGAAATCGCAAGTGTTCTCGACGGCTGACGACAACCAGGGCGCTGTGACTATTCACGTTCTGCAAGGTGAGCGTAAGCAAGCTGCTCAGAACAAATCGTTGGGCAAGTTCGACCTGGCTGACATTCCACCTGCTCCACGTGGTGTGCCACAGATCGAAGTGACCTTCGATATTGATGCCAACGGCATCTTGAATGTAAGTGCAAAAGACAAGGCGACTGGCAAGTCCCAGTCCATCGTGATCAAGGCTAACTCGGGTCTGTCCGAGGAAGAAATTGCTCAGATGGTACGTGACGCTGAAGTCAACGCCGAGGAAGACCGTAAGTTCGAAGAGCTGGCGGCTGCACGTAACCAGGGCGACGCACTGGTTCACTCGACTCGCAAAATGGTTGCTGATGCAGGCGACAAAGTAACCGAGGAAGAGAAGGTCGCAATCGAAGCTGCAGTAGTTGCTCTTGAAGCTGCTGTTAAAGGCGACGACAAAGCGGCTATCGAAGCCAAGGTTGAAGAGCTGTCCAAAGTGTCTGCTCCGGTTGCTCAGAAGATGTACGCCGAGCAAGCGAACCCGGCAGATGCGCAAGCTCAGTCAGCTGATTCGGCTGAAAAAGCAGACGACGTTGTCGATGCTGAGTTCGAAGAAGTAAAAGACAACAAGTAATCAGCTTGTTTGTCGCCCGGTTGACCGCGCTTAAGCGGTGACTGGTAGGATGTCGCCGCGCGGGAGCTAGCTCCCGCGTTGGCGTGTCTGGAGTAGAGGAATTTTTACAGCATGCGACAAGGTCGGGTGCTGGCGGGCCGGGTCGAAAATTTCTAACTTTTTGGCTTTGAGTTACCGCTCCTGTCGGCCAAAGCATTGGCTGTTAAACAGAAACCAAAATCGTTGAAAAGACGTGAGTCGAGACTGATCTCCATCGGGCTTGGCGGGTTTGGTGAGGCTCGGGAGGGTTTTGCCGAACGTCCTTGAGAGTGCAAAGAATTATGGCAAAGCGCGACTATTACGAAATTTTGGGTGTTGAACGCACCACAACTGAAGTTGAACTCAAGAAAGCGTATCGCCGCCTGGCGATGAAGCATCACCCGGATCGTAATCCGGATGACAAAGCATCTGAAGAGCTCTTCAAAGAAGCCAATGAAGCGTATGAAGTCCTGTCGGACTCCAGTAAACGTGCGGCCTACGATCAATACGGTCATGCCGGTGTTGATCCGCAAATGGGCGGCGGCGGTGCTGGTTTTGGCGGTCAGAACTTCTCCGATATTTTCGGTGATGTGTTCAGTGATTTCTTTGGCGGTGGTCGGGGCGGCTCCCGGGGCGGTGCGCAGCGTGGTAGCGATTTGCGCTATACGCTGGAGCTTGACCTGGAAGAAGCCGTGCGCGGCACCACGGTCAATATTCGCGTTCCGACGCAGGTCAATTGCAAGCCCTGCGATGGCTCTGGCGCGAAGAAAGGCTCTTCGCCTGTAACCTGTCCTACGTGCGGCGGTATCGGCCAGGTACGCATGCAGCAAGGTTTCTTTGCTGTGCAGCAGACCTGCCCGCGCTGTCATGGTCAGGGCAAAATCATTTCCGACCCGTGTGACAGCTGTCATGGCGCAGGTCGGGTCGAAGAATACAAAACCCTGTCCGTGAAAGTGCCTGCTGGTGTGGATACGGGTGATCGTATTCGTCTTTCCGGAGAAGGTGAAGCAGGCATTCAGGGTGGGCCGACTGGCGACCTGTATGTCGTGATCGATGTTCGTGAGCACGCGATTTTCCAGCGCGACGGTAAGCACCTGTTCTGCGAAGTGCCTATCAACTTTGCAGAGGCAGCATTGGGTGCTGAGCTTGAAGTGCCGACGCTTGATGGTCGCGTGAAGTTGAAAATCCCGGAAGGCACGCAAACCGGCAAGCAGTTCCGTCTGCGAGGCAAGGGTGTGGCTCCAGTGCGCGGTGGTGGTGCTGGCGACTTGATGTGCCGTGTTGTCATTGAAACGCCGGTCAAGCTGAGCCGTCGTCAGCGTGAGCTGATGGAGGAGTTTCGTTCGACACTGGAAGGCGATAGCAGTCATTCGCCGAATGCCACGGGTTGGTTTGAAGGCGTGAAGCGCTTCTTCGGCGATTTGTAAGGAGCAGGGCATGCGACGTATAGCTGTGATGGGCGCTGCCGGGCGCATGGGCAAGACGCTGGTCGATGCGGTGCAGCAGCGCTCGCCGCTGGGTGGTCTCACGGCGGCGATTGTCCGTCCAGGTAGCACGTTGGTGGGGGCTGATGCTGGTGAGCTGGCATCTCTGGGGCGCATCGGTGTGCCGTTGTCCTCTAATCTGGACGCAGTGATTGATGAGTTCGATGTGTTGATCGATTTCACGCTTCCAGAAGTGATGTTGAAAAATCTGGAGATCTGCCGCAAGTCGGGTAAGGCCATGGTTATTGGTACTACCGGATTGACTCAGCCTCAAAAGCATCTGTTGTTTGAGGCGGGCAAGGACATCCCGATTGTGTTTGCCGCCAATTTCAGTGTTGGCGTCAATCTATCGCTCAAGCTGCTGGATATGGCAGCTCGTGTGATGGGGGATGATGCGGACATTGAAATCATCGAGGCGCATCACCGTCATAAAATCGACGCACCCTCGGGCACTGCGCTGCGCATGGGAGAGGTCATCGCCGGTGCGTTGGGGCGCGATCTGGATAAGGTCGCGGTCTATGGTCGTGAAGGTCACACGGGCGCTCGTGAGCGTGAAACCATTGGCTTCGCCACTGTTCGCGGCGGTGATGTGGTCGGAGATCACACCGTGCTGTTCGCTACTGAGGGGGAGCGGTTGGAAATTACCCACAAGGCTTCCAGTCGAATGACCTTCGCCAAAGGCGCTGTTCGCGCAGCGTTGTGGTTGGAGGGGCGTGAGCCTGGCCTCTACGACATGCAGGATGTGCTCGACCTGCGTTGAGTTGACTCTGTAAAATCCGGCTGTTGGTACGCCACTAGCCGGATTTTTAACCGCTACGCGATGTTCTGTCGCATTCCTCTGCCTTTTAGGCTCTTTTAGCGGTAGACCAAAAAAGCCTTTTTCTGTAAGCTACAGCTTTAGTGTGTCCACTAAAAGCGCGCAGATAATTCGATGAAGAAGCGGGGTGACGTGTCCATACGTCACTCCGCTTTTTTACAACCTGCGATCGCCCTTTCAGGCTTTATTTACGGGAGGTCTTCTTGACTAAGCAAGCCATACTCGCCCTCGCTGATGGCAGCATTTTTCGCGGCGAAGCCATTGGAGCCGACGGTCAAACCGTTGGTGAGGTGGTGTTTAACACCGCAATGACTGGCTACCAGGAGATCCTGACGGATCCTTCCTATGCTCAGCAAATCGTGACCCTGACTTACCCGCATGTTGGCAATACCGGTACTACGCCGGAAGACGCCGAGTCTGATCGTGTTTGGTCCGCAGGTCTGGTAATTCGTGATCTGCCGCTGGTTGCCAGTAACTGGCGCAACACGATGTCGCTGGCCGACTATTTGAAAGCCAACAATGTAGTGGCGATCGCCGGTATCGACACGCGCCGCCTGACGCGCATCCTGCGTGAAAAAGGCGCGCAGAACGGTTGCATCATGGCCGGCGATAACATCTCTGACGAAGCTGCAATTGCCGCCGCACGCGGCTTCCCTGGCCTGAAAGGCATGGATCTGGCGAAAGTTGTCAGCACTGAAAAAGCCTACGAGTGGCGCTCCAGCGTCTGGAACCTTGCTACTGACAGTCACCCGACTATCGAGGCCAGCGAACTCCCTTACCACGTTGTTGCCTACGACTACGGCGTAAAGTGGAACATTCTGCGCATGCTGGTTGAGCGCGGTTGCCGCGTGACCGTAGTGCCAGCACAGACCCCAGCCAGCGATGTACTGGCACTCAATCCGGATGGCGTGTTCCTGTCCAATGGCCCGGGTGATCCTGAGCCTTGCGACTACGCAATCACTGCCATCAAGGAAGTGCTCAACACCGAGATCCCTGTGTTCGGGATCTGCTTGGGTCACCAGTTGCTGGCTCTGGCCTCAGGTGCCAAGACGGTGAAAATGGGTCATGGCCACCACGGTGCCAATCACCCGGTTCAGGACCTGGACACAGGCGTGGTAATGATTACCAGCCAGAACCACGGTTTTGCGGTAGACGAAGCGAGCTTGCCGGCCAACGTGCGCGCCATTCACAAGTCGCTGTTTGACGGTACGTTGCAAGGCATCGAACTGACCGACAAGAGCGCTTTCAGTTTCCAGGGTCACCCTGAAGCAAGCCCTGGCCCGAACGACGTAGCGCCGCTGTTCGATCGCTTCATCAATGAGATGGCCAAGCGCCGCTGATCAGTTTCCTGCCGTAACGCCTTGTGGCGGTCCCGATTCCGGTGACCCCCGGGCGCTTCAGGAACCTGATTGACAGCTTGCCGACTGACCTGCGGATTTGAGTGACAAACCCATGCCAAAACGTACAGACATAAAAAGCATCCTGATTCTCGGCGCTGGCCCGATTGTGATCGGCCAGGCGTGCGAATTCGACTACTCCGGCGCCCAGGCCTGTAAAGCCCTGCGTGAAGAGGGTTACCGCGTCATTCTGGTGAACTCCAACCCGGCCACCATCATGACCGATCCGGACATGGCCGACGCGACGTATATCGAGCCGATCAAGTGGCAGACTGTTGCCAAGATCATCGAAAAAGAGCGCCCGGACGCCCTGTTGCCAACCATGGGCGGCCAAACTGCACTGAACTGCGCGCTGGACCTCGAGCGCGAAGGCGTTCTGGAGAAGTTCGGCGTAGAGATGATCGGCGCCAATGCCGACACCATCGACAAAGCCGAAGACCGTTCGCGCTTCGACAAGGCCATGAAGTCCATCGGCCTGGACTGCCCGCGTTCCGGTATTGCCCACACAATGGAAGAGGCCAATGCGGTCCTCGAGCGTCTGGGTTTCCCGTGCATCATCCGTCCGTCCTTCACGATGGGCGGTACGGGTGGCGGTATCGCTTACAACCGTGAAGAGTTCGAAGAAATCTGTACGCGCGGTCTGGATCTGTCGCCTACCAAAGAGCTGCTGATCGACGAGTCCCTGATCGGCTGGAAAGAGTACGAGATGGAGGTGGTCCGCGATAAGAAGGACAACTGCATCATCGTGTGCTCAATCGAAAACTTCGACCCGATGGGTGTGCACACCGGTGACTCGATCACCGTTGCTCCGGCACAAACCCTGACGGACAAGGAATACCAGATCATGCGTAACGCCTCCTTGGCGGTACTGCGTGAGATTGGCGTTGAAACCGGCGGCTCCAACGTTCAGTTCGGCATCTGCCCGGACACCGGCCGCATGGTCGTGATCGAGATGAACCCGCGCGTTTCTCGCTCTTCGGCGCTGGCATCGAAAGCGACCGGCTTCCCGATTGCCCGCATCGCTGCCAAATTGGCCATCGGCTACACCCTGGATGAACTGCAAAACGAAATCACGGGCGGCGCAACGCCTGCGTCCTTCGAGCCGTCCATCGATTATGTTGTAACCAAGTTGCCGCGCTTTGCGTTTGAAAAATTCGCCAAGGCTGACGCGCGTTTGACCACGCAGATGAAATCTGTGGGTGAAGTCATGGCTATTGGCCGGACTTTCCAGGAATCCCTGCAAAAAGCCCTTCGTGGTCTGGAAGTGGGTGTCAGCGGTCTTGATCCCAAGCTGGACCTGAGCAACCCGGAAAGCATGGCCGTGCTCAAGCGCGAGCTGACAGTGCCGGGCGCAGAGCGTATCTGGTACGTAGCTGACGCGTTCCGCGCCGGCATGACCGTAGAAGATATCTTCGGCATGAACATGATTGACCCTTGGTTCCTGGTACAGATCGAAGATCTGATCAAGGACGAAGAAAAAATCAAAACCATGGCCCTGTCCTCGATCAATCGCGACGCCATGTACCGCTTTAAGCGCAAAGGCTTCTCCGATGCACGTCTGGCCGTATTGCTGGGCGTGACCGAGAAGAACCTGCGTCGCCACCGTCACAAGCTCGAAGTGTTCCCGGTCTACAAGCGCGTTGACACCTGCGCGGCCGAGTTCGCGACAGACACGGCCTACATGTACTCCACCTACGAGGAAGAGTGCGAAGCCAACCCTTCGGATCGTGACAAGATCATGATCCTGGGTGGTGGCCCGAACCGTATCGGCCAGGGTATCGAGTTCGACTATTGCTGCGTTCACGCGGCTCTGGCGCTGCGTGCCGATGGTTACGAGACCATCATGGTCAACTGCAACCCGGAAACCGTTTCCACCGACTACGACACTTCGGATCGCTTGTACTTCGAATCCGTGACCCTGGAAGACGTGCTGGAAATCGTGCGTGTCGAGAAGCCAAAAGGCGTCATCGTTCAGTACGGCGGCCAGACCCCGCTGAAACTGGCACGCGCTCTGGAAGAAGCGGGTGTGCCGATTATCGGTACCAGCCCTGACGCTATCGACCGTGCAGAAGACCGTGAGCGCTTCCAGCAAATGGTTGAGCGCCTGAACCTGCGTCAGCCGCCTAACGCCACGGTGCGCAGCGAAGACGAAGCTATTCGTGCTGCTGGCAAGATCGGTTACCCGCTGGTTGTTCGTCCTTCCTACGTGTTGGGCGGTCGTGCGATGGAAATCGTCTACGAAGAAGAAGAGCTCAAGCGCTACCTGCGTGACGCGGTGAAAGTGTCCAACGATAGCCCGGTGTTGCTCGATCACTTCCTTAACTGCGCCATCGAAATGGACGTAGATGCTGTCTGCGACGGCACTGATGTGGTGATCGGCGCGATCATGCAGCACATTGAGCAGGCAGGTGTTCACTCGGGTGACTCCGCGTGCTCGCTGCCGCCGTACTCGCTGCCGCTGCACATCCAGGACGAGATGCGCGAGCAGGTCAAGAAGATGGCGCTGGAATTGGGTGTTGTTGGCCTGATGAACGTGCAGTTGGCCTTGCAGGGCGAAGACATCTACGTCATCGAGGTGAACCCTCGTGCTTCGCGTACTGTTCCTTTCGTATCCAAATGCATCGGCGTTTCCCTGGCAATGATCGCTGCACGCGTCATGGCCGGTAAAACCCTGAAGGAAATTGGTTTCACTAAAGAGATCATTCCTAACTTCTACAGCGTGAAAGAGGCGGTGTTCCCGTTCGCCAAATTCCCGGGTGTCGATCCGATCCTTGGCCCTGAGATGAAGTCCACCGGTGAAGTGATGGGTGTGGGCGATACCTTTGGCGAAGCGTTTGCCAAAGCTCAGATGGGTGCAAGCGAAGTATTGCCAACGGGCGGTACTGCATTCATCAGCGTGCGTGACGATGACAAGCCTCTCGTGGCTGGCGTTGCGCGCGATCTGATTGATCTGGGCTTCGAGATCGTTTCCACGGTTGGCACTGCCAAGTTCATCGAGGCAGCGGGTCTGAAAGTGCGCCGCGTGAACAAAGTGACCGAAGGTCGTCCTCACGTTGTCGATATGATCAAGAATGATGAGGTCACTCTGATCATCAACACGACTGAAGGTCGCCAGTCGATTGCTGACTCTTACTCCATTCGTCGTAACGCTTTGCAGCATAAGATTTACTGCACCACGACCATTGCTGCTGGCGAAGCAATCTGTGAAGCGCTTAAATTCGGTCCTGAAAAAACCGTACGTCGTTTGCAGGATCTACACGCAGGATTGAAGGCATGACCAAGTACCCAATGACAGTCCAGGGTGCAAAAGCCCTGGAAGAAGAGCACGCACACCTGACCAAGGTTGTCCGACCAAAGTTGAGCCAGGATATCGGCACAGCGCGTGAGTTGGGCGACCTTAAGGAAAACGCTGAATACCATGCAGCCCGTGAGCAGCAAGGTATGGTTGAAGCGCGTATCCGTGACATCGAAGGTCGCATGCAGAATGCCGTGATCATCGATGTGACAACGATTCCTCATACCGGGAAAGTCATTTTCGGTACGACGGTCGAGATCGCCAACGTTGAAACTGACGAAAGCGTTACCTATCAGATCGTTGGCGAAGATGAAGCGGACTTCAAACTCGGAAAAATCTCAGTGGGTTCGCCCCTGGCTCGCGCCTTGATTGCCAAGGAAGAGGGTGATGTCGTGGCGGTGAAAACACCGGGCGGCGTCATTGAGTACGAAATTGTTAAAGTCAGTCACATCTGAGTCAAAGCGCCCGCTTCGTGCGGGCGCACTGCTTTTTGCCGCTGACCCGGCCAGGTCGGGTTGGCAGCTTGCACGTGCTGTATACAGATTTTTACCGGCGCTGGCGGCAAAAGGGTTGGCGCTGTTTTTGATCGATGAAGTGCGCGGTACGGATTGTACGCGGCGGGTAGCCTGAGCGGCTTGCGGGTAGTTTTAGCTATTGATCAGCAAGAGTATCAGGGCGCGCCAGGCGCACCCTTGACCCTTGTCGGCATCACTTGAAACGGTGGATGTTCGACAGTTGCTTGTTTACATTGACGTTTCTGCGGTACAGAAGCGCCATTTTGCCGATAACCTGTACCAATTCCGCTTTGCCGCTTTTGCACAGTTCTGCAACGGCTGCCAGGCGAGATTCGCGATCCAGGATGTTGACTTTGATTTTAATCAACTCGTGATCGCCCAATGCGCGTTCGAGTTCGGCTAAAACACCTTCAGTCAAACCATTGTCAGCCACAGTCAATACTGGTTTCAGATGGTGGCCAATGGATTTGTACTGTTTCTTCTGCTCTTGAGTGAGCGGCATAATCTGACCCCTGTGTCTGATCTTGTAAAAAGCGGCGGCCAGTTTACCCGAGCGAGTCCCAGACCGCCCAGTTAATCACGACCCGTTTAAATTTTTTGAGGTGGCCCGTGGCCCGTTCCAAAACTAGCCTGAATTGGCTGAAAGAACATTTCAACGATCCATACGTCAAGATGGCGCAGAAAGATGGGTATCGCTCGCGTGCCAGTTACAAATTGCTGGAGATTCAGGAGCGTGATCGTCTGATCCGCCCGGGCATGACTGTAATTGACTTGGGCGCTGCTCCCGGTGGTTGGTCGCAGGTGACCAGTCGTCTGATTGGCGGGCAGGGTCGTTTGATCGCATCTGACATCCTGGAAATGGACAGCATTCCTGACGTGACCTTCATTCAGGGGGATTTTACTCAGGATGACGTTTTGGCTCAGATCCTTGAGGCGGTCGGAAATACACAGGTAGACCTTGTGATTTCCGATATGGCCCCCAATATGAGTGGGTTAGCAGCTGTCGATATGCCGCGTGCAATGTTCTTGTGCGAATTAGCGCTGGATCTTGCCGGTCGCGTCCTACGTCCGGGTGGTGATTTCCTGATCAAGGTTTTCCAGGGCGAAGGCTTCGATCAGTACCACAAAGACATTCGTAAGCTGTTTGACAAGGTGCAGATGCGCAAGCCTTCTTCGTCTCGCGACAGGTCCCGTGAACAGTATTTGCTGGGCCGGGGCTTCCGCGGTATTGATGGTTCTGCCAGTGATGAGCGTCTCTGACCAGGGCGATAGTTTTTTTTGTATCGCTTTACAGATCTGGCATAACGAATATTGTGTAGTCAAAGTTTCACAAAGGGTTACAGACGGAGCCTGCAAGGGTTGTAGGCAATGTAGTAAGTTATGCCGGTGAATATCATGCGAAGCACGCTTTCAGTAGCGGAGCTTGCTTCAGAGGGTAGCTAATTGAACGATATGGCAAAGAATCTGATCCTGTGGTTGATCATCGCGGCGGTCCTTGTGACCGTGATGAACAACTTCTCGAGTCCCAACGAGCCGCAAACCCTCAACTATTCCGACTTCATCCAGCAAGTTAAGGATGGCAAAGTCGAGCGCGTAGCGGTTGATGGCTACGTGATCACCGGCAAACGCAGTGATGGCGATACGTTCAAAACCATTCGTCCGGCGATTCAGGACAACGGTTTGATCGGCGATCTGGTGGATAACCACGTCACCGTTGAAGGCAAACTGCCTGAGCAACAAAGCATCTGGACCCAGTTGCTAGTTGCAAGCTTCCCGATTCTGGTGATTATTGCGGTCTTCATGTTCTTCATGCGCCAGATGCAGGGCGGTGCCGGTGGTAAAGGCGGCCCGATGAGCTTTGGCAAGAGCAAGGCGCGTCTGCTGTCAGAAGATCAGGTCAAGACGACCCTGGCTGACGTAGCGGGCTGTGACGAAGCCAAGGAAGAAGTGGGCGAGCTGGTTGAGTTCTTGCGGGATCCGGGCAAGTTCCAGCGCCTGGGTGGTCGCATTCCACGCGGCGTGCTGATGGTTGGCCCGCCAGGTACCGGTAAAACCCTGATCGCCAAGGCGATTGCGGGTGAAGCCAAGGTGCCGTTCTTCACGATTTCCGGTTCCGACTTTGTGGAAATGTTCGTGGGCGTCGGTGCAAGCCGTGTTCGTGACATGTTTGAACAAGCCAAGAAACACGCCCCTTGCATCATCTTTATCGATGAAATCGATGCTGTCGGCCGTCACCGTGGTAACGGTATGGGCGGCGGTCATGATGAGCGCGAGCAGACCCTTAACCAGTTGTTGGTTGAGATGGATGGCTTTGAGATGAACGATGGCATCATTGTGATTGCCGCCACCAACCGTCCTGATGTGCTTGACCCTGCGCTGCTGCGTCCGGGTCGTTTTGACCGTCAGGTCGTGGTTGGCTTGCCGGACATTCGTGGTCGCGAGCAAATCCTCAAGGTACACATGCGTAAAGTGCCCATGGGTGATGACGTCCAGCCGGGCGTTATTGCACGCGGTACTCCGGGCTTCTCCGGTGCCGACCTGGCTAACCTGGTGAACGAAGCTTCCCTGTTCGCAGCACGTACCGGTAAGCGTGTTGTTGAAATGAAAGAGTTCGAGCTGGCCAAGGACAAGATCATGATGGGCGCCGAGCGCAAATCGATGGTCATGTCGGATAAAGAAAAACGCAACACGGCTTATCACGAAGCGGGTCACGCAATTGTTGGTCGCGTAGTGCCTGAGCACGATCCGGTCTACAAGGTGTCGATCATTCCTCGCGGCCGAGCCTTGGGCGTGACTATGTTCTTGCCTGAAGAGGATCGTTACAGCCTGTCCAAACGTGCGTTGATCAGTCAGATCTGTTCGCTGTATGGCGGCCGTATTGCTGAAGAAATGACCTTGGGCTTTGACGGCGTTACCACGGGTGCGTCCAACGACATCATGCGAGCGAGCCAGATTGCCCGCAACATGGTGACCAAGTGGGGCTTGTCCGAGAAGCTCGGCCCGCTGATGTATGCCGAAGACGAAGAGTCTTATCTTGGGCGTGGCGGTGGTCAGGGGGCAAATGTTTCAGGTGAGACGGCCAAGCTGATCGACTCTGAGGTGCGCAGCATCATTGACCAGTGCTACGGCACGGCTAAGCAGATACTGACCGACAACCGTGACAAGCTTGAAGCTATGGCGGATGCCCTGATGAAGTACGAAACGATCGATGCTGATCAGATCGACGACATCATGGCGGGTCGCCCTCCGCGCGAACCGCGTGATTGGGGTGATGGTTCAGGAACGCCGACAGCGCCGAGTCTGGACAAGACCGATCGCCCGGAAACACCTATCGGCGGCCCGGCAGCTGATCACTAAGGCTTGAAATGACTTCTGTTCAGTCCTCAACCCGGTTGCCTTGCGGCAACCGGGTTCTTGATTTTTCCCGCACGCATGTGATGGGTATTCTCAATGTAACCCCTGACTCGTTCTCTGATGGCGGTCGCTTTGCGCGCCTCGATGAAGCGTTGCGCCATGCGCAGGCGATGGTCGAGGCGGGAGCTACGTTGATTGATGTCGGTGGTGAGTCAACCCGGCCCGGCGCGCGCCACGTGAGTGCGCAAGAAGAGTTGGAGCGGGTTGCGCCGATAGTCGAGCGTATCAATCGTGAACTTGATGTCATCATTTCGGTCGATACCTCAACCCCCATTGTTATGACGGAGTCGGCCCGTTTAGGCGCTGGCCTGATCAACGATGTGCGTTCACTTCGCCGTGAAGGTGCCTTGCAGGCTGCTGCGGCGACGGGTTTGCCCGTTTGTCTGATGCATATGTCGGGCGAGCCTGGCGATATGCAGGATGACCCGCAGTATCAGGATGTGTTGGCTGAGGTACGTGCGTTTCTCGTGGATCGAATGCGGATGTGTGCAGCGCAAGGCATAGCGCCTGAGCGCATTATTCTCGACCCCGGTTTTGGCTTTGCTAAAACCTTGCAGCATAATTTGAGTTTGTTTAAGCATATGGACGCCTTGCATCTGTTAGGGCGGCCATTGCTCGTGGGTGTTTCGCGAAAAAGCATGATCGGGCAGGCTTTGAACCGGCCTGTGACTGAGCGATTGCCTGGCAGTCTGGCGCTGGCGGCACTGGCTGTGACCAAAGGTGCGCATATCTTGCGTGTTCACGATGTTGCCGAGACAGTTGATGTAGTACGGATGATTGCCGCGGTAGAGTCCGCCGACTAAGCATGATGGAGCACTTATGACGAAGAAGTATTTTGGCACCGACGGTATTCGCGGTCGGGTCGGCGTTTACCCAATCACCCCTGACTTTATGCTCAAGTTGGGCTGGGCTGCGGGAATGGCGTTTCGCAGCATGGGTGCTTGCCGGATATTGGTGGGTAAGGACACGCGCATCTCTGGCTACATGTTTGAATCTGCACTTGAGGCCGGGTTATCTGCGGCGGGCGCAGATGTGATGTTGCTGGGGCCTATGCCGACGCCAGCTATTGCGTACCTCACGCGTACGTTCCACGCCGAGGCTGGCATTGTGATCAGTGCTTCGCACAATCCTCATGACGATAATGGGATCAAGTTTTTTTCGGGGGAGGGCACCAAACTCCCTGATGAAGTTGAGCTGATGATTGAGGAGTTGCTGGAGGCGCCGATGACGGTGGTCGATTCCGGCAAGTTGGGTAAGGTGTCGCGCATCAACGATGCTTCCGGCCGCTATATCGAATTTTGCAAAAGCAGCGTTCCTACGAGCACCAACTTCAATGGTCTCAAGATCGTTATCGACTGCGCACACGGCGCCACTTACAAGGTTGCGCCGAGTGTGTTCAAGGAGCTGGGCGCCGAAGTTACAGTGCTTTCAGCTCAGCCTAATGGGTTGAACATCAACGAGAACTGCGGCTCGACCCATATGGGGCAGTTGCAGGCTGCGGTATTGGCGGAACATGCGGACCTGGGTATTGCCTTTGATGGCGATGGTGATCGGGTGCTGATGGTCGATCACACTGGCGCGATTGTTGATGGTGATGAGTTGCTGTTCATCATCGCGCGCGACCTGCACGAGCGCGGCAAATTGCAAGGCGGTGTGGTCGGTACACTAATGAGCAATCTCGGGCTTGAGTTGGCGTTGGCCGACTTGGGTATTGCGTTCGTGCGCGCCAATGTAGGCGACCGTTACGTCATCGCAGCCTTGCAAGAGCGTGACTGGCAAGTTGGCGGCGAAAACTCCGGTCATATTGTGTGTTTCCAGCACACCACCACAGGCGATGCCATCATTGCGGCACTTCAAGTGCTGCTTTCGTTGCGTCGACGTGAAGAGAGCCTGGCTCAGTCGCGTCAGGCGCTGCGCAAGTGTCCTCAAGTCCTGCTCAATGTGCGTTTTTCAGGGGGTGTTAACCCTGTTGAGCATCCGGCCATTAAAGAGGCTTGTGCGCGTGTGACCGAAGCTATGCAGGGCCGTGGTCGCGTGCTTTTGCGCAAGTCAGGGACTGAGCCGCTCGTGCGTGTCATGGTCGAAGGTGATGACGAAGTCATGGTTCGTGGCTATGCACAAGAACTGGCAAAACTGGTAAGTGAAGTTTGTGCCTGAATTCGGCTTGCCAGCGCGGATGTGGTTGGGTAACATCTGCGCCCACTTTGACCGACGAGGTAAAGCATGCGTCGCATGATGGTAGCTGGTAACTGGAAGATGCACGGTACCCGCGCCAGCGTCGCTAAGCTGATCGACGGTCTGCGTGGTCTGGCCTTGCCAAGCGATGTTGATGTTGCAGTATTTCCGCCGGATTTGTTCATTGATCGCGTGATCAATGGCCTTGAAGGTACGGCGATTTCGGTCGGTGCTCAGGATGCTGCAGTGGAGTCGGTGCAGGGTGCTCTGACAGGTGAGGTTTCGCCTTATCAGTTGGTAGATGCAGGCTGCAAATTGGTGTTGGTTGGGCATTC
The DNA here is from genome assembly GCF_049896545.1 of Pseudomonas sp. TWR3-1-1. Taxonomy (NCBI): domain Bacteria; kingdom Pseudomonadati; phylum Pseudomonadota; class Gammaproteobacteria; order Pseudomonadales; family Pseudomonadaceae; genus Pseudomonas; species Pseudomonas sp. TWR3-1-1. The sequence continues at coordinate 102,821 of NZ_JAFCUO010000012.1, forward strand.
CGAGCGTCGCCTGATTTTGGGTGAGCAGGACGAAACGCTCAATCGCAAGTTTGCGGCGGCTCAGGCTGCGGGCCTGATGCCAGTGTTGTGTATAGGGGAGACCCTGGAGCAGCGCGAGGCGGGGCAAACGCTAGAAGTTGTAAAGGCTCAGCTGGATGCGGTCATTAATGCATTTGGTATTGATGCTTTTGCAAAGGCGGTGATTGCATATGAGCCAGTCTGGGCAATCGGAACTGGGCTTACAGCTTCTCCGCAGCAAGCGCAAGATGTGCATGCGGCCATTCGCGCACAGCTGGCGCAGCAGAATTCTGAAGTGGCACAAGGTGTGCGGCTTCTATACGGCGGCAGCGTGAAGGCGGCCAATGCGGTCGAACTGTTCAGCATGCCGGATATCGATGGGGGGCTCATTGGTGGGGCTTCCCTGAATGCAGATGAGTTCGGTGCGATCTGTCGCGCCGCGGGAAACTGAGAAAATGCTGGAAACAGTCGTAGTCGTTTTTCATCTGTTGGGTGCATTGGGCGTAATTGCTCTGGTATTGCTGCAACAGGGTAAAGGTGCGGATGCTGGAGCATCTTTCGGAGCAGGTGCTTCAAATACTGTGTTCGGAAGCCAAGGTTCCTCTACCTTTCTTAGTAAGTTTACTGCTATACTTGCCGCAGGTTTTTTCATAACCAGCTTGGGGTTAGGTTACTTTGCTAAAGAGAAGGCTCAAGAGCTGACTCAAGTAGGTTTGCCAGATCCAGCGGTGTTGGAAGTTCCAGTGCAAAAACCGGCTTCAGATGATGTGCCGGTGCTTCAAGAGCAAAAGTCGGCTACTCCAGCGACTGACGTGCCTCCAGCTCAAGAGCAAAAGTAAAACGGGTTTCATGATGTAACGTAGTATTGCCGAGGTGGTGGAATTGGTAGACACGCAACCTTGAGGTGGTTGTGCCCATAGGGTGTAGGGGTTCGAGTCCCCTTCTCGGTACCAATTATCAGGAATGCCCGCAATAGCGGGCTTTCTTGTATGTGGAAGGTTGGATTGACCCTGAAAAGGATCGACCGTATACTTCCGCTCCAGCTTTGTCGCGGGATGGAGCAGTCTGGTAGCTCGTCGGGCTCATAACCCGAAGGTCGTCGGTTCAAATCCGGCTCCCGCAACCAGTTTTAGCGGAGCCCCTAATTCAGGGGCTTTTTGTTAACTGGAGACTTTATAGCGTCGGTATTCAACGACGTTTCAGAGATGGGCGCTTCGCCCATTTTTTCATTTTGCACAGCATGCACAAACATGCACTAGGGGGTTCAGGTGTCGAGCAAGCTAGAACAGTTGCAGGACTTGTTGGCCCCGGTGGTCGTGGCCCTTGGCTATGAATGCTGGGGTATTGAATTTTCGGCTCAAGGCCGCCATTCAATGTTGCGTGTGTATATCGACAAGGAAGGCGGCGTATTGGTGGACGATTGTGCCATCGTGAGTCGCCAGGTAAGTGGCGTGCTGGATGTTGAAGATCCTATCGCGGCTGAATATACCCTTGAGGTTTCCTCTCCTGGCATGGAGCGCCCGCTGTTCACTCTTGAACAGTTTGCCCAGTATGTCGGTGAGCAAGTGAAGATCAAGCTGCGCTCCCCATTTGAAGGGCGACGCAACTTTCAGGGCCTTCTGCGCGGCGTAGAGGAGCAGGACATCGTGGTGCAAGTGGACGACCATGAGTTCTTGTTGCCGATCGATATGATCGACAAGGCCAACATTATTCCCAGTTTTGACTGAGACGCGGATCCCGCGGATCCAATGGCTTGCGAAAGGCGAGGCGTACGATGAGCAAAGAAGTACTGCTGGTTGTTGAGTCGGTGTCCAATGAAAAGGGCGTACCGGCAAACGTTATTTTTGAAGCGCTGGAGCTGGCTCTGGCCACCGCGACTAAAAAGCGTTTTGAAGACGAAGTCGAACTGCGTGTGGAAATCAATCGCCACACCGGTAACTATGAGACTTTCCGTCGCTGGACTGTGGTCGAAGACGAAGATCTGGATGATCCAGCATACGAGTTGGCTGTAGACCAGGCCCAGGCGAAACAGCCAGGCGCTGTAGCTGGCGATATTATCGAAGAGAAAATCGATTCTATCGAATTCGGTCGGATTGCTGCACAAACGGCCAAACAGGTCATTGTGCAAAAGGTCCGCGAAGCCGAGCGCGCTCAAGTCGTTGATGCCTATCGCGAGCGTCTGGGCGAGATTATTTCAGGTACCGTTAAGAAAGTTACACGTGACAACGTGATCGTTGATCTGGGTAATAACGCAGAAGCGTTGTTGGCTCGTGAAGACATCATTGCGCGTGAGACTTTCCGCGTGGGTGTACGTCTGCGTGCACTGCTGAAAGAAATTCGCACTGAGAACCGCGGTCCACAGCTGATTCTGTCGCGTACTGCGCCTGAGATGCTGATCGAATTGTTCCGTATTGAAGTGCCTGAAATTTCTGAGGGCCTGATCGAAGTGATGGCGGCCTCCCGCGATCCAGGATCACGCGCTAAAATAGCCGTTCGCTCTAAAGACAAACGCATCGATCCGCAAGGTGCTTGCATTGGTATGCGCGGTTCGCGCGTTCAGGCAGTATCGGGCGAGTTGGGCGGAGAGCGAGTGGATATCGTCCTTTGGGATGACAACCCGGCGCAGTTTGTGATCAACGCAATGTCGCCAGCAGAAGTGGCGGCAATTATCGTCGACGAAGATGCCCATGCAATGGACATCGCCGTTGGCGCAGACAATCTGGCCCAGGCGATTGGTCGCGGCGGTCAGAACGTACGTTTGGCCAGCCAGTTGACCGGCTGGACCTTGAACGTGATGACCGAATCGGACATCCAGGCTAAGCAGCAAGCAGAAACCGGCGATATCCTGCGCAACTTCATCGAAGAGCTGGAAGTTGATGAAGACCTGGCGCAGGTTCTGGTAGATGAAGGCTTTACTAGCCTGGAAGAGATTGCCTACGTACCGGTGGAGGAAATGCTCAACATCGATGGCTTTGACGAAGATACCGTCAACGAGCTTCGCGCTCGGGCCAAGGATCGACTGTTGACTAAAGCCATCGCTACTGAGGAAAAGCTGGCAGACGCCCATCCGGCCGAAGACCTGCTCTCGCTTGAGGGTATGGACAAGGATTTGGCGATGGAACTGGCGGTGCGCGGCGTAATTACCCGCGAAGACCTGGCCGAGCAGTCTATTGACGACCTGCTCGACATCGACGGCATTGACGATGATCGTGCCGGCAAGTTGATCATGGCCGCCCGAGCCCATTGGTTCGAGTAATTAGGCGCGGCCTGAGGAGAGAAATGCATGACGCAAGTCACGGTGAAACAACTGGCCGATGAGGTCAAAACACCGGTTGAGCGCCTGTTGCAGCAGATGCGTGAGGCAGGTCTGCCGCACAACGCCGCCGAGCAGAATGTGACCGACAGTGAGAAGCAAGCTCTGCTGACTCACTTGAAAAGCAGCCACAAGGCTAAAGTGGAAGAACCGCGCAAGATCACTTTGCAGCGTAAAACCACCAGTACCCTGCGTGTTGCTGGCAGCAAAAGCATTAGCGTTGAAGTACGCAAGAAGAAAGTCTTCGTACAGCAAAGCCCGGAAGAAATTGAAGCCGAGCGCAAACGTGAGATGGATGAACGTCGTGCAGTAGAAAATGCCGCACGTCAAAAGGCTGAAGAAGAGTCCAAGCGTCGCGCCGAAGAAGACGCGCGCCGTCAGCCTGCATCTACTCCTGCTGCTGCTCCAGCTGTTGCCGCGCCTGCACCTGTGCAAGCCGCAGCTCCAGCCGCACCGGCTCCAGCAGTTGATGCACGCAAGCGTGACGAACAGCGTCGCCCGGACAAGCCACGTGCTGACGATAACAATCGTCGCGGTAGTGGTGACGGCGATCGCAAAAACGCTCCGCATCGTGCCTCGGTTAAAGAAAAAGCACCGACTCCACGTGTTGCTCCGCGTACTTCCGACGAAGAAAGCGACAGCTTCCGTCGCGGTGGTCGTGGCAAGGGCAAGCTGAAGAAGCGCAACGCACACGGTTTCCAGAGCCCAACCGGCCCTGTAGTACGTGATGTACAGATTGGCGAAACCATCACTGTTGGCGATTTGGCTGCACAGATGTCGGTCAAGGCTGCCGAAGTTATCAAGTTCATGTTCAAGCTGGGTACTCCAGCGACTATCAACCAGGTACTTGATCAGGAAACTGCTCAACTGGTTGCTGAAGAACTGGGCCACAAAGTAACTCTGGTCAGCGACAACGCCCTGGAAGATTCCCTGGCCGAGTCCCTGAAGTTTGAAGGCGAGTCGTTCTCCCGTGCACCGGTTGTGACCGTAATGGGCCACGTTGACCACGGTAAAACGTCCCTGCTCGACTACATTCGTCGTGCCAAGGTAGCGGCGGGTGAAGCGGGTGGTATTACTCAGCACATCGGTGCGTACCACGTCGAAACCGAACGCGGCATGGTCACTTTCCTCGATACCCCGGGTCACGCTGCGTTTACCGCAATGCGTGCACGTGGTGCCAAGGCGACTGACATCGTGATTCTGGTTGTGGCTGCAGACGACGGCGTAATGCCGCAAACCATCGAAGCTGTTCAGCATGCGAAAGCAGCTGGCGTACCGCTGGTTGTTGCAGTGAACAAAATCGACAAGCCTGGTGCTGATCTCGATCGCATCCGCAGCGAACTGTCCGTTCACGGCGTGACCTCGGAAGAGTGGGGTGGTGACACTCCGTTTGTTTCGGTCTCGGCGAAAATGGGTACCGGCGTTGACGATTTGCTCGAAGCCGTATTGCTGCAAGCTGAAGTTCTGGAACTCAAGGCAACTCCATCGGCTCCTGGCCGTGGCGTAGTGGTTGAGTCCCGTCTGGACAAAGGCCGTGGTCCGGTTGCAACTGTTCTGGTTCAGGACGGTACACTGCGCCAGGGCGACATGGTTCTGGTCGGTTCCAACTACGGCCGTATCCGCGCCATGCTCGATGAGAACGGCAAGCCTATCAAGGAAGCCGGTCCATCCATCCCTGTCGAGATTCTCGGCCTGGACGGTACGCCAGACGCTGGCGACGAGATGAGCGTGATGACTGACGAGAAGAAGGCGCGTGAAGTTGCCCTGTTCCGTCAAGGCAAGTTCCGCGAAGTGAAACTGGCGCGTGCTCACGCAGGCAAGCTGGAAAACATCTTCGAGAACATGGGCCAGGAAGAGAAGAAGACGCTTAATATCGTCCTCAAATCTGACGTTCGTGGTTCGTTGGAAGCTTTGCAGGGCGCTCTGAGCGGCCTGGGTAACGATGAAGTGCAAGTGCGCGTAGTAGGCGGCGGCGTCGGTGGTATCACCGAAAGCGACGCTAACCTGGCACTCGCCTCCAACGCTGTATTGTTCGGCTTTAACGTGCGTGCTGATGCTGGCGCTCGCAAAATTGTCGAGCAAGAAGGTCTGGACATGCGTTATTACAACGTCATCTACGACATCATCGAAGACGTCAAGAAGGCCCTCACCGGCATGCTTGGCAGCGACGTCCGGGAAAATATCCTGGGTATCGCCGAAGTTCGCGACGTATTCCGTTCGCCGAAGTTTGGTGCGATCGCAGGTTGCATGGTGCTTGAAGGTGTTGTCCACCGTAACCGTCCAATCCGCGTACTGCGTGAAGATATCGTTATCTTCGAAGGCGAGCTGGAATCCTTGCGCCGCTTCAAGGATGACGCTGCCGAAGTACGTGCCGGCATGGAATGCGGTATCGGCGTCAAGAGCTACAACGACGTTAAAGTCGGTGACAAGATCGAAGTGTTCGAGAAGGTCCAGGTTGCTCGCAGCCTCTAAATCGCGAGCTTCAAGAGCCAGGACGAAAAGCGGCATGCCAATGCCAGCGGCTCGTCCCGGACTCTAAACGCAACGCCCGGTCCGGCTCCTGCCTGGCCGGGCGTTTGCCGCTTTCAGAACACATGGGTTTCCCATGGGTGAGTAACAGGTAACAAGACATGGCAAAAGAATACAGCCGTACCCAACGTATCGGCGATCAGATGCAGCGTGAGCTGGCACAACTGATCCGTCGTGAAGTCAAAGACCCGCGCGTAGGCCTGGTCACTATTACTGCTGTTGAAGTCAGCCGTGACGTTGGTCACGCCAAAATCTTCATCACTGTGATGGGCCAGGACAACGCTGAAGATATCGCTCAAACGATCAAGGTTCTGAACTCGGCTGCCGGTTTCTTGCGCATGCAACTTGCACGCGAAATGAAGCTGCGTAGCGTTCCACAGCTGCACTTCCACTACGACGAAAGCGTTGTCCGTGGCGCGCACCTGTCTGCTTTGATCGAGCGTGCGGTGGCTGAAGACAATCAGCACCCTGATGCGACGGCTCCTGAAGACACCAAGGAGTAACCGGTGGCTCAGGTCAAGCGTATCCGTCGTAACGTCAGCGGTATCATCCTGCTCGACAAACCGCTTGGGTTCACCTCCAACGCGGCCTTGCAGAAAGTCCGCTGGCTGCTCAATGCCGAAAAGGCCGGGCACACAGGTAGCCTCGATCCTTTGGCCAGCGGCGTATTGCCGTTGTGCTTTGGCGAAGCCACCAAGTTTTCGCAATACCTGCTCGATTCCGACAAGGGTTATGAAACCTTGATGCAATTGGGTAAGACCACCACCACTGCGGATGCGGAAGGCGATGTTTTGCTGACCCGCCCCGTAACCGTTGGTCGCTCCGATATCGAAGCTGTTTTACCCAAGTTTCGTGGGCAAATCAGTCAGATACCGCCGATGTACTCTGCCCTCAAGCGCGATGGTCAGCCGCTTTACAAGCTGGCCCGTGCAGGCGAAGTGGTGGAGCGTGAACCGCGTTCTGTTACTATTACCCGCCTCGAATTACTGGCCAGCGAAGGCGACACCGCGCGTCTGGCTGTCGACTGCACCAAAGGCACCTATATCCGCACCCTCGTGGAAGATATCGGTGAGCAATTGGGGTGCGGGGCTTATGTTGCAGAGTTGCGCCGCACGCATGCCGGACCTTTCAGTCTGGCCCAGACGGTGACGCTGGAAGAGTTGGAAGCTGTGCATGCAGAAGGTGGCAATGAAGCTGTTGACCGCTTCCTGATGCCCTCCGACAGCGGCTTGCTGGATTGGCCATTGCTGCACTTTTCGGAAGCCAGCGCGTTCTACTGGCTCAACGGCCAGCCGGTACGTGCTCCCGATGCACCCAAGTTCGGCATGGTGCGGGTACAAGATCACAACGGTCGCTTTATCGGTATCGGTGAAGTGAGCGAAGACGGGCGCATAGCGCCGCGTCGACTGATTCGGTCAGAATGACCGGAGCAGGACGGGCCGGGATTTCATTGTTGCGGGCCGTACTGAAACGAGGGTGGCTGTTATTAGGCACGGTCACATCTCATTTTTAAATACGAGGATTTGTCCTCGGCCTATTGGATCTGTCTTGCTCGCAAGCAGAGCCCCTTTATGAAAGGAAATGCCTCATGGCACTGACAATCGAACACAAAGCAGAAATCGTAAAAGACTACCAGCAAGCGCCAGGTGATACAGGTTCTCCAGAAGTGCAAGTTGCACTGCTGACCTTCAACATCAACACCTTGCAGGGTCACTTCAAAGAAAACAAAAAGGACCACCACTCCCGTCGTGGTCTGATCCGTATGGTAAACCAGCGTCGTAAGCTGCTGGACTACCTCAAAGGCAAGAACGTTGAGCGTTACAAAGCGCTGATCGCTCGCCTGGGTCTGCGTCGCTAATAGCGATGTTGCTAGAGGCTGGTTGTCTGTTGTGTGTCTGTGGGGTTCCTACAGGCTTGCGGCAGGCTTCCAGCCTCAAGTTTTATCTGGACTAGCCGGATCTTTACGAAAGCTTGCCCTGCTGGCCGTTTTCGTAAGCATCTTGAGTCGGGCCAATGCCCGACATTGCCCAAGCATTTCGCAAGAAACCCGTTCCCCAAGAGCCACAAAGAGAAGGTAGGACACCGTGAACCCGGTTATCAAAAAATTCCAGTTCGGTCAGTCGACCGTAACCCTCGAGACAGGCCGTATCGCCCGTCAAGCTTCCGGCGCTGTATTGGTCACTGTTGACGATGACGTCAGCGTATTGGTGACTGTCGTCGGCTCCAAGCAAGCTGATCCAGGCAAGGGCTTTTTCCCTCTGTCGGTTCACTACCAGGAAAAAACCTACGCCGCGGGTAAAATCCCGGGCGGTTTCTTCAAGCGTGAAGGTCGTCCTTCCGAGAAAGAAACCCTGACTTCGCGACTGATCGACCGTCCGATCCGTCCGCTGTTCCCTGAAGGCTTCATGAACGAAGTGCAGGTTGTCTGCACCGTGCTGTCCACCAGCAAGAAAACCGATCCGGACGTCGCTGCGATGATCGGTACTTCGGCTGCGCTGGCTATCTCCGGTATCCCTTTCGATGGTCCAATCGGCGCCGCTCGCGTTGCTTACCACGAAAGCACTGGCTACTTGCTGAACCCGACTTACGAGCAACTGGCTGCTTCTAGCCTGGACATGGTTGTTGCCGGTACGTCCGAAGCCGTATTGATGGTTGAATCGGAAGCTAAAGAGCTGACCGAAGACCAAATGTTGGGCGCCGTACTGTTCGCCCACGACGAATTCCAGGTTGTTATCCAGGCTGTTAAAGAGCTGGCTGCCGAAGCTGCAAAACCAACGTGGGACTGGGCTGCTGCCCCAGAAGCTACCGTACTGTTGGGCGCTATCCGTGCCGAATTCGGCGAAGCGATCTCCCAGGCTTACACCATCACCGTCAAGGCTGATCGTTACGCGCGTCTGGGCGAGCTGAAAGACCAGGTGGTTGCCAAGTTGTCCGGTGAAGAAGGCCAGCCTTCTGCCAGCGAAGTGAAAGCGGCGTTCGGCGAAATCGAATACCGCACCGTTCGCGAAAACATCGTTAACGGCAAGCCGCGTATCGATGGTCGTGACACCAAAACTGTTCGCCCTTTGAACATTGAAGTTGGCGTTCTGCCTAAAACCCACGGTTCGGCTCTGTTCACCCGTGGCGAAACTCAGGCTCTGGTTGTTGCAACTCTGGGTACTGCCCGTGATGCACAGCTGCTGGACACCCTGGAAGGCGAGAAAAAAGACCCGTTCATGCTGCACTACAACTTCCCTCCGTTCTCGGTAGGTGAGTGTGGTCGTATGGGTGGCGCAGGTCGTCGCGAAATCGGTCACGGCCGTCTGGCGCGTCGTTCGGTTCAGGCCATGCTGCCTGCTGCCGACGTGTTCCCGTACACCATCCGTGTCGTATCGGAAATCACTGAGTCCAACGGTTCCAGCTCGATGGCATCGGTGTGCGGTGCTTCCCTGGCATTGATGGACGCTGGCGTGCCGATGAAGGCACCGGTTGCCGGTATCGCGATGGGTCTGGTTAAAGAGGGCGAGAAGTTCGCCGTTCTGACCGACATCCTGGGTGACGAAGACCACCTGGGTGACATGGACTTCAAAGTAGCGGGTACCGCGAAAGGTGTTACTGCGCTGCAGATGGACATCAAGATCAAAGGCATCACCGAAGAAATCATGGAGATCGCACTGGGCCAGGCCCTGGACGCTCGCCTGAACATCTTGGGTCAGATGAACCAGATCATTGCTGTCTCGCGTAACGAGTTGTCGGCTAATGCACCGACGATGATCGCGATGAAAATCGACACCGACAAAATCCGTGATGTTATCGGTAAAGGTGGCGCGACTATCCGTGCAATCTGTGAAGAAACCAAAGCTTCGATCGACATCGAAGACGACGGTTCGATCAAGATCTTCGGCGAAACCAAAGAAGCAGCAGAAGCGGCGCGCCAGCGCGTTCTGGGTATCACCGCTGAAGCTGAAATCGGCAAAATCTACATCGGTAAGGTTGAGCGTATCGTCGACTTCGGCGCATTCGTTAACATCCTGCCAGGTAAAGACGGCCTGGTTCACATCTCCATGCTGAGCGATGCTCGCGTTGAGAAAGTGACTGACATTCTGAAAGAAGGTCAGGAAGTGGAAGTGTTGGTGCTGGACGTGGACAACCGCGGCCGCATCAAACTGTCCATCAAGGACGTCGCAGCAGCCAAGGCTTCGGAAGCTTAATCGCCTCTAAAACCTGTGTTTAAAAAAGGATCCTTCGGGATCCTTTTTTTATGTGTGAAGAAAAGATCGGCAACATCACGGGCCAAAGGCCATGACGAAAATACCGCAACTTGCATGTAGCTGGCAGGGCAAGTCATGCAATCTGCACGAGCAAGAAAAAATCGAGTTCTTCTAAGTATCTGTTTTATAAGGGTTTATTGTTTTTATAAAGTTGGCACAAGCCCTGCAATATTACAGATAACCCTGCTGCCAGATGACGGCGCAGATTCTAAAGAAGACAGGAGTTACTCGTATGAAGAAGTTCGCTATCGCTGCTGCAACTGCCACCGCGCTGACCCTGACCATGGCCAATGCCGCATTTGCTGCTCAGTCGACTACCCAAGCCCCAATGGTCGTCGCTGCTGGCGAAATGACTAAAGCTAAAGAAGCTACTTCTGATACTTGGATCACGACCAAAGTTAAATCTGACCTGCTGACCGAAAAAGGCATTCCAGGTACTGACATCAAAGTAGAAACCAACAAAGGTGTTGTTTCTCTGTCCTCCACTGTTGCAGTGACTGAGGCACAGAAAACCACCGCAGTGAACATTGCCAAGAAAGTTAAAGGCGTGAAAGCCGTTGCTGCTGATGGTCTGAAAGCTGAGTAATAACCCTTTCTCGTAGAACCGGGGGAAAGCCGGATCAGGTGCTTGAAGCTGCGCACCTGAAGCTTTCGAAATAGGTTCATGCGACGGCCACACGGATGTGGCCATTACAGCCCTCGGCGCTTGCGTCGGGGGCTGTTCTATTTGGGCGAAGGATGGGCGTTCCAAATTCAATAGTGGCGGTCGAGGCATAAGGCTGCGATCTGGCGCGAACCGGGCCTCGTTGAATGGTACGACGGCGGCTCTGTTGCGGATCAGCGTCTTGTATTTCTCGTAGGCTCCTACGGATTATGTTTGTACGCATTGTCGCAGCTGTCGAGGCTTGAAGCTGCGGCGTACTTCGTAGGTCGAAAGGGAAAGGAGATTGCGCTGGCTGCACAACCTCACGTCGCACGTGAGCGCTGGGACGTTTTTACTCAGTGGCTACACCGGTGAAGAGCAGGCTTGCTGCGAGCGGCATCTGACCACCGCAGTATTTCAATCGCGAGCAAGCACGCTCCTGTATATCTTCACCGCCGCTTAATTACTCACTGTCCAGGTGCAACGGTGAAATCACCCGGCCATCACTTTCAGCTTCGCCCAAGGTTGCGTCCACAAAGTACACGCGCTCATCTGCCAATTGGCCTTTGTCCACCAAGAAGTCCTTGATGCTACTGGCGCGGTCTTGCCCTAGTTGGCGCAACAGCACTTCGCTTTTGCTCCAGAATTCGATCAATGCGTCACTCATCTTTTTCGCACGTTCGTCACGGCTCAATTTAGCCCACTCAGCTGGCGGTTGCTGTTTCAGGCGGGTGCGGTAGATACCTTCAAGCAATGGGCCTTTTTCATCATCCGGCACTTTCAGTAATGAAGCCTGTGCTGGCACTTTGTCGCCTCGGCGTTGCAGGATTTTGTAGTAGTTGTATTGGTATTCGCGTTCCAGGCGTTCTTGTGCAATGAGCGGGCCGTCGCTGCTTTGTGCGGCGGTGCCTTCGATTTCAAGGCGCAGTGCCGGGCGTTCTTTGAGCGCCGCGGCCAATGTGGTCAGCGCTTTTTGCGCGTCAGGGCTCAGCTCGCTTGAACCAGGTGCGAAGGCCACGGTACCCAGGTCTTCAGCGCCACCGCCGCTGATCAGCCCGCCAATGAACTTGAAGGGGGCCTGAGCGGCGCGCAGCACTAGGTTGCGCAGAGTTTGCCAAACAATTGGCATCACGCTGAATTGCGGGTTGTTCAAATCGCCCGTGACGGGCAGCTCGATGGAGATTTTGCCGTCGGTGTCCTTGAGCAAAGCAATCGCGAGTTTGATCGGCAGATCCACGGCATCCGGGCTGTCGACCTTTTCGCCCAGTTGCAATTGCTCGACCACCAGTTTGTTCTCGGCCTTGAGCTGCCCCTTGGTGATCAAGTAGTGCAGGTCCAGATTCAGGCGACCCTTGCGGATGCGGTAGCCCGCAAATTTGCCCGAGTAAGGCGTCAGGGTTGTCAGCTCGACGCGCTTGAAACTGGTGGCAATATCCAGGCTGGCCATGGGGTCGAAAGGGTTGACGCTGCCTTTGATCGTCACGGGTGCATACCGGTCGACTTTACCTGCGATGTTGACGCTCGCCGGTTTGGCTTGTCGGCTGTCGATGGTGCCGATCTGTCCGTTGAGTTGCTGAATGGCAGTGGCGAAGTTGGGCGTGAGGCTGAAGTCTGCGAAGTTGGCCGACCCGTCATTGATCGCGATGCCTCCCACATGAATGCCCAATGGTTTTTCTTTGCTGGTGGCGGGTTTGGTCTCCTTTTTGGCGCCTGTGTCGGCGGGTTGCGGGATCAGCAGGTCATCAATGTTAGTGGTGCGATCATCGTTGATCATGAAGCGCACGTACGGTTGCGCCAGGTTGACTTTGGCAATCGACAGGCTGTCACCGTGCTGATAATTCAAGTTCTCCAGTACCACACGTTGCCACTTGAGAAAATCGCGGTTTTTGAGGGTGTCGAGTGTGTGCAGTTGGTCGACCTGTGCCTTGCCCTCCACGCTGAAAGCGAGTGGCTCGACGCTTTTCAGGTTGACTGCCAGATCGCTGCCCAGCATACCGCTGCGCAGTTCCAGGCGAATAAAGGGGTCGATGTAAGCCTGCGCCACGCGCAGGTCGATGTCTTGGGTGGTGACGTTGAGCTTGGCACTGATCGGGCTTAGATTGATCTCGCCGCTGGCAGTGAGCTTGCCTTGCTTGCCAATCCCGGTGTCGAGTTTCAGGTTGAAAGGTGACTGATTGAGGCTGTCGAAGTTTTTCAGGTCCAGGTTCAACGGGCCAATGTCCAGCGCGACCGGGGTTTTTGGTTCTTTATCTGCCAGATGCACGCGGTAATCGCGTAGCTGCACATCCTTGAGCAATACTTGCCACGGTTTGCTGGGGGCGACAGGTGCCGGTTTTGGGGCTTCAACGGTGACTGGCCCATCGGCTTTGGATGAGGTTTTGGTCGGTTGGCCGGCAAACAATTTTTGCCAGTCAAGTTGGCCGTCAGCTTCGCGCGTGGCCCAAGTCTCAAGATTTTTGCTGTTGATTTTACCGACCACCACTTGCTGCTTGGCCAGGTCTACGCGGGTATCACTGACGTCCAGGCGCTCAAGCCGCGCCAGCGGCCGACCGTCCGGTGCATTGATTTTGAACGGGGCGATACTGGCCGAGGCGTTGCTCAAGACCATTTCGGTTTCTTTGGACAGATTCAGTGTGTAGTCGGTCCTGAAGTTCAGCACCCCGTCTTCCAGTACCAGCGGCAGGGCGTCTCGCACATAGGGCCACCAGACTTTCATCTTGCCGTCAGTCACTTTGAGCGTGCCTTCGGATGCAATGGGCACCAGGCTCAAGGTGCCGGTCCAGTCAATGCGGCCGCCTTCTGGCCCGGCCGCCACTAAGGTCATGTCAGCGTTGTCATCGGGCAGCGTGCTGAGGTTTTTAAGTTCCAGATCCATTGAGTCATACAAAAACTCGATCGGCTCGCTTGGGCGCAAGTCAGCAAAATGCAGGTAGCCGCCCGCCAGCCCGATGCGGTCGATACGCAGGGGGAAGGGGTTGCTGTCAGGTGTCTGGGGCGCAGGTTCGCTGGCAGGTAACGTGAACAATTGGGTCAGGTTCAGCGTGCCGTCCTTGCTGAACAACAGCTGCGTCTTGGGTTTGTCCAGTTGCACGTCTGCCAGGTGCAAGGCTTTTGTCCACAGGCTGTCGGCTTGCACGTTGGTGTACAGGCGCTCGAAGCCTACTTGCTCCTTGCCCGGCTCACCGACCTTGAACCCCCACAGTGTCAGCTCCAGACTGAACGGGTTGAACTCCAGTCGGTCGAGCCTGGCGGGCACGGTGGCGTAGTTGGCCAACTGCTGGTTGATGATGCGTAAGCCAATGCCGGGCAGGATCAAAAAACCCAGCAAGCTATAAAGTGCGAGGGCAGTCAGCACGGCGCCAATGGCGCGAATCAATCCTTTGGGCATGTGAGGCGTCGTCTATAGCAGTCGGGAGTGCCTTGGAGTATGGCACGCGATTCTGGTTCCGAGACGATCGCCTTATTTTTAGTAGGACTTTTTGCGTGCGAGATTAGGCGCTTAGAACTGTAGGATCAGCGTCTTTAGTGGCGGCTGCTGGTCCATTGACGGAAAGTCGCTGGCCGGATTAAGCACTTGCCAGTCCCGGACAGGGCGGCCGGCTTTCTCAGCACAGCGCAGGACTTGCTCGCGCCAGTCGTCCATGCTGACTTTCGCCAGATTATTGCAACAGATCAGCACGCCATCCGGCGCGGTGGCCAATACCGCGGGTTTGAGCAGGCTTTGATAGTCGCGCAACAGGTCTACCGTGCCGAACGCACTCTTGGCCCACGCGGGAGGGTCCAGCAGCACCAGGTCGTATTCACGCTGATCCATGCGCGGGTAAGCGGGCAGCTTGTGGCGACGCTGGATAATCGGCAATCCCGCCAGTTGGCGAATGGCAGCGAAATAGTCCGATTGCACAAACTTCATCGTGGGCAATTCGGGATTTAGCAGCCCGTTTTCGCGTCCGACCGCCAAGTTGCCTTCAGCAAAGTCCAGATTGCACACCTCGCTTGCGCCGCCTGCCGCAGCGCTTAAGCCAACGCCACAGGTGTAGGCGAACAAGTTAAGCACGCGCTTGCCGGCGCTGTGCTGTTTGACCCAGCCGCGCGCGTTGCGCAGGTCGAGAAACAGCAGAGGGTCTTGCCCCGCGTGACGGCCGCGCACACGGTACTTCAGGCCCCATTCGTGGCCGATCATGTCTGCCAATGCGGCGTCTTCGGCGCGGTAGACGGTGTCTTCGCGATCAATACGTGAATTGCCCTGAGAGCGGTCGTTGTAGACCAGCAGCAGTTCCAGGCCCAAGTGCCGATTGATCGCTTCATGCAATTGCAGCAAATCATCGCGCTCAAGGCGCTGGTGAAAGCTTTGCACCAGCAGTTGCGGGCCGTAGCGGTCGATAGTCAGACCGCCAGCGCCTTCCTGGCTGCCGTGGAACAGGCGATAACAGTCAGTGCTTTGAGCGTGCAGCTCGGCCAGCAAGTCGTGACGGTTATCGAGGGCGGCGCGCAGCGCCTGATTCAAGGAAGACATGCGTTGCGCCTTGGGGGACAGATAGGGCGCGCGAGTTTAACAGAATCGCGTGAAGGTTTAGGGGTGCGCACAGCCTCATCGGGCTGGCTACGCTGTTCGTATAGACGCTATCGAGGCGTAAAAGGATGGACTGTTGGTGTGTGTAACAGTTGCCGGAGGCGACGTCCGAGGGCGAAGCCGTCGACCTGCCTTAGAAAACGGTATTGCGGGTACATCGCGCACATGGAATTTACGACGGTTTTGCCGCCGGACGCAGCCTCGCATCACCCGTCAGCGCTACGGGCTATACATGTGCGAGGCTTTACGCCCTGAGGTGGCCGTTATTCGCGTTCGAGCGCCAGAGCTACACCCTGTCCACCGCCGATGCACAAAGTGGCGAGGCCTTTTTTAGCGTCACGCTTGAGCATTTCGTGGAGCAGGGTGACCAGAATCCTACAGCCCGACGCGCCAATCGGATGACCAATGGCAATTGCCCCCCCGTTGACGTTGACCTTGTTCGCGTCCCAATCCAGCGCTTTGCCGACCGACAAGGCTTGCGCCGCGAAGGCTTCGTTGGCCTCGATCAGGTCCAGTTGCGCCAGCGTCCAGCCTGCTTTAGTCAGGCAGCGTTGAGTCGCGCTCACGGGACCAATGCCCATGATGGCCGGGTCTACACCGGCGTTGGCGTAGGCCGCGATTTTAGCCAGTACCGGTAAACCCAGCTCACGGGCTTTGGTCGCACTCATCAGCATGACGGCGGCTGCACCATCATTGAGTGAGGAGGCATTACCTGCTGTGACAGATCCGTCTTTTTTGAACGCAGGTTTAAGCTTGGCCAGCGATTCGGCCGTCGTGCCCGCGCGCGGTTGTTCGTCTGTGGCAAACGCGATCGGATCACCTTTGCGTTGCGGGATCAAAATCGGCGTGATTTCGTCCACAAAACGCCCGGTCTCAATGGCTTCGATGGCTTTGCGCTGCGAGGCGGCGGCAAAGGCATCCTGGTCTTCGCGACTGATGCCGTACTTATCCACAAGGTTCTCTGCGGTGATGCCCATGTGGTAATCATTGAATGCATCCCACAGGCCATCGCTGATCATGGTGTCGACGATTTGGCTATGGCCCATGCGCAGGCCGGTTCGGGCGCCGGGCACGATGTAGTTGGACAGGCTCATGTTTTCCTGGCCGCCTGCGATGATCACGTCAGCGTCGCCACAACGGATGGCCTGGGCAGCCAAATGCAGCGCTTTGAGCCCGGAGCCGCAGACTTTGTTGAGCGTCATTGCTGGCACGGCAAATGGCAGGCCGGCCTTGATGGCTGCCTGGCGTGCCGGGTTTTGACCTGCACCCGCGGTGAGGACTTGCCCCATGATGACTTCATCGACCTGTGCACCCTCCAGACCGGTTTTTTCGAGCAGTTGGCGAATGACCGCGGCGCCCAAGTCGACAGCGGGTACATGGGCCAGTGAGCCTTGAAAGCTGCCGACGGCAGTGCGGGTAGCGGCAACGATGACAACGTCTTGCATAGCGGGAGTCCTGATTATTATTGGAGAGGCCGCGTCAGACGCAGCGGTAGGAATCAAGCGCCATGGTGGCATACAAACAGCGGCATCGTCTCGTCACGGCTGGCGCACAGAGATGAGCGTCCTTGTGTGATGGCATGGCGGTTACCCACCGTGCCGGCCCATGCGTCGCTGCGCCCTTTGCACCGAGCCATTGCGCACTGCCCAGCGCAGAACCGGCGCGGTGCTGTTGACTGTGGCGCGGATCAGCGTGCGTGTCGGCGGACGTTGATGAAGCCCCAACTGATCACTGGCCCAGTCGGGCAGCAAGTCGATGCCGGCTTGCATCATCAACGCGGCAAATGGTTTGGCCAGCAAACTGGGGGCCGGGGCGTTGAGCAACAGGCGAATCACTTCATGGCTGCGCTCATCACACAGCAACTGCGGGCGTATGGCTTGCAGGTAGTCTGCGATGTGCTGGCGTGAGCGGGGCACGTCTGTAGCGCCCAGGCGTTCAGCGACCACGGCAATTTCGTCGTAGTAACGGTCTTGATCGGCTGGGGACAAATCCGGATTGCGATAGCGTAAATGAGCGGCAAGGAAATTACTGACTTCCGCCACATGCACCCACGTCAGTAATTGCGGGTCACTGGCAGCATAGGGACGGCCGTCAAGTCCGGTGCCGGTCACTTGCAGGTGAATGCGGCGTACTTTGTCGATCAGCCAGTCGGCATCGCCTGAGGAGCCAAAAGTGGTGCCAGAGATGAACTGGCCAGTGCGACGCAATCGCCCCAGCATGTCGAGTCTGAAATTGGAGTGATCCCACACCCCGGCCAGTGCCAGAGGATGCAAGGCTTGCAGCATCAGGGCGCTGATGCCGCCGATCAGCATGCTGGTGAAATCACCGTGTACTTGCCAGCTGATGGAGTCGGGGCCGAACAGGCCGGGGTCGCCCTTGGGGTTTTCGAGGTCGAGCTGGCCGAGCGAAAGGCCGGTCAGACTCATGATTTGGCGTTCGATGGGGCGGCGGATAAATTCCATGGCGTCTCGGTGCCGCCAGCCAGTCGTGAAGACTGGCTGGCGCTCAATCAACCGCGATGGCGACCGCGGAAGTAGTTGATCAGGCCTTGCGTTGACGCATCATCGGCAGGCTCTTCGAGGCTGCCGGTGAGGCGATAGTAAACGCCTTTGCCCAGTTCTTTGCCCAACTCTACGCCCCACTGGTCGAAGGCGTTGATGCCCCAGATCACGCTTTGCACGAACACTTTGTGCTCATACAGCGCCACCAGCGCGCCAAGGCGACGCGGGCTGATGCGTTCAACCACCAAGGTGTTGCTCGGACGGTTGCCCGGAATCACTTTATGCGGCGCGAGCTTTTGCACGGCGTCTTCGGGCATGCCCTGTTCGCGCAATTCGGCTTCGGCTTCGGCGCGGGTTTTGCCCAGCATCAGGGCCTGGCTTTGCGACAGGCAGTTGGCATAGAGCCACTGATGGTGGTCGGCGACCGGGTTGAAGCTGACAATCGGCACGATAAAATCGGCCGGAATCAATTGGGTGCCTTGGTGCAGCAACTGGTGATACGCATGCTGGCCATTGCAGCCCACGCCCCCCCAAATCACCGGGCCGGTGTCGGTGGACACGGGGGTGCCGTCCTGACGCACGCTTTTGCCGTTGGATTCCATGTCCAGCTGCTGCAAGTGTTTGGTGATGTTGCGCAGGTAGTGGTCGTACGGCAGGATCGCGTGGCTTTGCGCACCCCAGAAGTTGCCGTACCAAACGCCAAGCGCTGCCATCAACACCGGCATGTTCTGTTCGAACGGGGCGGTCTGGAAGTGTTGGTCCATGCTGTAGGCGCCGGACAACAGTTCTTTGAAGTTGGACATGCCGATCGCCAGGGCAATTGGCAAGCCGATGGCCGACCACAGCGAATAACGCCCACCCACCCAGTCCCACATCGGGAAGATGTTTTCTTCGCGAATACCAAACGCGACCGCTGCCTCGTTGTTGCTCGACACGGCGATGAAGTGGCGATGCAGTTCAGCTTCCGAACCGCCTTGCGCCAAGTACCACGCGCGGGACGCTTGGGCATTTTTGAGGGTTTCGAGGGTGTTGAACGATTTCGACGACACGATGAACAGCGTGGTTTCGGCGCGCAGCTTGTGCGACAGCTCGTGGAATTCACTGCCGTCGATGTTCGCCAGGTAATGACAGCGAACGCCTTTTTGCGCGTAGGACAACAGCGCTTCGGACACCAGCTCTGGGCCAAGGAACGAGCCGCCGATGCCAATGTTCACGATGTCGGTAATCGGTTTGTCGGTGTAACCGCGCCACAGGCCTTCGTGAATGCGACCGACCAGCTCGGTCATCTTGTTCAGGACTTTGTGCACCTCGGGCATGATGTCCGCACCGTTGACCGACAGCTTGTCGGCAACTGGGCGGCGCAGCGCGGTGTGCAAGGCCGGACGGCCTTCGGAGGCATTGACGATCTCCCCCGAGAATAACGATTTGATCGCGCCCTGAAGATCGACTTCGTTGGCCAGATCGACCAGCAACGAACGGGTTTGGTCAGTGATCAGGTTTTTTGAATAGTCCAAAAACAGCCCGCAGCTGCTCAGGGTGAAATCTTCAAAACGTTTTGGGTTGCTGTTAAACGCATCGCGCATGCTGAAGTTTTGCATGCTGGCGCGGTGTTGCTTCAACGCTTGCCAAGCGGGCAGAGCGGTAACGTCGTGAGGAGTGCGGTAGTACGCCATCGCTGCGGATATCCTTTTTTGCTTGAACTGCCTGTTGGACACTGAAAACCCCGAAACCTCCTGATTAACCTCGGGAGGCATCGGTTGACCTGCAAATGCACATCGGACACAAGCAGGGCGATCACATTAACCCTAGTGCCTGCATCTGTCTTGGCTTTGTCTGACGCCGGGCTGTAACTTTTGTCACGACCGTGTGACGCCCGGTGAATCGTTTCAGTGTTTCTTTATCGGGTGCGGCTGACGCGCCAGCTATCAATCAGAGCGTGTTGTCCAGGTTCAGGTGGATGTTGTCGATCAAGCGCGTAGTGCCCAAGTAGGCCGCGACCAGAATGACCAGATCCCGGTCACTGGTTTGCGCGGGCAGCAACGTCGTTGCGTGGCGAACTTCCAGATAATCCACTCGCAACCCGATGGCTTCAAGGTGGGCCGCCTGTTGGGTCACCCGCGTGGCGTAGTCGCGTTCACCGGCTTTGATGGCGTCTGCCATTTCGCGCAGGTGGCGATACAGGGCGGGCGCCAAGGCACGCTGCTCTTCATTCAGGTAGCCATTGCGCGAGGACAAGGCCAAACCGTCTTCGGCGCGTACAGTCGGTTCGCCGATGATTTGGACGGGCATGTTCAGGTCGAGCACCATGGCGCGAATAACGGCCAATTGCTGGTAGTCCTTCTGACCAAAGATCGCCAGATCGGGCTGAACCATGTTGAACAGTTTGTTGACGACCGTGGTGACGCCATCGAAATGCCCAGGGCGACGGCTGCCGCAGAGCTCATTGCTCAATTGAGCCGCAGTGACGCGGGTTAGCCCCGTCATCCCGTGGGGGTACATTTCATCCACCGTTGGAGCAAACAGCAGGTTACAGCCTGCTTGCAGGAGTGTTTCCTGATCGGCAGCGAGGGTGCGCGGGTAGGTGTCGAGGTCTTCGTTGGCCCCAAATTGCAGAGGGTTAACGAAAATGCTCGCGACCACGAAATCGGCCTGCTGCGCCGCCTTGCTGACCAGCGCGGCATGGCCGCTGTGCAAGTTACCCATAGTCGGTACCAGGCCGATTTGTTTGCCTTCGCTACGTGCGCGGGCGATGGCTGCGCGCAACTCGCGAACGGTTTTTACTGTGTTCATGCAGAGAATCCGTGTTCGGTGCCAGGAAAGCTGACGGCTTTGACTTCAGTCACGTAGGCGCTGAGAGCCGATTGAATGTCAGGTTGGCCGGCCATGAAGTTCTTCACGAATTTAGGCACGCGGCCAGTCAAGGACAAGCCAAGCATGTCATGCAGCACCAACACTTGACCGTCGGTATCACTGCCGGCGCCGATGCCGATCACCGGGATTTTCACCGCGTGGGTGATTTCTTTCGCCAGTTCGCTTGGCACGCATTCGAGCAGCAACATGGCGGCACCGGCTTGTTCCAGTGCAATTGCATCTGCACGCATCTGGCGTGCCTGGTTTTCGTTACGGCCTTGTACCTTGTAACCGCCCAATACGTTTACCGTCTGTGGCGTCAGGCCCATGTGCGCGCACACAGGAATGCCGCGCTCAGTCAGCAGGCGGATGGATTCGGCCAGCCAGACGGCACCTTCGACCTTGACCATGTGCGCGCCCGCCCTCATGAGTTGTGCGCTGTTGTTCAGCGTTTGCTCAAGGGTGGCGTTCGCCATAAAAGGCAGGTCGGCGAGTATCAGGGCGTCCTGATTGCCGCGTTTAACGCACGCCACGTGATACGCCATGTCATCGTTGGAAACAGGCAGGGTGCTGTCATGCCCTTGCAAGACCATGCCCAGGGAGTCGCCCACCAGTAACACTTCTACACCGGCCTGGTTGCAGGCATGTGCGAAGGTGGCGTCATAGCACGTCAGCATGGTGATTTTTTCACCTTTTTGCTTAAGGCTTTGCAGGGTGGTCAGGGTAATAGCTGGCATGAAAAGGATCCTCGTCAGGCAGTGCGATAACCACTGCGAGCAACGCGCGTGATTCATCGTTATAAGCAGGCACACCTTTATAGAGGTGCTAAACGGCCTGCTTTTCACATTGCGCCACCGGGTAGGTGGCAGCGGGATGCCTATAGTCGTGACGAGGACACGGGAAGTCAATTAGAGGTGTTACCGCCGATGTGTTACCGCGCTAATTGATTCGATTCAGCTAAGCCGGGCAGGCGCTCAAGACCGACAAAGGGGCAGTCTTTGAGAAGTTGTTCAAGGCTGCGGCCATCGGCCAGTTTGAGCGAAGCGGGCGCCAGCTCGGCCAAGGGGTACAGCACGAAAGGACGGGCGTGCATGTGGTAATGCGGGACCTTGAGCCGAGGCTCGTCGATCAGCTGATTGCCGAACAGCAGGATGTCGAGGTCCAGCGTGCGCGGCCCCCAGCGCTCAAGTCGCTCACGGCCTTGGTCGTTTTCGATGGCTTGCAAAGCATCGAGCAGCTCAAGGGGGGCCATGTGAGTCTCGATGGTTGCCACTGCGTTGGTGTAACGCGGTTGGCCTGGCAGCAGGGAGTCGCTTTGATAGAACGCTGAGACCCCGACAAACACCGAGTTGGGCAGTTGCGCAATCGCTTCTACCGCGTTGCGCAATTGCTCGGCCGGGTCAGCCAGATTGCTGCCCATTCCAATGTAGATGCGTTCCATCACTTACTCGTCGGCGCCAGCGCTGCGTTTGCGCTTGTTAGCGCCTGTACGGCGGCGTTTACGCGGTGCAGGGCCGGTGCCATCGTCCTTGGCGTTGCTCAGGTCGCGAATCATGTCGCGGCGGCCACTGTCGTTGGCATCCTGATAGTCGGTCCACCATTCGCCCAGGCCGTTGGTCTGCTCGCCAGCGCTTTCACGCAACAGCAAAAAGTCGTAACCGGCACGGAAGCGCGGATTGTCGAGCAGCATGTCGGCACGTTTGCCGCTGCGACGCGGCAGACGCTCTTGCATGTCCCAAATTTCGCGAATCGGCATTGTGAAGCGCTTGGGAATTGCAATGCGCTGGCACTGTTCGGCGATCAGTTCGTGCGCGGCTTCTTGCATGGCAGGAATAGGCGGCATGCCTTGGTCTTGCAGGCGCAAAATACGGGCGGGCAGAGCAGGCCACAACAGGGCTGCAAACAGGAACGCCGGGGTCACCGGTTTACCCTGCTTGATTCGCAGATCTGTGTTGCGCAACGCTTCGCTGATCAAGGTGTGGGTGTAGGTCGGGTTGTGCTCCAAAGCTTCGGCGCTGGCCGGGAACAAGGGATCGAACAACTCAAGGTCGACCAGCATCTCGAAGGTGTCGCAGGCGTTACCGGAGAGGAAGAGCTTGAGCACTTCTTCGAACAGGCGAGCCGACGGGATTTCGCGCAGCATGGGGGCCAGCTCGCGGATCGGCGCGGCGGTGTGTTTTTCAATCCCGAAGTTCAGCTTGGCGGCAAACCGTACCGCCCGCAGCATGCGCACCGGGTCTTCCTGGTAACGCTGTTGCGGATCGCCAATGAGGCGCAGCAGGCGATTGCGGATGTCGTGTACACCATTGGCGTAATCGAGAATGCGCTCGCTGACCGGGTCGTAATACAGGGCATTGATCGTGAAGTCGCGACGTTGGGCGTCTTCTTCGAGGGTGCCGTAGACGTTGTCGCGCAAAATACGCCCGCTTTCATTACGCGAGGACTGGTTGCTGTCTTCCTCTTCGTCGTTTTGCGGATGATTGGCACGGAAGGTCGCCACCTCGATGATTTCGCGCCCAAAGTGGATGTGCACCAACTTGAAGCGACGACCGATGATTCGCGCATTGCGAAATTCGGCACGCACTTGTTCTGGCGTAGCGCTGGTGGCCACGTCAAAGTCTTTGGGTGTGATGTTGAGCAGCATGTCGCGTACGCAACCGCCGACCAGATAAGCCTGGTAACCGGCGTTTTGCAGGCGTTCGACAATGTTGACCGCGTAGCGGCTGAACTGGGCACGTTGCAGCGAATGTTGGCTGCTGTTGAGCACTTCAGGGGTGCTGCGCAGTTGTTGCGTACGACGCTTGGGAGAACGGAATGACTGGAACAGCTTCTTCAGCATGGGATGCACTGTTTGAAGGAATGTTCGGCCAAAACGAAGAATGACCGCATGATGGGCGGGGATTCTAGCATTTAGTCAGGGGATGGTGTAGGACGCGTAGCCTGTCGATTGCCTCTAGTGGCCTTGGTCGTTACGAGAGTACCGGGCCAGACGGGCTGTAAAATTTTCTGAATGTCAGGAACCACAAGGGGAGCCGAAGCTCCCCCAGAATTAGTTGCGTGCTCTATTTTTATTATTGGTTGCGGGCTTTTTGTTTTTGTTAATTGCCCTGGTTACCCAAGTTTTACCTGTGTAACCCTCCCAATAGGGAGATAAGAGCAAACGGATTGCTTTGGTCGCTGTGTTGATGTGATCAGTGATCCAACTAGTTCAGGCTCTGCTTTAAGTGCAGTTTTTGTTGTTCTCTGCCTAGTCGTGGGGCAAGCCCCAATGACAACACCTCTCCAAAAGAATCAGTTAGCTGCGCCTCCGCCGTGTTGTTCTTGTTATGCGTGAGCCGATACGTCTTATTTTTATTGTGTGTTGCTGTGATTCTTATTGTTCTTGTACGAATACATATAGCAGGGGTCGTGCCAACTTTTGTCCGGCCCAGCAAAATAAGGGTCTTTCTGGGTTTTCATGTTTTTTAGCGCAAAAAAAAGCCGGGCCTTCGTTACCGTAAGACCCGGCTTTTGTTACGTGTTTAGCGTGCGGTAACAGTTTTTTCACCGTCGGCCGTGTTACCTGTCACGTTACCCTTCGCTGGTGACACCGGTTTTTCTGCGTGGAATACCCAGGCGCTGGCGCCGTTCCCACAAGCATTTACGACTCACGCCCAGTTTTCGCGCCAGTTCGGTCTCCGTCATGTGGTCCTGGTGCTCAAGCACAAAGTGCTGGAAGTAGTCTTCCAGCGACAGGTCTTCAGTCGGGTCATGGCTGGTGTTACCGCTACTGATGCCCTGTTGTGGGCCCAGGCCGATAAAGTCGTCGTCTTGCAGATCGCTCAACTCGATGTCGATGCCCAGCAGTTCGGCTGAAATTTCCGGGCTTTCGCACAGAATCACAGCACGCTCTACGGCGTTTTCCAGTTCTCGTACGTTGCCTGGCCACGTGTAATGTCGAATGGCTTGTTCGGCATCGGGAGCAAACTTCAAGTCGGTGCGCCCCACTCGGGCACTTTGACGGGCGAGGAAGGCATGGGCGATTTCGTTTACGTCCGCGCCACGTTCACGCAATGCCGGCAACTTGAGGGCAATGACGTGCAGGCGGTAGTACAAGTCTTCACGGAACTGGCCGACTTTGGCCAGGCTCTTGAGGTCTCGGTGGGTGGCTGCGATCAGGCGCACATCGACCTTTTGCGATTGCACCGAACCCACACGGCGAATTTCGCCCTCTTGTAACACCCGCAGCAGACGGGCTTGTGCTTCCAGTGGCAGCTCACCGATTTCATCAAGGAACAATGTGCCGCCATCGGCCGCTTCAACCAAGCCTGCACGGCCTGCGCTGGCGCCGGTGAAGGCCCCTTTTTCGTGGCCGAACAACTCAGATTCAATCAACGACTCAGGAATCGCCGCACAGTTAACCGAGATCATCGGCGCTTTGGCGCGCTTGGAAAGGTTATGCAGCGCGCGGGCCACCAGTTCTTTACCGGTACCGGACTCACCCTGGATCAGGACATTGGAGTCGGTGGGCGCCACTTTGCGGATCTTGCTGTACAGATCCTGCATAGGCGGGCATGAACCGATGATGCCGATTTCGCCATTACAGTTATCGCTCGCGCTTTTATCGGCACCCGACGCTTTGGCTGGGCGCTCGGCAGGCTGGCTTTGAGCGTTTTGGCGATCACGCAAAATACGTGCGACGGCTTGCAGCATCTCATCGTGATCAAACGGTTTGGCGATGTAGTCGACGGCGCCCATTTTCATCGAGTCAACCGCTGAGCGCAGGCTGGCATAGCTGGTCATGATCAGCACCGGTTTGCCTTCGCCCAGCTTGATCAACTCGGTGCCAGGTGCCCCTGGCAAGCGCAGATCGCTGACAATCAGGTCGAACGAGGGAATGCTGAAACGCTCTTGAGCTTCCTGCACCGAGCCTGCTTCGCTGACCTGGTACTGATTACGCTCCAACAAACGGCGCAACGCGGAGCGGATGATTGTTTCGTCTTCGACGATCAAAATATGCGGCATTGATTCAGTTCTCTCGACGGTCTCAGTTCACAGCGGACGTCGCTTCGACATGGCGCGGTAGTGTCACCCGGATACGGGTTCCGCGCTGGCTTTGAATGTCAGCCGGGCTGTCGATGGTGATTTGTCCATAATGCTCTTCAACGATGGAATAGACCAGTGCAAGGCCCAGACCGGTGCCTTCCCCAGGGTCTTTGGTGGTGAAGAACGGTTCGAACAGGCGGTCCATGATGTTCTTCGGGATGCCCGTGCCCTCGTCCTCTACGATCAGGTCGACGGTGTGTTCGCTGGCTTCGCTTTTGACCCGTACGGCGCTGCCGGCAGGGCAGGCGTCGCGGGCGTTGGACAGCAAGTTGATCAGCACTTGCGCCAGGCGCTGCGGATCACCTTCGACCCAGTGGTCGGGATCGCACAAGTTATAAAACTGCACTTCAAAATTGCGCCGGTTCAAGGCCAGTAGACCGATGGCATCCTGAGCCACCTCTGCCAGACAAACGGGCTCGTCCGTGTGCTGATGGCTGCCCGCGTGAGCGAAACTCATCAAGGACTGCACAATGCGTGAGATACGTTTGGTTTGCTCAAGGATCTGGCCGCTGATTTCGGTCAGCTCGCTGTCATCTTCGCGTTCTTCACGCAGATTCTGCGCCAGGCAGGCGATCCCGGTGACAGGGTTGCCGATTTCATGGGCAACCCCTGCCGCCAGACGGCCGATGCTTGCCAGTCGCTCCGAATGCACGAGTTTGTCTTCGAGCATTTGGGTTTCAGTGAGGTCTTCTACGAGCAGTACCAAGCCACTGTTGCCGGGCGCCAACGGTTCGTCGATGGCGGCCTTGTGCAGGTTTAGCCAGCGGGTTTGACCGTCCAGGGCCAGGTGTTGTTTGTGCAAGTGCTCATCGGGCAGCTCAATAAAACCTTGCAACAGCTGGCGCCAGGGATCACCCAGCGTATTAAGGCGCGAACCCACCACGCGCTGAGCCGGGATGCCGGTCAGCTCTTCCATGGCTTTGTTCCACATCAGGATCTCTTGGTCCTTGGCCAGTGAGCACACGCCCATCGGCAACTCTTGCAGTGTTTGGCGATGGTAACGACGTAAGGCGTCGAGTTCGGCCGCCAGACCGGTCAAGCGTGAGTGGTAGTCCTCTAGCCGACTTTCAATGAAGTGAATGTCTTCGGTGACGTAGTTTTCGCCGCCTGACTTGTAGGGCAAGAAGGTTTCGACCATATCCTGAGCGACGCTGGGCCCCATCAACCCGGAGAGGTTGGCTTCGATACGGTCGCGCAAGCGGCGCAAGGCATACGGGCGGCGTTCGTCGAAGGGTAGATAAAGGTCGCGCAAGGCTTGCTCGACTTCTTTTTGCGCGGCCTTGGCTCCCAATGGCTTGGCCAGTTGGGTGGCGAACTCTTGCGGCGAGGCGGCATGCAGTTCACGTCGCTGCGGGCGGCGCACGTTATCTACCGCACAGGCTTCAGCGGCGCTGGCTTCTTCTGGGCTGGCGTTGGTGAACAACGAAATCAAGGTGAACATCAGTACGTTGGCGGCCAGTGACGCAATGGCAGCCATGTGCCAACTGGTGTCGTCCAGCACGTAGATCATGTCCAGCCACGGAATGTAGAAGCCCTGAAAGTTGCCAATCAGCGGAAGCAGCATGCTGATCATCCAGACCGCGATACCCGCGAGCAGTCCGGCGATAAAGCCGCGACGGTTGGCGGTTGGCCAGTACAAGACAGAGAGTACGCCCGGCAGAAATTGCAGGGTGGCGACAAACGCGACGATGCCAAGGTTGGCCAGGTCTTGTTCGGCGCCCAGCAACAAGTAAAAGCCATAGCCGGCCATGATGATGGCGACGATCAGGGCGCGGCGCGTCCATTTCAGCCAGCGGTAGATGTTGCCTTCAGCCGGTGGCTGATAAAGCGGCAGCACCAAGTGATTCAAGGCCATGCCCGAGAGAGCCAGCGTGGTCACAATAATCAGCCCGCTGGAAGCGGATAAGCCGCCGATATAAGCCAGCAAGGCCAGCGATTTACTGTTGGCAGCAATGCCAATGCCCAGGGTGAAATATTCGGGGTTGGTGGTCGCGCCCAGCTTTAGTCCGGCCCACAAAATGAGCGGCACTGCGAGACTCATCAGCAGCAGGAACAACGGCAGGCCCCAGCTGGCGCTGACCAGCGCCCTGGGGTTGAGGTTTTCGGTGAAGGTCATGTGATACATGTGCGGCATCACAATGGCCGAGGCAAAAAACACCAACAGCAGAGTGCGCCACGGGCCTTCTTGCAGAGGGGTATGCAAAGAGGCCAGTGCGGTCTGATTTTGTTGCAGCCACACCTCAAGTTGTTGCGGGCCATCAAATACGCCGTATAGCGCATAGAGGCCCACCCCGCCGATGGCGAGCAGTTTGATGACGGACTCAAACGCGATGGCGAAGACCAGCCCTTCGTGTTTCTCGCGCGTCGCGATGTGCCGGGAACCGAAGAAAATAGTGAACAGCGTGATCATGGCGCAGAAGCTGAGTGCGACACGGTGTTGCACGGGTTCGCGGGTGAGGATGCTGATGGAGTCTGCCACGGCCTGGATTTGCAGGGCTAACAGCGGTAGCACGCCAATCAGCATAAAGATGGTGGTGAGCGCGCCGGCCCATGTGCTGCGAAAGCGGAAAGCAAACAAGTCGGCGAGTGAGGACAGTTGGTACGTGCGAGTGATTTTCAGAATGGGATAAAGCAGTACAGGCGCTAGAAGAAAAGCCCCTGAAACGCCGAGGTAACTGGAGAGGAATCCGTAACCGTATTCGTAAGCCAGCCCCACCGTGCCATAAAACGCCCAGGCACTGGCATAGACACCCAGTGACAGGGTGTAGGTCAGCGGGTGACGAATAATGGCGCGCGGGATCATCCCGCGCTCGCTGATCCAGGCCACACCGAACAGCACCAGCAGGTACGCGGCGCTGACGAGCACCATCTGGGTCAGGCTAAAGCTCATCGGCATCTTTTTGGCTCTGAAGAATAAAGGTCACCACGATCAGAATCAGCCAGAGCAGGTAGGGCCGATACCAGGCACCTGTCGCATTGATCCACCAATCCATGATGGCAGGGGAAAACAGGTAGATCCCGACCACCAGCAACAGGACCAATCGATAGATATACATCCTGGCCTCACTTTTACGGGCCGCATGCCCAAAAACGTGCGGCGATGGTAACGGATGGCTGGCAACCTGCAAGAGGTGTCAGCGTAATTGCGCTTCTTGCAAGGTGAGCGCGCGCGGGATCAGCCCGGCGTCCCAGTGCGCTACGCCCCAGTCTAGAACCTCACGCGGGCTTGCGTGCGCAAGGCTGTCGTCAGTGGGCTGGCCCAGCGCGCGCAGGGCACGTAACAGCAGCGGCGTGGCTTGCTCGGGCGTCAGGGGGGGCGAGCGGTAGGACTTGCCCAGTTTGTGGCCGTCGGGTTGCACGATCAGCGGCACGTGCAGGTAGCGCGGTTGTGACAATCCCAGCAGCTCTTGCAGGTAAAGCTGGCGCGGTGTTGAGTCCAGCAAGTCGGCGCCGCGCACGATATCGGTAACACCTTGGGCGCCATCATCGAGTACCACCGCTAACTGGTAGGCATACAGCCCGTCGCGGCGGCGAATGATGAAGTCGCCGACCTCGCGTCCTACATGTTGGCCATACCTGCCTTGCACGCGATCGGTGAAGGCGTAGTGCAGTTCAGGCACCCGCAAGCGGATGGCTGCGTTTTCCATCGGGTGGCCGGCGTTCCGGCAAAAGCCGGGATAGATTCCGTTGTAGCCTTCGAGTTGTTTACGCGAGCAGGTGCAGGCATAGGCCAGGCCTTGGCTGAACAATTTATCCACAACCTGGGCATAAGCCTCGTGACGTTCGCTTTGGCGTATCAACGTCCCATCCCATTCAAAGCCATAGCGCTCAAGGGCCTGCAGAATGGCGGTTTGGGCGCCGGGCATTTCACGCGGGGGATCTAGGTCTTCCATGCGCAGCAACCAGCGGCCACCCACTGAGCGGGCGTCAAGATAAGAGGCGAGGGCAGCGACCAGTGAGCCAAAGTGCAAATGGCCACTGGGGGTTGGGGCGAAGCGCCCGATGTAAGAGGGGTTTGAGCAAGGAGCGGTCATTGCATAATTCCGTAGCAACTGCCGAAGGCTGCGTCAGAGTGCGAAGCGATGGTGGACCCAGCGTGCAAGAGTGGTCTGCCGTAGCGCAGAGCCTGACGTTACGACGACAGCGTCATTGTTGCCACGGTACGCGGTCATATCGCAAAAACAAAAATGGGGCGTTCGCACGCCCCATTTGGTCAAGCCAGCGGTTATTTGCCGACTTGTTTTTCCTTGATTTCAGCCAAGGTTTTGCAGTCTACGCACATGTCAGCAGTCGGGCGTGCTTCGAGTCGGCGAATACCGATCTCAACGCCACAGGACTCGCACCAGCCGTATTCTTCGTCTTCGATCAATTGCAGCGTCTTGTCGATTTTCTTGATCAGCTTGCGCTCGCGATCGCGGGCACGCAGTTCCAGGCTGAATTCTTCTTCCTGGCTAGCGCGGTCGGCCGGGTCAGGAAAGTTTGCCGCTTCGTCTTTCATATGATCAACGGTGCGGTCGACTTCCTGCATCAAGTCCTGTTTCCACTTTTGCAGAATCTTGGTGAAGTGCTTGCGCATGGGCTCGCCCATGTACTCTTCACCCTTCTTTTCAACGTAGGGTTCGAAGCCGCTAAGTTGACTATTCTGTTGCTTTGCTTGTGTGGGCATGAAATGGACCGCCTCTCATTCTTCTAATCCATTGCGCAGGATTGCAACATCACCGACACCTGCCGGCCCTGCGGCTGCAAGCGGGCGAACTTACCAGATCAAATCGGGCCGCGCTACTCCCTGTTGTCTGGCCTGTGGCCGATGATTGTGTACAACGCCTGTGGTGCTTGAGATTAATGGCTGAATATTAATTTTAGTCGAGCTGTGACCGGGGCTTGCGCCGTTTGGTTCTACTCGCGCTGGTGTTAAGACTGTATTTAGCTCTCCCTTGAGCACGGCCTTGGGTAGAATCGGGCTTTTGCTTACCCAGGAAGGCAGGCTCATGGCTCAGTCTTACAGTGCGCGAAGCCGCGCAATCGAACCGTTCCACGTGATGGCATTATTGGCCCGAGCCAATGAGTTGCAAGCGGCGGGGCACGATGTAATTCACCTGGAGATCGGTGAGCCTGACTTCACCACCGCCGAGCCCATCATTGCGGCAGGGCAAGCGGCGTTGGCGGCGGGTAAAACCCGCTACACCGCGGCCCGCGGCCTGCCAGAGCTGCGCCAAGCCATCTCGGGGTTTTATCAACAACGCTACGGGCTGGATATTGACCCGGAGCGAATTCTGATTACTCCAGGTGGATCAGGCGCACTGCTTTTAGCCAGCAGCCTACTGGTAGATCCGGGAAAGCACTGGCTACTTGCTGATCCTGGCTACCCCTGTAACAGACATTTCCTGCGTCTGGTTGAAGGCGCTGCGCAATTGGTGCCCGTCGGTCCGGAGGTGCGCTATCAACTGACCGCCGACCACGTTGAGCGTTATTGGGATCAAGACAGCGTGGGTGCCTTGGTCGCATCGCCTGCCAACCCCACTGGCACCCTGTTGAGTCGTGAAGAGTTGACGTCGTTGTCAGCTGCGGTAAAGGCGCGTAACGGGCATTTGGTGGTCGATGAGATCTATCACGGCCTGACCTACGGGTGTGACGCACCGAGTGTGCTGGAGGTTGATGACAGCGCTTTTGTACTTAACAGTTTTTCCAAGTATTTCGGTATGACCGGCTGGCGCCTGGGATGGTTGGTGGCGCCACCGCAAGCCGTGGCAGATCTCGAAAAGCTGGCACAAAACCTCTACATCAGCGCGCCAAGCATGGCGCAATACGCCGCGTTGGCCTGCTTTGAGCCGCAGACGCTGGCCATTTTGGAGGAGCGACGCGCCGAGTTCGGCCGTCGTCGTGACTTCTTGCTGCCCGCATTGCGTGAGCTAGGGTTCGGAATCGCAGTAGAGCCCGAAGGCGCGTTTTACCTGTATGCCGACATCAGCGCATTTGGGGGCGATGCCTTCGCGTTTTGCCGACATTTCCTAGAAACGGAGCACGTAGCCTTCACGCCGGGCCTTGATTTTGGCCGTTTTCAGGCGGGGCATCATGTGCGCTTTGCCTACACCCAAAGCCTGCCACGCCTACAGCAAGCGGTTGAGCGCATTGCGCGTGGCTTACAGAGCTGGAAAGCCTGATGCTTTTTTCTCCAGCGTTGGAAGAAGGGCGTTTGATCAAGCGCTACAAGCGTTTCTTGGCCGACATCGAAACTGCCGACGGTGAGTTGATGACCATCCACTGCCCGAACACTGGATCCATGCTTAATTGCATGGTCGAGGGTGGGCAGGTCTGGTTCAGTCGCTCCAATGACCCAAAGCGCAAGCTGCCGGGCACGTGGGAAATCAGCGAGACGCCACAAGGGCGGTTGGCGTGTGTGAACACCGGGCGCGCGAATCGCTTGATTGAAGAGGCGTTACTGGCCGGTCAGATCAGTGAACTCAAGGGTTTCACCGCGCTCAAACGTGAAGTGGCATACGGGCAGGAAAACAGCCGGATTGATTTTCGCCTGGAGTACCCTGACGGTTTTGCGTTTGTTGAAGTCAAAAGTGTGACCTTGGGGTTTGAGGACTCGCGTATCGCTGCCTTTCCGGATGCGGTCACACAACGGGGTGCCAAACACTTACGTGAACTTGCGAGTTTGGCGCGTGAAGGCGTGCGAGCCGTGCAACTGTATTGCGTCAATCTTACGGGGGTCGATGCGGTGCGGCCGGCGCAAGAAATTGACCCCGGTTACGCGGCCGCATTAAGCGAAGCGGTCGCTGCTGGCGTGCAAGTGCTGGCTTACGGCGTGAGCCTTACTCCTGAAACGGTTGTGGTAGACCGACGCTTAGCAGTCATCTTCTGAAGCGTCATCGCTCATCCATATGCCTTGGCTGTCTTCACGACAGTCAATGGCTGTCAGAAATTGCCCGGCGCAAGGCCCGGCAACGCACTCACCAGACTCAATCAAAAATAAGGCCGCGTGTGTCGCGCATTTAATCAGGCTGGCACTTTCATCGAGGAATTGATCGGGCTGCCATTCCAACCTGACGTGGCGGTGTGGACAGCGATTTTTATAGGCGTAGACCTGCCCTTCGCGACGGACGACAAACAGGTCCAGCTCAGGCGTGTCGACGCTGCGGCTGCAACCCTCGCTCAATTCGTGTGAGTGACATAACAACTTCATTGCAATCCTTAATAGCACCTGATGCTAGCGTTGAGGGCGCAGGTTAGAGCGAGTTAAATGGTTGACGTGCAAATGCAAACAATTATCAAATGGCCCGCTGTACTTCGATGTGTTGTTTCAACGGTGCGGGATTTTCACGTATCCCGCTGAGTTCTCTTTTCAAGGAACGCCTCTGTATGCGCTTGAGTATCCGCCTGATTACGCTCTGTGCAGGCCTTTTGATCAGTCACCTCGGCTCAGCTGCCGAACTGCCACAACGCTGGGTCAGTGCCGGTGGCGCACTCTCGGAGTGGGTGAGCACATTGGGTGCGGAGTCTAAATTGGTTGGGGTCGATACCACTAGCCAACATCCTGCATCACTTAAATCGCTGCCCAGCATCGGTTATCAACGTGAGCTCTCGGCGGAGGGTATTTTGAGTCTGAGGCCGGATGTATTGATTGGCACCGAAGAGATGGGGAAGCCTGGAACGTTGTCGCAGATTCGTGGTGCCGGGGTGTCCGTTGAGATGTTCTCGGCACAGCCTGAGCTGAGTGCTTTGCAGTCTAACCTTGCGCGTTTGGGCCGTCTGTTGGGTGACGAGCCTCACGCAATGCAGGTGTTTGAGAGCTATCAGCAACAGATGGAGCAACAACAAGCTCAAGTCAAGCAACTACAGGCCAAGTACAAGGCCCCGGGTGTTTTGCTGTTGCTGGGGCATGCAGGCGGAAAACCCATGATTGCCGGGAAGGACACCGCAGCCGACTGGCTGTTGACGCAAGCCGGAGGTCATAACCTTGCGACCCACACCGGTTACAAACCTTTTTCAGTTGAGGCATTGGCGGGGCTCAATCCCGAGGTGCTGGTGTTTGCTGACCGCAGTTTGAGTGGGGACGCCGCGCGCGCAGCGCTCTTGAAAGAAAACCCGGTTTTGGCATCGATTCGCGCGGCTAAAACCGGGCGCATTTATGAAGTTGATCCGACGCTGCTGGTGGGGGGGCTGGGGCCACGTTTGCCGGACCGTCTCAAACAGCTTACGGCTGAGTTTTACCCTGCGGCCTCGGTTGCTCCATGAGGACGCTGGTAAAGCCCCGTCCTTTGTTTATAGGGTTGGGCATGTTGTGCCTACTGGCGACCTGGCTGTCGTTGGCACTGGGGCCAGTGAGCCTGCCGCTCTTTGACACTTTGCGCGCAGCATTGCGCTTGCTCGGTATGCCGATCCAGGGCGAAGGCCTGGAGCAGGCGGAGCTGATACTTGGGCAGATCCGTGTGCCGCGTACCTTATTGGGTTTGGCGGTGGGCGGTGTGCTGGCACTCTCGGGCGTTGCCATGCAGGGCTTGTTTCGAAACCCTTTGGCCGATCCAGGTTTGGTGGGCGTGTCCAGTGGCGCCGCGCTGGGTGCGGCTATCGCCATTGTTGGCGGCTCAGCCTTTGGCGGTTTGCCTGATGTCCTCGGGCCTTATGTGTTGTCGTTAAGCGCGTTTCTCGGCGGGTTGGGCGTCACGGCGCTGGTTTACCGTTTGGGGCGGCGTAATGGCCAGACGAATGTCGCGGTTATGTTGCTTGCCGGCATCGCCTTGACTGCCTTGGCCGGTTCCGCGGTGGGGCTTTTCACCTATCTGGCGGATGACGCGACCCTTCGCACGCTGACCTTCTGGAATTTGGGCAGTTTGAATGGCGCCAGTTACGCGCGACTGTGGCCGTTACTACTGGTCACTGCGGGCGTTGCGCTCTGGTTGCCTCGCCGGGCAAGTGCATTGAATGCGCTGTTGCTGGGTGAGTCAGAGGCCAACCATTTGGGCATTGATGTTGAAGGGCTCAAGCGTGAACTGGTGTTTTGTACGGCTTTGGGTGTGGGGGCTGCTGTGGCAGCGGCCGGTATGATCGGTTTTATTGGTTTGGTGGTGCCGCATCTGGTGCGGCTCCTGGCGGGTCCCGATCACCGCGTGTTATTGCCTGCGTCTGTAATGGCGGGCGCCAGCTTATTGTTGTTCGCGGACCTGATTGCACGTTTGGCGCTGGCGCCCGCCGAATTGCCGATAGGCATTGTGACGGCTTTTCTGGGTGCACCATTCTTCCTCTATTTATTACTGCGAGGCCGTCACTGATGTTGCGAACGGAGAACTTGCACATTCGTCGCAACCAGAAAATGGTGCTGTCGGATGTCACGCTTGAGGTTCGCCCTGGGGAAGTGCTCGGCGTGCTGGGGCCTAATGGCGCAGGTAAGAGCACACTGTTGGCTGCTCTGTGCGGGGAGCTGGCGCCAACGCAGGGGCAGGTGTGGCTTGATCATCAGGCCTTGAATCAGTGGAAAGGCCCCCAGCGCGCTCAGCGACTGGCCGTGTTGCCGCAAACTTCGACGCTGGACTTCGCGTTTCGAGTTGAAGAGGTGGTGGGCATGGGCCGTTTGCCCCACCAGACGGGCCATGTTCGCGATGCCGAAATCGTGCATGAGGCTCTGAAGGCCGCTGACGTAGAACATTTGGCCGGGCGCAGTTACCTGGCGTTATCGGGCGGGGAGCGTCAGCGGGTGCATCTGGCGCGTGTGTTAGCGCAGTTGTGGCCGGGGCAGGGCGGGCAAACCTTGTTGCTGGATGAACCCACGTCAATGCTGGACCCTTTGCACCAGCACACCACACTCAAAGCCATCCGCGCCTTTGCCGACCGCGGCGCGGCGGTGTTGATCATCTTGCATGACTTGAACCTGGCAGCGCGGTATTGCGATCGTTTGCTGCTGTTGGAGGACGGCCAAGCGCGTGCTTTAGGCCGTCCGCGAGGTGTGTTGCAGCCAGAATTACTCAAAGCTGTGTTTGGCTTGGATGTGTTGGTTCAGCCGCACCCTGAGCTAGGGCACCCGTTGATTATTGCGCGCTGAAATAAGGCATCGGCGTTAAGGCTGTTACTGTTCGACAGGCAAAAAAAGACCCGGCAAGAGCCGGGTCAAATAACCGTGATTAGCCTGATGAGGAGATTTTCTGAGAGTCCGAACCAAGGGCCTTCCAGAAGATCGGCTGGTCTCGCGACCAGATGGCGTAATCATAACAATTCTCATTACGCTGTCAACACCTGTTTATCGACTTTCTTCGCGCGCCCTAAAAACTGTCAGGCTTTGCGCGTGGGCGACAAAACGTCCACCTGTTTATTCAAGGCTTCTTTGCGATCCACAGGAATGTCATTCCAGTGCACATCCAGCAAAGCGCCCTCAATCGCATAGAGCAGCACTTTAGATGCTCTAAACCCGCGCGCTTTGACGGCGCGATAGGCATCGACTGCGCCCAGCCGTTTCAAATCTGAAGCGCTATGAATACCTACAGCGTGTAGCCATTGCGCCGACGTCTTTCCAAGATTTCTCAAGTTCTGGAGTTCATCATTCATCAAGCCTCCTTGCGACGGCACGCGCAGTGTTTACGGGACTAAGCCAGTCTTACAGGAGTGTAGCGCTCGGTAGGAAAACCGCAGTTCTTTAGTCGGTTTTGGAACAAGTAGGCATTTTGAAATGTGTTTTTTGGTTGTTGAGGACAACCAAAGAAGGGCTGGAAGCATTTAGTTAGAGCGGCTGAATGTCAGCGACAGGCAAGTCCACGCCGACGCAAAAAGCGTAGGACTCGATGTCGTATTTTCCTACTTTGTGCGGTAGCGCAACCGCGTGCCGAAGTTGACGGACATGAGAATCTCATCGGCGGTCAGTTCAACCGGGAAGTAAGCGCCGGAAATCTGCGCGTGGGCCAGGCTGGCGCCTTCAATGCAGGTTGTGCGTAGATCGAGTCCGCGCAAATCAGCAGAGCGGAAATAACCGTCTGTGAAATCGACCTCCTGAGCATTCAGTTCGCGCAGGTCGAGCCCTCGAAAGTCTCCACCGGACATGTCGATAGGGCCTTGTGGGCGCTCTTGGTTAAATCCGCGGATATCGTCCTTGTGCAACAAGGCGTAAAGCGCAGAATCAAGCAGTCGTGGGCGGCTCATGGTTGCGTCTCCTGTTGGATTTATGACGCCATTATAGTGCCACTATTGCGAGGCCGTGAAACCCTTGCGGTTTCGCGGCCTGGTTTAGCGATTAAAGGCCGGGTAATCGTTGACGAATATCTGCGATCAATGTGTCCAGGCTTTTACTGTTGTGGGTTTCAACGTGCTTGCTGCGTAGCGCTTCATCTGCGCCGAGTGGCTCGCGGCTTGTCTGTTGCGCGCGTACCACCTCAAGGGTGGCGTCTGAGGGGTCC
This sequence comes from Pseudomonas sp. TWR3-1-1, assembly GCF_049896545.1. NCBI lineage: Bacteria > Pseudomonadati > Pseudomonadota > Gammaproteobacteria > Pseudomonadales > Pseudomonadaceae > Pseudomonas > Pseudomonas sp. TWR3-1-1. The sequence continues at coordinate 139,964 of NZ_JAFCUO010000012.1, forward strand.
TTTGCTTCGGACTGGCGATGAGCTAGCCATCCTTCGATCACTGCATCGGGTGCCGTGCAGTCGAGGATCAAGCAAGGCACGCCCGTGGACTCGGCCACGCTGGCAGCAGCGTCACGCTGATCACGCTTGAGGTAGGTGGCATCAATGACCACCGGGAAACCCGCACGCAGCACGGTTTCGGCCAATTCGTGCAGCTTTTTGTAAGTGCTGACGCTTGCGTCGGCATTGTAGATCCCTTGGCCTACAGCATTTTCCGTCTTTTGCTCACCAAACAACTGCTTGCGGATGACATCAGAGCGCAATCGAATCGCACCCAAAGACTCAACCAGACGCATGGCAACCGAGCTTTTACCCACAGCCGAAACGCCGTGTGTGATGGCGAGGAAGCGGGAAGGAATAGTGCTGTAGCTTTCTGCCAGGTTGGCGTAGTTGCGGTACTGGCGCAGCGTGGCGGCGCGTTGCACCGGGCTGGCTTCGGCCGGCATGCTGAACAGACTGACTTTGGCGCGCACCAGGGCACGATAGGCTTTATAGAAGTTGAGCAGTTCAAGGCCCTGATAGTCGCCTGTCAGCTCCAGGTATTGGCTGACAAAACGGCGCGCCAAACATTTCAGGCCACGGTCTTCGAGGTCCATTGCCAGGAAGCCGACATCGCCGTAAACATCGGTGAAGCGGAAGGGTTCGTTGAACTCAATACAGTCGAAGATCACCACGTTGCCATCAATCAGGGTGGCGTTACCCAGGTGAATATCACCGTGACATTCGCGGATGAAGCCTTGGGCTTTGCGCTGCTCCAGCAAAGGCTTGAGGCGGGTAAAGCTGGCTTCAGCCCACGCTTGAAGCGCGTCCAGTTGCTGTAGGTCTGCTTTATCTGTCAGGAAAGGCCGAATTTGATCGAAGTTTTGGCGCACTGGCTCCATCACGGCTTCAGGCGTGCCTTGATAGTGCTCAAGTGGCACGTGAGGCGCATGTGTATGGAAGTGAGCAATTTGTTGCGCCATTTCGTCGATGTGACCGGCAGTCAGTTCGCCATTGGCCTGCAATGTGCTGAGCATTTGGCTCTGCGGGAATTGGCGCATTTTCAGCGCATATTCGATGACCGGGCCATCGCCAGCCAATACGGGGGCTTCAGCTGTGCCCGTAATCGGCACAACGTCCAGGTACAAACCTTCAGTCAGACGCTGGTTCAAGCGCAGCTCTTCGTTGCAAAAGAACTGACGTTTGGCAAGGTCGGTGAAATCGAGAAAGCCAAAATTAACCGGTTTTTTCAGCTTGTAGGCGTAAGGGCCGGTGAGGATCACCCAGGAAATGTGCGTTTCGATGACCTGAAACCCATCAACTTCATGTGGGTATAGGTTCGGGTTCTGTAGCGCGGCGATCAGGTTCTGGCTCACGATTGATCCTTCAAGGCTGGGAAAATTCAATGGGCCATTATGGCTGTTGACAGCGGTACTGCAAACCGCCGGGCTGCGCATGATGAACATGAATAAAGTGCGTATAATCCGCCGCCATGACTCGTACCCGATCCCCTCGTTCCCGTTCCAAACGTCCTGCTCGCGGCGGCCTTCGCCCGTGGCTGGGCTGGGCGCTTAAGCTCAGTCTGGTCGGCCTGGTTGTGCTGGCAGGTTTTGCCGTTTACCTCGACGCTATCGTTCAGGAGAAATTCTCCGGTAAGCGCTGGACTATCCCGGCCAAGGTTTACGCCCGGCCTCTAGAGCTGTTCGTCGGCCAAAAGCTGAGCAAGAACGACTTCCTGACGGAACTCGATGCTTTGGGTTACCGGCGTGAAAACGCGGTCAGTGGCCCCGGCGCGGCGTCCGTGAATGGCAATACGGTTGACCTCAATACCCGCGGTTTTCAGTTTTATGAAGGCGCTGAGAAAGCGCAGCCGGTGCGTGTGCGTTTTTCTGGCGATTATGTGGCTGAGCTATCGGCGTCCAACGGCTCCAAACTGCCAGTGGTGCGCCTTGAACCCTTATTGATTGGCGGGCTTTATCCCAAGAACCTTGAAGACCGCATTCTGATCAACATTGATCAAGTGCCGCCGTTTCTGCTGGAAACGCTGGTGACGGTTGAAGATCGTGATTTTTACCATCACTTGGGTGTTTCGCCGAAGTCGATTGCCCGTGCAATTTGGGTCAACTCATCCTCCGGGCAAATGCGCCAGGGCGGCAGTACGCTCACTCAACAGTTGGTCAAAAACTTCTACCTGACCAATGAGCGCAGCCTGAGCCGCAAGCTGACCGAAGCGATGATGGCGTTACTGCTGGAGCTGCATTACGACAAGCGCGAGATCCTTGAGGCTTATCTCAATGAGGTTTTTGTCGGCCAGGACGGTCAGCGTGCGGTGCATGGTTTTGGTCTGGCCAGTCAGTTCTTCTTCAGTCAGCCATTGGCGGAACTCAAACTGCACCAAGTGGCGCTATTGGTGGGAATGGTCAAAGGGCCATCGGCTTATAACCCGCGTCGTTATCCGGAACGTGCGCTTGAGCGACGTAATTTGGTACTCGACTTGCTGGAGCAGCAGGGCGTGGCAACCGCGGAGCAGGTGGCAGCGGCCAAGAAAATGCCTCTGGGTGTGACCAAACGCGGCAGTTTGGCCGACAGTTCTTTCCCGGGTTTTCTTGATTTGGTGAAGCGTCAGTTGCGTGAAGATTATCGCGACGAAGATTTGACCGAAGAGGGGCTGCGAATTTTCACCAGCTTTGACCCGATTCTGCAAATGAAGTCCGAAGCTGCCGTGGGCGAAACCTTCAAGCGTCTGGCTGGGCGCAAAGGTGCTGATGAAGTTGAAGCGGCCATGGTGGTGACCAACCCGGAGACCGGTGAAGTCCAGGCTTTGATTGGCAGTCGTGTGCCAGGTTACGCGGGCTTCAATCGTGCGCTGGATGCGGTACGTCCGATTGGCTCATTGATTAAGCCCGCCGTGTACTTGACGGCTCTTGAGCGCCCGAGTCAGTACACACTGACCAGTTGGTTGTCAGACGAACCATTGTCGATTAAAGGTGCGGACGGGCAAGTCTGGAAACCTCAGAACTATGACCGCCGCTCCCATGGCACGGTTTTCCTTTATCAGTCGATGATGAACTCCTACAACTTGGGCACTGTGCGTCTGGGTCAGGAAGTGGGGGTGCCGAATGTGCTCAAGACCCTGGCGCGGCTGGGTGTGGAGCGCGAGTTTCCGGCGTTCCCTTCCATGTTGTTAGGGGCTGGCGCACTCAGCCCGATGGAAGTGGCGACGATGTATCAGACCTTGGCCAACGGTGGCTTTAATACGCCGATGCGCGGGATTCGCAGTGTGTTGACGGCCGAAGGCGAACCGCTCAAGCGCTATCCGTTCCAGATCCAGCAGCGCTTTGATCCGGGCTCGATCTACCTGATTCAAAACGCCATGCAGCACGTGATGCGTGAAGGCACCGGGCGCTCGGTTTATAACGTATTGCCTAAAAGCCTCGCGTTGGCGGGTAAAACGGGCACCAGTAACGATTCGCGTGACAGCTGGTTTGCAGGGTTCAGTCAGGATGTGTTGGCCGTCGTTTGGCTGGGGCGTGATGACAACGGCAAAACACCGTTCACGGGTGCAACGGGTGCTTTGCAGGTATGGACCAGCTTCATGAACAAGGCCGATCCATTGCCGCTGGACATGCCGCAGCCGGATAACATCGTGCAAGCCTGGATTGATCCACATACCGGGCAGGGGTCTGATGCCAACTGCCCTGGAGCGGTGCAGATGCCGTATATTCGCGGCAGTGAACCGCCAGCGGGAGCCAGTTGCGCAGCGCAAACGCCTGCAACCGGTGACGCTGTGATGGATTGGGTCAAGGGCTGGTTGAATTAAGCAAAGAGGGTTTGACGTGAATAAGTGGTGGTTTCCGGCTGTAACAGCCCTGGCTTTGCTCAATGGTTGCGCCAGCGTGCCGCAGGGTTCAATCCCTGTGGTCGACTCAGGTGTACCGGTGTCGAATAACGAACGTATTTCGGCCCAGCGCACGGCCGGGAATTACCCGCAAGCAGCTGCGCCACGTGCTGCGCAGTCTCAGGCAATTGCTCAGGACTCGGGTGTGGTCGTGATGATTCCGGGCGGTGGCGCGGCAGTGTCGACCCCGATCAGCACCGAACCGTTCACGCCAGGGCCGATTACGCCCGGCCCTGCAGCGGCGCCAATCAGTACCGGCAGTTACACGCCGGGGGCGGCCTACAGCGCACCGACACCGATTACGCCAAGTGGAATCCCGTCGAACAGTGGCGGGCTGGCGGCCGATGAGCAACTGGATGGTCCGGTGCTGGCGCTGCTTACAACGGCTCAACAGCAACAAGCCACGGGCGACTTGAATGGTGCCTCATCCAGTCTTGAGCGTGCGCAACGTGTCGCACCCCGTGAGCCGCAGGTGCTCTATCGACTGGCGCAAGTTCGTATGGCGCAAGGGGACGCGGCTCAGGCCGAGCAGTTTGCACGTCGCGGTTTGACATTCGCCAATGGCCGACCCGATTTGCAAGCCAGCCTGTGGGGGTTGATTGCCCAAGCGCGTGAGAAACAAGGTGATGCCGCTGGCGCTGCATTGGCTCGTCAAAAAGCCAAGGTAAGTCTGTGATGGATGCCCGCTTTCTTGATATCGCTGAACAGTTGTTGTTGATTGAGGGTGAGTTGCGCACACAGGGCTGGTGGGACGACGTACCTCCCAGCGCCGAAGCATTGAGCAGTGTCGAGCCGTTCTCAGTGGATAAGCTGGACTTTCATCAGTGGTTGCAGTGGGTTTTTCTGGTGAAGATGAAGCAGATTCTTGAGCAGGATCTACCACTGCCCAACGCGTCAGGAATTCTTGAAATGGCCGAAATGGTGTATGCCGATCGGCCGCAAGAGAGCCTTGGTCTGCGTGACGCGCTGAAAAAATTCGACCAATTGATCGTCGACGCTCGTTAATTGCCTGACGGCCCGATTTTTCGGCAGTCGTGCGCATATTTCTATCGCTTTGCGCCATTCACGCGAGTTTTATCCCTCACCAAGCCCATTTATTTCATGTTCAGATGCGCGTAGTTGGAAAAAAGCGCAATTTTTACTTGACTTGGATGGGGTGAATGAGAAGAATCGAAAGTCCGCTGTAGAGGGACTGCCAGAAGCAGGCCCTCTCAGCAGATCATGAGGCGCACACCCGCGCCGACCTGTTACACCCGCAACGCGTTACCTCGCGCTGGGTGGGAAAACTCCGCAATATTTGGAGGGCTCCCAATACTTGCTCAGTCAGTGCTGACGTAGTCGGCGACCACCGTCGCTCATGCTCTGCTGAAAAGTAAACCTATTAAGACCCGTTCGTTTTTTGCGATCGGTATTCTGGCGTTTTAGAGGTGAACAACGTGGAGCTTTTATCTGGCGGTGAGATGCTGGTCCGCTTTTTGCGCGACGAAGGTGTCAAACATATCTACGGGTACCCTGGTGGTGCTCTCCTGCACGTCTACGACGCACTGTTCAAAGAACCGGAAGTGACTCACATCCTGGTTCGTCACGAGCAAGCGGCGACCCATATGGCTGACGGTTATGCCCGTGCCACCGGTAAAGCCGGTGTGGTACTGGTGACTTCCGGGCCGGGTGCTACCAATGCCATTACCGGTATTGCTACCGCCTATATGGACTCCATTCCGATGGTGATCATTTCCGGCCAGGTGCCTAGCACGATGGTCGGCACCGATGCGTTCCAGGAAACCGACATGATCGGTATTTCCCGGCCGATCGTGAAGCACAGCTTTATGATCAAGCATGCTTCGGAGATCCCGGAGGTCATGAAAAAGGCGTTCTATCTCGCGCAGTCCGGTCGCCCTGGTCCAGTGGTTGTCGATATCCCTAAAGACATGACCAACCCGGCTGAGAAGTTCGAATACGTTTTCCCGAAAAAAGCCAAGTTGCGCTCTTATAGTCCAGCGGTTCGTGGACACTCCGGGCAAATCCGTAAGGCCGCAGAAATGTTGCTGGCGGCCAAGCGCCCGGTTCTTTACGCAGGCGGTGGCGTTATCTTGGGCGGCGGTTCTGCACCGTTGACTGAGTTGGCGAAAATGCTCAACGTGCCCGTGACCAATACGTTGATGGGATTGGGCGCTTACCCTGGCACTGATCGTCAGTTCATTGGCATGTTGGGAATGCATGGCAGCTTTACGGCCAACATGACCATGCATAACGCAGATGTCATTCTGGCAGTGGGTGCGCGCTTCGATGATCGTGTCATCAACGGCCCTTCCAAGTTTTGCCCGAATGCCAAAATCATCCATGTCGATATCGACCCGGCATCCATCTCCAAAACCATCAAGGCGGATGTGCCAATCGTTGGCCCGGTTGAGAGTGTCATGACCGAAATGGTCGCGATTCTCAAGGAAATTGGCGAAAAGCCCAATGCCGAAGCGGTTGCTGCCTGGTGGAAGCAGATTGACGAGTGGCGTGGTGATCGCGGTCTGTTCCCGTATGAAAAGGGCGACGGCAGCAAGATCAAGCCACAAGCCGTTATCGAAATGCTTTGTGAAGTGACCAAGGGCGATGCATATGTCACCTCTGATGTCGGGCAGCACCAGATGTTTGCCGCCCAATACTATCGCTTCAACAAGCCGAATCGCTGGATCAATTCCGGTGGTCTGGGAACGATGGGTTTTGGTTTCCCGGCAGCGATGGGTGTGAAGCTGAATTTTCCTGATGCCGATGTCGCGTGTGTGACAGGCGAAGGGAGCATTCAGATGAATATCCAGGAGTTGTCTACTTGTTTGCAGTACGACTTGCCCGTAAAGATCATCAGCCTGAATAACGGCGTGTTGGGGATGGTTCGCCAGTGGCAGGATATGAACTACGGCAGTCGTCATTCGCATTCCTACATGGAGTCGTTGCCTGATTTCGTCAAGCTGGCCGAAGCGTATGGTCATGTGGGAATTCGCATCACCGACCTGAAAGACCTGAAGCCGAAGATGGAAGAAGCCTTCGCCATGAAAGATCGCTTGGTGTTCCTGGATATTCAGGTGGATACCAGTGAGCACGTGTACCCGATGCAGATCAAAGATGGGTCCATGCGAGACATGTGGCTGAGCAAGACGGAGCGTACTTAATCATGCGGCACATTATTTCTTTGCTTCTTGAGAACGAACCGGGTGCTTTGTCTCGTGTTGTAGGGCTTTTTTCGCAACGTAACTACAACATTGAAAGCCTGACCGTGGCGCCGACTGAAGACCCGACCTTGTCGCGTCTGACGCTCACCACGGTGGGGCACGATGAAGTCATCGAGCAGATCACTAAAAACCTGAACAAGCTGATTGAAGTGGTCAAGTTGGTCGACCTGTCCGAGAGCGCTCACATTGAACGTGAGCTGATGTTGGTCAAAATCAAGGCCACGGGTGCTCAGCGTGCGGAGATCAAGCGGACGACGGACATATTTCGTGGCCAGATAGTTGATGTCAGCGCCAGTGTTTATACCGTTCAATTGACCGGTACAAGTGACAAGCTCGACAGTTTCATCCAGTCGATTGGAACCGCTTCGATCCTGGAAACAGTTCGCAGTGGCGTCACCGGGATAGCCCGTGGCGACAAAGTACTCAGCCTCTAAAACAAATAAGTGCTAATGGCCTGAATGGCCTGGATATAAGGGAAAATCATGAAAGTTTATTACGACAAAGACTGCGACCTTTCGATCATCCAGGGCAAAAAAGTAGCCATCATTGGTTACGGCTCCCAGGGTCACGCTCAAGCCTGCAACTTGAAAGATTCCGGCGTTGACGTGACTGTAGGTCTGCGTAAAGGTTCGGCCACTGTCGCTAAAGCTGAGGCTCACGGCCTCAAAGTGACTGACGTTGCAAGCGCTGTTGCTGCTGCTGACGTGGTCATGATTCTTACCCCGGACGAGTTCCAGTCGTCGCTGTACAAGAACGAAATCGAGCCGAACATCAAGAAAGGCGCCACACTGGCCTTCTCTCACGGTTTTGCGATCCATTACAACCAGGTTGTACCGCGTGCTGACCTCGACGTAATCATGATTGCGCCGAAAGCTCCGGGCCACACTGTGCGTTCCGAGTTCGTGAAAGGCGGTGGTATTCCTGACCTGATCGCGATCTACCAGGACGCTTCGGGCAACGCCAAAAACGTTGCTCTGTCTTACGCGTCGGGCGTGGGCGGCGGCCGCACCGGTATCATCGAAACCACCTTCAAGGACGAAACTGAAACTGACTTGTTCGGTGAGCAGGCCGTTCTCTGCGGCGGTACCGTTGAGTTGGTCAAAGCAGGCTTTGAAACACTGGTTGAAGCCGGTTACGCGCCAGAAATGGCTTACTTCGAGTGCTTGCACGAATTGAAGTTGATCGTTGACCTCATGTACGAAGGCGGTATCGCCAACATGAACTACTCGATCTCCAACAACGCAGAGTACGGCGAGTACGTGACGGGGCCGGAGGTGATCAACGCTGAATCCCGCCAGGCAATGCGTAATGCGCTCAAGCGCATTCAGGATGGCGAGTACGCGAAGATGTTCATCAGTGAGGGTGCTACAGGCTACCCATCGATGACTGCCAAACGTCGTAACAACGCAGCTCACGGCATCGAAATCATCGGCGAGCAATTGCGCTCGATGATGCCTTGGATCGGTGCGAACAAAATCGTCGACAAAGCTAAAAACTAAGTTTTTGACGTAAAGAAAGACGCGGCCTCGGCCGCGTTTTTTCGTTTAAGGGGTGGCTTCTGGTATAAAGCATGATTGTTTGCGAACCCGCGATGGTCGCAAGCCTCTATCGAAACTTTCCATATCGTTGCAAGGTAATGTCCATGAGCGAACGTCCCGAAGAGCCAAAACAGGCCTCTGACGCCGATAGCCTGCTGCCTATCGATGAGCATGTCGAAGAAGGACATGACGCCGAAGGCCGTAAAGTCCGGCATCGTGGTATCTATCTGCTACCAAATCTTTTCACGACGGCAAACCTGTTTGCAGGTTTCTATTCCATCATCAACTCGATGAGTGCTCAAAGCGCCATGAGTGCAGGTGATGCGGCGAGTGCCAGCAAATACTTTGCCTTTGCCGCTATTGCGATCTTTGTCGCCATGGTGCTGGACGGGCTTGATGGCCGTGTAGCGCGCATGACCAATACCGAAAGTGCTTTCGGCGCTGAATACGACTCGCTGTCTGACATGGTTGCGTTTGGCGTGGCCCCTGCATTGCTCGCCTTTGGCTGGGCCTTGGGTGACATGGGTAAAGTCGGCTGGATGGTCGCCTTCATCTATGTAGCAGGTGCAGCACTGCGTTTGGCGCGTTTCAACACTCAGGTCGGAACCGCCGACAAGCGTTACTTTATTGGCCTGGCAAGCCCGGCTGCCGCAGGTGTGGTGGCCGGGATCGTATGGGCCTTCAGCGATTACGGCATTCAGGGCTCGAAAATGTCGTTCCTGGTTGCTTTGCTTGTCGCTGCTGCGGGCATGCTGATGGTCAGCAATATCAAGTACAACAGCTTTAAAGAGCTGGACCTAAAAGGTCGTGTACCGTTTGTAGCCATTCTGGCTGTAGTCCTGGTGTTCGCTGTGGTGTTCAGTGATCCGCCGCGTATTTTGCTGTTGGTATTCCTCGCTTATGCAGCGTCGGGTCCCGTTCAATATTTATTGCGTCTGCGCCGTAACAAAAACGCCGAGTGATGTAATTTCTCCCATACTCCGTAGTCTATTGGTGCATCAGTCCTCCAATGCTACGGAGTTGTCATGCTAATCAAGCTCCCAAAAGCGTCCGACAGTAAAGAGTCGGATATCACGCCTGAATCCTTCTATTTATCCCGTCGTTCATTGCTTGGCAGCTCGCTTGCCGGGTTGGCTGTGTCTGCGCTTCCATGCTGGGTAAAGGCTGAAGAGGCTGCTCGTTATGCTGATGTAGAGCCGGGTAAACCACCCGCTTGGTTCACCGAAAAATTGCCCCAGACCCAATGGCAGGCCGTTAACGTAAAGGGTGAAGCAATCACGCCTTTTAAAGATGCCACTCACTACAACAACTTTTACGAGTTTGGTACTGACAAAAGCGACCCGGCGCAAAACGCAGGTGCTTTGAAGACTCAGCCGTGGACTGTGGTTATAGACGGCGAGGTGGGTAAGCCGGGGCGCTATGCGCTGGAAGACTTTATGAAGCCTTACCAGTTGGAGGAGCGGATATATCGCCTGCGTTGCGTTGAGGCGTGGTCGATGGTGATTCCTTGGATGGGCTTCCCTTTATCGGCGTTGCTCAAGCAGGTGGAGCCTACGTCAAAAGCTAAATACATCCGTTTTGAAACATTGCAGGACCCTAAGGTCATGCCGGGGCAGCGTTCAGGTTTCGCATTGATTGACTGGCCCTATGTCGAGGGCTTGCGACTTGATGAGGCAATGAACCCATTGGCTATTTTGGCGGTGGGGATGTATGGACGGGAGTTGCCTAATCAGAACGGTGCCCCGTTACGGCTTGTGGTGCCTTGGAAGTATGGCTTCAAAAGCGTGAAGTCCATTGTGCGAATCAGCCTGGTGGAGGATCAGCCCAAGACGACCTGGCAAAGCATTGCGGCAGATGAATACGGGTTCTATGCAAATGTGAACCCGCAAGTCGACCACCCGCGCTGGACTCAAGCGCGTGAGCGGCGTCTGCCTAGCAGTCTGTTTAGCCCGAATGTGCGCGAGACGCAGATGTTCAATGGGTATGGCGATGAGGTTGCCTCTTTATACAGTGGCCTTGATCTACGGAAGAACTATTAATGCGATTCGCGTATTGGCGTTCTGCTGTGTTTATAGCAGCAGCTATTTGGCCACTGTTATGGCTGTATGAGGCTTGGAGTCAGGCCTTGGGGCCTGATCCCGGAAAAGTATTAGTTGATCGGCAGGGGTTGGGGACGCTGATTTTATTGTTGATCACGCTGTGCATGACGCCTCTGCATAAAGTGACTGGGTGGGCGGGGTGGATTGTCGTACGGCGTCAGATCGGTTTGTGGTGCTTTGCTTACGTTGTTCTGCATCTGCTTGCGTATCTGGCGTTTGTGCTGGGGTTCGACTGGTCGCAGTTGGGTGTTGAGTTGCGCAAGCGCCCTTACATTATTGTGGGCAGTCTTGGTTTCTTGGGGTTGTTGGTGCTGGCTGTGACGTCGAACCGATACAGTCAGCGACGCTTGGGCGCCCGGTGGAAAAAGCTGCATCGCCTTGTCTACGGCGTTTTGGGGCTTGGATTACTGCATATGCTGTGGATAGTGAGGGCGGATCTCAAGGAGTGGTCTATCTATGCGGCCATTGGCGTTGTGTTGATTGTGCTGCGCGTGCCTGTTGTGGTGCGGCGTATTGCGCGTCTATATAAGAAGAAATCGATGCCCGCTAATTAAGTCAAAATTAGCCCTTGACTCAGATTTAAAACACCCTATAATTCGCCCCACTTCCGGCGTAGTCGAAACGGAAAACTCCTTGAGTATCAATGAGTTGAACGGTTTTCGGCGATGCTAGCTTCAAATCATCGAAGCAGGAAATGAGGTGTTGAC
>NZ_JAFCUO010000013.1:0-77642 GCF_049896545.1 Pseudomonas sp. TWR3-1-1
CAAGAAGTTGCGCAGTGCTGCGCAACTTCTTGCGCACTCGTCTACAGCTCACGTTTTATGAGCGCTGTAGCGATGTATCCACACGGTTATCCACATTTGAGTGCGCAACTTCTTGCGCATCATGGCTATATGCTACTTTTCGCAACCACCTCGTTATATCTCACACCTGACGTCAGTATCGCTGATACGAAAGAGAGCCCTTTTACAGGATCACCCTTTCGATTTTCGGGGCTTTAATCGGGCGTTTTGAGTTCAATGAACCGGCGGGAAATCGACTCAAGCAAATCCTTGTCGGTGACCGGATCCAGCCCTGAATAAGGACGCCCATTGTAGTCGCCCACATAGCTCAGAACAGACAAAAGCTCCCCCTTTTCACGATAGATCTTACGTATCAACTGGCACTCCTGATCCTTCTCATTGGGGTTGCGCAGGGCATAATGAACGGCTAAAGCCGCCCCAAACTCAAGGGATGGAGTGGGTATCCCGTGTTTGCGGGCCAGATCAATGCTGCGAAAGATGCGTTCGTGACGTTGCAACTTGCGCAGTGGGTCTCGTGCTACGCGGGCACAGGGATCTTTGAAGGACGTGGCACAGCGCTTGAGGAAAACCTGTGAGAAATCTTCGACAGCATCAGCCGCTTCCGGGTTTTGCGCGATTAATGCCGGACCGACCTCTTCGCGGATAAGTCGATGGGCCAGCGCGCTGACCCGTGTATCGCCCATCCCCTGCCCCAGCCAGGTATGCCCCAGCAGGCTGGCGTACCAGGCGATCACGGCATGCGGGCCATTCCACAGCAAATTCTTGATCACTTGGGTCTGGGTAATGTCTGCAACTGTCTTGACCTGGCGCAGACGCTCAAGCAAATGGCCGCAGCGTTCGGCGTACAGCGGCATGTCCGGTTCGCTATTGAACAGGATCAGATGCAACTGGCTAAGCGCCTGACTGGATTGGGCATATGGCCGGAAGCTACTGATCAGTTGCTCATAGTCAGGCACTCGTTTTTTCGAGGCCGTGGCCGGTGTGCGGCTCTCTTCACTCAAGGTGTTTTCGAACATTTTCGACTTGATCCGTAGCTGTCGCAGCAACGCGTCGGTGGACAGTTTGGACACGATGCGACTGACCACGGTTTCTGCAAAATACGTATTGTCGAGGATGCGCTGACACAGTTGCGGCGAGGCCAGGCGGCGTAAATGCGCTTCAACTTGCTCGCGCACGAATGCAGCGCCGCCGACCTTGTTCAAAACAATCAATAGGGTGAGTACCCGGCTTCTGCGTTCGAAACGACGAATCAAGCCTTGGGCAATCACGCCCGCTTGCTTGCGGATCGCAGACTCGGGAAGGCTCAGGCCAACGATTTCGGCCACGTCGTACATGCGAATGACGGCTTGCTCGTCATCCATGTCGATCATGCTCATGTTTTCAATGGTTTGATCAAACGAGGTGGCGCCGTAGCGCACGCTGTAGCGACCGAACGCCTGAATGGTTTCGCGCAGCATCGGCGAGCGGGTCGCAGCAATGATTTCGCAAGGCCGGGTGTAACCATCCCAGTGCGAGAAAATTTGCGCCAGGTAACCACCCCCCATCGCCCCGAAACCGTGGATGCCGACGCTGAACTGGTTGAGGGCCTGTGGAAACGGCTCGGTTAATTCAGGCACGCCCAAGTGAGGCATGCAGTCGCTCAAGTCCGCCAAAAATTCGCTCATGCTGGTATAGGCCTGCAACGCACCCGCTTTGACTTCAGGCGCCGGGGGCTTGATGTCTTCGATCAGAATGGGTTGCCCGTTCGCGCGGATCGCTGACAGCAAGCCGTTTTCAGAGTCTTCAAGCATCAGGCAGTGTTCGGGCAGGCAGTTCAGTGCGCTGGCCGCGTTGAGGAAGATTTCGGGATGCGGCTTGCCTTGCTCCACTTCATCACCACACACCGTGATGTCGAAGTACTTGAGCACGTTGGCGTTGATCAAATATTCCTCGGCAATCGCGCGTCGGCTGGAGGTGGCCACGGCCATGGTCAGGCCACAGCGGCGCAGACGCTCTAGCACGTCGAGCAAGCCGTCTTTGATGGGCACGCCATGATTGCGCACATGCGCCAGCTCAAGCTCATCTGCCCGTTGCCTGACTTGGGCGTAGGGAAAGTCTGCGCCGTGATTGGCCTTTGCCAGTGCTTCAGCGCGTTTGGCACTTAAACCCAGTGAACCAGTCAGGGTTTCATCACTCAGCGGGCTGCCGAAAATCTCCATCGCCGCTTGCTTCAAGGTCTTGAAGCGTAAGCGCTCGGTGTCAAACATCGTGCCGTCCATATCGAATATGGCACTGAGGATGCGTTTGCCCTGGAAATAGATCATTGGTGGTGTAACTCCTTGAACTGCTCGCGCCCGTGCGAATGTCTGGCAGGCGCGTGGAAAGAGGATCGTCTCTGCACGCCGGACACGGAATTTAGCCGTCCGCCGGGTTCAGATCAGGCAATGAGGGTCAGATGAAGTGCCGAGAGGCAGCAGTGTTCAGTGGGTGTCAGGCGGGGGGACGTAGCAATGGCGCCAGTCGGCGCAGTTCCCTGAGAAACAGGGACGAAGATAAGGTAAGGCCATGAAGATCAAGAGTCGGGAAATGTACCCTGTAGCTGCGAATGCGCAGTGCTTGATGTGAGGCCCACAATTCGCAATCAGGGGTGCGGATCGTGAGCCGGACTGGCGATGGATACGTGTGCTTCCGTCCATAAGGTGTGTTATTTCCTGTGTCCAAATAGGTTTCCTTTTTAGCTATAACGCATTAAAAGCGTCTAAATCAAGGTTCGCGGCAAAGAGCATGGCCATTAGCCGGTCTGCTGGCCGGCCAATGAGGACTTAATAAATAGCCCCGGTTTCAGGCTCAACTGCTTGATCAGGGTGGCGTTGAATCCTGTCGGGTCTTCCATTTACGGCGCGTGGCCCATACCGGTGAATTCAATCAATTTGGCCCCCGGGAGTATCTTCGCCGCCTGCATGGCCAATTCGATAATGTGAGCACATTGCTACGGGCACCGACAATCTCGCCACTGTGCCGGACTACACCGTTGATACCCTGAGCGATGTGGGTGGTGCGTGCGCGTAAGAGCCCCCCGCTACCCGGCGTTTGAAGTACATATGGCGCGGCGCGGAGCTCAAGACAACGATCCAGGGGAACGTTGGTTACGCTCTCGTATTCAGATGTTTTTTGGGGGGCATGGTGAAACATAGAACTTTTTTGGTTAATTTTTATTTCGGGAAAGCCAGCATTTCCTATCCCAGCTAGTTGGCAAGGAAGCTACATGAGCAAATATCATGATCAGCGATAGCCAGCCCAGGACAGAGTTATCGATTTCCCCCAAGAGCGGCAGAGTACTGTTTTCGACAAAGTTACCGTGTATAAACATGCATAGTAAGTTATAGATGCCTGCGCACCAAAACTTCCACGGGGAAAAATAACGCCCCGAAAATTCACAGCATGCCCAACGAGAAAGCCCATATAGGAGCAGAGTCATCAGAACAAAAAACAGATAAAAAATAAGACTATTCACTTTGATGATTACACATGTCATACATTGTTTTTGCGGTCATTCCATCTATAAATCTATCGAAGAAAAACCCGCCGCGCGAAGCGTGATGGTATGCCCTTACATAATCTGATCGCACATACCTAAATAAACGCCATGCGTCAGGCTTTAATACAAGTTTGCCTATGCCGTAAGCCGAGGAGGATAAGTCCACAACGCCATAAGCTATATCGGCTTCACAATTGCCGCTACCCAGTACTCCTGACAGTGCTCGATATCCCTTTCTAAGCGGCCCCACGACATCGGAACGGTTTTCGAGCAGGTTACGTCCGCTCTCATAGGTATTATTAGCACCATTGAGCATCATGGGTATACCTGCGACAAAACAGAGCGTACCCAAGGAGGCATAGCAAATACCTGCCCCCGCTGCAAACTGAAGCGTTCCTGAGATAACACTTGCACCTCGTAAAGTGACCTCCCTCGCCTGACTAAGCAAACTACCCTGCTCATCCTTAAGCTCTTTCAAACCCTGCTCTACCGTTTTATTGCCTTGAGACACATCCTTCACAATCCCCTGGGTGTAATAAGAAACCTCTCGATTGAACTGTAACCTCAAGGTTCCATCATTAATGTGCCTTGCACTTAACGTGCAAGCTTGACGGCTCACGTTTGCGGCCGCCTCGCTAACTAACCAATCATCACAACGTGTTGGCGGGCAATTGGTTTTTTGCGGTCTCATGCCTCATGCCCCCCAATAACTATAACCACTGGTACCTGCCACATGGTGGGTCCAGGTGATTTCGCGATAACGAATGGCTAGATGTTCTTGAGGTTCGGCTTCATTTTGTAAAACAGCATGCGGCATGTCGAGCGTCAGGTCAGCGATTATGCCGCCCTCGATCGAGATGGAGTAGAACCGTTCGTGCGTACCCAAAGAAGAGAGTCGGTAAAAGCTGATAACGCCACTTATCTCTTCACGGCTGGACAGTGATTGAGCGAGCAGCGGTGAAGATTTATCAACGTTTTTAGTGATGATAATGGGGCCGTGGGTTGCTTTATTCAGATGTCCGGTGTTGGTCATGTTGTGAGTGCAGGACAGCACCATAATTTCGTCGGCATGCTCTATTTGGCACTTGTTACCCATAGAATTCTGGGTAGAGCAACCCGCCGATATTAATCCTGACGTTTTGCCCGTGAGGGTCATGTAACCGTGATTAGCCATAACTTCCACTCTATTTCGGTGAGTGGAAACCCTATGACAAGAGGTTCTGGGATGCTGTAGGGACTTTCTGTATATTTCTGAGCAGGTTCTGATTGTTTGCAGCAAACGATAAAGATTAATTGATAGCCCCCTAACAAAAAGCGCAGGCTAGAGGGCTTGCTCAGGGTTTATATCATTCTGGATGATAGTGACCTTCGCTGGGTTCGATTCGTGCGCCAGCATGCGCGCCAGCATTATCCGCCCCATCTCAATAGATTGGCGGACTCCCCTCTCATGGAACAGTCACTTAAACATTTGCGCTTCCCGCTCGCGGCCTTGGCCATCGTGGTGATGAGTGCATGCGGCAAAACTCCACAAGCGACTGCTCCAGCTCCTGCTGCAAAAGTCAGTGTGGCCAAAGTACTCGAACAGCCGGTCAATGAATGGGACGAGTTCACCGGGCGCCTTGAGGCCCCCGAAACCGTCGAGATTCGCCCGCGCGTGTCCGGGCAGATTGATCAGGTTGCTTTCACCGAAGGTGCATTGGTGAAGAAAGGCGACCTGTTGTTCCAGATTGATCCGCGCCCGTTCCAGGCCCAAGTGCGTCGCCTTGAAGCTCAAGTGCAGCAGGCGCGCGCCAATGCCACCCGCAGTCAGAACGAAGCACAGCGCGGTGAGCGCTTGCGTGAAAGCAATGCCATTTCGGCCGAGTTGGCCGAGTCGCGCACTACGGCTTCTGAGCAAGCCCGTGCCGGGGTTGCCGCGATTCAGGCCGAGCTGGACCTGGCCAAGCTCAACTTGAGCTTTACCCGTGTGACTTCCCCGATCAGCGGCCGCGTCAGCCGTGCCGAAATCACTGCCGGTAACATCGTGACGGCCGACGTCTCGCCACTGACCAGCGTAGTGTCCACTGACAAGGTCTACGCCTATTTCGATGCCGACGAGCGCGTATTCCTCAAGTACACGCAACTGGCCCGTCAAGGCCAGCGCGGCCAGACCACGCCGGTGTACTTGGGGCTGTCGAACGAAGACGGTAATCCACATCTGGGGCAAATGAACTTCGTCGACAACCAGGTCAATCCGAAAACCGGCACCATTCGCGGACGCGCGGTGTTCGATAACGCTGATGGCAGCTTCACCCCGGGGCTGTATGCACGGCTGAAACTGGTGGGCAGCGGTACCTACTCTGCCGTCTTGATCAATGACGAAGCGGTGGGCACCGATCTGGGCAAAAAGTTCGTGCTGGTGATGGATGCTGACAATAAGTCGACCTATCGCGCGGTGGATCTGGGTCCAAAAATCGAGGGTCTGCGCATTGTTCGTAACGGCCTGAACAAAGACGACACGATCATCGTCAAGGGCTTGCAGAAAGTGCGTCCCGGCTCGCCGGTAACACCTGAAGTTATCCCGATGGCCAACGAACAGACCCTCGCCGCACTGGCACAACAACGACAAGCCCTGGAAGCCAGCAACCTGCCGCCAATCAAGCCCGCCACTGGCGGTTCGAAACTGGCCAGTGTCGCGACTCCTCGTGGTTAAGGGACGATAACTCCGATGAATTTTTCCCAGTTCTTCATTCAGCGGCCCATTTTCGCGGCCGTACTTTCATTGTTGATCTTGATTGCGGGTGGCATTTCGCTGTTCCAATTGCCGATCAGCGAATACCCGGAAGTGGTACCGCCGACCGTGGTCGTGCGTGCCAACTTCCCCGGCGCCAACCCCAAAGTGATCGGCGATACCGTTGCCGCGCCGCTGGAACAAGCGATAACCGGCGTTGAAAACATGTTGTACATGTCTTCGCAGTCCACCGCTGACGGCAAAATCACCCTGACCATCACCTTTGCGCTGGGCACTGACCTGGACAACGCTCAGGTGCAGGTGCAAAACCGTGTGACGCGCACGCAGCCCAAGCTGCCTGAGGAAGTCACGCGCATCGGCATTACCGTGGACAAGGCTTCGCCCGACCTGACGATGGTGGTTCACTTGACCTCCCCGGACAAGCGTTACGACATGCTGTACCTGTCTAACTACGCCATCCTCAACATCAAGGATGAGTTGGCACGGTTGAACGGGATCGGCGATGTGCAGATGTTCGGCATGGGCGATTACTCATTGCGAGTCTGGCTTGATCCGAACAAAACCGCATCTCGCAACCTGACCGCTACCGATGTGGTCACGGCCATTCGTGAGCAAAACCGTCAGGTTGCCGCCGGTGCCCTGGGCGCCCCGCCAGCGCCGAATGCCACCAGCTTCCAGCTGTCGGTCAACACCCAGGGCCGTCTGGTCACTGAAGAAGAGTTCGAGAACATCATCATCCGCTCGGGTGACGATGGGCAGATCACGCGTTTGAAGGACATTGCACGGGTTGAGCTGGGCTCCAGTCAGTACGCCTTGCGTTCCTTGCTGAACAACCAACCGGCAGTGGCGATACCGATCTTCCAGCGCCCTGGCTCCAATGCGATCCAGATTTCCAATGACGTTCGCGCAAAAATGACCGAACTCAAGCAGAACTTCCCGCAAGGGATGGACTTCGACATCGTGTATGACCCGACCATTTTCGTTCGTGGTTCGATCGAAGCCGTGGTGCATACCCTGTTTGAAGCCCTGATTCTGGTAGTACTGGTCGTTATCCTGTTCCTGCAAACCTGGCGCGCTTCGATCATTCCGCTAGTGGCCGTGCCAGTGTCGTTGATCGGTACGTTTGCCGTGATGCACATGTTCGGTTTCTCGCTCAACGCACTGTCGCTGTTCGGCCTGGTACTGGCCATCGGGATCGTGGTCGACGATGCGATTGTGGTGGTGGAGAACGTCGAGCGAAATATCGAGCTGGGACTCAACCCGGTAGAGGCCACCAAGCGGGCGATGCGTGAAGTAACCGGCCCGATCATTGCCACGGCACTGGTGCTGTGTGCGGTGTTTATTCCGGCCGCCTTTATCTCGGGTCTGACCGGGCAGTTTTATAAGCAGTTCGCCCTGACCATTGCTATTTCCACAGTCATCTCGGCCTTCAACTCGCTGACGTTGTCCCCTGCACTGGCAGCGGTATTGCTTAAAGGCCATCACGCGCCGAAAGACCGTTTTACCCGTGTGCTGGATCGTTTGTTCGGTGGCTGGCTGTTCGGCCCGTTCAACCGCTTCTTCGTCAAGGCCAGTAACGGTTACGTCGGCACCGTGCGCCGCGTGATTCGTGGCAGCGGTATCGCCATGTTGCTGTACGCAGGCTTGATGGTGCTGACGTGGGCCGGATTTGCCCATACGCCAACCGGCTTCGTACCACCGCAAGACAAGCAATACCTGGTGGCCTTCGCTCAATTGCCTGACGCCGCGAGCCTGGATCGCACTGAAGCCGTTATCAAGCGCATGTCCGAAATTGCGCTTAAACAACCGGGGGTTGCCAACTCGGTGGCCTTCCCTGGCCTGTCGATTAACGGTTTTACCAACAGTCCGAACAGCGGCATCGTGTTCACCCCGCTCAAGCCGTTTGATGAGCGCAAGGACCCAAGCCAGTCAGCTGCCGCCATTGCAGCCGCCTTGAACGCTCAGTTCGCGGACATTCAGGACGCTTACATCGCGATTTTCCCGCCACCTCCGGTACAAGGTCTGGGCACTATTGGCGGGTTCCGCCTGCAAATCGAAGACCGCGGCAATCTGGGTTATGACGAACTGTACAAAGAAGTACAGAACGTGATTGCCAAGAGCCATAACGTGCCAGAGCTGGCCGGGTTGTTCACCAGCTACCAAGTGAACGTGCCACAAGTTGATGCAGCGATTGATCGGGAAAAAGCCAAGACCCACGGCGTGGCCATCAACGACATCTTTGACACGTTGCAGATCTATCTGGGTTCGCTGTATGCCAACGATTTCAACCGCTTCGGGCGCACTTATCAGGTCAACGTTCAAGCCGAGCAGCAGTTCCGCCTGGAACCTGAGCAGATTGGCCAACTGAAAGTGCGCAACAACAAAGGCGAAATGATCCCGCTGGCGACCTTCATCAAGGTCAGCGACACCGCAGGCCCCGACCGCGTGATGCACTACAACGGTTTCGTCACCGCTGAAATCAACGGCGGCGCGGCACCGGGCTACAGCTCCGGGCAAGCAGAAGCAGCCATGGAGAAACTGCTCAAAGAAGAACTGCCTAACGGCATGACCTATGAGTGGACTGAACTGACGTATCAGCAAATTCTGTCGGGTAATACCGCACTGTTTGTGTTCCCGCTCTGCGTGCTGCTGGCGTTCCTGGTGCTGGCTGCGCAATACGAGAGCTGGAGCCTGCCACTGGCAGTGATTCTGATTGTGCCGATGACGCTGCTGTCGGCGATTACCGGGGTGATTATTTCGGGCGGTGACAACAACATCTTCACTCAGATCGGATTGATCGTACTGGTGGGGTTGGCGTGCAAGAACGCGATTTTGATCGTCGAGTTCGCCAAGGACAAACAGGAAGAAGGCCTCGACCCGCTGGCGGCGGTGCTCGAAGCCTGCCGCCTGCGTCTGCGGCCGATCCTGATGACCTCGTTCGCCTTCATCATGGGCGTTGTGCCTCTGGTGCTCTCTAGCGGCGCGGGTGCTGAAATGCGTCACGCGATGGGTGTTGCCGTGTTCTCCGGCATGCTCGGTGTAACCTTCTTCGGCCTGCTGCTGACGCCAGTGTTCTATGTCTTGATTCGCCGCTATGTGGAGCGCAGTGAAGCGCGCAAAGCCGCCAAGCAATTGAAGTTGGAGCCGCAGCAATGAGCGTGAAAGCCTTCCTTCCAAGCCTGTTGGTACTGGCGTTGAGCGCCTGTGCCGTAGGCCCGGATTACCAAACGCCGAAGACGGAGCCGGCGCAGATCAGCGCCGACAGTCTTAAAGGCTTTGACCGTGCACATTTTGAAGGGATCTGGTGGCAGCAGTTCGACGATCCAACCTTGAATGCATTGGTGTCTCAGTCGTTGGCCGGCAACCGTGAATTGCGCGTCGCGTTTGCCCGCTTGCGTGCAGCACGGGCCATTCGTGATGACGTCAGCAACGATGCGATGCCGACCATCACCAGCCGTGCCAGCAGTGACCTTGGCAAGGGGCAAATTCCAGGGCAGACCGAGAAGCGCGTCAACAGTGAGCGCTACGACCTGGGCCTGGACATGGCGTGGGAAATTGATCTGTTCGGGCGCATCCAGCGTCAATTGGAAGCCAGCGACGCTGACGAGCAAGCAGCGGCAGCGGATTTGTATCAGTTGCAAGTGACGATGATTGCTGAGTTGGTCGATGCCTATGGCGAACTGCGCGGCGCTCAATTGCGTGAACGCATTGCCCTGGACAACCTGAAAAACCAGCAGGAATCCAAAGCCATCACCGAAAGCCTGCGCGATGCTGGGGTGGGTGATGAGCTGGACGTGATGCGCGCGGATGCACGTCTGGCCGCCGTTGAAGCCAGCGTGCCGCAATTGCAGGCCGAACAGGCGCGTGAGCGCAACCGCATCGCCACGTTGCTGGGCCAACGGCCAGAGCAACTGAGTGTGGATCTGAGCCCGGCCAAACTGCCTGCCATTGCTAAAGCGTTGAACATCGGCAACCCCGGCGATCTGCTGCAACGTCGCCCGGACATCATGAGCGCTGAACGTAAGTTGGCCGCCGCCACCGCCCGTATCGGCGTAGCCAAGGCGGATCTGTTTCCGCGGGTCAGCCTCAGTGGGTTCCTCGGCTTTACCGCCGGGCGTGGATCGCAAATCGGTTCAGCTGCTGCCAATGCCTGGGCCTTAGGCCCGCGCATCACCTGGCCTGCGTTTGATTTGGGCAGTGTGCGCGCCCGCTTGCGCGGTGCGGATGCTCAAGCCGAGGGCGCCTTGGCCAGCTATGAGCAGCAAGTGTTGTTGGCGCTGGAAGAGTCGCAAAACGCGTTCACTGACTACGGCAAACGTCAGCAACGTTTGGTGTCGCTGATTCGACAAAGCGAGTCCAGTCGCACCGCGGCGGATTTGGCAGCCATTCGTTACCGTGAAGGCACCGTGGACTTTTTGGTGCTGCTCGATGCCCAGCGCGAACGTCTGGCGGCCGAAGACAGCCAAGCGCAAGCCGAGGTTGAGTTGTATCGCGGCGTTGTGGCGATCTACAAAGCCCTGGGTGGCGGCTGGCAGGTCGAAACCCTGGCCAGTGCGCGCTAAGTTTCAACTGATTTAACGGCTCCTTTGGTTGGTCGCATCCAACCGTTTAGCCCCGCGTTCATTCGGTCGCGGGGCTTTTTTTGCTTTCAAATCGCTGAAGCTCGGGCATAGGGCAGCAGTTGCACCCCCAGATACAGCGCCAACATGCCGTTCAGGCTCAGCGGATCGACTCCGCTCAACTCGGCAATGCGCTCCATGCGATAGCGCAGGCTGTTGCGATGAATACCCAGCGCATCGGCACAGGCCTGACTTTGACCGTCGTGCACACACCAACTGCGCAAGGTAGCAATCAATTGGCCGTTACTGTCTTTGGCCACCACCTTGTGCAACGGATTGAGCAACTCTTCCAGCGCATCGTCATTGCGATGGCGCCACAGCATGACGGGCAATCGATAGCGATCCAGACTCAGCAGCCGTGTGTCAGGTAATACATCGCGCCCATAGGCCAGCAAATCCCCGACCCGACGGTAGCAACGACGCAGCCCTTTGAGCGCATCGGCCTGGCCTCCGGCGGCAATGCGCAGCACGTTCCAGCCCTGGGTGTCGAGACGCTCCAACAGCCGCACATCATCCAGCGTGGTGGTGGCCGGCCGGCACCACAATAGCGATGCGTTGGCCGGGCACACGCACCAGCTGTCCGGGTAACGTGACTGCAACCACGCGCCAAGGGCTTCGCCGGTGAGACCTTTGCCCAGCTCAAACAGATACGGAATACGCGACAGTTGGGGTTTGAGACCTAACTGCTGAGCTTCGTCGATCAAGCGCGGAGAATCGCCGCCTTCACTCAGCAACAAGGCCACCAAATCGTCGCAACGCTGGCGTCGCCATTGCTGCTCGGCCTGCTGATGACGCTGGCCCACCAGCATCTCGGCAGTCATGCGCACCAGCTCGGCGTAGGTGCGCAATAGCTCGGGTTCACCGGTCAGGCCGAGCACACCGATCAGGCGTTGATCGAGCAGCAAGGGCAGGTTAATACCCGGTTGCACACCCTTGAGGCACTTGGCGGTTTGCGCATCGATCTCCACCACCCGTCCGTTGGCCAACACTAACTGCGCCCCTTCATGTCGGGTGTTGATACGCTCCGGCTCGCCACTGCCCAGGATCAGCCCCTGGCTGTCCATCACGTTAACGTTGTACGGCAAGATGGCCATCGCGCGATCCACGATGTCCTGCGCCAAATCATGATCCAGTTCAAACATAGGGTGACAATCCTTGGAAACATTTGTTCTTAGGCACAGCCTGAGCGCAAAAATGCTGTGCAGTAGCACAAAGACAGCAACGTTAGGGTGACCGAGACTCAAGCAGCGACCAACGTTAACCTCGGATCGCAAAAAAACATAATAAAGAGAGACAAGAGATGTCACAGAGCGCCCCCGCTTCGCTGACCGGCGATGACGATAAAAACGCCATCTACAAGCGCATCACCCTGCGTTTGATCCCCTTCATTTTCATCTGCTATCTGTTCAATTACCTCGACCGGGTAAACGTTGGCTTTGCCAAATTACAGATGCTCGACGCGCTGAAATTCAGCGAAACCGTGTACGGCCTGGGTGCCGGGATCTTTTTCATCGGCTACGTGCTGTGCGGCGTACCCAGCAATCTGGCGTTGACCAAGTTTGGCCCGCGACGCTGGATCGCTGTGATGATGGTCAGTTGGGGCCTGCTGTCCACCTGCCTGATGTTTGTCACCACGCCAACCCAGTTCTACACCCTGCGCCTGTTTACGGGTGCAGCTGAAGCCGGTTTCTTCCCCGGTGTGGTGCTGTATCTGTCGCAGTGGTTCCCGACATTCCGTCGTGGCCGGATCATGGCGCTGTTCATGTCGGCCATCCCGGTGTCGGGCCTGGTGGGCGGGCCTTTCTCGGGGTGGATCCTCAGCCACTTCGCCGCAGGCCAGGGTGGGCTTGCCGGCTGGCAGTGGATGTTCCTGTTGCAAGGGATTCCGACTGTCATCCTCGGTGGCTTGGCGATCTTTCTGCTCAATGACAGTTTCGCCAACGCCAAATGGCTCACACCTCATGAGCGCGAAGTGCTCGAAGCCGATCATCGGCTGGACGCCGCGAACAAACCGCCTACCACCAGCGACTCACTGCTCGCGGTGTTCAAGAACCCCGCGATCTGGGCGTTTGGCCTGATCTACTTCTGCATTCAGAGCGGCGTGTACGCGATTAACTTCTGGCTGCCCTCGATCATCAAAAACTTGGGGTTCAGCGACACGTTGGTGATTGGGTGGTTGAGTGCCATCCCCTACCTGCTCGCCGCTGTGTTCATGCTGCTGGTGGGGCGTTCGGCCGACTTGCGCAAAGAACGCCGCTGGCATTTGGTGGTGCCGATGTTGATGGGCGCGTTGGGGCTGATCATCGCCGTCAACTTTGCCACCCAACCGGCAATCGCCATTTTGGGCCTGACCATTGCCACGATGGGCGCCCTCACCGGCCTGCCGATGTTTTGGCCGGTGCCGACCGCCATGCTCAGTGCCGGTGCAGCGGCCGGGGGCTTGGCCCTGATCAACTCGATGGGGCAAATGGCCGGATTCTTGAGCCCGTACCTGGTGGGGTTTGTGAAAGACACCACGGGTTCGACCGACGTCGCGCTCTATTTGCTGGCCGCCGTGATTGTGGGCGGCAGTGTGTTGGCGCTGCGCATGACGCGGGGGATGAACAACGCGTAATTGACGGGGCCATACGCACTTAAAAACGCTAGCCGTTGACGAGTAATGCAAGACGACGTCCGACGGCGCAGCCGTCGAAACCCATCCGATGCGGTGTCTGACTGACACCGCAGTCATCGGGTTTACGAGCGCTTCGCAATCGGACGTCGCCTTCGGCAACCGCTATGCCAACCCCGTCCATTTTTTATGCATTTGCCCTAAGGGCTTCAGGGCCTCAAGCTACGCGCCTCTAACAATCAAAATGCGCGTGTAAACGAGGCTGTTGTGTCCAAAGGTATTGTTCTGTCTGTTCTGGCATCGAGCCTGTTCGGTGTCATGTATTACTTCACTTCCCTGCTCTATCCCTTGAGCGGTGCTGAAATTTTTGGCTGGCGGATGCTCCTCACCTTGCCGTGCATGAGTGTATTCATGTGTATCTGCGGGGACTGGCGGTTGGTGCCGGCGATAGTTTCCCGTCTGCGCCAACAACCCATGCTCTGGGGCGGGCTGATTGCTTCGAGTGCGTTGGTGGGTGTGCAATTATGGCTGTTCCTGTGGGCGCCATTAAATGGCCACAGCCTCGACGTGTCGCTGGGCTACTTCCTGTTACCGCTGACCATGATCCTCACCGGCCGCTTGGTGTATGGCGAACGCTTGTCGCATTTGCAAAAGATCGCTGCCGCACTGGCGACCCTGGGCGTGGCCAACGAGGTCTATCGTGTGGGCGGTTTCTCGTGGACCACGCTGTTGGTTGCGATTGGATACCCGCTCTACTTCGTGCTGCGCAAACGCATCGGCACTGATAACCTCGGCGGCCTCTGGCTGGACATGCTGTTGTTGATGCCGGTGGCGTTCTTGTTCGTTCAGGGGGGGGAGCATGGCTTTGATGTCGCCAGTCAGCGCTCTGCTCTGTATATGCTCATCCCGCTGCTGGGGGTGATCAGCGCACTGGCCTTGATCAGCTACATCATGGCCAGCCGCATGCTGGCATTCAGCCTGTTCGGGTTGCTCAGTTACGTCGAACCGGTGCTGTTGGTCTGTGTGGCGTTGCTGCTGGGTGAGAGCATCAGTTCGGGTCAGTGGCTAACGTATCTGCCGATATGGCTGGCGGTGCTGGTGCTGATTTTTGAAGGCTTCAAGCACTTGATGCGTCAGAGAAAATCAGTCTAGGAAGGTGCGTACTGGGCCTGAGCATGACCGTTAATCTTTTTTTTTGAAAACACGAACGCTCGCTTAAAACGTCTTTGGCCCAGTATTTGCTTGGAAGTTACACGCATTACCTGTTTGGCTAGGTTTAAAAGCCAACTTATTGGTTTAAAAGACATTTGCCAATGATGTTCCACAGCCTCAAGCTATGTGCCCACTCACACGAGTAACGCTGTAGATCCATTGAGGTTGTTGTGTCTAAAGGTATTGTTTTATCGATTTTGGCGTCGTGCCTGTTCGGCGTCCTGTACTACTTCACGTCTGTGCTCTGGCCGCTCAACGGTCAAGAAATCTTCGGCTGGCGAATCCTGATCTCGCTGCCCTTCATGACACTGTTTATCTGCCTCAGCGGCGACTGGAAATGGGTGCCGCTCATATTTCAGCGCTTGCGCGCCCAACCGGCTCTGATCCCTTGCGTCGCCGTCACCAGTTTTCTGGTGGGCCTACAGCTGTGGATGTTCATGTGGGGGCCTTTGAATGGCCACGGGCTGGATGTGTCGCTGGGTTATTTCTTGCTACCACTGACCATGATTCTCACTGGACGCATCGTGTATGGCGAACGCCTCTCGCGCCTGCAAAAAATCGCCACCGCCCTGGCCGTGGTCGGGGTTGCCAACGAGTTGTACCGTACCGGCGGTTTTTCATGGACCACGCTGGTGGTCGCCATCGGCTACCCGATGTATTTCGTGCTGCGCAAGAAGATCGGCATCGACAACCTGGGCGGGTTATGGCTGGACATGCTGTTGATGGTGCCGGTTGCGCTATGGTTTGTACTTGCCGGCGAGCATGTCGATCTCGATGCGCAGCGCCCGCTGTTGTTCGCGCTCGTTCCGCTGATGGGTATTATCAGTGCCGCCGCAGGCTTTGCTTACATCTTGGCCAGCCGCTTGCTGCCGTTTAGCCTGTTCGGCCTGCTCAGTTACGTCGAGCCGGTGTTGCTGGTGGCCGTCGCACTGTTGCTGGGCGACAGCCTGCAAGAAGGGCAATGGCTGACCTACGGACCGATCTGGCTGGCCGTCGGGGTACTGGTGCTTGAAGGCCTCAAGCATGTGAGCCGCCAACGCCGCTCCCTCTAAGTCAGGCAGGCAGCCACAGTCTAAAGCGCGCCCCACCCAAGGGTGATTGCTCAAGCTTTAACGTACCGCCCTGGGCTTCCAGGGCGCGTCGACTGATGGCCAATCCAAGTCCAAAGCCCCCCGTTGCGCGGTCCCGGCTGCGATCCAGGCGGTAGAACGGTTCAAAAACCCGCTCGCGATCCGCCTCGGCAATGCCAATACCGTCGTCGTCCACCCATAACTCACAGCCTTGTGGCGTGACATTGACCCCCACTTGAATGCGGTGATCGCAATAGCGCATGGCATTGCGCAGCAGGTTTTGCAGCGCACGCGCTGTCAGCCGTGGATCAAGGGCAAATCGCGCCTGAGTCCCTTGCATCAACACGTCCAGCACAATGTCCGGGGTTTCGAGCGCTTCATCGAAACTGCCCAGAATGCTGTCAATGAACTCGTCCAGCGACACATCTACCCGCTCCGGCACCAGCGCCGGGTTTTGCAGGCGACTGAAGGACAGCAGCTCCAGCACCAACTCATCCAGCTCGCGTATATGGCCAACCAGCACCAGCAGGCGGTCGCGGCTGGCAGGCGGCAGGTCATCGCACAGCACCAGCGCCAGGCCGAAATCGAGCCGGGTCAGGGGCGTTCTCAGTTCGTGAGACACCGCATTGAGCAGGTCGCGCTGCTGGTTGAGCAGGCTCTCGATGTCTTGCGCCATGGTGTCAAAAGCGCTGGCCAGCGCATGAACATTGGAACGTGGCGAGATGTGGGTGCGCGCACTCAAGTGGCCCAGGCCAATCTGTGCGGCCGTGCGCTTGAGCTGCTCAAGGTCACGCCAGTGCGGCCGCAACCACAGCAACAGACAGCCGAGCAAGGCTGCGCCGGTCAAAACGTTGATGCTCCAATACAACACGTTCATGTCGAACGGGTCGGGAGGCATCACCAGCTCAATCGCTTGTTGTCGGTTCAGCGGGGACACCACTAATGTGCGCCAGCCCCACTCGCCGATGCGCAGCACGCCTTGGCCTTGCTCCAGTTGATGGCGCTCCCGGGCATTGAATTTAGGGTCGTTGATCGACAGTAAATTGACCCGCAACGGGGAGAATTGCGTGTCCAGTTCGCTGGCCAGTGTCGGCCACTGTTCAGCGGGCACCGTGTGGAACTGTTTGACCAGAAGGGTTTGCATGCCACGGGACATGTCGACGTTGTAATGCATGAAACGCTCGTGAAACACCGTCACGATCAGCTCGGGCACCAGATATATGGCTGCGCCGAAGGTCACCATCGTGACCAGATAAAGCCGTAGCAGAACCTTGAACATGGCTCAGCATTCCCACTCGGAACGGCTGAACAAATACCCTTTGCCCCACACTGTTTTGATTTTGCGGGCTTCGCCCGCGCAATCGTCGAACTTGCGCCTCAATTTGGAGATGGCCACATCAACGGAGCGGTCTGTGCCATTAAATTCAATACCGCGTAAACGCTGAAGAATCTGATCGCGGCTGAGCACTTCTCCGGCATGCCTTGCCAGCACCACGAGCAAGTTGTACTCCCCGCTGGACAACTCGATGTCCTGGCCTCGCCAGCACACGGTGCGCTCAGAAAGGTCGATGCACAGGTTGCCAATCAGGATTCGGTCATTGGCCACTTGTGGCTCAATCAGGCTGCTGCGGCGCAATAAAGTGCGTACTCGCGCCAGCAGTACACGCGGCTCGCAAGGTTTTGTCACATAATCGTCGGCACCCATCTCTAGCCCTAGCACCTGATCATGACTATCGTCGCGGGCCGTCAACATCAGGATCGGCAGACTGGCCGAGTCGTTGCGCAACAAACGGCACACTTGCAAGCCATCAAGGCCCGGCAACATAAGGTCAAGAATAACCAAGTCTGGCGGGTTGCTTTTGGCTCGATCACGTACCTGATCGCCACGAGCAATCACGCTGACTTCATAGCCATTACGCTCCAGGTAGCTGGCAATCAGCTCCGAGAGCGCAGCGTCGTCTTCGACCAGCAAAATAGTGGGCATAATAAATGCTTACAACTTGGGGAAACGCAAAGGATATACAACCTCACATGGATAGGAGCATAACCTTCACACTTTTTCACACACCTCCTACACAGCTTCACAACGCCTCTTGCGTGCTGCGCTTAGCATTCGCAAGCACTTACAGAACCATCCTGCATTTATAAGAAGGCACGCTCATTGAAAAAGCTCTTTGCCCCGCTATGCCTTTCAGCGCTGGCACTGGCCCTCAGCGGTTGCGGCAACAGCCCCGATGCTGAACAGAAAGCGCCCTTGGTCAAGGTGCGCACCGAAGTCATTACAACTGCTCCCCTGTCGATCAATAACGAATTGAGTGGGCGGATCGTTGCACCACGCGTGGCGCAGGTCAGCGCCCGCGTCGCGGGGGTCATCCTTAAGCGCGTGTATGAGGAAGGCAGTGAGGTCAAACGCGGTGAGGTGTTGTTCTTGATTGACCCTGCACCGTTCAAGGCTGACCTGGACAGCGCGCAAGCCGCTCTGCGTAAATCCCAGGCGCTGGCCCTGCAAGCCAGGCAGCAAGATGAACGCTACAGCGCACTGATTGAAAGCAGTGCCATCAGCCGTCAGGAATACGATAACGCCCGTGCCCAATCGCAACAGGCGCAAGCCGATGTCGCCGCAAACAAGGCTGCTGTGCAGCGCGCCCGCCTGAATTTAGGCTATGCCACCGTGACAGCCCCTATTTCCGGGCGCATCGGTCGGGCATTGGTCACGGAAGGCGCGTTGGTCGGTCAGGGAGAAGTCACCCCGCTAGCCCGCATTCAGCAACTCGACCCTGTGCACGTCGACCTGACTCAGTCCACGCGCGATCTGGACAACTTGCGTGAATCATTTCGCGCCGGTGAACTGCAACAAGTGGGGGCCCATCAAGCCCGCGCCACGCTAATCCGCGACAACGGCAGCCTCTACCCCTTACCCGGTAAATTACTGTTCACCGACGTCAACGTCGATCCCAGCACTGGCCAAGTGATTCTGCGCAGCGAATTTCCCAACCCGGATTACGACTTGCTGCCGGGCAGTTTTGTGCGCGTGCGCCTGGAGCAGGCGATGAACAAGCAAGGCATCAGCGTGCCGCAGCGCGCCATTTTGCGAGACAGCGCCGGCGTGGCGCAGGTGTTGCTGATTGACGCGGACAACCGCGTCAAGCAACACCCCGTGCAACTGGGCAATGCACAAAATGATCGCTGGATTGTTAACAGCGGCCTCAAGGCCGGTGACCGCATTGTCATTGAAGGTCTGCAACACGCGCGCCCCGGCGAGCAGGTACAGATCGATGACCCCGCACTCCCTCTCGTACACTCCACGGATCAGTGAGCATGCCGCAGTTCTTTATCGATCGGCCTATCTTTGCCTGGGTCGTCGCGTTGTTCATTGTGCTGGCCGGCGCATTGGCCATTCCGCAACTGCCGGTGGCCAAATACCCCAACGTGGCGCCGCCTAAAGTTGAAATCTACGCCGTTTACCCCGGCGCCTCGGCCCAAACCCTGGACGAAAGCGTGGTCAGCCTGATTGAGCAAGAGCTCAACGGCACCGACGGCCTGATGTACTTCGAATCCCAAAGCAGTTTGGGCAGCGCAACCATTACCGCCACGTTCAAGCCGGGGATTGACCCCGAAATGGCGCAGGTGGATGTGCAAAACCGGCTCAAAGCCGTGGAGTCTCGTCTGCCGCAAGCGGTGATGCAGCAAGGTTTGCAGGTCGAAAAAGTGTCTTCCGGATTTTTGATGCTGGTGACCTTGACCGCCAATGACAGCCCGCTGGATGAGGTCGCGCTCAGCGATTACCTCGCGCGCAACGTGATGAACGAAATCAAGCGCATCGAAGGCGTGGGCAAGGCCCAGCTCTATGGCGCAGAACGTGCCATGCGTGTCTGGATCGATCCACAAAAGCTGATTGGTTTTAACCTCACCCCTGCCGATGTCAATCAGGCGATTGCCAGTCAGAACGCTCAAGTTTCAGCGGGCAGCATTGGCGACTTACCGGGGCGCCCCACCCAGGAAATCACCGCGACGGTGCTGGTCAAGGGGCAGTTGTCGACGCCTGAAGAGTTTGGTGACATTGTGCTGCGCGCCAACCCCGATGGCTCGACAGTGCGTGTGCGGGATGTGGCGCGCGTAGAAATCGGCAGTCAGGAATACCAGTACGGCACTCGCCTGAATGGCAAAACGGCCACCGCGTTCAGCGTTCAATTGGCGCCCGAAGCTAACGCCCTGAGTACGGCGACATTGATTCGCGCCAAGATGGACGAGTTGAGCCGTTACTTCCCGGCCGGGGTCGAATACAGCATTCCCTACGACACCTCGCCGTTTGTGAAGGTTTCGATTACCAAAGTGATGTACACCCTGGTCGAAGCCATGGTGCTGGTGTTTGCCGTGATGTTCCTGTTTTTGCAGAACGTGCGCTACACATTGATTCCGACACTGGTGGTGCCTGTCGCCCTCATGGGCACGTTTGCCACCATGCTGGTCCTCGGGTTTTCGATCAACGTGCTGACCATGTTTGGCATGGTGCTGGCCATCGGGATTCTGGTGGACGATGCCATTGTGGTGGTGGAAAACGTTGAGCGGATCATGGTCACCGAAGGGTTGTCGCCACGTGAGGCCACACGCAAAGCCATGACCCAGATCAGCGGCGCCATCATCGGTATAACGCTGGTGCTGGTAGCCGTGTTTATCCCTATGGCGTTTATGCCGGGTTCGGTGGGCGTGATTTACCAGCAATTCTCGCTGTCGATGGCCACCTCCATTCTGTTCTCGGCCTTCCTAGCGCTGTCCTTGACCCCGGCGTTGTGCGCAACGCTGCTCAAGCCAATCGCCAAGGGCGAACACCATGCCAAAGGCGGTTTTTTTGGCTGGTTCAATACACGCTTCGAGCGTATGTCCCAAGGTTACGAGCACTGGGTTGTGCACGTGATCAAGCGCAGTGGCCGCTACTTGTTGCTCTACGGGGCGCTGCTCGTGATCTTGGTGCTGTGCTTTGCCCGCCTGCCCTCCTCGTTCTTACCCGTGGAAGACCAGGGCTACACCATCACCGATATCCAGTTACCGCCGGGAGCCAGTCAGGGCCGCACAATAAAAGTCGCCGAGCAGATTGAAGCCCACAACGCAGGCGAGGCTGGCGTGGGCAATACGACGATGATTCTGGGGTTCAGCTTCTCGGGTAACGGCCAAAACGCGGCACTGGCGTTCACAACGATGAAGGATTGGTCAGAACGCGGCGCCAAGGACTCTGCCTCGGCCATTGCCGATCGAGCCAATGCCGCCTTCAGCGAGCTAAAAGATGCAGTGGCGTTTGCCATCCTGCCACCGCCAGTCAGTGGCTTGGGCACATCCAGCGGCTTCGAATTCCGTCTGCAAGACCGTGGCGGCGCAGGCTACGAGGTACTGATGCAAGCGCGTACCGAACTGTTGGCGCTGGCCGAGAAAAGCCCGGTGCTGGCTAATGTGCGTGAAAGTGCGCTGGCAGAAAGCCCGCAAGTTCAACTGGAGGTTGATCGCAAGCGGGCCAACGCGTTGGGCATCTCGTTTGCTGACATTGGCAATGTGCTGTCCACGGCGGTCGGCTCGGCGTACGTCAATGACTTCCCGAACCAGGGCCGTATGCAGCGCGTGGTGGTTCAGGCTGAGGGCGATCAACGCAGTCAGGTTGAAGACTTGCTCAAGATCAATGTGCGCAACAACTTGGGGAAAATGGTGCCGCTTTCAGCGTTTGTCGAAGCGCG
Organism: Pseudomonas sp. TWR3-1-1; assembly: GCF_049896545.1. NCBI lineage: Bacteria > Pseudomonadati > Pseudomonadota > Gammaproteobacteria > Pseudomonadales > Pseudomonadaceae > Pseudomonas > Pseudomonas sp. TWR3-1-1. The sequence goes on from NZ_JAFCUO010000013.1 coordinate 21,523, forward strand.
CTGGATTCAAGGGGCTTCTCAGTTGACGCGCTATAACGGCTACCCGGCCATCAGTATTTCGGGTGAAGCCGCATCGGGCCACAGCACAGGCGAAGCGATGGAAGAGATCCAGCGCCTGGTCGCTCAATTACCAGCAGGCATGGGCATGGAATGGACCGGTCTGTCCCTTGAAGAAAAAATCTCGGGCGCACAGGCGCCGATTCTGCTGGGCCTGTCATTGCTGGTGGTGTTCCTTTGTCTGGCGGCGCTGTATGAAAGCTGGTCGATTCCTACGGCGGTACTGTTGGTCGTGCCGCTGGGTGTTTTGGGTGCTGTGCTGGCCGTGACCTTGCGAGGAATGCCCAACGATGTGTTTTTCAAAGTGGGCTTGATCACGATCATTGGCTTGTCAGCCAAGAACGCGATTTTGATCATTGAGTTCGCCAAAACGCTGTATGACGAAGGTCATGACTTGGTGGACGCCACCGTGCAGGCCGCCCGCTTGCGTTTGCGACCGATTGTAATGACATCGCTGGCGTTTATTCTCGGTGTGGTGCCGTTGGCGATTGCCACCGGTGCAAGCTCCGCGAGCCAGCAGGCCATCGGCACGGGGGTGATTGGCGGCATGATTGTGGCAACCCTGGCAGTGGTTTTTGTGCCCGTATTCTTCGTCGTGGTGATGAAACTGGTCAGAAGCAAATCGCGATCGCTTTAAGCGTCCACCGCGCGTGCTAAGGTGCAGCAATACCGAGTAACAGGGATTGTTTATGCCGCATCTTGCACGCACTCACCCTCGCCTGACCGCTGCCACTGTGTTGGGGGTCGCGGTTGGTATCTTTGCTCCTGCTGCGACGCTGACGTCTAAATTTTTGCTGGGCTGGAACGCCGGTGTCTGGCTGTATTTAGCGTTGACGCTGTGGTTGGTTATTCGCGCCAAGGCCCATGACGTGAAGCGCACAGCTGAGGTCGAAGATGAAAATGCCAGCATGGTGTTATTCACGGTGTGTATTGCTGCCGTGGCCAGCCTCGCGGCCATCACGCTTGAGCTGTCAGGCAACAGCAAACTGAGCGATACCGATCAGATCATGCATTACGCCTTTACCGGCATGACCATCGTCGGCTCGTGGCTGATGATCGGGGTCATTTTCAGTCTGCATTACGCGCGCTTGTTCTATAACAACGAGGGGCCTGAACCGGCGCTGCGCTTCCCAGAGGGCGAACTGAGCCCTGATTATTGGGATTTTATGTATTTCTCTTTCACGCTCAGCGTGGCGGTGCAAACAGCGGACGTCGCCATTGCGACACGCGAGATGCGCAAAGCAGTCCTTGCTCATTCGTTGTTGGGTTTTTTGTTCAATACCGCAGTCCTCGGGTTTTCGATCAATATCGCGGCAGGCCTGTTTTAAACCCATAAAAAAACGCCCAACCGACACAGCGGATGGGCGTTTATTTACACGTGTTTTCAGTCTGCTGTCAGCACGCCACGACGCACCTGGTCGCGCTCAATGGACTCGAACAGCGCCTTGAAGTTGCCTTCGCCAAAACCGTCGTCGCCCTTGCGCTGGATAAATTCGAAGAACACCGGCCCCATCAGCGTTTCGGAGAAGATCTGCAACAGCAAACGCTGATCGCCTTTATCGGATGAACCGTCCAGCAGGATGCCCCGCGATTGCAACTCATGCACCGGCTCGCCGTGATTAGGCAGGCGGCCTTCGAGCATTTCGTAGTAGGTCTCTGGCGGCGCAGTCATGAAACGCATGCCGATTTTCTTCAGTGCATCCCAGGTTTTAATCAGGTCATCACTGAGGAAGGCGACGTGCTGAATGCCTTCGCCATTGAACTGCATCAAAAACTCTTCGATCTGCCCTGCACCCTTGGACGATTCTTCGTTCAAGGGGATGCGGATCATGCCGTCCGGGGCCGTCATGGCTTTGGAGGTAAGACCGGTGTATTCGCCCTTGATGTCGAAGTAGCGAATTTCACGGAAGTTGAACAGCTTTTCGTAGAAATTAGCCCAGTACGCCATGCGGCCGCGATACACGTTATGGGTCAAATGGTCGATGATTTTCAGGCCGGCGCCCACCGGATGGCGATCCACACCTTCGATGAACACAAAGTCGATGTCATAGATCGAGCTGCCTTCACCGTAACGGTCGATCAAGTACAGTGGCGCGCCGCCGATGCCTTTGATCGCTGGCAAGTTGAGTTCCATCGGACCCGTCGGGATTTCGATCGGTTGCGCACCCAGTTCCAGCGCACGGGAGTAGGCTTGCTGGGCATTGCGTACACGAAACGCCATACCGCACACAGACGGGCCGTGTTCAGCTGCGAAGTAGGACGCCACACTGTGCGGCTCGTTATTGAGGATCAGGTTGATGTCGCCCTGACGATACAGGTGCACGTCTTTTGAGCGATGGGTGGCCACTTTGGTGAAGCCCATGATTTCAAAAATGGGTTCGAGTGTATGGGGGACCGGCGACGCGAATTCGATGAATTCAAAGCCCATCAAGCCCATTGGGTTTTCGTATAGATCAGCCATGTTGGTGCCTCATCAGTATCATTTTTAGAATTAACGCAGGGTTATTTGCTAAGAATGCAGAGGCTGACAGGCGGTGCGCAGGAGATGCCGCGTACACTGCGCGCAAGGAAATCACCGTAGATCAGTTGGAACCCGAGTGTCTTCATGTCGACCCATCTCTATACGGGCGGGGCTTCTGCTTGCAGAAGTCATTATTCTTGTATGCGTAAGCGGATTCTACATGGCGTAAAGATGTTTGTCCCGGCCACCTTTAAATTAGTCGCCTCGTAATGCTAGCCTTTGACGATTAACGCCTATTCTCTCTTCATCGCCTTTATTTGTACGCTCAGGAACCTGAATGCCTTTAACGCTGAAATTGACCCGCACGTGGACAGATCGTTACGCGTTAATTGTACTCAGTGGCTTGCTGCCCGTTGTACTTGGCCTGTTCATCCTGGCATGGCAGGCTAACCGCTCGCTGGAACTGATCGCCCTGCATACCTCTGAGGAGGCGGTCCGGCAATTCGATCAAATGCTCGACAATGCAGACTTGGCCGCCGATGTGGTTTTACCGCTGGCTGGACAAGAATGCGCACAAGTCGAATTGGCGTTGCGTGATCAAGTGACACGCCGCCCTTTTGTGCGCTCGGTTAATTTGGCCTGGGACAATAAATTGTATTGCACCTCCTTGTTCGGCCGCTTCAAGGAGAGCGTATACCCCGGCGATTACACCGCAGGCACATTGTGGTTAATGCCCGGCAATCCCATTACACCGAACGAACCTTTACTGGTATTGCGCAAGCAGAACGGGCAACAGAGTGTATTGGTGAGTCTCTATGGTTTTCATTTAGTCAATGTGCTGGGGCTGATCAACCCTAAAACACATTTATTGATTCAAGTGGGTAACGCCTGGATAGACCGCTATGGTCTAGTTAGCAACGCCGCCCTGCCTGATTATCCCGTGGCGCAAGTCAGTCACCCCTCCACGCAATACCCCTACCGCGTCGTGGCAGGTTTTAGTGAGGGTGAAATTGCCCGGTACGCGGTTGTGGAATATCCCGTATTGATGGGATTACTGGTTTTTCTGGGACTGATATCAGCGGCGACTGTGCACTGGCTGCAAAAGCGTGCGTCATCACCCAGTCATGAACTTCAGCGTGGCTTAGAGGCGGGTGAGTTCATTCCTTATTTCCAGCCGATTGTGCGCAGCGACACGCAGGAGTGGGCAGGCGTCGAAATCCTCATGCGCTGGCAGCACCCGCGAGAAGGATTGGTTCGCCCTGATCTGTTCATTCCTTTCGCGGAGCATAGTGGCCTAATCGTACCGATGACACGATCGCTCATGCAGCAGACTGCAGCCTTGCTCTCACCCCACGCAGCGAATCTGGCGCAGGGCTTTCATATTGGCTTCAATATCACCGCACGCCATTGTCAGGACTTGGGATTGGTGGATGACTGCCGAGCCTTTTTAAAAGCATTTGCACCAGGCCATATCAAACTCGTACTGGAGCTGACAGAGCGAGAGTTGATCGTGCCAAGCGAGGTGGCGCTCCAGTTGTTCGCTGAACTGCACGCGATCGGCGTAATGATCGCGATAGATGACTTTGGCACCGGGCATTCAAGCCTCACGTATTTACGCGAATTCAACGTTGATTACTTGAAAATTGATCAGAGTTTTGTCGCCATGATCGGTGTCGATGCATTATCCAAGCACATTCTGGACACCATCATTGAGCTCAGCGCAAAGCTGGAGCTGGGGGTTGTGGCAGAAGGCATTGAAACCGAAGAACAACGCCACTACTTGACCTCGCGCGGGGTCGAGTTTCTACAGGGTTATCTGTTTTCGCGCCCACTGCCACCAGAGCAATTCATTAAATCGGTGCAGGCGCGACCACAACAAACAATGAACTAAACACAGGGGTTAGAACTTGCAGAGCGGCGCAGCACTGTCACCGTGAAGGGCCATTGGCACTTTGTAAATTAACAACTACAATTTTTTTGACTGATGACAGAACACCTTAATACTCGTTTTGCCGAGTCCTGATTCAGGCTGAACGACGGTAAAACTATTGTGTCCATGCCATGTGGCTAATACATCATTCATCTCATCGGTTTAGCCTGCCGACCTACGATTGGAGTAATGACTTTGTCCAGACTTGCTGAATTTCGCGCTGCCGAAAAGGCGCTACAAGAACAGTTGGCGCAGTTAGAAGCCTTAAAGAATGATGCCGGTTTGAAAAAGGAGATTGAGTTCGAGCAGAAGCTCCAGGGATTGATGAAGTCTTACAATAAAAACGTGCGGGATATTATTGCCATTCTTGATCCAGGCCACGCGACGTCCAAAACCTCATCAACCCCCAAGCAGCGCAAGGCGCGTGTGCTCAAGGTGTATCAAAATCCGCATACCGGCGAACTCATTGAAACCAAAGGCGGCAATCACCGCGGGCTTAAGGCCTGGAAAGAGCAATACGGTGCCGCCACTGTAGAGACCTGGGTACGTACCTGATGCATTTTGTTTCACCGGCCCTGCCCTGCAGGGCTTTTTTGCTTTTCAGGATGAATACACCGCCACAGACAAGACGTTGTTTACACGCACTCAACGCTTTATCGATTTGTTCAAGCATCGCTGAAATGAAGAGTTGCGCCTTATTGACGGCGCAACTCAACCAATAGTCGTAGACATGCCCTGATTCACATTTTTTTCACATCGCTCGCATCAGGATGGAGGCTGCTAAAGGACTAGCGCCCCATGCCCGCTTCGGCGGGCTTCTTTTTGCCTGAAATTTGCCTGTATACCCCTTGCGTATCCGATGCGCCATTTCACGTTTTCCTAAAACCCGTTTGGCGCACGACGTCACATTCCGTATCATTCGCCCATCACGCTCACCGCAGCGACCGATCACCCAAGCAATACATTCGGAGGGTTCATGAGCCTGCAAGACCTGAACAACATCTCTGGCGTGACTGCCGCTCCAGATAGCGCTACCCAAAATTTCGTTTTCAACCACACCATGTTGCGTGTGAAAAACATCGAGAAGTCCCTGGATTTCTACACGCGGGTGTTGGGTTTTTCGCTGGTCGAAAAGCGCGATTTCCCTGACGCTCAATTCAGCTTGTACTTCCTTGCGCTGGTCGACAAAGCGCAAATCCCGTCCGATGACGCGGCTCGCACCGTGTGGATGAAGTCGATCCCCGGCATTCTCGAACTCACTCACAACCATGGTTCGGAAACAGACGATAGCGTTGTTTATCACAACGGCAATACGGACCCGCGCGGCTTTGGTCACATTTGCATTTCGGTGCCTGACATCGTGGCTGCGTGTGAGCGCTTCGAAGCGCTGGGTGTGGATTTCCAAAAACGCCTAACCGATGGCCGCATGAAGTCGCTGGCCTTCATCAAGGACCCGGATGCTTATTGGGTCGAGATTATTCAGCCCACCCCGCTGTAAAACGCAGGCAATAAAAAACCCATGATCGCTCATGGGTTTTTTATTGCCGATTGATCAGTCGGGAGCTGAAGTGCGGATCAAGTGATCGAATGCGCTCAGGGATGCTTTGGCGCCCTCACCGACCGCAATCACAATTTGCTTGTAAGGCACGGTGGTAACGTCACCGGCGGCAAAAATGCCCGGGATTGAAGTTTCACCGCGCGCATCGACAACAATCTCGCCGCGAGGCGTCAATTCAATCGTGCCTTTGAGCCAGTCGGTGTTAGGCAGCAAACCGATTTGCACAAAAATGCCTTCCAGTGCGATGTCACGCACCTCGCCAGACTGGCGCTCTTTGTAGCGCAAACCGTTGACTTTCTGCCCGTCACCCGTGACTTCAGTGGTTTGGGCATTGGTAATCACGGTCACGTTAGGCAGGCTGTTGAGCTTGCGCTGCAACACCGCATCGGCACGCAGCTTGGTATCAAACTCAAGCAACGTCACATGCGCAACGATACCGGCCAGATCGATGGCGGCCTCAACACCTGAGTTACCCCCACCAATCACCGCGACACGTTTACCCTTGAACAGGGGGCCGTCGCAGTGTGGGCAGTAGGCTACACCACGGCTGCGGTACTCTTGCTCGCCCGGCACATTCATTTCACGCCAGCGCGCACCCGTCGCTAAAATCAGTGTCTTGGCCTTGAGTGAGGCACCGCTGGCGAATTTGACTTCGTGCAACTCGCCCGCTTTGCCAGGGATCAACTGATCCGCACGTTGCAGGTTCATGATGTCCACGTCGTATTGTTTGACGTGCTCTTCCAGTGCCGTGGCCAGTTTGGGTCCTTCAGTCTCTTGAACCGAGATGAAGTTTTCGATGGCCATCGTGTCAAGCACCTGACCGCCAAAGCGTTCAGCTGCCACACCCGTACGAATACCTTTGCGGGCCGCGTAAATTGCAGCCGCCGCACCGGCCGGGCCGCCACCAATCACCAGCACATCAAAAGCGTCTTTGGCGCTGATTTTTTCGGCCTGGCGTTCAATCGCGCTGGTGTCCAGCTTGCCAAGGATTTCTTCGAGCCCCATACGCCCCTGACCAAAGTTAACCCCGTTCAGGTATACGCTTGGCACTGCCATTACTTGGCGCTCGGTCACTTCGTCCTGGAACAAAGCACCGTCAATCGCAACGTGGCGAATGTTCGGATTGAGTACTGCCATCAGGTTCAACGCTTGAACAACGTCCGGGCAGTTCTGGCACGAGAGCGAAAAATACGTCTCGAAGTTGAACTCGCCTTTAAGCGAACGGATTTGCTCAATCACTTCTGCACTGGCTTTCGAGGGATGGCCGCCGACTTGCAGCAAAGCCAGTACCAGCGAGGTAAATTCGTGGCCCATTGGGATGCCTGCAAAACGCAGGCTGATGTCGCCGCCCGGGCGATTCAACGAGAACGAAGGCTTGCGCGCATCGGTGCCGTTGTCCAGCAAGGTGATCTGGCTGGAAAGGCTAGCGATTTCTTTCAACAAGTCATGCATTTCACGGGATTTCGCGCCGTCGTCGAGCGAAGCAACGATCTCGATTGGCTGGGTAACCCGCTCCAGGTATGACTTCAACTGAGCTTTTAGATTGGCGTCCAACATACGGGCGATCTCCTTTAACGTTAAGACTGTGTAAAAAAAACGCCCGAGCGAATGTCGCCCGGGCGTTTTGAGGGCGATGCAGCTTACAACTCAGGTGCGGATCACCGCCCTTGGCTGGCTCACAGGCTTAGATCTTGCCTACCAGGTCCAACGATGGAGCGAGGGTGGATTCACCTTCTTTCCACTTGGCTGGGCATACTTCGCCCGGGTGTGCAGCAACGTACTGAGCCGCTTTGATTTTGCGCAGCAGCTCGGAAGCGTCACGACCCACACCGCCATCGTTCAGTTCAACGATTTTGATCTGACCTTCCGGGTTGATCACGAACGTACCGCGGTCAGCCAGGCCAGCTTCTTCGATCAGCACGTCGAAGTTGCGCGAGATGGTCAGCGTTGGGTCACCGATCATGGTGTATTGGATTTTGCCGATGGCTGGCGAGGTGTTGTGCCAGGCAGCGTGAGCGAAGTGAGTGTCAGTCGACACGCTGTAGATTTCTACGCCAAGCTTTTTGAACTCTTCGTAGTTATCAGCCAGGTCTTCCAGCTCGGTTGGGCAAACGAAGGTGAAGTCAGCTGGGTAGAAGAACACAACGGACCATTTGCCTTTCAGGTCGGCGTCCGACACTTCCACGAAGCTGCCGTTTTTGTAAGCAGTGGCTTTGAACGGTTTTACTTGGCTGTTGATGATAGGCATCGTTGTCTCTCCGTCAGGGTTGAAAAGTTGATGGGGTGAATCCTAACAACACATTTTGTATCAGGCTCATTGGGAAAGCTGATGCAGGTGATTGGTTTTGGCTATCAGGTCACTGTATTAATAGAAGAAACCTGAATCTGACTATCACCCTTTGCGCACCCTCGCCTCTTGATCCCAATCAGTGACCGATACTTTTTTCAGCGGTTACGCTCATCCCGGTAAACGGGGTCGCTTCAACATAGCGCATCGCTGACTTTACGTCCTTCCAGCCGACGTAATTCATTAGCGACTTCAAATCCCAGCCACTTTGATGGGCCCATGTCGCAAAACCGCGCCGCAATGAGTGGCTGGTGTACTGTTCGGCAGGGATACCTGCGCGCTCAAGTGCCTGGCGCAATAGCGCAATCACACTGTTGGCGTGCAAGCCCTCCTGCGCCAGGTTGCCCCAGCGATCAATCCCTCTGAACACGGGGCCACGCACCAAGGCCGATACATTGAGCCATTCGATATAGGCGCGCACCGGACACAACCGTAACAGCGCTGGCGTCTGGAAGGTTTTGCCCAGGTTATCGCGATCGCCCTTGCTGCGCGGTACGTACAGGGTGATACCCGCCCCTTGCACCGCTTGCACGTGCTCGATCTGCAAGCGGCACAGCTCATCGCTACGAAACCCGCGCCAAAAACCCAGCAAGATCAGTGCGCAATCACGTCTGGCGCGTAGCAATCCGGGGTGATCCTGGTTGGCACGCGCGGCCTGCGCTTCGTCCTCAAGCCAGTCGACCACTTTTTCCAAGTGTTGCAGCTGCAACGGTTGCGCTTGTTTTTCCTGCGCCGGATGCAGCGCGCGAATGCCCTTGAAAACCTTGCGCACCACTGGTGCCTTAGTGGGGTCGGCGAAGCCTTGGCTGTTATGCCACTGAGCTATGGCCGAAAGCCGCAGTTTCAAGGTGTTGAGCGAGAGTTGTCCTGCGTAATTGACCAGGTAACGCGCCACGCTGTCGCTGGTAGCCGGCAGAAAGCCCCCCCAGGTCACTTCGAAATGCTCAATTGCAGCACGGTAGCTGCGACGGGTGTTGTCGCGGGTCGCCGCGTTTAGGTAGCGATCCAGATCGCTCATTGGGTAGTTCTCTTGGCGGGTGTACTGAAAACAGGCCCTAAAAACGAATCCAAGGCCCTGGCACGGGATAATACCAGTATATCCCGCCTTAAGATGACGAATAAAAGACAAGATTTATAAAACAATATAGTATGTAATTACATGATACATACCACAGTACATAATCGTAGGAGACAGCCATGGCCCGTGGCGGCGTTAACAAAGCAGTGGTCCAAATTGCGCGCACAGCAATCCTCGCCCGTGGCGAACACCCGAGCATCGATGCTGTACGTATTGAAATGGGCAATACCGGCTCAAAAACCACCATTCACCGGTATTTAAAGGAGCTGGACGAGAGCGATACGCGCCGCGGCGTATCGCATGCCGAGCTGGGAGATGAGTTGGCTGAGCTGGTCACCCGCCTCGCCCATCGTTTGCAGGAACAGGCCCAGGAGCCGATAGATCGCGCCCAGGCTCATTACGAGCAACTTAAAAACCAGTTGCAAGATGAGCTGTCCGAGGCCCAGCAAGCGCTGGCTGTTTTGCAACAGCAACTGGAGATTCAGGCGCAAGCATTGACTCAGGAAACCGCAAGCCTGGCGTCAACGCGCTCTATGCTGCAAACCGAGCAGACGCGCAACGCTGCCCTGAATCAAGCTTGCAGCGACTTTGAGCTACGCCTCAAGGATCGCGACGAACAAATCAGCTCGCTGGAAGAAAAACACCTGCACGCGCGTGATGCCCTTGAGCACTACCGCAATTCGGTCAAGGAGCAACGCGAGCAAGATCAACGCCGGCATGAAGGGCAAGTTCAACAAGTTCAGATGGAGTTACGCCAGGCACAACAAAGCGCGCTGGTGCGCCAGGACGAAATCACCCAATTGCACCGTGATAACGAGCGCGTACACAGCGACAGTCGCGCCCTGGCCAAGGAGTTGCAGCACGCCAATGCTCAGCAGCACAAATCCAGCCAGCTCAATGAGCAGATGAACAAGCAATTAAGCCTGCTGGACAGTGAGCGCACGCTGCTTCAGGAGCGCCTGCGCGTGGCCACTCAAGAAAGCGAGGTATTGAGACAGGCTTATGCGCAATCGCAGCAGGCTCAAACTGAGCTGACAATGCAAGCGATGAAAGCGCAAGCGGCACTTGACAGCTTCAAGGCACAGAAAGAAGCCCAGGGCATTGCGAGGGATGCGACACCCGAGGAGTAAGCCAGCCAGACGTACCTGCCGGTGAGGCTGCAACAACACAGCCTCACCAGTGGTGATTTGATTGCTTAACGCTTAACCGGCGTGCGCATGGTGACGAATTCTTCAGCGGCGGTAGGATGCACGCCAATGGTTTCATCAAAGTGCTGCTTGGTCGCGCCTGCCTTCAATGCAATCGCCAGTCCTTGCACAATTTCCCCGGCTTCAGGCCCAACCATGTGGCAGCCCAGCACCTTGTCGGTGTTGGCATCCACCACCAGTTTCATGAATGTGCGCTCCTGGCAATCGGTCAGGGTCAGCTTCATTGGGCGGAAACTGCTCTCGAAGACCTGTACCGCATGCCCGTCTTCAACTGCTTGCTCTTCGCTCAAGCCCACAGTGCCGATATTGGGCAGGCTGAACACCGCGGTCGGGATCATCGCGTAATCCACCGCACGATATTGCTCGGGCTTGAACAATCGACGCGCAACCGCCATCCCCTCCGCCAATGCAACGGGCGTCAATTGCACACGACCGATGACATCGCCAATGGCCAGAATCGAAGGCTCAGCCGTTTGATACAGGTCATCCACTTCAACAAAACCACGCTTGTCGAGTTTTACACCGGTGGCTTCCAGCCCCAGGTTGTCGAGCATTGGGCGACGCCCAGTGGCATAGAAAATACAGTCCGCCTCCAACTCACGACCATCCTTGAGCGTGGCTTTCAAACTGCCATCTGCTTGCTTGTCGATACGCGCAATGTCGGCGTTGAACTGAATGTCCATACCGCGCTTGGTCAGCTCTTCATGCAAATGCTTACGCACTGCGCCGTCGAACCCGCGCAGGAACATATCGCCGCGGTAAAGCAGCGACGTTTGCGCGCCCAAGCCATGGAAAATCCCGGCGAATTCAACAGCAATGTAACCACCGCCCACTACCAGTACACGCTTAGGCAACGCCTTTAGAAAGAAGGCTTCATTGGAGCTGATCGCGTGCTCACGGCCAGCAATTTCAGGGATCTGCGGCCAGCCGCCGGTGGCAATCAAGATGTGCTTGGCGCTATGGCGCTGACCATTGACCTCAACCTCGTTGGGGCCGGTAATACGGGCATGACCTTCGATCAACGTAACGCCGCTATTGACCAGCAAGTTGCGATAGATTCCATTGAGTCGATTGATTTCACGGTCTTTGTTGGCAATCAGGGTAGCCCAATCAAAACTCGATTCGCCCAAGGTCCAGCCAAAACCAGAAGCCTGCTCAAAGTCCTCAGCAAAATGTGCGCCGTAGACCAGCAGTTTCTTCGGCACGCAGCCGACGTTGACACACGTCCCTCCCAGATAACGGCTTTCTGCCACCGCTACTTTTGCACCAAAACCGGCCGCAAAGCGCGCAGCGCGTACGCCGCCCGAACCCGCACCAATCACAAACAAATCAAATTCGTAGGACATTTCTATCTCCTGAGCAGTCCATCAGCATAATCGCTCCAGCACGATTGAACAGCGCGCGGGCGTTGTTGAAGACGAAAAACGAGAAAGCCACCCGTAGGTGGCTTTCTGTTGAAGCAATCAGCAGGCTCGCTCTACTTAGTAAGCTTTGCCAGTTTTGTAGAAGTTCTCGAAGCAGAAGTTAGTCGCTTCAATGTAGCCTTCAGCACCGCCGCAGTCGAAACGCTTGCCTTTGAATTTGTAGGCAATTACGCAACCGTTTTGCGCCTGTTTCATCAAGGCATCCGTGATTTGAATTTCACCACCCTTGCCCGGCTCGGTCTGCTTGATCAGCTCGAAAATGTCCGGCGTCAAAATGTAGCGGCCAATGATCGCCAGATTCGATGGCGCATCTTCCGGCGCAGGCTTCTCAACCATGTTGCGCACGCGGTACAGATCGTCACCGATCAAGTCGCCAGCGATCACGCCGTACTTGTTGGTTTCTTGAGGGTCAACTTCTTGAATCGCGATGATGGTGCAGCGGTACTGGTTGTACAGCTTGACCATCTGAGTCAGTACACCGTCACCTTCCAGGTTGACGCACAAATCGTCTGCCAGCACGACCGCAAAGGGTTCGTCACCAATCAGCGGACGGCCAGTCAGAATGGCGTGGCCCAAACCTTTCATTTCGGTTTGGCGCGTGTAAGAGAAAGAGCACTCGCTCAGCAGGCGACGAATACCGACCAGATACTTCTCTTTATCGGTGCCCTTGATCTGGTTTTCCAGCTCATAGCTGATGTCGAAATGGTCTTCCAGCGCTCGCTTGCCGCGACCGGTCACGATGGAAATTTCGTTCAAACCAGCATCCAGTGCTTCTTCAACGCCGTACTGGATCAGTGGCTTGTTTACCACCGGCAGCATTTCTTTAGGCATGGCTTTGGTCGCTGGCAAAAAGCGAGTGCCGTAGCCGGCTGCTGGGAACAAGCATTTCTTGATCATATGAGTCCTTAAAAGGGCTGTGCGTACGAATTTGGCGCAGTCTAATCAGGCGGCAGCGACGTTACAATGCCCCCGATAGCATACTGATGCCAACATAGAGAAATTTTGTGCCACTTAGTTCCTTCGTGACTTATTTTTCATGCTTTGGATCACTGTCTTGAACCTATGAAGCGTCGACAGGGTCTGCTTGAACGTAATGGCCATTGAGTATGCATCAGAGCACGCCACGGCTGTTTGACGGTACTATTGCGCACTTTCAAATCAATGAGCACGCCTCACAATGTCGGATATCAAAAGTGTCAACGGTTACCTGATCAAAGAAGTCACACCGGGCGCATGGTGGGTACTGGACGCAGCCCAGGCGCAGGTAGCTGGCCCTTTTGCCTCTGAAACCAGCGCCATGGAAGTGGCTGCTGTGCTTCAAGATCAACCCGATGCGCCTGCACGCAAACGTAAAAACAAAATCTGACCCTTATATCGCGATAACTGGCACTCAATGAAAAAGACCCTGATAGCTGTACTGCTAGCCCTTGGCGGCTGCGCCACTGCATCCAATACCTACCTGCCGGATGGCAAGCAAGGGTTGAGCATAGACTGTTCTGGCGAAGCCATGTCCTGGGGCAAATGCTACGAAAAAGCCGACGCCTCGTGTGCCGGAACGGGATACACCATTGTGGGCACCGATGGCTCATCAACTGTCCAGGACAGTGAAAAGACCCTGGGGGTCGATGTCGGTAATTTCACGAGCCGGACTGTCGTGGTGATGTGCAAATAATTTGCACCTGCCTGGCGTCAGATATGCACTTCGACGAACTTGATCCCGAGCGAGCGAATGGTTTCGACCAGCGCATCCAGACTCTCGAACGACTCAACTTCGTCGTTGTTGTCGACTAAAAAGAAGCTGCGGCCTGCACTCTTCTTGAAAAATACGATCCACTCCCCCGTAACTGCCGGGTTTTGAATGGCATGGGTCGCTGTAATGCTGCCCTCGGCATGTCGCTGCTTGACGTGTTCTCGCTTCATCGCGTCCTCCTGAAAATTGGCGCTCAAGCGCAGGGCTTCAGCACCGGTACAACTAAATGCGCGCAGTTTACTGAATACTTCAGTCCATCAGCACTGAGCGTTTGACCTTCAACGCTGTCGCCACGTCACTTGCCTTGACGCGCGCCCTGGTCATCAGGCGAAAAAAAACCTGACATCACGTAAAGCGACGCCAGGTTTTTGAGTCATCAAACGATATAAATCAGATTTGACGCTTAGTCGCCCGAAATGCAGTGCGTTGCGGCACCGCGGATGTCACCCGGACGAATGGGCACATTCGACATGCTTTCATACACCTTGATGCTGCTCCCGCCTGAGCGCTCTTCGATATCAATCACCGCTGTGGGCCCCGAGGTCAGTTTTTGCGGAACGATTACCCGCAAACCTTCCTTGTGAGGCTCTATTTGCGGGGCCTTGCGCGTGCGTGACAACTGCTGCACCAAGCATTGGGCGTAAGCGTCCGGCTTCTTTCCCGAGATCACGCTCATGGTGGGCATTGTCTGCTCAATATCTGTAACTGATGCACAGCCTCCCAAAGCCAGCACTGCGACCAACACGCCCCACTTCATACAAATCCTCCGTTAAAGACCTTACGACCAGCGATCTTTAAAATTTCTCCCTGATGACAGGGAATTAATACTTAAAAAGTAGCAATTTCGACTTGCCAGGCGTCAGACTTTTCTGCGCGGCGGCATAATAAGCTGCTTTCGCCTCCAACTTGGACTAAAGCACATGCTATCGTCCTGTTTTTTTAACAAATGCCCCCTTTGGAGCCCCAATGAAATTTATTCACCAGCGTGAGCACCTTAATGAAGATGACATTGTCGTCATCGAGTGCTCACACCCGTGCAATATCCGCTTGATGAGCGATGCACATTTTCGCAGCTTTAAAAACGGTGGCCGCCACTCTTACCATGGCGGTGCATTTGATAAATTTCCGGCCCGCATCACTGCGCCGAGCACCGGTTTCTGGAACATCACGATCGATACCGTCAGCACCCGCGCTGTCAGCGTGACGCGCAAACCGACCTTGAAGCACTCGATCAAAATTGTTCGTCGCTCCAGCTCAAAACTCCGCTAAGCCTGACGTCAGCACCCTTTTAGACAGGACATCCCGTGGAAACCACTAAGTACGTGATTAAGTACAAACTCGATGGCGAGCGCCGATTTGAGTTTGCGCAGCTGCAGACTGGCTCCGAAGAAGAAGCCCGCGCAGCGCTTGAGAAAATTCACAACAGCGATGAAGTCATCACCGAGATCAAAGTGAGCAAGGCACTCTAACCCGCCATGTCTTTCGACCTGTTTGCCGAGCAGGACCTGCAACAACCCGCACGGATTGAAAAAATCAGTGAGCAGGCGTTTGTATTGCGCGGTTTTGCTTTGCCATGGGTAGATACACTGCTCACGGCGCTTGAGCAGGTTTTGACGCAGGCCCCTTTTCGACAGATGCAAACGCCTGGCGGCTACATCATGTCAGCGCGTTTGAGCAGTTGCGGTGATCTGGGCTGGACCACCGACCTTGCAGGCTATCGGTACAGCGCCCTGGACCCTTTGACCGGGGCACGCTGGCCTGCAATGCCCGATCCTTTCCTGAAGTTGGCCGAGGCCGCTGCACACGCAGCAGGTTTTGATCACTTTGCGCCCGATGCGTGCTTGATCAATACCTACGCCCCGGGTGCAAAAATGTCCTTGCATCAAGACAAGAACGAGCGCACCTACACTGCGCCCATTGTTTCGATTTCGCTTGGGCTGCCGGCTATCTTCCTGTTTGGCGGCTTTGAGCGCAACGATCCCACGCAACGCATCTCACTGTTCCATGGCGACATCGTGGTCTGGGGCGGCGTCGATCGCTTGCGCTTCCATGGCGTGCTGCCGATCAAGCCAGGGCACCATTCATTGCTGGGGGAACAACGGATCAATATCACTCTGCGCAAGGCAGGCTCAATAGCCTGCCCTGACGAGTGTGTTTAGCGCAGACAGTGAGCTGATAAATCGCTATATATTTTTATACATACCGATTATCTTCCTATCGCCCACTACACCCTGAAAATCTTGGGCTGCCTTCGCCATTAAAAGGAGTTTCGACATGACTGCCCAAGCGTTTCGCTTTGCCCCTGTGGCCCTCGCAACATTGATCGGGTGCCTTTGTGCAATGTCAGCACAAGCGGATGAAGTTCAAGTCGCCGTAGCTGCCAATTTCACTGCCCCGATCCAGGCCATCGCCCGTGATTTTGAAAACGACACGGGGCACCGATTAGTCGCAGCCTACGGCGCGACCGGGCAGTTTTACACGCAGATAAAAAATGGTGCGCCTTTTGAAGTATTTCTGGCGGCTGATGACAGCACGCCGCAAAAACTCGAAAAAGAAGGCGACATCGTCCCAGGTTCGCGCTTTACCTACGCCATTGGCACACTGGCGTTGTGGTCAGCCAAAGACGGCTACATCGATGGCACTGATCAGGCGTTACTCGCGAATAAATTTACCCATTTGTCTATCGCCAATCCCAAAGCCGCGCCTTACGGGCTGGCCGCCACCCAGGTACTGGCCAAACTGGGGCTGACTGACAAGGTCAAAGACAAAATTGTCGAAGGCCAAAACATTACTCAGGCCTACCAGTTTGTTTCAACCGGTAATGCTGAACTCGGTTTTGTCGCCCTGTCGCAAATTTACAAAGATGGCAAAGTCACCGCAGGCTCTGCCTGGATCGTTCCAGACTCGATGCATGACGCCATCAAACAAGATGCCGTGATCCTTAAAAAAGGCGCGAACAATCCGGCTGCCAAAGCCCTTGCGGACTACCTGAAAGGGCCTAAAGCGGCGGCCATCATCAAAGCTTACGGTTACCAGCTTTAAATGCCGCTCTCGGCTGCTGACTTCGCCGCTATTTGGCTGACCTTCAAGCTGGCGTCGTTAACCACGGTGATCTTGTTGGTAATCGGCACGCCGATCGCGTTATGGCTGGCGCATACCGGCTCGCGATTACGCGGGCCTATTGGTGCGATTGTTGCCTTGCCCCTGGTATTGCCACCCACGGTCATCGGCTTCTACCTGTTACTGGCGATGGGGCCGCATGGCCTTGTAGGTCAGTTCACGCAGTCTATCGGCCTCGGCACATTGACCTTCAGCTTTGCCGGACTGGTCATTGGCTCTGTGATCTATTCAATGCCTTTTGTCGTACAGCCTCTGCAAAACGCATTCACAGCCATTGGCCGGCGACCGCTTGAGGTGGCCGCAACGTTGCGCGCGAGCCCCTGGGATACTTTTTTCAGCGTGATATTGCCCCTGGCCCGACCCGGCTTTGTCACTGCCGCGATTCTAGGCTTTGCCCATACCGTGGGCGAATTTGGCGTGGTCTTGATGATCGGGGGCAATATTCCAGAGAAAACCCGCGTGGTTTCGGTGCAGATCTACGATCACGTGGAGGAGCTGGAATATGCTCAGGCACATTGGCTGGCCGGGGCGATGCTGGTGTTTTCCTTTGTGGTGCTCCTGGCGTTGTATTCAAGCCGCAGAAGTCAAAGCCCATGGGGATGAACATGCAATCGAATATCAACGTTCGGCTCCAGCTCAGTTACAGCGACTTTGCCCTGGACCTCGATTTGCAGTTGCCCGGCAAAGGCATTACAGCGCTTTATGGGCATTCCGGTTCAGGGAAAACCACCTGCTTACGCTGCATTGCCGGGCTTGAGCGTGCCAGTCAGGCCTATGTAGAGGTCAACGGTGAAGTGTGGCAAGACTCGCAGCGCAATCTGTTTGTGCCCGTGCATAAGCGTGCCTTGGGGTATGTTTTTCAGGAAGCCAGTCTGTTTGCGCATCTGTCGGTGCGTTCAAACCTTGCCTTTGGGCTGCGGCGTATCGCACGTAATCAACGTAGCGTTGAATTGGCTGACGCCGCACAACTGTTGGGTATTTCCCATTTGCTCGACCGTTCGCCCAGTCATCTGTCCGGTGGTGAACGCCAGCGCGTGGG
The DNA here is from genome assembly GCF_049896545.1 of Pseudomonas sp. TWR3-1-1. Lineage (NCBI taxonomy): Bacteria > Pseudomonadati > Pseudomonadota > Gammaproteobacteria > Pseudomonadales > Pseudomonadaceae > Pseudomonas > Pseudomonas sp. TWR3-1-1. The sequence goes on from NZ_JAFCUO010000013.1 coordinate 39,495, forward strand.
TATAGCCCGAGCACTGCTTACCAGCCCTAAATTGCTGCTAATGGACGAGCCGCTGGCGGCATTGGATAACCAACGTAAACGCGAAATCCTGCCCTACCTTGAGCGCCTGCATGCGCAGCTGGATATTCCAGTGCTGTACGTCAGCCACTCGCAGGATGAAGTCGCGCGCCTGGCCGACCACATCGTGCTGCTAAGTGAAGGCCAAGCATTGGCCAGCGGCCCGATTGCCCAGACCCTCGCCAGGCTCGACTTGCCTTTGGCACAAGGCGATGACGCCGGGGTAGTCATTGAGGGCGTGGTCAACGCCTACGATGCCCACTATCAATTACTGAGTTTGCGCCTGCCCAACAGCAACCAAGGGTTGCGGGTGGCGCATGTCTCTTTGCCGGTAGGCCAAAGCCTGCGAATCAAGGTCCAGGCACGCGACATCAGCTTGAACCTTGAGCCTGGCGCACACAGCAGCATCCTCAATTGCCTGCGAGTGACGGTCATCAGCGAAGCTCCCGCTGACAATCCGGCCCATGTGCTGGTCCACCTCGATGCTAGTGGCACAGCGCTCTTGGCACGTATCACCCGCTACTCGCGCGATCAATTGAATCTCACCACGGGCCAGCAGATGTGGGCGCAAATCAAATCCGTGGCCGTACTGGCCTGATCGCTTCAGGGCATTGGTCGGCGTCGACTGATCAAGTAACGTGTGCTCGCAATTGCGATACCGAGCAAGCAGCCCAACACCAGACCCAATGCAATAATCAGCGCCTTTTTGGGCTTGATCGGGCTGATCGGCGTTTGGGCCTTGCGATCAATGCTGACGAGCCCCAGCTTGCCCATGTCGGTGTTCAGGTTGCCAAGGCGAACCACCTCTGCCCGCAACGGCTCGATATTTTTCAGAAACAGGTCCTCGTTGGCACGCTTGCCGAGCATTTCGACCTGCCGGTTAACCTCCAGCATATGCAGCTTTTTGCCAATATCGGAGATGCCTTTGTCAGTGAAATCATCCGAGGTGCGTTTGAGCAGTGCCGTGCGCTCAGCCTCCAGCGCCTGAGTTCCCATAAAGTAGAGCGGAATGCTCTGGGATGTGATCTCAGTGCGCATGACCCGACTCGAGCCTTGGGCCGCATCCGACATGGCTGAAGGTGTGGTCGGACGCGTGATGCCCAATGAGCGGGCAATTGAGATCGCTTCGGACAACTGTGCAATCCGTGATTCTCGTTCGGTTTTTAACTGCAACCGAAGGGCCTTTAATTCATCGTTGAGCTTGGCCCGCTGTAATGTGTCTGATTCAACCAGTGTGGCAATTTTGCCTTCTTTGTCTGATTTATAACCGGAGCGCGCCGCATCAATCTTTTCTTCCAGCTCTCTAAGGCGATTATTAATGATGACTTTAAGGTCAGCCCCAATTTGCGCACGCTGATTATTGATCGCGTATTCAACAAAACCGTTAAGGATTTTTACCCCGTCAACGTTATCCGGGTAAGTAAGTTCCAGTTTGATGAAGGGGCTTAGCGAATCCGGCTTTTTGGGATCTGGCTGGGTGAGATTAATCGCATCGCGGTTGAAAATTTCGAAACTTTGCTCCAGAGAAATGCCTTTCTTTTCCAGGGGTTTGAACAGGTCCTGATGCGCTTCAAAATAATTGAGCCGCGTCTCATAAGAGTCCAGTGCTGAGCCGACTTTGAGCAACGCATCGGTCGGAGGGAGCTTGTACACCTCGGAACGGTTCAGGGCATCGAGTTCGTTAATAGCCGCAGGGCGCAACACGGTACTGGCCTGGTACACACTCGGGGCCAGGAACGCATAGCCCAACGCGAGAGCGCCCACCGCAGCAGTGGTGCCTGCAATCAGCTTTTTTTGCTGCCATAGCGATTGAATCAAAGCAAACAGGTCGATTTCATCAGTCGAAGTTTCTGCTAGCGGATGCTGAATAGTTTTCAAAAAAATGCACCTTGTGAGTAGAACTTCTTGGCAAGTTCACCGCTTGACTGCTTAAGCAGATCTAGGTTAGGTCGTTTTCAATGCCTATCTGACAGACCATTCCTGAAAAAGATCCCTACGCTTAAGAATCAAGCACATACCTCAATAAAAGCAAGTGATGCCAAAGTGATATCTAGCACAATTATGATTTTCAGCGGCTGTTTCTCATTTTATTGACAATTTACTTACAAAAATCTCAGAAACCCCCTAAGGCATTATTCAGGCTGTAGAACGGGCTTTAAGGTTTTTTTCTCAACACAGCGGTTCACATAGGCCATTTGAGTGATACGGCCCGATAGAATGGCCACCGGTTTTACCACGAGCCTGGGCGCACTGATCAGCCCGGCGCGATGATGTCAACGCGGCATATTTGATCAGTCTGTGTAATTATCCCCCGACAAAAAACACGCTCACGTGTGGGGTAACAATCAGGATGGATATTTTTCAGGCGATGCGTGTCTTTGTGCGCGTGGTCGAAACCGGCAGCTTTACGGCAGCCGCTCAAGCGTTGGGTTACTCCACGGCCCAAACCTCGCGCCTGTTATCAGAGCTAGAAGGTTCATTGCAGGCCCGGCTGTTGCAACGCAGTACACGGCGCTTGGCATTGACGGAAGTCGGGACCCGGTATCTGGAGCGATGCCGTCTGATTTTGAAAGAGGTTGAAGACGCCAACGCCGAGGCAGGCGGGGCACATTTGACGCCTCGTGGCCATTTGCGCGTGCAATCAACCACAGGGATTGGCATTCAACTGTTGGCGCCTTTGGTTGCTCGCTACGCTGAGTTGTACCCGCAGGTCAGTGTGGACTTGACCCTCTCACAACGTCAGCCCGACTTGCTGGAGGAAGGCCATGACGTGGTTATCACGCTGTCCTCGCACCTGCCCGACTCAGAACTGGTAGGTCAACAGTTGGGTACGATCTCTAGCGTGATCAGTGCCGCCCCCTCCTATCTTGAAAAAAACGGCATCCCGCTAACCCCCAATGACCTTGAACAGCACCGATGTTTGCACCTGGTCGACCCGCTATTTACGGACAGCTGGACCTTTCACGGCGCCCAGGGTGAGCAGTCTGTGCGTCCCGGGGACGTGTTTCAGGTCAATGTGGCCGAAGCCATGGCGCAGGCGGCGGAAGCGGGGTTGGGTGTCTGCCTGCTGCCGGACTACGTCGCCGTCGGCTCTTACAGGCGTGGTGCTCTGGTACGTTTGCTGACCCACTATCGGCTGCATGAGAAGCGCATCTATGCGCTCTACCCTTCGCGGCGGTTTCTGGATGCCAAGGTTAAGACATGGGTCGAATTTCTTAAGCAGGAAATTCCCAAGACACTGGAGGGGCACCAAGGCATCGTGGATGACCCGGCCCATTGGGCTTAAATCACAACATCCTGCACATGAAAAAGAATGCCGCGACCGTCTCGGGGCATTCTTCCTGGCAAAGAAGGCAACTCGCTGATTAATTAATCCTTCATGTACTCGAGTGCTTCCCAGCGGATCCAGCCGTCACCATCTTTACTGTATATATTGTCCAGCTTCTTAAGGAGCTCAGGGCGGCTCAGCACTTCTCTTGCAATGTGAGTGAGTCGGTCTTTATCGGCATTGCCGGTCAGCGAGCGCTTAGATATGTCTTTGAGGGTGTCGACTTTAATTGAACTTGTCCAGTAATCATCCTTGAGCTTGTCAAAGTTCTTAAGCATTTCCTCGGCAACTTTCTGATCCGACTTACCGGAGAGTGGATTGCCGCCGTTCGCAGCAATTTCCGTATTTTCCTTACGAATCAAGCCGTCTTGTTTACCGGTTACGCTGTCTTGATCCAAGAGTTTATTCAAGTCAGGCCGGTTCAGGATTTCGCGCGCCAGCATGATATTTTGATCGTCGGCATAGTTGCCGCTTAACTGACTATTGGCCATATTGCGGATCATTTTCTGAGAAATAGCCCCCGGATTCTTGGGGTCCTCGAACGCATCAAAATTGTTCCTCAACGTTTGCGCGACTTCTTTGTCAGTTTTACCCGAAAATTGATTGGCACCCGAAAGCATGACCGTCGCATTGTAAGCTTCGTGGAATTTTATGTTATTCCTTGGCCCCAGTTTTATCGAGTCGAAATTCAAACTGCCCGTGCTGTGTTCAGAGGGGCTTGGAAGTTGTTGAGGAGCGCTGTCAAGCCCTGGTTTACGTACTGCAGCCATTGCATCAAGTAATATGGGGTTGAGCGAGAGCGTGTTAGACATAGCGAATCTCCAAACTATTTATGTGCATGACCGTCCTGCTGACATTACCTTCCCCCTCACGAGCGAAGGCATTCTAAAGTAAGTCACAGGTATGGCGTGTGTGGCTCTCATGCCCTAATAAGTTCCAGAGATCGCTTTGCCGCCTCACAAGCAGCGCATTATAACGTTGACTGTCGTGACACTAAGCGCTCGATAAAGTTGCTGCCTGAGTCATCAGAAACTGAACTTTTTATTAAGTAAAGTTTAGTTATCACGGTGTACAGCATTGAACGCAGGTCTCGTAAAAAGTGCAGGGCTTCACACCGATGGATGCAGCCAAAACGCTCCACCGGCATGCGTTCGAATGGCTTACCCCGGAAACAAATATGGGTTCAGCCCACTGCGCGCGAACCCTTGTTCTTCGATTTTTGCGTCGAGGATCAGTGACGCCAAATCATCAGCAAAGGTTTCCAACTGTGTGTCCCGGTCCAGATACAACACCTTCAGGTAGCTGTGACAATCCAGGCAACTTTCGGCTTTGATACTCGCCTCTTTGGTGTCCAGCGACCAATAGTCCAGTTTCCCCGTTTGCTCACAGTTGCTGCACTTGGCGCGTACCATGTGCCAGCGGCTTTCACATAAACGGCAATGCAAATACCGCAGGCCGCTTTGTGCGCCACCCAACACCACACTGGCCGATGGCTCGCTGTTACACACCGGGCAAAACTGGCGGTGCTCGCCATAGTCCGCGTGGCCACTGGCGGGCAACTGTGCCGCCAGTTGCGTCCAATACAACGACAGTGCCGCCCAGATAAACAACGCGCGAGCGCTGCCCACTTCGCCGTGGTGGCCGCTGAGCAGAGCGCTGGCCTGCTGTTCAAGTTGCTCAGGCGGCGTATCGCGCAATGCTGCAACCACCTCCTGGACGGCGACTGTCGCCAAGGGTAATTGATCGAGTAATGCCCCCAGCGCCTGTTGCCAGTAGCTATCGCGCTGCATGCTGACGTAATCCAGTGGCGCCAGTGGCTGGCCTATTCGCGCCGCCGCGCCCTCGGCCAGATTGCGCGGTAGCGGCTGCTGTTCCAACACTCGCTGCTGAGCCTGTACAAGGTTGGCCACGAAGTTCAGGTAATCACCCATCGGATGATCAATGGCCAACGTTTGCAAGCGTTCGGCACGCCGGGTGTAGTGCTGCTTGAGGGTGGGTAGCAACAACGGCGTTATCCGGCCAATGCCGCCGGTAGGTGTCTCTATCGGCGTGAGCTTAATGCTGCTCATTGATTGTCCTTCTTGGTATTGATCTGTTTGAACCAGCGGTCGTGGTGGGTTTTGGCCCATTTTCGCGAAACGTAACCGGTGACCATGCCGCCAATCGAGCCTTTGACCCAGAACCCCATGTAGGCGTGACCGATAATCAACAGGATCAGGCAGATGCCCGTCAGCGAGTGCATCAACGCCCCGACGCGAATCACGGGGATGGGGAAAAACGGTGCGAAATACGGGCGCCAGATCAGCACACCACTGATTAACAGCAGGCAAATCAGCCCCATGATTCCCCAGAACAACAGCTTTTGCCCGGCGTTGTATTTACCCACCTGCAACGCTTTGTTGTGACGCCCCATCAGCACGTCTTTAACGTTGGCAAACCACAGACGATCTTCGGGTTCAGGCAAGTTGTATTTGACCAGGCGCACACATAAAAACATCAAGGCCAAAAACACCACGACGCCCAAAAACGGGTGCAGGATGCGCGCCAGTTGCGGCGTTCCCAGCACGTTGCTCAGCCAACTCATGGAGGGGAAGAACCACGACAACCCGGATAACGCCACCAACATGAAGCAGATCACCATCACCCAATGGCAAATCCGCTCCGCAAACGGGGTGCGCAAGATCATGTCTTTATGCTTCATGAGTGCTTCTCCTGATCCTGGTGTGCCGCGCCCTCTTCACGCTCAGCCTCATCGTCGGCGTCATCGGTGGTGAGTGGACCAACCCCCACGTAATGGAACAGGGTTGCGCCCAGGGTCGCAAAAAACGCCACAGCGGCGACCGGTTTAAGCCAGCCCTTCCACCCTTCAACCACATTACTGATACGCGGATCGGCTGGCAGGTTGTGGTACAGCTGCGGTTTGTCAGCGTGTTGCAACACATACATCACGTGGGTGCCGCCGACTCCTTGCGGGTCGTATACCCCCGCATTCGCAAAACCACGGGTGTTGAGTTCTGCCACCCGCTCATTGCCCAAGTGCTTCATGTCGGCCTTGCTGCCAAAGTTGATGGCACCGGTGGGGCAGGTTTTAACGCACGCCGGCTCTTGCCCTACGCTCACGCGATCAATGCACAGCGTGCACTTGTAAGCTTTGTTGTCTTTTTTACTGATGCGCGGCACGTCAAAGGGGCAGCCGGCAATGCAATAGCCGCAACCAATGCAGTGGTCGGAGCGGAAATCGACGATACCGTTGGCGTATTGCACAATCGCCCCTGGCGCCGGACAGGCCTTGAGACAGCCGGGATCGGCGCAGTGCATGCAGCCGTCCTTGCGGATCAGCCATTCGAGCTTGCCGCTTTCATCCTCAACCTCGTCGAACCGCATCAGGGTCCAGGTTTCAGCCGACAAGTCTGCCGGGTTGTCGTATACGCCGACGTTATGCCCCACCTCGTCACGCAGGTCGTTCCATTCCCCGCACGCCACCTGACAGGCTTTGCAGCCGATGCAGATGGTTACGTCGATGAGTTTGGCCACTTGCACTTCGCTGTCACGCACTTGAGGTGCAGGCGTCAGGCTATTGGTCGCAGAGCGCTTGATAATGTCTTGGGATTGCATGGACATGAGCTTTCTCCCTTACGCCTTTTCCACGTTGACAAGGAAAGCCTTGTACTCAGGCGTCTGCGCGTTGGCGTCGCCGATGGCCGGGGTCAGGGTGTTGGCCAAATACCCTTTACGGGTTTCACCTTCATAGCCCCAGTGGCAAGGAATGCCGATGGTATCGACCTCTTGTCCGCCCACTTGCAGCGTACGTATGCGTTTGGTCACCACCGCTTTGGCCTTGATGTAGCCGCGCTTGGTGCTGACCTTGACCCAATCGCCCTGGACGATGCCTTTTTTCTTCGCCAGATTTTCACCGATCTCGATGAATTGCTCGGGCTGCAACACCGCGTTGATCCGCGAGTGCTTGGTCCAGTGACGAAACAGCTCAGTGATCGAATAGGTGGTCGCGACGTAAGGGAATTCTGCCGCAGTGCCCAGGCGGGCCTGGTCGTAAGGGAAGATGCGCACGGTCGGGTTGTAGACCATGCTCGGGTGCAAGGGATTACGCCCCGTCGGCGATTCTGTCGGTTCGTAGTGCTCGGGGAACGGGCCGTCGACCAGCGCATCGATGGCGTACAAGCGCCCGACGCCTTCGGGCAGCATGATAAAGGGGTTGGCCTTGCTGCCTGGCGGCATCGTGGCCGGGAAGTCGGGCACATCAATGCCGGTCCAGCGCTGGCCGTTCCACTCGATAACCACTCGCTGCGGGTCCCACGCCTTGCCTTGTAGATCAGCCGAGGCGCGGTTGTACAAAATGCGCCGATTTTGTGGCCAGGCCCACGCCCATCCCAGGGTACTGCCCAAGCCTGACGGGTCTGCGTTATCGCGGCGTGCCATCTGGTTGCCCTGTGGGGTCCAGGAGCCGGCAAAGATCCAGTTAAAACTGGCGGTGCTGCCGTCATCACGCAGTTGCGAGAAGTCGCTGAGCAATTGGCCTTTGTGCACCGTGATGTTGCCTTGCGCGTCTTTCAAGTCCTCGAGGGCAAAACCGTTGGCCTCCTGCGCCACCTCTTCAGGAGTCGGATCCAGCGGGTCGCGGTAGTTCCAGGCCATGTTCAGCAGCGGCGCGGGGTTGGCACCGCCTTCCTGTTCGTACATTTGGCGCAATTTGACGAACAGGTGACCCAGAATCTTGCCGTCGTGCCATGCCTCGTTCGGCGGTGCCGCGCCAGCCCAGTGCCATTGCAGCCAGCGACCCGAGTTGACGATGGAGCCGTTTTCTTCGGCAAAACACGAAGACGGCAAGCGGAAGACTTCGGTCTTAATGCTGGCCGTATCAACGTCGTTCTGGTCGCCGTAGTTTTTCCAGAAGCTGGAGGTTTCGGTCACCAGCGGATCGATAATCACCAGGTACTTGAGTTTGGCCAGTGCCGCGCTGGCCTTGTTCTTGTCCGGAAAGGCCGCTATCGGGTTGAAACCCTGGGCGATGTAACCATTGACCTCGCCGTCATGCATCATTTCCAGATAACGCAGCACGTCGTAGCTTTTGTCCCACTTGGGCAGCCAGTCAAAGCCCCAATCGTTGGCCGCCGTCGCGTTATCACCCCAGAACGTTTTCATCATGCTGATGAAAAATTTCGGCGTGTTTTGGTAGTAGTTGACCTGCTCCGGTAGCAGCGCATTGGGCGTGGTTTGCTTGAGGTAAGTGGCCAGGTTGCTTTGTTGATCGCTGGGCAAGTTCATGTAACCCGGCAAACGCAGCGACAGCAGCCCGATGTCGGTGTAGCCCTGAATATTGGAGTGCCCGCGCAAAGCGTTGACCCCGCCACCCGCCATGCCGATGTTGCCGAGCAGCAGTTGGATCATCCCGGCGCCGCGAATCATTTGCACGCCGCTGGAGTGATGGGTCCAGCCCAACGCATACAGGAACGTAGTGGTGCGATTTGGCGCGCTGGTTTCGCCGATGATGCGGCAGATTTCCAGAAAGTCTTCTTTTGGCGTGCCGCAGATGTCGGTCACCACCTCGGGTGTGTAACGGCTGACGTGCTGTTTGAGCAGGTTCCAGACACAGCGGGGGTGGCTATAGGTTTCATCGCGTTTGGCAAAACCGTCGGCGTCGAGCTCGTACATCCATTCGCTGCGTTCGTACTGCTTCTTGGCAGGGTCAAAGCCGCTGAACAGGCCCTCCTCGAAGGTGTAGCTGTCGCGCACGATCAGCGGCGCGTTGGTGTAGGCGCGCACGTATTCATGATGGATACGGTCGTGGGTGATCAGGTAATGGATCATGCCCATCAGGAAGGCGATGTCGGAACCGGCGCGAATGGGCGAGTAAATGTCAGCCACGGCCGCGCTGCGGTTGAAGCGCGGGTCGACGACGATGACTTTGGCGCCATTGCGGATCTTGGCTTCGACCACCCACTTGAAACCTACCGGGTGCGCTTCAGCCGGGTTACCGCCCATGATCAACACCACGTTGGCGTTCTTGATGTCGACCCAATTGTTGGTCATGGCGCCCCGGCCCAACGTCGGCGCAAGTGCCGATACCGTCGGGGCGTGACACAGCCGTGCCTGGCAGTCGATGCCCAGCATGCCCAACGCACGGGTAAAACGCTGATCCAGAAAACCGGTTTCATTACTGGCAGCCGACGAGCACAGCATGCCCGTGGTCAGCCAGCGGTTAACGGTCACGCCGTCAGCATTCTTCTCAATGAAGTTGGCATCGCGGTCATCTTTCATTAACCGGGTGATGCGCGTGATCGCCTCCTCCCAACTGATGCGTTGCCACTCGTTGGAGCCGGGGGCGCGGTATTCAGGGTATTTGAGCCGCTGCTCGCTGTAGATGAAGTCAATCAGGCCCGCGCCTTTTGGGCACAACGAGCCACGGCTGACCGGGTGATCCGGGTCGCCTTCAATATGAAAGATGCGCGCTTTAGCGTTTTTGGCGCCGTCGCCCAGGCTGTACATCAAAATCCCGCAACCCACCGAACAATAGGTGCAGTTGTTGCGGGTTTCCTTGGCGCGCAGCAATTTGTATTGGCGGGAGGGATCTGCCTGGGCAAGTCCGGGGGCAAAACCGAGTGATGCTACCGTGGCCGTGGCAACACCGGCCGTACAAAGTTTGACGAACTGTCTTCTGCCGACGTCCATAAATCTCCTCAACATCCGTGCGCTATGCCGGATACAGAGTCGCTCCTGTCTCACGGTGACAGGATACGCTCAGGCTTTTTTATCTAATGACCATAGCCAACTTCCGCTCGCACGCGAGGAAAAATCAACCCCAAGTAATATGACAAAAAGCACTGAAACGATATTGATGGACGTCAAGGAAGGTGCAATGAGCGGCAGGCGGTGTGAGCACCGCCGCCACCAGGAGGGCTTAGATGCCTTGCAGGGCAAGGTCCATAGCAAAGTAGGTGAGGATCATGTCAGCGCCTGCGCGCTTGATCGAACCCAGGCTTTCACGCACCACACGGGCTTCATCAATAGCCCCCGCCTGAGCGCCGAACTTGATCATCGCGTACTCACCGCTGACCTGATAGGCAGCCAAAGGCAAGCGTGAGGCTTCGCGGATGTCGCGAATGATGTCCAGGTATGCGCCGGCGGGCTTGACCATCAACACGTCTGCGCCTTCCTGCTCGTCCAGCAGCGACTCGCGAATCGCTTCGCGGCGATTCATCGGGTTCATCTGGTAAGACTTGCGGTCACCTTTGAGTGCGCTGCCACCGGCTTCGCGGAACGGGCCATAGAGGGCCGAGGCGAATTTGGTCGAGTACGCCATGATCGAGGTGTCGAGAAAACCGGCGCCATCCAGCGCACTGCGAATCGCCTGCACCTGTCCGTCCATCGCCGCCGAGGGCGAGATGAAGTCCGCGCCCGCAGCAGCAGCGGCCACGGCTTGTTTGCCCAGGTTGATCAGCGTTGCGTCGTTGTCCACGCCGTGGTCGTGCATTACGCCGCAATGACCGTGGGAGGTGTACTCGCAAAAACAGGTGTCACTCATGACCACCATGTCTGGCGCGGCGTCTTTGCTGATGCGCACCATGCGCGACACCAGACCGTCTTCGCGCATGGCATCGCTGCCAGTAGCGTCCAAATGATGGGAGACGCCAAACAACATCACCGACTTGAGGCCTGCGCGGGCGTAGCGCTCGATTTCGCCCGCCAGTTTCGATTCAGGAATGCGCATCACGCCCGGCATGCTGGTGATGGGCACAAAATCGTCGATTTCTTCTTCGACGAAGATCGGCAGCACCAAATCGCTCAGGCTGAATTCGGTTTCTTGAAACATGTCACGAAGGGTTTGTGAACGGCGCAGGCGGCGCGGGCGAACAGAAGGGAACTGGTTAGGCATCATGGTTCCTGAGGGCAGGTTCATAAGACAAGCGAGCCTTGGCCAAGGCTCAATGGCGCCACAAATACAGGATTGAAACAGCAAATGCAAAGCATGCGGCCCATTGCCGCAGCACACCCTGCCCGCCTTTGAGCCACCGCAAGCGGTGAGGGTTGGCGTGTTGTGCGTCCATCAGCGCAATGCGTGGAGGGTTGAACATTTCGTTAAAAAGCGTAGTATCGGCGCCCATGATTCTCGAACAGCTCAAAGCGCTGGGCAATGACACTCGCATGCAAATGATGGAGTGGCTCAAAGACCCGCAGACTAATTTTCCGCCGCAAGATCATGGAGATCCTGCCATCGGTGTGTGCGTGACCCACTTGCAGCACAAGGCGGGCTTGTCGCCGTCGACCGCTTCAGCGCACTTGGCCATTTTGCAACGGGCCGGCTTTGTTCTGACCACCCGCATTGGCAAGTGGACCTATTACCGACGCAACGAGCAGGCGATTAATGACTTTGCGGCTAGGCTGAAAATCGAGTTGTAATTTTTAACCATTCATTTCGTTATTTTGCGTAATTAGAAAATATGAGGAAGCCCCATGAGCAATAAAACCATCTTCGTCCAACCGGGTGGCGGCTATGACAACGTGGTTGTCGGCAGCAGTGACGTGCGCGAGCCTGCAAGTGACGAAATCACGGTGCGCTTGCACGCCAACTCGCTCAACTACCACGATTTTGCCGTTGTCAGTGGCATGTGGGGGCCGAGCGAAAAACGTATTCCTATGGCTGACGGCGCGGGGGAAGTCATCGCAGTCGGGGCCGACGTCAGCGAATTCAAAGTGGGCGATGCGGTGGTCAGCACCTTCTTCCCCGACTGGATTGATGGCACCCCGCTGGTTGAAGGCTTTGTCAGCGTGCCGGGTGACGGCATCGACGGCTACGCCCGTGAGAAAGTGACTGCCAAAGCCACCGCCTTCACCCTCGCGCCAACAGGTTATAGCCATGCCCAAGCTTCAACCCTGACCACGGCTGGCCTGACGGCCTGGCGTGCACTGATGGCCGACGATTCGCTCAAGCCCGGTGACACTGTGCTGGTACAAGGCACGGGCGGCGTTTCAATTTTCGCCCTGCAATTCGCCAAAATGGCCGGCGCTACCGTGATCGCCACCTCTTCGAGCGATGAAAAGCTGGAACGCCTCAAAGCGCTGGGCGCCGACCACGTCATCAACTACCGCAAAGACACCCAATGGGGTGAGACGGCGCGCGCCCTCACGGGTGGTCGTGGCGTGGATCACATTATTGAAGTGGGCGGTCCTGCGACCCTTGAGCAGTCAATGATCGCGATCCGGGTGGCCGGGCACATTTCCATCATCGGTATTTTGAGCGGCGTCAGCGGCGCGATGAACTTTGTGCCCGCCTTGATCAAACAAGTGCGTCTGCAAGGCGTATTGGTGGGCAGCCGTAGCCAGCAACAAGACATGATTCGTGCCATCAATGCCAACGGCATGCGCCCTGTGATTGATCGTCACTTCCCGCTGAGCGAGATCGTGCAAGCGTTCAAATATCAGGAAACCAATCAGCACTTCGGCAAAATCTGCCTCGATATCTAACCGCCACTCAGCCAGAGCGCGCATTCCCGACGCGCCTCTGGCTTCATGTCTCAAAATGGTTCACCCAAGCCATGCCCGCAATAGTTGAGGTCCGCGCGATTAAATACTCAGCGGATCAACCCCAGTTAAACGCCAAAATCAGCCTTTAAATTAGAGCGAAGGCTCTAGGCCGGGCCTTTCAGCGATATTAATTGTCTGACAATATGGTAATTATTGTTGAGATCGATTATCATCTGCCGTTCGCACGGCACCCTTCTACTTCAAATCAACCTCAAATAAAACGTCGTTGGGTGCTGTTTTAAGGGAATAACCTGAGGCGCTCATGCACCGCTTTACTTTTAGCAAATCGTTGATTTGCGCAACATTGGGGTTTGTCTGTCTGCCGACTTTTGCGGCATTTCAACCAGAGTCCGAAGCTGACCTGGCCGGCGAAATCGACAAGGCCTGCCACTTCAATAAAGACACCAGTACCGATTGCACCACCTCCTATCGCTACACCCTCCTCACCAATAATGGTCGAGAGATGTTGTCGCGTATCGACTTCAGTTTTGCAGAAACCGACCAACTGGAGGTCATCAACGCACAATCGACCCAGCCCGGCGGCAAGCCCATTGCGTTGGCCGAATCGCAAATCGACACGCGCATGGCGCCTAACCCGGATCAGGGTTTTTTACGCTCCAAGCAGACCTCGATTGCCTTTCCAAACTTGCGCATAGGCACTCAAATCACCTACACCCTGCGTGAACATACTGCCGCCAAACCGCTGATGGACAACTTCCATTACGTCATGATGTTCGGTCCAAACGCTGTGCGCTCCGACCGTTTCAAAAGCACCTTCAGTGCCGAACAGCCGATTGTGTGGCGCAGTGAGTTAATGGAGGACTTCACCTTCACCCCGTCTGCCGATAACAAAACGTTGGTCATTGAGCAGAAAAAACCGCGTTTCGTGAATTACATCAATGAATCCGGCAACGCTTATATTCGCCACGTACCTCGGGTCGAATTGGGCAGTTCAACCCAGTTGCAAGACTATTTCGGTCAGTTCGCCAAGCGTTACAACGAAATCCTCGCCGCCCGCCTGCCTGCCAGTGCTGCCAAAGCGGTCTCGGGGCTTAAGGGTTTGCCCGCAGAGCAACAAGTGGCTGGCCTGATGCAATACCTGCACGATCACTATCGCTACATGGGCGACTGGCGTGCCACTGACCGTGGTTATGTGCCCTTTACCCTGAGCGAGATCGAGGACCGTGGCTACGGCGACTGCAAGGATCTGGCTGTATTGCTGACCGCCATGCTCAATGCCAGCGGCGTAAAGGCTGAAACCACCTGGGTCAGCCGTGGCACCAACACGCTCAGCCTGATGCTGCCAGGCACCAACGCACCTAACCATGCCATCGTCAGGGCGCAAGTCAACGGCCAGGTCTGGTGGCTCGACCCGACCAACCCTGTGTTTTTGCCAGGCCGCAGCATGCCCGACATTCAGGACCGCTGGGCGCTGGTTATCGATGCCCAGGGCAAGGTGCGTGAAGACCATATCCCCGAAGAAAAACCCGCGTTGAGCATGAACTTGAAAAAGTTCGAGCACTTCAATCGCGAGGGGCAGGCACGCACCACGGCAACCGTCGACATGAGCCAGATGACGCTGATGCAACTCAGCTATTTCGACACCACCTCGGGCGTATCCGGTACCAACCTGGACCTGTGCAACAACTTTGGCAAAGAAGTCACGGACTGCAACATTACCCGTGAAAAAACCGGTTTCGTGGTGCCTGATCACTACCGGATCAACGCCACCCTGACCAACCTGCGTCCCCTTGAAAACCTGTCAGGGCAACACGTGTACAAACCAGCCTTCATGGGTGAACGTTGGGACGGTTTGATGAACTACCGACGCAACGGGCAATTGGCCGACTTGTACCTGGGCGATCCAGAAAAGCTGACCTATGACATCACGCTGTCTGGCGCCAAAGTGGGCAAAGAGATCAACACGTGTACGGTGAACTCGCCATGGTTTGATGTCGAACTGAGCGGTAAACGCAGTAAAGGTGAGTACCGTTACCTGTACACCGTCACCCAAAAGCACAGTTGGCTGAGCCACGACGACATCATCAGCGCGCCGTTTGAAGCGATGCTCAAAGACGCACGAAACTGCAACGAGCAAATGCTGCAAGTGGTGCAACTCAACACCAAGGCCTGAAACCCTTGACGCTGAAATAAAAAAACCTGACCCCGTTACCGGGGTCAGGTTTTTTTTGCACTGGCGGTTTTACGCGATGGCCGCGTCTACCAGCACTTGAGCCTCTTCGACCAAACGGCTGAGGTGCGCATCTCCGACAAAGCTCTCGGCATAAATTTTGTAGATGTCTTCGGTGCCTGACGGCCGCGCAGCGAACCAGCCGTTTTCGGTCATCACTTTAAGCCCGCCAATCGCCTGATTGTTGCCGGGCGCGTGGCTGAGGATTTGGGTGATGGCTTCACCGGCCAAGGTGGTGGATTTGACCTGCTGCGGCGACAACTTGCCAAGCAAGGCTTTTTGCTGCGGTGTGGCCTTGGCATCTACGCGGGTGGAATACGGCTGACCCAAGTCTTGCGTCATTTGCTGATACAGCTGTGAAGGGTCGCGCCCTGTTCGGGCGGTCATTTCAGCAGCCAGCAATGAAGGAATCAAACCGTCCTTGTCCGTCGACCATACCGTGCCGTCTAGGCGCAAAAACGAGGCCCCGGCGCTTTCTTCCCCACCGAAGCCCAGCGAACCTTCAAACAAACCGTCGGCAAACCACTTGAAACCGACCGGTACTTCATACAGGCGGCGCCCCAGGCGCGCGGCGACGCGGTCAATCAAACCACTGCTGACCACGGTTTTACCGACGGCTGCGTCTGCTCGCCATTGCGCACGGTTCTGGAACAGGTAGTCAATTGACACCGCCAAGTAGTTATTCGGCGCCAGCAGCCCGCCCGATGGCGTCACGATGCCATGACGGTCGTGGTCCGGGTCACACGCGAACGCCACGTCGAAACGTTCTTTGAGCCCAATCAAGCCTTGCATGGCGTAGCTGGAGGACGGGTCCATCCGGATACGGCCATCCCAGTCAACACACATAAAGCGGAAAGTTGGGTCGACTGCGGTGTTGACCACCTCCAGGTTCAGGCCGTAATGCTCACCGATGGCCGACCAGTAACGCACGCCCGCCCCGCCCAGCGGATCCACACCCAAACGCAAGTTCGCACCGCGCAACGTGTCCATGTCGATGACATTTTTCAGGTCAGCAACGTAAGTATTCAGGTAATCGTGGCGGTGCGTGAAACTGGCTTTGAGCGCCTGTTGGTAACTGATGCGCTTGACGCCCGACAATTTAGCCGCCAGCAGTTCGTTGGCTTTAGCCTCAATCCACTTGGTCACATCGGTATCAGCAGGGCCGCCGTTGGGCGGGTTGTACTTGAAGCCGCCGCTTTCCGGCGGGTTGTGCGAAGGCGTAATGACCACCCCATCAGCCAGCCCACGTGTACGGCCCCGGTTATAGCAAATGATGGCGTGGGAAATGGCAGGAGTTGGCGTGTATTCGTCATTTGCAGCGATCATGGTTTCAACACCATTGGCGGCAAACACTTCCAGGGCGCTGGCCCCGGCAGGGGTCGATAACGCGTGTGTGTCGATCCCGACAAACAACGGGCCGTTGATACCCTTGGACTGGCGGTAAAGGCAAATGGCCTGGCTGATGGCCAACACATGCCACTCATTAAAGCTCAAATCAAACGAGCTACCGCGGTGCCCGGACGTACCGAACGCGACACGCTGAGTAGCCATCGCTGCATCGGGTTGACCGGTGTAATAAGCGGTCACCAGTCGCGGAATATCGACCAGCAGGTTTGCTGGAGCCGGTTTGCCCGCAAGAGGACTGAGTGTCATGCAAAACCTCGGGAAATAAATGATTCGGAGGAAAAAACGCAGTTTACTGGCACTTCGACACTGGCGAGAAGCGATCTATCCCTTCAGCACCAAACTGAGCTCAATTTTATTGATTCAATGCTCTAGTTCGTGTGTTTTGAGCAGCATGCATTTGCAACATGTGCTGCCACATGGCACAACTATGGCACTTAGTTGCGTTTCGATGATCCAAATGGGCGCACATTTTAAGCTTTGAATTGAGGACACAACATGAAACCACTGGTCATCAGCGCGGCACTTTTGTTTTCGTTGAGCACGCTGTGCGGCGTTGCCAACGCCGCCAAACTGGAAGACGTGGCGCCTTACCCTAAAGCCGAAGCCGGGTTCAGCCGACAAGTCATTCACCTGCCGACGCAGAAAAACGAAGACGACTACAAAGTCCAGATCATTGCGGGCAAGACCCTGCAAGTCGACTGCAACAAACAGCGGTTGGGTGGCAAGCTCGAAGAGAAAACCCTCAAGGGTTGGGGCTATCCGATGTACCGCCTGAACAAAGTCAGCGGCCCTGCCAGTACGATGATGGCTTGCCCTGAAGGCAAAACCCATGCTGAATTCGTCCCGGTCGTTGGCGATGGTTTCATGCTGCGCTACAACAGCAAGCTGCCGATCGTGGTGTACGTGCCCAAGGACATTGAAGTGCGCTACCGCATTTGGTCCGCCTCCAAGCAAGTCAAACAAGCTGTCGTTGAGTAACGTTGTAATCGACCTGCGCCTTATGGCGCAGGTCCATCGACACGCTTGATACCTACTGCAGCCCTACTTTGTACAAGGCGCCGTTGTCTTCATCGGTCAGCACATAGAGGTAACCGTCCGGCCCTTGGCGCACATCGCGAATACGTGATTTCAATTCGCCTAAGAGGCGCTCTTCATGCACCACCTTGTCGCCATCGAGCTTTAATCGGATCACGTCTTTATCGGCCAGCGCGCCAATAAACAGCGTGTGCTGCCACGGCTTGAAACGCTCGGCATCATAAAACGCCATGCCACTGATGCCTGGCGATTTCTCCCACACATGATGCGGTACGACCGTTCCCTCGACCGTTTGCCCCTGGGCTTCGGGAATCGGTTTTGAGGAATAATCGATGCCGTGGGTTGCCTGCGGCCAGCCATAGTTCTTGCCGCGCTCAATCAGGTTGATCTCGTCACCGCCTTGCGGCCCGTGTTCATGGGTCCACAGCGTTCCCGTCCACGGATTCAAGGCGGCGCCTTGCGGGTTACGGTGCCCAAACGACCAGATTTCGGGCCGCACATTCTTTTGCCCGACAAATGGATTGTCATCCGGCACTCGCCCGTCAGCAAAGATACGGACCACTTTGCCCTGTAGTTTGTCGAGGTCTTGCGCCGTTGGGCGTTGGTTGTTCTCACCCAAGGTAATGAACAAATAGCCATCACGATCAAACACTAACCGCGAGCCAAAGTGGTTGCCCGTCGACAGCTTGGGTTGCTGACGAAAGATCACTTCAAAGTTACTGAGTTTGGTCAGGTTATCGGACAAGCGTCCCCGCCCGACCGCAGTGCCCGCTTTGCCGTCCTCGCCACCGCCCTCGGCATAGGACAAATACACCAGCCGATCCTTTTGGAAATTCGGCGACAACACCACATCCAGTAAACCGCCCTGCCCCTTGCCCCACACCTGAGGCACGCCTGAAACCGGCGCCGACAATTTGCCCTCGGGGCTGAGCACCCGCAGGTTGCCCTCACGCTCTGTTATGAGCATGCCTTGCTTATTCGGTAAAAAAGCCAAGGCCCAAGGATGATTGAGGCCCTGCACCACCGTTTCGGCACTGACCGTGCCCAATTCAGAGTCGAAGGTCTGCGGGT
This sequence comes from Pseudomonas sp. TWR3-1-1, assembly GCF_049896545.1. Taxonomy (NCBI): domain Bacteria; kingdom Pseudomonadati; phylum Pseudomonadota; class Gammaproteobacteria; order Pseudomonadales; family Pseudomonadaceae; genus Pseudomonas; species Pseudomonas sp. TWR3-1-1. Next base: position 58,124 of record NZ_JAFCUO010000013.1, read on the forward strand.
TAGCCAACACCATCGTGCTCATCAATGAGGTGGCACAGAGGGTTGCCAGCAAGGTTTTTCTTAACATCAGTCATTCCTTGTTTGATTTAGCGTTTATCGCGTGGTTGCAACGACGGCGCGGTGGGTTTGAGTGTGGGTGGCGGTGTCGTGGGCCGTGAGTAACCATTGCGGATCTGGCCATTTTCGAGCGAAGGGGTCGGCTGTATAGGCAACGTCGAAGGCCCCCGAACCGGCGGCACACTCGATGTGGTGCCTTGGCGGCTGTTGGGGTTGATTCGCCTGATGGTGTTGTCGGTGGGCGCGCTGCCCGTGGTCAGGCTGTTCTGAGCCAGCACCTGAGTGTCGGGTTCAACCGGCGCAAACGCGTGGGCTGTCATGGCGAAATTTGCACACACCACTAAAAGACCGTACTTGATGCACTTCATCACGCTCTCCTTGAGTGAGTTGCCCGTGAGAGTTGGATTACGTTTGAGCCGACAGGTTCGTTTTAAAACGTGCACAGCCAATGCGCACCTACCGATATGTGACGCGATGTAACTAAGCTCACCAGTAAACATCTAGTGTCCTACATGAACAAGCTGTCACTTCTTACAGCTTACGTGAGCATTTCGTTGTGTTTATAACCGATCCTAATTTGACCCTTTAACTAACTCGCTCGCCATAAGTGGCCATCGAGCAAGGCATCAGATCAGGATGATCACCATGACCCACATGATTACCTATCCACTGTTTGCGTTATCCGTGCTGAGCCTCGCCTTGAACAATGCCCAGGCCGCGTGCAGTTTCACGCCCACAGCGGGCAACGATAGCTTTGTCTGCGACAGCGGCAGCGCCCCCTCGTTGGTGGATTTACAAGGCGACAACAGCCTGACTCTGCCGGCCAGCAGCACAGCCAGCATCACCGGCCCCGTTACGTTCGGCGCGGGCGCAGACCGCATCACCGTTCATGGCGGCCTGATCAGCGGGGCGGTAAGCCAAGGCAACGGCATTGATGACTTTGTAATGACCGGTGGGCAAATTCAGTCGCTGGCCCAAGGCGACGGTCGCGACACTTTCCTGCTGACCGGCGGCACTATCGTGGGAGCTTTTGAAGACGGTGACGTGGCGAAAATGACCGGCGGCAGCATTGGCCGGGTCGACATGAAACTCGACAACAACATTTTCGACATGTCTGGAGGGCGAATCCTGGGCAACCTGGTGACCGGGTTTGGCAAAGATTCAATCATCGTTTCGTCTGGCAGCATCGGCGGCAATATCAGCGTCAGCGGGGGCGATGATAACGTCACGATCAGCGGCGGCTCGGTGGGCGGCCAAATCCTCATGAGCTTCGGCAATGACACTTTCACCTGGCGTGATGGCGGCACGATCAAAGGTGCCGTGCTGATGGGCGACGGCAACGATAACGCATTGCTGGCCAACTTGACTGAGAGCATTGTGACATCCACCCCGCGCGTCGATGGTGGGCCAGGCACCGACACGTTGACCTTTGAAAACAGCCGCCTTGAAACCGGTGCGCGCTATATCAATTGGGAAAACATCAACTTGGGTAAAGACACTCGCCTGACACTTAATGACACGCTGGTTGTCGGCGACAGCGTGAGCGGTACAGGCGTCCTCAACATTGATGCCAGCAGCCGTATCAATGCGGGCCAAGGCGTCATTTCGCCTTTAATAAACGGGCAAAAAGTCAGCGTGAATAACGCGGGGCTGATTGACCTCACCGCCAGCGGCGCTTCGACAACTGATCGGTTGACCATCGTGGGTGATTACCAGGGCGATGGCGCGCGTCTGAATCTAAACAGTGTTTTGGCCGCCGACAATGCGGCGTCGGACCGGTTGGTTGTATCGAGCGGCCAAATCAGTGGCCTGACCGCCATCAATGTCACCAACGTCGGCGGGACCGGTGCCCTTACGACGCAGAACGGGATCCAAGTGGTTGAAGCCAATCAAGGCGCCACCAGTAACGCGGGGGCCTTCACCCTTGGCCAACCACTCTCGGCAGGCGCCTACCAGTACTACTTGTTTAAAGGTGGCGTTACGGCGGGCAGTGAGAACAGCTGGTTCTTGCGCTCAACGGTTGCCACCCCGCCAGCGGTCACGCCTGTACCGGGAGAACCCGCGCCGGTAACCCCCGTGCAACCGCCTCCGATAGCGGCGGTCGGTACGCCTGCTCTGCCCGTCGCTGCCCCAGGGCAAAGCATTGTGCTGTATCGCCAGGAAGTGCCGCTGTATGCCGTCGTGCCTCCGGTTGCGGCACTACTGGCCCAGACCACACTAGGCACCTTTCACGAACGCCAGGGTGAACAGAGTTTGTTGACCGAAACCGGCGCGCTGCCGGGCGGATGGGTACGGGCTTTTGGCAGCTCGGTGCGTCAAAGCTGGTCAGGTACGGTGGCACCCAGCATCGATGGCTCGATCAATGGTTATCAGGTGGGCCATGATATCTACGGTTTTACACACGCCAATGGTTATCGGCAGCGCGTCGGATTATTCATCAGCCATGCACGTCTGAACGGCGATGTGCGCGGATTTAATGGGGGTTTCGAAGACAACAAGGCCGGCGATGTGCGCCTCGATGGCGATAGCCTGGGCGCTTACTGGACCCTGATCAGCCCGCAATCGGCTTACCTGGATATTGTTGCGATGGGCACGCGTTATGACGGTCGCAGCCGGTCAGAACGCGGCGTCAAGCTGGACCTGGACGGGCATGCCGCCAGCGTGTCCGCAGAAGCGGGCTATCCCGTCGCGCTGTCGACGCACTGGCACATTGAGCCTCAACTGCAACTCATAGGCCAGCGCGTCTCAATGGACACGGCCAATGACGGCATCTCTCGCGTTGGTTTTGACACTCAGGATTATTTGAAAGGTCGCGCCGGGGCACGCCTCAAAGGCGCCTATACCGTAGCCGATGTACCTGTAGAACCTTACGTGCGCGCTAACGTATGGCGCAGTTTCGGGGGGCGGGACGCCACCCGTTTCGATGGGCAACAAGCGCTTAAAACCGATCACAGTGCCAGCACTATGGACATGGGCGCAGGCATTGTCGCTCACCTCAACCCAAGCATCAGCGTGTATGCCAGCACCGACTACAGCACCAACATCGACAGTCGCAATCAAGAGGCTATCAGTGGTTCGCTGGGTTTACGGATGAGTTGGTGATTCAACGTGTGCGTAGTCTTCGGGGCCAATTTCAATCACCGTCGATTGTTTGGCTTCGTCGAGCAGTGCCTGACGACAGACTTGGTAGCAATCTTCGACGTGATCGTTGCCGACCATCTTCATCACCCCAAAACTGATGGTGGCGGCCACGGCCTGCCCTACCAAGGGAATGAAACGGGTAATGGATTTGGTCGCGACCTTGACCCCCATCTTGCGCAACAAGGACATCACCAGGGTACGGCTGACGAACTTGCCAATAATCTCGCTGCCAATGCCAGAGGCAGCCACCACGATCAAGCGCTTGGAGCGGGTATCCAACTGCTCGATCTGTTGAGGCGTCAGTCCGAATTTGCTGTTAATGGCTGGCAACATCTCAACCAGCAAGGCCACATCAGTGCCGATGTCCAGTCCGGGGATCGGAACGGCGGCGGCCCCTGCGGAGACCGCAGAACGCCGGGTGACCATGGATTTGCACTCGTCTCGAATGCGATCAAGTTCGGCCAATGATCTGATTAGCATGAAATTCCCCTGACAAATAAAGACACAACGCGAGCAGTCTACTACGGCCGCAAGCGGCCCAAAAACGGCTGCAAGGATGTAGAGCGTCAGCAGACAGAGAAATTCAACGAAATATCAATCAGAGCGACAGCGGGCAATGGGGCAAAAATGCCTGCACTCGCAACAAGTGCAGGCGTGGAACCTTAAACGTCTTTTTTGACTTTGGCCCACTCTTCTTTGAGTTTTTGCACGAAGCTGGCTTTTTTATCTTTCTCGCAGGCCGTCACCACCAGTGGCGTGATTTTTTCTACACCCGCCACGTCCAGCACCGCATCTTCAACTTTTCCAGACTTGTTCACCGCCTCGCCCAAACCCACTGCGGTAGGTCGAAAACTCTCATCTACGGCAAGAAAACTCTCACAGGTCCATGCAGAAACAGGCTGCTTGGCGTCTGCGGCCTGAGCCAGTGTCGAGAGTGCAAACAAACCGGCAGCGCCGACTAAAACAATGTGCTTTTTCATCTGAACATTTCCCTATTATCAAAGATGGCAATGACGTAACTTGCGCCGCAAGAAACATAGTTGCGCAGGCGGCGACTGTCAAAAAGAAAAGCGCAATAACTCATAAAACCAAACATCCTAAGTCGCCATAAGGGCTGAATGTTTAATGCCGTCGCGGCAGGCTTAATAATCGACCGACCACATTAACGCCACCCGGTGCCTGACACTGTCTGGCACCGGGTCTGCGCAAGGACCAACCCGTCTTTACCCAGGCAGGTACGGGATTATCTAGATCCCCTTACTGCTGCGTAAGTATCACTTTCATGGCTTTTTCCTGGGCGGCATTACTAAAGACTTCATAGGCTTGAAGAATATCGCCCAGCGCAAAACGGTGAGTAATCAATTTGCCCGCATCGACTTTCCCGGACTGTACGGTCTTCATCAACATCGGGGTGGTATTTGTATTAACCAGGCCGGTGGAAATATTAATGTTTTGAATCCACAACTTCTCAAGGTGCAGTTCCACACTTTTACCATGCACGCCGACGTTAGCAATATTGCCCCCGGGCGCAATCACCGACTGGCAGGTATCAAACGATGCAGGAATACCGACGGCTTCGATCGCAACGTCCACGCCCACACCGCCGGTCAATTCAAAAATGCGTTCAACCGCGTTTTCGGTCTTGATGTCGATGACGTGAGTCGCACCGAAACGTGTAGCCACTTCAAGCCGATTGCTGTCGCCGTCGACCATGATCAACTGGCCCGGGGAATAAAACTGCGCGGTTAATAGCGCGGCCATGCCCACTGGCCCTGCACCGACAATCACCACGCTGTCTCCTGGCTTGACCTTGCCAGCGAGCACCCCAATTTCAAAACCGGTCGGCAAGATGTCACTCAGCATCACCAGCGCTTGCTCATCGGCCCCCTCAGGGACAGGGTACAAGCTGTTATCTGCATGGGGGATGCGGACATATTCGGCCTGCGTACCGTCAATCATGTGGCCGAGAATCCAGCCGCCGTCAGCGCAATGGGAATACATCTGGCGCCGGCAGTTTGGACAACTGCCGCAGGAAGTTACACAGGAAATCAGTACGTGGTCGCCGGGTTTGAAATTACGGATGGCTGGCCCCACGGCTTCTACTATCCCGACCCCTTCGTGACCCAGTACCCGGCCCGGCGTGACCGCAGGCACGTCACCTTTGAGGATGTGCAGGTCGGTGCCGCAAATGGTGGTGTGCAGAATGCGCACAATGGCGTCGGTGGGCTTGTCGATAACGGGTTTGGGGATGTCGGCCCATGCTTTTTGACCGGGCCCCTGATAAGTGAGCGCTTTCATGGTGGCTTTCCTTTATCCGATTAGAAGTCTGTCGTGTCCGTCATCGCTTGCAGGATGACGGGCAGCTCAAAAGTCATGCGGTCCAGTAAAGCAGTCTTTGGCTTAAATGCCCTTGCCACAGGTCAAATAAGCGCCTTTAGCCCTGCGAGGCGTCACAGCCGGGGCGAAACCGAGTAGTCCGTTTCACCTCTGGCATCCGAACGCAGCTCGACTTTATAAGACGTGGACGTGCCACAACCTGTGACGTCCCAGGTTTCAGTGGCCCGGTCGATAGCCCCTGATGATTGCTGACTGATGGCGGCAATAGTCGTAGTAACAGTGTCAATCGAGCCACATTGAGTCATGGCCGAGAACAGCAACTCGACGCTTTTCATCACATCCTTGCGCAACACAGGGTCGGTGACCGATTGGCCCTTAAATTGAGGGTTGTGGGCGCAGCCCGACAATGCGGCAAGCAAAAAAGCACAACCCACAATTGCAATGCGGTGTTTGACCTGCATGTTCACTCCTTGAAACGGCGCCATGCCGTGGGGCAAGCAATAGCACACATCGGCATCAAAGTGCCTGCATGCTGAACTTTTAGATCAGGCGCAAGCTCTGAATTGGCAGTCGCGTCAAACCACAGAGGTCATCATGCAGCCCTTGGCTCTCAGTCAGATCACTACGTCCCCGCTTACTCTGGAACAAGACTTGCAGCTCTGCCTGAGATTGGGTTGCGCGCTGGAAATTGCTGAAAAGAAACTGTCTGACGATACAGGACGCGCGCGCGAACAACTGGAGCAGATCAAGGAAAGTGGCGTACGCATTACCTCAATACAGCCACGTACATTGACCATTTTTCCGTCTGCCTCGGCGCCCCAGCCGAGCAACCCCCAGCTCCGGCTTGAGCAATTGATGATGTCAGTGGAGCGCTTCAGCCCCTTTTGGCCGGGGCTGCCCCTGATCACCAACACCGGTGCTGACAGCAGCGGCAATGAAGCCCGGGTGTGGGACGGTTGCGTTGAGCATTATCAAACATTGGCCGTGCATGCCGAGCGCCAGGGCATGCGTATCGCGCTCGAAGCACTGGGCCCCTCGTTAATGAACCGTAACTCGGTGCTTTTCACCTTCAGTCAGGCGCAAGCGATGGCAAGTGCGGTCAACCACCCGCACTTCGGCCTTTGCCTGGACTTGTACAACAGTTGGCAGGATGCAGGACTGCTAACCAGCATCAGCGCGCACAAGCTGTTTATTGTGCAGCTGGCTGACTGGCGCAGACCTCGTTCATTGCATGATCGTCGCGCGCTGGGTGACGGGGAAATCCCCTTTAAAGCACTGCTGGGCGCACTGGCAGCGAGCGGTTACGCCGGTGATTGTGTGCTGGAGATTTTTTCTGAATCGGTTGACGACTCGCTGTGGCAAGACGCCCCCACCCTCATCCAGGCCGTTGAGCAAAGCATCGCGGCGTTCAGTGAGTGGTCTGTGCACGGGCAATAAAGCATCGGCTGATGCTTTAAGAATCATCTGATTCTTTGCCCGCTTGTCCTTACGCACACTGGGTTCAAAAGAGGCTGGTATTTTTTACTGGCATCCCGATTTGTAACAACTTTATACTTAGCAAGCTAATCATCTAGTCAAAGACTCTTCCTACGCGAGACCCACACGCATGACTGCAAAAAAGCGCGCGCGCGCTTCCACATTTATTTCCATTGGGTTGGGCATCGTCATTGCCTTGCTCGGCATTGCACTGGCAGTCGGAGGCATCCAACTGGTGTCGCTGGGCGGCTCCTGGTATTTCCTCTGCGCCGGTGTCGCCATGTTTGTATCCGGCGGCCTGATTGCTTTGCGCAAACCCGTCGGCGCCTGGCTGTATGGCGTGTTTCTTGTGGCCAGCCTGGTATGGGCGGTGGCTGATGCAGGCCTGCACTTCTGGCCCCTGTTTTCGCGCCTGTTCATGTTCAGTGCCATCGGCCTTGTGGTGTTGCTGATCTATCCGCAGCTAATCCGCGCTGCCGGGCGCACACCCGGTCACCGCGCTTATGCAATCGCCGGGGTACTGGCTGTATTGCTGGTGGTGGCTGCGGGCAATATGTTCGTCGCTCATCCAAGTGTTTCCCCGACCGGCAATGGCCCAGGGTTGACCGCAGTCGATCCTGGCCACGAGCAGAAGGACTGGAGCCACTACGGTAATACCGAAGGTGGCAGCCGCTTCGCTGCGCTGGACCAAATCAACCGTGGCAACGTTAATCAACTAAAAGTGGCGTGGACCTACCACACCGGTGACGTGGCCATCAGCGACGGTAACGGTGCAGAAGACCAACTGACGCCACTGCAAGTGGGCAACAAAGTGTTTATCTGCACGCCCCACAACAACCTGATCGCACTCGATGCCGACACGGGCAAAGAGTTGTGGAAAAACCAGATCAACGCTCAATCAGCGGTGTGGCAACGTTGCCGCGGCATGGCCTACTTCGATGCCACCGCACCGATTGCCCAGCCGACACAAGCCAATAGCTCGCCGATTATGGCTGCCACCGTACCGGCCGGGGCCAATTGCCAGCGTCGCGTGCTGACCAACACCATTGATGCGCGCCTGATTGCCGTTGACGCCGACACCGGCGAGTTCTGCCAAGGCTTTGGCAACAAGGGTCAGGTGGATCTCAAAGCCGGTCTTGGCAACGTGCCAGACTCGTATTACCAATTGTCTTCCGCGCCGCTGATGGCCGGTACGACCGTGGTGGTTGGCGGTCGGGTCGCTGACAACGTTCAGACCGACATGCCGGGTGGCGTGATTCGCGGCTTTGACGTCATCAGCGGGAACATGCGCTGGGCGTTCGATCCGGGCAACCCTGAAGACAAGCAGGCACCCGCTTCGGACAGCACCTATGTGCGCAGTACGCCGAACAGCTGGGCACCGATGTCCTACGATCCACAGATGAACACGCTGTTTCTGCCAATGGGCAGCTCGTCTACGGATATCTATGGGGTTGAACGCACAGCACTGAACCACAAATACGGTGCTTCGATCCTGGCGCTGGACGCGACAACAGGCGATGAGAAGTGGGTCTACCAGACGGTGCATAACGACCTCTGGGATTTTGACTTGCCTATGCAGCCCAGCCTGATTGATTTCGATAAAGCCGACGGCAGCACAGTACCTGCTGTGGTGATCGGCACCAAAGCGGGCCAGATCTACGTCCTTGATCGCAAGACCGGCCAGCCGTTGACCGATGTCCAAGAGGTCCCGGTCAAGGCCGCCGACATCCCGAACGAGCCGTACTCCCCTACCCAGCCTTTGTCCGTGGGGATGCCGCAAATCGGCGCACAACACCTGACTGAATCCGACATGTGGGGGGCTACACCGTTTGACCAATTGCTGTGCCGCATCGACTTCAAAAAAATGCGCTACGACGGTTTGTACACAGCGCCGGGCACCGATGTGTCGCTGAGCTTTCCCGGCTCATTGGGCGGCATGAACTGGGGCAGTATCTCGACAGACCCGGTTCACGGTTTCATTTTCATCAACGACATGCGTCTGGGTTTGTGGAGCCAAATGGTTCCACAGGCAAAAGATGCCAAAGCTTCTAGCGGCGGTGAAGCGCTCAACACCGGCATGGGCGCAGTGCCGCTCAAAGGCACGCCGTATGCGGTCAATAAAAACCGTTTCTTGTCCGTCGCGGGTATTCCATGCCAGGCACCGCCTTTTGGCACCCTGACCGCCATTGACATGAAAACGCAAAAGATCGCGTGGCAAGTGCCGGTGGGCACTGTTGAAGACACGGGGCCGATGGGCATCCGCATGCACTTGCCGATTCCTGTGGGTCTACCCACGCTGGGCGGCACCCTCTCCACTCAGGGCGGGCTGATTTTCATCGCGGGCACACAGGACTTCTACCTGCGGGCATTCAACAGCGGCAACGGTGATGAAATCTGGAAAGCACGCCTGCCCGTCGGCAGCCAAGGCGGCCCGATGACCTATGTTTCGCCGAAAACCGGCAAGCAGTACATCGTCATCACGGCTGGCGGTGCCCGACAGTCACCTGATCGTGGTGACTACGTCATGGCCTACGCATTGCCATAAGCCTCGGTTAGTCCCTCCACGCGGCGTCTTCGGGCGCCGCGTTCTGTTTAAGTGTTAGAAGGTTTTACATGAAGCACTCATACTTGTCCCTTCCCCACCGCGCTCCGTTGATACCAGGTCTTCTGGTCGGACTTGCCTGCGCCATGTCTCAACCTGCGTTTGCAGATGTGGCTGATAACGATACGGATGTGTTCTCACGCAAAACCCTCAGCGGCAATTGGGGCGGCCTGCGTCATCAACTGGAAGATGACGGGGTCAAGTTCACTGGCGATTACACCGGCGAAACCGCCTATAACCTGCACGGCGGACTGCACCGCTCGGCCCGTTACTCGCAAAACATCAAGTTGGGCGTGCAGTTTGACCTCTCAAAACTGTATGGGCTGGACAACGCGGGCAAGGTGCAAATCACCCTCAATGACCGAAGAGGTAACAGCGCATCCGAAGACTTGGTAGGAAACCGCCTCCCCATCCAGGAAAACTACGGCGGGCTGTACACCCGTCTCACTGAGCTGAGTTACGAGCGCAGCCTGTTTACCCCTGCCCTGAACGTCAAGCTTGGCTACATGGCAATGGGCAATGACATCGGCGGCCTGGACAGCGGCATCCTGTGCAACTTCATGAACGCAGGTTTTTGCGGCCATCCACTGAACATGTCAGGCGGCAGTGGCTGGTCCAACTACCCCAATGCGCATCTGGGCGTTCGCATCAAATACGACCTCTCGCCCTCTTGGCAACTGCGAGTGGCGGCCTTCAACGTCGACCCATCCAGCAACGGCAACTCCAGTCGAGCCTGGCACTTGGGGCCCAAGCACACCACTGGCACTGTGGTGCCAATCGAGTTGGTGTACAAACAACAAAGCGAACTGCCTGGCGAATACAAACTGGGGTATTACTACGACAGCTCCGATGCCAAACGCATTGGCAGTGATAAAGAGGTAGCCGGCCGGGGTGGACACTACTTGCTGGTCGACCAGGCGGTGTGGAACTCTACCACTGCCAAAGGTCGTAGCGTGCATGTGTTTGGACAGTATTCGGCAGCGAGCAGTGCTGCATCACCGTTTACCAAGTGGTATGGCGTGGGTATGGTGCTGAACAAACCATTCGCGGGGCGCCCGCACGACACCCTTGCCATCGGCTATGGTCGCGCAGTGCCCAACCCGCGCAGCCGCGAGGTTCTGGAAAGTGCTGCAATAGCCCACGGTGAGTTTGTACCCAACCTCGACTCGGGCGAACAATTGCTGGAAATCAGCTACGGCTATCAGGCCACACCCTGGCTGTTATTACGCCCGGATCTGCAATACATCATCGAGCCCGGTGCTTTCTCTGGCGAACAGATTCAAAACGCACTGGTGATCGGGCTGCAAGCAAAAGCAACGTTTTAAACAACGGCCAAGCGCGCCTCAGGGGTGCCTGACGTCATGCCAGGCGCCACAAATGAAAAGACAAACCTGCACCCTCACAGGCTCTTTAATTCAGGTCTGCATCTCGCAATTGACCAACAAACACACCCTGCCAGATTTTTAACCAGGCTTATGGGCTTATGAACCTCACCCCCGTCTACAGATATCTCAACAACAAGATCCTGATTTTCAAACGTTTGAAGCGCCTTGATTAACTGTTTAATTGTTTTTCTTTGAACCACCCACTTTGGATACTTCGAAACTTCATTCAACTCAACTTCCAATTCGATTTAAATTGACAACATATGTACCACTTCTTAAATCACGGCTGTCTAGTTCTTTCACAGAACCTGCCCTTTTCGATGCGCCCCATTGTGCCTATCAATATCTCGTATCAGGGTATCGCCGTACCCGCCGAACAGAGTGAAGCCGCAACCCAGTTCGCGCTGTTTGCGCGCCCGTTCGTTTTGGTTCCAGTGGTTCAACGGTTGGCTGCGCCTTTCGGGCCACTGGCAATCAGTGCGACACCACAGGCTGTTTTCATTCCATCGAGTGCAACGGCAATGCCGTCAACGGAGTAACTCGCGCTGCCCTCGGCAATCGGGAAAATCCCTTTACACAATGGGCAACTGACCATGTGGCCGACCCCGGCAATCGGTTTGCCGTTGAGGTCAGTATTGGCAAGAGCTTCGAGAACGACGCCATCCTGAGTGGTGAGGTCGCCTAGGAGGATGATGTCTTTCATTGAGATTACATACTCTGAAGCTATATAAGTCCCTTATAAATTTATTTGCACGCCTAACTTTTAGTTGTTGGTCGCAGATGACAGTCTGGCTCTTGCCTCAACTACTGCATTCCTTAAAGCACCCCTATCCTTACTGGGTACTTTGAACTTGCTCATCATATCTATCGTTTTTTCAATGGCGTCTAGTATAAGAGATATCTGACCTTTCTCGTCAGCATTTAAAAAGTCCTCGAATGGTATGGCGATGCGAAACTCTAATACTTTCGTTTTTTTATGAAATCTTGCCACTTCGGGATAATCTGCTGAAAACTCTTTAGGCATTATGATGGAGATGTAGCTCCATCGCTTTAAGTCAAACTCAAGCTGTAATCCTTCAAGCGCCTTGTCAAGAACTGGTTTTATTTTGTTTCTCGCGATATGTTCGGCAGTTCCAATTGCAGCTTCTTTTTCAGCAGACATAGAGAATTTCATAATTCACCACTAATAGTCATTTTTGTTTAATGGGGGGCGCTTCCCTTCATGATTAGCTTTGTATTCTAATATCCGCTCGTGTTGCCAGGCGTGCATTTCGCGCTTTGTACCACTTGCTTCCTGGGTAAAGTCAACTTTGTTTTGTCGATGTACGATTCAGGGTAACGTTTTTTTCCTTTTGTGGTTTCGCCATACTTCATGACCTCATTTGTTTTCTGATCCCTCAGCGTGTAGCCAATAGCTGGCGCATCACTGTCCAAACTATTGCCATGCACCTTTTTGGTCGGGTCATCGACAGGAGGGCACGACTTTTCAGGCCTTCACGCTGCGCCCATTCTGAGCACTGTGCTTTTATTTCACCCCAAACTTTATAAGTTTCAACTTGCCACCCTGCTTTCTAGATAATGGCATAGTCCGTGCGAGTCTGTATCTCACCGGCCCTGATGGCTGTCACTCTATTGCAGCCTCCCGCCCCCCTTTATTTGCAGTCATGCGCTCTCTTAGACAAGATATGTTGTTATTTATTGTGTCTCGATACTGCAAAGGATCTAGCTTCTCAATAAATAGACTGCTCCCCCATGGTCTTATTGCAATGTGGTGCTCGCCAAAAAGTTTGAAAAAGGCAGCTTTATCGCCATCGAAAGATTCAATACCAAGAGGAAGGCAGCAGTTGCGAATATCATGTTTTATTACGAGGTCCAATCTATCGTTAATTTCTTCAGCAAAGCACTCTTCGGCACAGACATTATCAAGGCGCGCCTCTAAGTCCTCAAGTGAGAGCAGAAGGTTTTTTGCAAGAACTATTTGTTCATAATCGCCAACATTCACAGACTGAAAAACAAATCTGCACTGTGAGAACAAGTAGTCGCCGACAGTTGAGAGATTAAGCCCAATTTCAATGATGGGATATTTCATTTCTTATACCTCCCACACAAGCAATCCTTTTTCATGGATACGAACCTTTTATCGATTTCAGGAGGTACTGGGATACCATGGTTCTGCGATGTGTCGCCATTCTAATGAACGTTTCCGTCATTGTTGTTCCCAAAACGGTGAATAACTCCATTTTCATCCATCGCATACCAGTGCTTACCTTCAGCGTCCGGGATTGCTTTTTTGTACAGCGACTCTGCATCTTTAGGAAGAACTGATGTTTTTGACCCTCCACCTCTAAAGTTCCCCGAAGACGGATCATGATGCCCTGGGTTTTCATATAAAGGTTTAGGACCGTGATATCTTCCCTTTTTAGGAATGGTTGATAGTCCCAGCGGATCAACCCATCCCGTAGGATTCGGCGCATACGCATACAGATTCAACCCGCCCGCATAGCTGATCGGGTCCTTGCTGATAAACCGCCCAACCCGGGGATCATAGTACCGATAGCGGTTGTAGTGCAGCCCCGTTTCGTGATCGTGGTACTGGCCCTGAAATCTGATCGGGTTGGTCAGGCCTTCACGCTGCGCCCATTCCGAACGTTGTTCTTTTATCTCACCCCAGGCTTTGTACTGTGCGCTCCAGGCGAGTTGGCCGTTGGGGTCGGTCAGTTCTTGTGGCGTGCCCAAGTGGTCGCACTGGTAACAGCGCCCACAGGAAAATCGTATGATTTACAACGTTCATGCGGGGCTACTACTCTGGGGATGGTAATTGATCGCACAACTATCTAACCCGGCGGCCTAGTTATTTTTCAAGAGTGGTATCAGAGTAGGTCTGAGAATTCCACAAGGAAAAATCGCCACTGCTTTAATAGCGTTCACAGCAAATATAAAAATCAATCTACATTTAAAACATTAAATTCTTTTTACGCTAGACCAGATCAAACCATCCAGAGAAAAGAAATTTACACCTTTAAAGTTATCAGCCTTTATTTTGAATTGCTCAGAACAAATCAGTGAATCACTTCCCGACAGCATTCGACTATATTTGAAAAGGTCCAGACCTAGCCCGTGTGGAATGACAAGCTTTTTGAATCTAATAGGCCGCCCCTCATCCTCGACGAATGTAGAGGTTGGATCCGTATCGAGCCTTGCATCTAGCTCATTAAAAATAACTACATTATAATTTTTCTTAGAAATACTTTCCCCCTTAATTGAAAGCACTTTTATTTTAGCGCTATCAATCACTTCCACACTCAAGCTAAAGCACAAGTCAAGAAACTCATCGCTCACAATATAATAAAATCTTGAGATACCCCGAATATCAAAGTCATAATATTTATCTTTTGAAATAAGAACCATGCCTTCAGGCAGCGGCGTTCGATTTTTACTTCGCCCTTTTTCGCTATACCATGGAAAATCTCCATATTCTATGTTATCCATATCTTCGTAAAACTTATCACACAAAGCTGCATTCAACATGCCAGCCTGACAGCCCGACTCTTCTCTTTGAGAAAACACATAAAAACCCATAACACCTCCAGTATATTGTTATTTAACACGTCTCTGCTTTGCGCCCATAGCTGAGAGGGAAATTCTCAGTCTATTCTGAATCGCTGTTATTTTAATACGGGCCTGAGCCTCGTCAACTTCACCACTTTCATATTTATCTCTTACACGCTCAATCAGGCCACTCACAACAGGAGTATAAACTCTCCCATGTGAACCGCAGTGATAGAATACCCTTTTCATTTTTTAGCTTTTATTGCAGTTGTAGGCATTAGTAGGCCGTTTTCTTTATTGTCTTGTTGGTTCAACATTCCAATATCCGAAAAAAATCCACGCTGTTCCTTCCACACTTGTTCAGGAATTAGGTGATGCGCCTGCATACCATCATTCGGTGAGCCTCCCAAGGCGCGATCAAGTTTCTTACTACATAACCCATTTGGATCAACCCATTCCACCGGATTAGGCGCATACGCATAAAGATTCAACCCACCCGCATAGCTGATCGGGTCTTTACTGATAAACCGCCCAACCCGGGGATCATAGTACCGATAGCGGTTGTAGTGCAGCCCCGTTTCGTGATCGTGGTACTGGCCCTGAAATCTGATCGGGTTGGTCAGCCCTTCACGCTGCGCCCATTCCGAACGCTGTTCTTTTATTTCACCCCAGGCTTTGTACTGCGCACTCCAGGCGAGTTGGCCGTTGGGGTCGGTCAGTTCTTGCGGCGTGCCCAAGTGGTCGCACTGGTACGTCAATCGGTAGCGCTTGGACCGTGTGCGTCCACAGCGGGTCCTAGTCGATGTCGTAGCCGCCTTCGTAGCTCGGCTGCGCCAAAAGGCGGATCGGTTGAAGTCGCATCGCCTGCGCCACAGGCACGAAGGGGGCCGGGTTCGTAGAGGTAGTGGACTGTTTTGCCGCGCCATCGGCCTGGTCCGGGCTGCTTTCCCAGGCCTGGGTGTCGCCGTCCCAACCGAAGAGGGTGAAGCCGCAACCCAGTGCGAGCCGGCTTCCGGGCGATGCTAGTAGTGAGCGTTGGAGTATTTATGGATGCGCCGCCCCAGCGGGTCGTAGGCGTAGTCGACGCTCAGTTTGCTGTCTTCAAAGCGCACCAGACGCTCGAACAGGTTCCAGTGAATTTGGCTTTGTTGACCGTTGTGCCAACAGTGAATATCAATCCATACCGGCTCAGTTTTTAAAGAACAGTGTAGCGGTTCAACGGTTGACTGCGCCTTTAAGGCCACTGGCAATCAGTGCGGCACCACACGCTGTTTTCACTCCATCGAGTGCAACGCCAATTCCTTCAACGGAGTAAGTCGCTGTGCCCTCGGCAATGGGGAGAATCCCCTTGCACAATGGGCAACTGACCATGTGGCCGACCCCGGCAATCGGTTTGCCGTTGAGGTCAGTATTGGCAAAAGCTTCAAGGACGACGCCACCGTGGGTGGTGGGGTCGCCTAGGTGGATGATGTCTTTCATTGTGTTTGATTTAACTTATGGTGATCAAGAGTTGGAGAATAAAAAAATAAACTCTTCGAATGAATTAGATATTTTTCGCCAGTGATCATCTTCCCACCAAATAACAGCTGGTACATTTGCGCAGCCTCTAAAGTCGAAACAGAATTGACTGCCATCACCAGTAATGCCAAAACAGACAATTTTTTTGAAGTCTGTTATGTCTTTCAGTGATTCGGGGTCAGTATTATTGCTGTCAAGTTCACCGTAATAGCCGTCAGGTACAAAATACTTATTGAGTGAATCTGTTATTTCTTTAAGTTTTTGCTCATTTGAATAGATTTGAGCGAGTTCGCACTCCAGGGGATATCCAAAAGAGTCTTTTGGGTTTTTTAGTTTTAGATTGCAAAATCCGTCAAAACCCTCATATTTTGCTGCTAACGCACAGTAACTCGCAGGGAGTTGTAAGCCATTAATTGTGAGCTGGTTGCTCATTTCGCGTACTCCGGCCTGATTTTAGCATACGCAATAGCTTTCAAGGAGGCGCTATCGCATTTTGTGCCATAAAGAGTTCTTAGATCTTTAATATCCAAAGCGAGGCGTTGTCGTGCATTCAACTCAGCTTTGCCGTCTTTACGCATTGATGCTTTCCCGCGTCCAGAAAAAGTGCGAGTCTCAGCATGAGCGTCGGTAGTCATTAGTACCGTGGGGCCATTATTGCGCGAGACATCTATAGTTTTGTTATATTCATTTCGAGGCATGTGATGACCAACTTCATTTACCTTCTTCTTAGCATCCATATCCTTACATGGGCATGTAGCAAGCCCCAGCGGGTCGTAGGCGTAGTCGACACTGAGGGGGTTGTCTTCAAAGCGCACCAGACGGTCGAGCAAGTCCCAACGCATTTGGCTTTGTTGGCAGTTGTGCTAACAGTAAATATCAATCCATACCGGCTCAGCTTTTAAAGAACGGTGTTGCGGTTCAACGTTGGCTGCACCTTTAGAGCCACTGGCTATTAGCGCCGCGCCACAAGCTGTCTTCATTCCATCGAGTGCAACGGCAATGCCGTCAACGGACTAAGTCGCGCTGCCCTCGGCAATGGGAAAAACCCCTTTGCATAACGGGCAACTGACGTTATGACCAACACCGGCAATCGGTTTACCGTAGAGATCAGTCCGGGAAAAAGCTTCAAGCACGACACCGCCATGGGCGGTGGAGTCGCCTAGGCGGATGATGTCTTTCATTATATACACGCTCTATATCAGAGTTAATTTATAAATCTTCATCAATCAGCTTTCCTGTGATTGCATATTCAATAGCCGAGGTAAATGACGGAGCAATTTGCTTTATTTCTTCTGGATCTAGGTCTCCAAAGTTTACGCTCGAAAATTTCGGTTTGTTTCCTAGTCGGTAGTCCAAGAGAAAACAAATTGGTCCACCATCCGATCCTATGCCTAGCACGTGATCTCCGAGATATCGATTGATCTGATAATTACTATTTAAACGCACTAGGTCCTCTGCTGGCCAAAGTGATAATCGAATGGCGGGGAAGACACCCTCCCCTCCATTTGACCAACACATGAATTCCTTGTAGTCAGAAGGAAGCTGCAACTGTATCTGTGGCTCAAGTTTATTAAAGACATCAGTTGATACCCCTTGACATCCATGCCAAGTGGACGAAATTAACGATATGCACTGTGCAATATTCATTTAGTCACCATGAAAATATTTGTATGCCTGCTTGATTGCTTTGCGCCTACATTTCTCGCTGACACCAGCAGCCCCAAGATGGCGATAGGAGTTATTGAACGCCTCGTTCATTGAGCTACCCCATTTAGGCTCTTCATTTCTGACCCTTGCATCCCTTCGTGCGTTTTGTAAAACGGTAACTGTTGAGTGTTAAGGAGATCGTGGCAGTAGAAGTGCTGGCGCACCTCCCCGTGAATAGCCAGACACGTTAGCCTTAGCCCATGCGTCTTGAATAATATGGTGGGATTCGAGCCCTGTAGGTCTAGGCGAGGGCTGGTTAGAGTGAGTTGTTATACCGCATTGGTCGCAGCACTTCGCCAACCCTAGCGGTTCAACCCACCCCGTAGGATTCGGCGCATATTGGTAAAGATTCGACCCACCCGCATAGCTGATCGGATCTTTACTGATAAACCGCCCAACCCGGGGATCATAGTACCGATAGCGGTTGTAGTGCAGCCCTTTTTCGTGATCGTGGTACTGGCCCTGAAATCTGATCGGGTTGGGGTTTTGTTCCAACGGTCTAAGTACCTGCTGAGTTTTCTCATCCAGTACGTTGCTTGCCGGGTCGCAGGCGAAGGTTTCCACACCCAGCCCGCTGGCGGCATTAGCAGACTTGCCATATACGAGCTAATTCATTAGTAATATGCTCAGCATCACCAGCGGCAGCATCTATCTCACCCGATATAGAAAATCTCATGCGCTACTCTTCAGTAATCGCTCTTATTTAAAGGCGGGCGCTGCTCACCATTGCTCTCCTCATAGATTGTTTTTTTCCATGCGGCCAAGAACACATAAAAACCAAAAACAGCAAGGGTAAAAACGATGTTCGATACTTCGGAAGTAACGAAAAATTGAGCCTGTGCTGTAACAGGCTCATTCATTCACGGTCATATTTCACTATTTACTAACAAGCAAACGTCACCGGACTTTTTAACAAGACTAATGGGTTTATGTGTATCCCCTCCATCGATGGAAATCTCCACCATGAAGTCTTGATCCTCAAATGACTGCAACTCCTTAATCAGCTGCTTAATTGTTTTTCCTTTTGTAACCCATTCTGGATTCTTCGAGGTGCTATTCATTTTAATTTCCAATACGATTTAAGTTGATGTCAAAAGTGCCGCTTCTTGACTCGCGGCTTCCAAGCGCCTTCACCGAGCTTGCCATTTTCCAGGCTCCTCCATTATGTCCATCAAGATCTCGAGTAATGAAATCATTCCCCCTTTTGAATACTGCTTGACCTCCATGAACAGTCTCGTTAACTTTTTTGAACCCTAAGGATTCGGCCGCTTTTTTAGCGTCTTTAGTGGTTTTATAAATAGGTTCTGGTGAGCGTCGATTTGTATCAGCTCCAACTTCACACTTACAACGAGCCAGTCCCAGCGGATCAACCCACCCCGTAGGATTCGGCGCATATTGGTAAAGATTCAACCCACCCGCATAGCTGATCGGGTCTTTACTGATAAACCGCCCAACCCGTGGATCATAGTACCGATAGCGGTTGTAGTGCAGCCCTGTTTCATGATCGTGGTACTGGCCCTGAAATCTGATCGGGTTGGTCAGGCCTTCACGCTGTGCCCATTCCGAACGCTGTTCCCGCACTTCACCCCAGGCTTTGTACTGCGCGCTCCAGGCGAGTTGGCCGTTGGGGTCGGTCAGTTCTTGCGGCGTGCCCAAGTGGTCGCACTGGTACCAGGCCAACACGTCTATCGGTAGCGCTTGGGCCGTGTGCGTCCACAGCGGGTCTTGGTCTATATCGTAGGCGCCT
>NZ_JAFCUO010000014.1:0-28912 GCF_049896545.1 Pseudomonas sp. TWR3-1-1
GCCGAGAGTTACCACACCCAGTGGGTCACGAACCGCCAGATGAACTCAACTACCGCCCAGCAGATCGAGCGCAAGCAAGCGAATCACGCAGCCGGAATGGAAGCGGCGCAGCGGATCATGCAGCGGGCAGGGGGGCAGCCGAATGAATTCCTTTGAGCGCATGGCACCTGACCAAATTGCGCGCTTGGCCTTGGCCGTTTGTGCTACTGCAGAAGCAATGGGGCAATCGCTGAGCTCCGATGCTGCCGAGCTGATTGCTGACGATTTAGCGGATTATCCGGCGACGGCGGTGTCGGCTGCGCTCAAGTCTTGCCGTCGTGGTGGCGGAAAGCTGACAACGGACTCAATTCTCCAGCGTGTGCAGGCCGCTGATGGTCGTCCGGGCAAGGATGAGGCTTGGTCAATCGCTCTTGCATCCAGTGACGAGTTCGACACGGTGGTGATGACTGAAGAAATTCAGTTGGCTTTGAGCGCTGCCCGGCCAGTTTTGAATGCTGGCGACAAAGTGGGGGCTCGGATGGCGTTCATCAGTGCTTACGAGCGTTTGGTCGTGAAAGCTCGTACCGAAGCCAAGCCAATCCAATGGCGCGTATCTGTGGGTTTTGATCCGAACCGTCGAATCGAGGCTGTTAACGCCGCTGTTCAAATGCAGCGAGTTTCGCAAGAGCGAGGCTGCCTGCTCTTGGCTGACCTGACGCATGAACCCATAACCGAGGATGGGCGCGCCGTTGCTGGATTGCTGACGGGCACTCCTTGTCAGCCTTCTGAAAAAGTCCGCGCCAAGCTTGATGAAATACGCGTCGACTTAGCATTGAAGCGTCAACAGAAAGCTGATGCCCGAGAGGCTGAGCGCTGTAGGGTTCTGGCCGAACTTGACCTTCGTAGAACCAATTTGATCAGCCAGTCGGCTGCCATCCATTCCAAGGAGGCCGCCCGTGGCCGATGATGTCGATTTTGCAGATGAACGTATTGAAAAAGAACTGGCCTCAGCCCTTGCCGCCCGGGTGGTGTATGCCGGCGAAAGCGCTCATGAGTGCGAGTGCGGCGAGGAAATCTCAGAAGGGCGCCGTCTGGCTGTTCCGGGGGTTCAGAGCTGTATTACCTGCGCAGAGCGGGCTGCACTGAAGCTGCGAGGTGTCCGCCGTGGTTGATCATCCTGACCTAAAGAAGTTGGTTGAGTCGCTGAATCGCGCTATCGAGCAGGCCGAACACAAGCCGGAGCAATGGGCTGAGACAGCTCAAAGCATGGGTGGCATCTGCTGCGCTGGCGAGCCGTTTCAAATTGGCAAACCTTGGGCAAAGGAAGAGCCGTGGGCTCACTTCAGCTACAAGCGCGACTCATGGCTGGCAGTTGCTGCAGTCAATGCGTTGCCGCAGTTAATAGCCCTGATCGCCGAGAGCGAAGCACTGAAGGGCCCGCACGACTGGCTGGCGGAAGACTTGATCAAGGAGCTCGTCGACAACGCCCAGTCTTTTCAAGACAACTCAGATCATGGTGAGAGCGATCCGTTTGCCATCGTCTTGCTCGCGGCTGCATCACGCATCCGCCGACAGGAAGTGAGCATAGACAGGCTCAAAGCCGAAATCGCTGGACTCAAGACCGGCTACGAGGCCTATGAGTATGTGAATGCAGAGTTGAAGGCTGAGATTGAGGCGCTGCGCGATGATCTTGAGCAGAAAGAGTACGACGCCAACGCTTGGCGAAATGGCGAAGAGTCGGTCTGGATCGAGGTCTTTAACAGCGATGGCGATGATCCGTTCATTAGCGCTATCAGCGGCCAGATCACCGTCGAACAGTTGGCCTTGATCCAGGCTGAGATCCTTGAATATCGGGAGAACTATTTCGAGAAGGGTTCAGGCCTTTACGTTTTCAAGTGTACCCACTACCAGGCGCATCACGACAATGTGGGAATGACTGAGCCAGCTCACTGGGAGGCTGACTTCGAGTCGTACAGTCCTTTCCCATGGGAGGAAGAGGGCGCGGCTCTTGCCCAGGGAGAGCAGTCATGACTGACAAGATGCGTGAAGAGTTCGAAGAGTGGGCCTTTCAGTGCGCCTGGCTTGGTCTATCGGATGAGTGCATGACTCGGGACGAGATCAATGGCGGCTACTACGGACTTGAACTGCATGCCGCGTGGCTCGCTTGGCAGGCATCCCGCGAGGCGCTGGTGATTGAGCTGCCAGTGCCATATGCCGTGGTAGGCGACTACGCCGCGTGCGGTGGAGGCTGGTCGGTTTGGGATGTCGACTACGCGGAAAAGATAACGGACCGCATGTGCGTGAAGACGCCGGTCTATGACAGGTCGGCACTGGAAGCCGCAGGCGTGAAGGTGAAGCAATGACTATTGATTCAATCGCTCTGTGGTTGGGCTATGGCGTGATGCTCGCGGGCGGCGCTCTGATGGTGCTCTTGATGCTGATCGTTGTCGCTTTGGTTCTTAACGCCAAAATCAACCTTCTCGGGAAATACCTCCGGTTCCTCTGGGACCTCAATACCCTGCGCTCGACCATGCGCCAGCTTGAGGCAGAAGGGAAGGTGAGCAAGAAGTCGGAGGTGAAAAATGGCTGAGGTCTCTCTTATCCGTACCGCCCAAGGCCTCGTGCCCGCCACTGAAGCTGATCGCGAGCTGACTCAGAAGTGGAAGCTGGGCCAAGTCATACACGGCAAATTCACCAAAATGCGCAACGCCAAATTTCATGGCAAGTTCTTTTCCATGCTGGATCTGGCTTGGGAGTATTGGGAGCCGGTTGGCGGCTTGATTCCTCGGCAAGAGCTCCGCGGGATTCAAGGGTTGGCCAAGTTCTTTGAGGCGCAGAGTGGTAAGCCTGGGCAACTGTCGGATGCGGTGGCTGCGTACATCTCAGGCCTTGAGTCCTCGCGCGCAGATCGTTTTCCGGCGGTGGACAAAAGCCGTGAAGCATTTCGCGAATGGGTAACGATCGAGGCGGGACACTTCCACCTGGTGCATACACCTGAAGGTATCCGCAAAGAGGCCAAGTCAATCAGTTGGTCGAGTATGGATGATCTGGCGTTTGAGCCGCTGTATCGCGACGTTTTCAATGCCTGTTGGCGGCTGGTGTTGTCGGCGCACTTCGAAACGGAGCAGGACGCCTTGAGTGCTGCCGATCAGATCGGAAGTTACGCATGAGTCAGAAATTCACACTGCGGTACATCGCCCGGCAGGCTTTCACTGGCGTGTTTGACCGGGACATATACCTAGAAGCATGGAAGGGGGCGTGCCGGTTCCTTTATGCGGTAACAGTCTTCTCGGTCCGCCTGCTGATGCTGCTCACCTTTCCCGTGTCAGTTCCTTTTCTGTGGGGGTTCTTTCGCGTTATGGAGCCAATCAATCAGAAGCGGCGCAAGTCTCGGAACGAGAAAGCCATGCAGGCATATCGCAAGCGCGTGCAGGAGGCTGAATGACTATCGATAGAAAGCAGCCAAAACCGAAGACGTGCCGCAATGCTGAGTGCTCGATCAAGTTCGTTCCTCAGCGTCTTGGCCAAGCCGTATGCAGCCCGGCCTGCGCATTGGCCACCAAGAACGTTAACCAGCAGAAGGCGCTCAAGTCGCTGGATCAGATTGGGCGCCGGGAAATCAAGGTCCGCAAGGAGAAGCTGAAGAGCAGGGCGGATCACCTGCGTGAGGCCCAAGCTGCGGTAAACGAGTTTATCCGCCTGCGTGACGCTCACTTGCCGTGCATCAGCTGCGATTCGACGCCGAACGATAACGACCTTATGACTGGCAGCCGGTGGGACGCTGGGCATTACCGATCCGTGGGTGCCTGCCCAGAGCTGCGCTTCGAGCCGCTGAACATCCACCGCCAGTGTGTGAAGTGCAACCGCAACCTGTCCGGCAATGCCGTGGAGTACCGTATTCGCCTGGTGCAGCGCATCGGCGCCGAGAAGGTAGCCTGGCTGGAAGGGGTTCACCCGGCCTGCAAGTACACCGTGGAAGAGATCAATGCCATCAAGGCCAAATACAGGGCAAAGACCAGAGAGCTGAAGAAGGGGGAGGCAGCATGAAACTGATCAACGCAAGGCAGGTATGGACTGAGGCTCAGCACGAATCGAACGCGTCGATCAGCGCCGTGGCCATCGACAAAGCGCAATCAGCACCGATCAAGAAGGGCCAGCGCATGCGTCGCGCCGAGGCTGTATTTGCAGCCCTGGGAGAGGACAAGGAAGAGCGCATCCAGGTTGTGCGCCAGAAGATCAGCATCAGCGAGACCCGCGGTACGCTCGCGGGCCGATCCACGGCGCGCGCGGCGCACCTGGCAACGATTGGCAAGGCGCTGCGCGCCATCGACACACTGCCGTTCCAGGTGCAGCAGTTCGGCCACTATCTCTACCATCCGGCAATGAACATGAAGCACCTGTTGAACGCTGTGCTGCTGATCACCGCCAAAGCGGCGCTGCCTGACCTGACATCGTCCAAGCGCGTGAAGGCGCAGTACTTGGTTACCTTGGCCCTGCAGTCGTACAAGGGTGAGGTGGCCGGTTCTGCCGAATGGGGGCCGGCGCGCGTGGCAACCGAGATGATGACGTTCTTTGGCGCCACTGTGGACCAGAACAACTGGAATCGCGATTGGCGGCACCTATGGATTGCGCTGAGAAAGGTAATTGAGGAAGTGGATATACAGGCGCAGCAACCACTTTGGCAGGTTATTCACTCGGAAAAAGATCATGAGGCGGCATAAAGGTATTGACATGAATGAAGATTGAAGGTAATTTTTCCATAGTGCATAAGTAACGCGAAACGCACACCGTTAAAGAAAGCCTGGGTTCTGCCGGGCTTTTTTGTGCCAGTTGAAAAGTATTAGCCTCTTTTTCCATTTTTTGAAATAGAGGGGCTTTATGAGTCTTAGTGGTATTGCTGACCAGATTAGCGCGCTCGTCGCTCAGTTTCCGATGACCGGGATCATTGCCGGCGTCCTAACCTTTGCACTCCTGGCAGGGTACAAGCGCAATTACTCTGATGGTAAGTGGATCGCGGCCCTGCTAGCCCTGCTGGTGCTTTGGGCATTCTTTCCGCATGGTTACCATGCCATTTTCACTCTTGAGATGCCGAAACTGCTTTTCGATCAAGCTATGAAAGAGACTTCGCAAAAGGCGCTTTTCCTTGCCGATGTCGTCTGGACAGTAATTGGCGCGGTCATCGGATGGGTAGTTTCCAGCAAATTTGATCCGCACTACTGATCCAAATGTAGGACCAAAAGATTTATGAAAGCCTCGCCTAGTGCGGGGCTTTTTCGTTTTCGGCCCCACCACATCTGTTGCCTTAAGCCCTTAACCTTTCACTCCCCGACGGGAGCTGAACACTAAACACGGAGTACTAACGATGGCCGAGCCGAGTACCGGTGCGCTGGCGGTGACGGCTGCTGTTGGCATGACCACTGCCAGCCTTATCCCTGGCATTGATGTAAACGCAGTGGTCGGGGCTTTTGCCGGTGCCATGTTCTTTGTGGTATTTGCCAGAGAGCTGACGCTATGGTCGCGCTTCGGTTACTTCCTTGCCTCTTGGGTGCTGGGTTATTACGTGTCGAGCGAGGTGATGGGTCGCAACTGGGCCAACACCTCGGGTCTGGTGGCCTTTTTCGGCGCACTGTTTTGCGTGGTGATCTGCATCAGCCTGCTGGAGTGGGTTCAAGGCGGAAAGACGCCTGGCTGGTTGCGCTTCATCGCTGACCGCTTTGGAGGTCGCAATGGTTGATCCCTGGACGTTGATAGCAGGCACCTTGTGCGGTGCCATCTGCTACCGCATTGCGGCTTATCGCCGTGACGGTGCTCGCTACCGGGCTGGAGTGTCATGGCTGGCTTACTTGCTGGCCGTTGGCACAGGGTGCGAGTCACTACTTATCACGTTGTCGGTGATGTTTTCCAAGCCCGTGCCGACAGTGTCGCCGTTCCTGTTGATGGTGCTGATTGTCCTGTCGGTACTGGTGTATCGCGCTCGGGGCAATGTCGCTCGCATTCTGCGGATGGATTGAGCCGCGCCACGTTTTCGAATGCGCCAAATCGTGGCGTGCAAATATGAGGATTACCCCATGGACAACCAGCACAAGAAAATCACCGGCTACCGGGACCTGACCCAGTCCGAAATCGACGGCATGAACTCCATCAAGGCGCTTGAAGCTGACGCAGGCGAGCTGTTCAAGCAGATCAGCCAGATTGAAGGTGTGGATCCGCGCCTGTTGGCATTGGCCAAAACCAACCTGCAACAAGGATTCATGTGGTTCGTGCGTTCGATCGCCAAGCCTGCTGATCCATTCAGCTGATGGGCAGCTTAACTCGCCTGCGACACCTGCTACCGCAGGGCCAGGACATCAATAAGACCCTGACCGATCTGGATGTCGTCATCGCCAAGCCTGTTTGCCGGTTCGCTTGACGCTTAGTTCGACCAGGTCATTGCCGCGCTCACTGCGAGGCCATAGCCCTTGCTTAGAACCTCGCCAGCCAGCTCTTTCAGCTTTGCAGTGGCGCCCTCTTGCGCGGCTGCGGCAATCCGGCCGCCGAGACTCTCTCCGCCGACGCTCTGCGGAACGGCTTTAAGTACTTCAAGGGCCTTGGCTGTAAGGGTGCAGGCTTCGAAAGTGTAGGGATATGATGAGGAGTGTCGAGAAACGACGTATCCGGACTCAATCAGCCACTGAATGGTGTTGTCAAAGAAATCATACGGCTCGCCTCCCACGCGCAGCTCGTCCTCGGAAATTGGTTTGTCGTAGACCAAAGCATCTGCAAATTGCATGACGTTCAGGTCAATAGCTATTGGGAAGCTCTGATATAGCTTCGAGAAAACCAAGCCGGTTAGCTGGTCGAAACGTTCAATGTTGAGGTCCGACATTCAGTGATCCATGAGTTGTAGGTAGTTTGATTTCGATGGAACGTGCCGCAGGTGAGTACGGCACGGGTGGATCATTTCAGCTTCAGCGCGTCTTGGATCTGATCGGCGTATTTAGACAGATTGTCCAGTTCTTGAGAGAGGTGTACCGATGCTGAGCTTGAGACTCTAGCTGCGATCAGTTCCAGAGCGCTAGCCACGGCATGTGCCCGGGCGGACTCTGCACCTATCCTTGGAGTAACAGCATTCACCGATGCGCTGTGCAGTGTTTGGGACATACGAAGCTCCTTCTTGATAATTGATCCTCACCAATACCGGCAACCCGCCACTATTTCAAGCCGAACGATTCGTTGAATGACGTTCGAGCGACGTTGAATGATCGTTCTGCGAAAACAAACCCCATGAATGAGGCTGAACATGGCCCTATGCGGCGCAAAGAAGCGCAGCAACGGGGAACCATGTAAGCGTCATGCCATACCGGGTTCCTCTCGCTGCAAGTTGCATGGCGGCAAGAGTTCTGGCCCCAAAAACCTGAGTGGCAACAAGAACGCTGCCAAGCCCGGCTCGATCTATAGCCAGTTCCTGACCGATGAAGAGAACAACCTACTTGCCAGCATTGAGCTGGGTCGGGTTGATGACGAGCTGCGACTGACACGTATCCGACTGATGCGTGCGCTAAGTCGTGAGAGTGAGTTCGGCAATGAGCTTGAGATCGACAGCGAGAAACTTGAAACCGGCGAGCATGGCGGCACAACGACCACCAGCAAGGTTCGGGACTACTCAGGTCTCATCGACCGGCTAACCGCCAGAGTCGAGAGTCTGGAGCGCACGAAAGAAGACCTTGAGACGCGCAGGCTCACAAACGAGAAGTTGCGCCGCGATCTGGAAGACCCGAACAAAGGCCTGCCGGAGCCGAAACAAGTAATCATCGGGGTAGAAGATGCAAGCCGTCCTGATGCTGAACAAGCCGCAGTTTGAATTCATCAAGAGTCACAAGAAGTTCATGGCGTTCGTCGGCGGCTATCGCAGCGGCAAGACGTTCGTGGGGTGTGTGCGGATGTGCGTCAATGCGCTGGAGTTCCCCGGAATTCCGCAGGGCTACTTCGCGCCGACCTATCCGCAGATCACCGACATTTTCTTCGACACCATGCCGGGCGTGGCCGAAGCGTTCGGCTTGTTCGCGGACATTGTGGCCAGCAAGAAGCGCGTTTACTTGCGCGATAACCGGGGCCGATGCCTGAGCACCATTGTGTGCAAGAGCATGGAGCACCCACACCGCATCGTCGGCTTCAACATTGCGCATGCTCTGGTCGATGAGATCGACTGTATGCCGATCAAGAAGGCTGACAGCGCCTGGAAGAAGATCATCGCCCGTATGTCCACGGTTTGGCCTGGGCGTGAGCAGAACACTATCGACGTTACGACGACGCCAGAAGGGTTCAACTGGGTTCACCGCAAGTTCGTTAAGGAGCTGGCCGACGAGCCTGAGCAGCGCGAGTTCTACGGGATTGTCCATGCCAGCACACGGCAGAACGCCAAAAACCTGCCAGTGGACTACATCCCGTCCCTGCGCAAGTCGTACCCGGCCAATCTGGTGGACGCTTACATTGATGGCCTGTTCGTCAACCTGACCTCCGGGTCGGTCTACCCGAACTTTTGCCGGGTGAAGAATCACACCAACGAGACGATCCGCCCTGGTGAGCCTCTGCACATCGGAATGGACTTCAACATCAACCGCATGGCGGCCTGCGTGTTCGTTCTGCGCGGTGGCCAAGCCCTACTGCTGGATGAGATCACCAAGCTATTCGACACGCCTGCAATGATCGCGGCCATCAAGAAACGTTTTCAGGGTCACAACATCACTGTGTATCCGGATGCTAGCGGCAAGAACCGCAAGAGCGTGAACGGCAGCGAGTCGGATCACGCGTTGCTTCAGAAGGCTGGATTCAATCTACAGGTCAATCCTTCGAATCCATTTGTTCGTGACCGAGTTTTGTCGGTCAACGCCCAGTTCCTGAATGGCGACGGCGAGAGAGCTTTGCTGATCAATACCAACCGCTGCCCGCACACCACGCAAGTTCTGGAGCAGCAGGCATATACCGAACAAGGCGAGCCAGCCAAGGATGGGACGGAAGACCCGGCCGATGCCTTCGGTTACTTCGTCGTCTATCGCTTCCCTATCCACGTTGCCACAACATCCACCCAGCCTCTGAGAATGTAACCATGTCCAACGACCCAAGCATCACACTGGATGCCGTAGACCAGATGAGCGCCTATTGGGACGTGATTACGCCTCTGATGGGCGGGACGCTGGCCATGCGTGCGGCTCCGGCTTTACTGCCTAAGTACCCGGCAGAAGACGATGAGGTTTACAAAGAGCGTTTGCGCCTGTCCACGCTGCTGCCTGCCTACTCCGAGACGGTCGGAAACATGACCTCCCGCGTGTTCGCTGAGCCGCTGCAACTGGGTGACGACGTGCCTGAGCAGGTCGTGGAGCTGACCAGCAACATCGACAACGCGAACAACGACATCAATGCTTGGTCGGTTGACTTCTTTCGGGAAGGTCTCAGCCACGGCTTGTGTCACGCGTTCGTTGATCACCAGAAGGCGGTAGGTGTTCGCACTCAGGCCGATGAGAAGGCAGCCGGGGTTCGCCCTTACGTCGTCATGGTGAAGCCTGAGCAGGTTTGCGGGTGGCGCGCGCGTGATGGCTTACTGACCCAGGTGCGTTACCGCGAAATGATCGAAGAGTCTGACGGAGACTTCGGCACTAAATGCGTCGAACAGATTCGCGTGCTGGAGCCTGGCAAGTGGACGACCTACCGCAAGCCTAAAGAGGGCGGCGTGTGGACGATTCACGATGAGGGGGCAACCAACCTTAGCGTAATCCCCTGGGTGACGTTCTACACCGGGCGCACAGGCTTTATGACGGCTAAGCCGCCGCTGCTGGAGCTGGCCCACCTCAACATCAAGCACTGGCAGAGCCAGAGCGACCAAGACAACATCCTGCATGTGATCCGCGTGCCTATTCTGGTGCGTATCGGCGTGCAGGCCCAGTACGACAATCAGGGGAAGTTAATCCCGCCTGAGTTCAAGGTGGGCACCGGGGCACTTACGGACCTGCCCATGAACGGCGACATGAAGTATGTCGAGCACACCGGCAAGGCTGTCGATGCTGGCCGTCAAGCGCTGTTAGACCTGATTGCGGAAATGCGCATGGCTGGAGCGAAGCTGCTCACGCCTGACAAGTCAGCAACCAAAACAGCCACGCAGGCCGAAGAAGAGGCTGCGCAGGATCTTTCCCCGCTGTCGCGCATGGCGAACCACTTCGCCGACTGCCTGGCTCAGCTGCTCCAGTTCATGGCCGACTACCGAAGCCTTGGCGAGGGTGGCACGGTTGAAATGCGCGGCAGCTTCGACGTGGATTACATGCCCGAAGTGTCACTGCCCACGCTGGTGGCCATGGCGAACGCCGGCATGATTTCCAAGGAAACACTGTTCACTGAAATGCAGCGGCGCGGCGTGATCAGCGATGAATACGACTGGGCTGACGAGCTGGAAAAGATCGACTCACAAGGGCCAGCGCTCGGGGAGCTGTAAATGGCAACCGTCAACGAGCAGATGCAGGCAGCCTCCATCGGCCACGCGGTAGACCTTCAACACCTCAGCAATGCCGAGGTTCGCAAGGTTATGCGGCTGCTCAATAGCGTGGACGCTGATCTGCGTGTAAAGCTGATGGAAGCGATTGAGCATCTTGGGTCTGACTCATACACGACCAGACACTTAAACACCGTCTTGGCCTCTGTGTACGAGCTGAATAAGTCGGTTTACGCCTCGATTGGCGAAGCTATGGCCGAATCTGTTGTGAGCATTGGTCAGTACGAGGCTGGCTATCAGGGCGCGTTGTTCGCCAAGGTTATCCCTGCGCAGGTACTGGCTCAGGTCCGCCTGAGCACTGTAAGTCTTGCCCAGGTGCGTGGCATTGCGCTTGCTCGGCCATTCCAAGGGCGCTTGCTCAAGGAGTGGATGGGAGACCTTGAGGCGGGCCGGGCTGCAAAGATCCGCGACGGCATTCGCATGGGGATGGTCGAGGGACAAACCACAGGCCAGATCGTGCGCCGCATCATGGGCACCAAAGCCCAAGGCTATGCGGACGGCATGATTGCTCGCAGCCGTCATGACGTAGAGTCAATGGTGCGAACAGCGATTAGCCACACGGCGCAGGGCGTGCGGGAGTCCTACTACAAGGCCAACAGCGACATTGTTGCCGAGGTTAGCTGGCTAAGCACGCTGGATGGTAGGACTAGCGCCCCTTGTAGGCTGCGCGACCGCCTCATTTACACCAATGACGACGATCACGCCCCTGTTGGCCACAAGGTGCCCTGGCTCAGCGGGCCGGGCAAACTGCACTGGTGCTGCCGCTCGACCTCAACCCCGATCATCGCAAGCTATGAAGCCTTGAAGCAGGCCAAGGGGCTGCCAGAAGGTGTCAGGGCTAGCATGGATGGTCAGGTGCCGCAGTCAACGAACTATGGCGCATGGATAAAGTCGCAGGGCGCGGCAAGGCAGGATCAGGTGTTAGGCCCGGCGCGCGGCAAGCTACTGCGTGATGGTGGTCTCGACCTCGATCAGTTCTACAACGACAAGGGCAAGCTGCTCACCCTTGATCAGCTACGCGAGCAGGACGCAGCGGCATTCGGCCGGGCGGGCTTGTAGTTATCCGCGCCACGTTTAACGCGCTTACAAATCGTAGCGCGCACTTTCACAGCCTCGGCAATCGCCGGGGCTTTTTATTGCCTGTCTGTTCGGATGAGCGGGGCGCACTGGGCCGGATGGCCCGACAACTGGCCGGATGGCCTAGAGAGACGAAATGAAGCTGAAGCTCGATGAAAACGGCAACGCGGTTCTGCAAGATGGCAAGCCTGTCTATGTCCATGACGACGGCAAAGAGGTGGCATTTGATGCTCCTGGCACCGTGGCCACCATCACGCGCTTGAACTCCGAAGCCAAGGGCCACCGCGAGCGCGCCGAGAATGCTGAGAAGGCCGTAAAGGCTTTTGAAGGCATCGACGATCCGGCCGCAGCCAAAAAAGCGCTGGCAACCGTAGCCAATCTCGACGCCAAAACGCTGGTGGATGCCGGTGAAATCGAGACGGTTAAAACCGAAATCAGTAAAGCCTTCCAGCTCCAGTTGGACGAAGTGACCGGCAAGGCGAAGACCTTGGAGCAGCAGCTGTATGCCGAGAAGATCGGCGGCAGCTTCTCCCGCTCGAAGTTCATCGCCGACAAGCTGGCTGTTCCGGCTGACATGGTTCAAGCCACGTTCGGGCAAAACCTGAAAGTTGAAGACGGCAAGGTGGTCGCTTACGACGCCCAAGGTCAGAAGATTTTCAGCCGCGCACGCCCTGGTGAGCTTGCCGACTTCGACGAAGCTATCGAAACACTCGTCTCGCAGTACCCGCACCGCGACCACATCCTGAAGAGTTCCGGCGCCAATGGCGGCGGCGCTCAGAACGGCGGTGGCAACAACCAAAACACCAAGGGCAATTTTGGCGGGGGCAAAGAAGACCGAGTCGCCGCTATCAAGGCCATGACCGCAACCAGTTAAGGAGTCACCATGTCCCTGTCGAACATGAAGGTATTCAACGATTACCTGAAGAAAGTCACCATCGAAACCCTGACGCAGGACGTTGCGAAGTTCAACGCTGCCTCCGCAGGCACCATCCGCTTGACTACCCAAGGTATCGACGGCGACTTCCTGCAAGAGTCCTTCTGGGCTGGCCTGCACGGCGCGCAACGTCGTGTAGACCGTTACGCTGCCAACGGCACTCAGGCAGCAACGCCGCTTGCTCAGAAGCAGTACGACTCTGTGAAGATCGCAGGCGGGTTCGGCCCGATCCTGTGGGAGCCTTCGCAACTGTCGTGGGTTCAGAAGAACCCCGAAGAAGCGCTGGAAGTAATCAGCCGCAACCTGTCCGAAGCCATCATGTCGGATCAGTTGAACACCGCCATCGCCGCCCTGGTCGCTGCCATCGGCAACCAGCCGGGCGCTACCAACGACGTTTCCGCCACTGGCGGCTTGAACTACATCGCTATCAACAACGCGCACGCGCTGTTCGGTGATGCTTCGCAGCGCCTTGTCGCCCAAGTGATGACCGGCGCCATGTACCACAAGTTGCTGGGCCAGAACCTGGCCAACACTGAGCGCCTGTTCAGCTTCAGCGGCGTGCAGGTGGTCGATATTCTCGGCAAGGCCGTGATCGTTACGGATGCGGCCGCTTTGTTCGAGGCGGGCACTCCTGACAAGCAGAAGGTGTTGAGCCTGGCTGACGGCGCGGCGGTGGTGATGGACGGTTCCGACCTTATTACCAACATCGAAACCTCCAACGGCAAGGAGCGCATCGAAACCACCATGCAGGCTGATTACACGTTCGGCCTGGGCCTCAAGGGCTTCACCTGGGACACCGCCAACGGTGGCAAATCTCCGACCAGCGCTGAGCTGGCCACGGGCACCAACTGGGATCTGGTTGCGAACAGCATCAAGGGCTCGGCTGGTGTAATCACGATTGGCGATGCTGCCAAGTAATCGAGCGGGCGGCCTTCGGGTCGCCTGAACTATCTGCAAGGAGTCCGTCATGGGCGAGAAAGTCATTTACGAGAAACACCCGGTCACTGCTGAGCGTAAAGCTGAGCTGCGCCAGAAGGGCTACAAGATCATTGATGCCCAGTTTGCGCCGGCTGATTACAAGAATCCCGAGCCGATCAAAGCTGGCAAGTCCAGCGGTGGCAACAAGCCGAAAACCGAAGCAGAGAAGCAGGCCGCACACGCCGCCGAAGTCGAAGCGGTCAAGTCTGCGCTGACTGCCAAGAGCATCGAGTTCACCGCAGAAGCCACCCTCGATGAGCTGAAAAAGCTACTGGACGAGGCCAAGTAATGACCATTTACATCACCGTTGCGCAGGTTAACGAACTGCTCGGGGCTACCTGGGTGCCAGAAGACCAGAAAGCGCGCGCGGTGCTGATGGCTAATACCTGGTTAACCAATCTCGGCTTGCCTGAATTCGACCCGGTCCCGGGTGACGTGATCCAGGCAGGTGCAGAGATCGCCCGCGAGGCCGCAGCAGGCAACATTTACGGCAGTGTTGAGACCGGCGTGCTGAGCAAGTCGGTTGATGCTGATGGCGTGTCGAGCAGCAAGTCTTACTCGGCATCGTCTCGCAAAATCAGTGCCGGCGAGTCGTTCGCCATGGCGCTGCTGTCCCACTACTTGAGTGGTGACAATGGGCAAACCAAGATCGTGAGGGGCTGACATGGGGCTGCGCGACGAACTACAGGCAGATCTGGCCGAAGCATTCAGCACAGACTTGGCAGACGCGGTACTGCAATTCACGGGCACCTACACAGTGCCCGGCGCATCGGACCCTGTGACCGAGACGGACACCAGCGTCGAGGCGACTTACACCGGGCGCGGCGTGCTGGGCAAGTACGAAACCAGACGCATCGACAATATCAATATCTTGTCGAGCGACCTGAAGCTGACGGCGCTCACCAACGAGGTGACTGACCGCCCGGCCGAAGGCCATACGATCAAGGCTCCGGATCTGGCAGACCGCACTCAGTTGGTCAGCTACCTGGTGAAGGCGGTTCAGGTTGACCCGGCGTCCGCCACGTTTCGTATTCAGCTGAGGGCAACCTAATGGCCATGCGTGGAAGCTGGAGTGTGCCGCCCAGCCTATTTGCTGACGTAGTTGAAGAAGACCTAACGAAGCGAGTTCGAACTATTGCCCTCGCAATGCTTCAAGAAATCGTGCTGCGCTCTCCTGTTGATACCGGTCGGTTCCGAAACAACAACATCGTAAGCATCGTCAGCCCCGTTTATGCGTCCACGGTTGAGACTGATGCCTCTGGTGCAGGGACTATCTCCCGCGGCGCAGCTGCAATGAGCGGCCTTGAGCCTTATACGACGGTATTCATTCAGAACAACCTCCCTTACGCGCAAAGGCTTGAAGATGGTCACTCTAAGCAGGCGCCTCCAGGCGGAATCTACGCAGCCTCATTCCACGGCGTATCACAGGCGTTCAAATAATGACCTTTGAGCAGATCCGCAACATCATCACCACGCGAATGACTCAATGGACTGGAATCCCTGCAAGTGATGTTGATTACCCCAACTCGCCGAAGCCCTTCAATCCTGTTGGACGGGCGATATGGGCGCGATTGGCTGACATTCCTGCGCTGTCCTCAACCCCTGAAATTGGCTTAAGCCCGAAGGTGCGCCGTACAGGGTTGATCGTCGTTCAACTGTTTGTCCCGAGTTATAAGGGCACGCTCACCATTACGCGGGCCGCAGACGCGCTCGTCCAGCACTTCGAGTTCTTCGGTGAGGCTGGCTTTGACTGCTACGCGGCATCGGCTACGAGTGTCGGCGATGACGGCAACGGCTGGTATCAGGTCAACATCCAAATTCCTTACCGGGCCTACTGAGGTCTCTGGAGAGCATCAATGCAAAGCAATGACTACGTACCTGGTATGGCCGGCCTAATGGTCAACCTGAAGACGGGCGAGATCGAACTGAACAGCTCCAAACTACAGGTGGGGATGCTTCCAAGCGATCCGCAGCAGATCACCATCACAGCCGGCGAGTGGCCCGACAACGAACTGCCCTCCAATGCAATCGAGCGCTATGCCTTCATTGGTGCCGAGCTGGAGAAGATCCCGGCAGAGTTCCGCGAAAGTGCAGAGTTCACGACAGAGGACTTCTCGTTTGATCGTGATGGCTCCGACTACCGCACCACGCTGACCTATGCTCGTCAAGAAACTCAGGATGAGGCCAAGACTCGTCATGAGAAGACTAAGGCGGCTGGCACGCGCATCAGCCTGGTAGGCGGTGTTCTGAGCATCTCGCACGATGGAGTTCTGCGCACTCAGATTGGCGGCGCGCAAAGGGATGAGAAGCCTGCTCCGTTCATCATTGTCGATGGTGTCATGTACATCAACGGTGCTTGTATCAAGGAGGCTTCGATAGAGGGCAATCTCACCGTTCGCAGCGTGATCAACGCCAAAGTGATCAACGGCTATACCAGCCCAACCGCTTAACCTAAACCCCAGTTTGAAAGCAGGCCGCCATTGGGCGGTTTTTTTACGCCTATCGATAGGAGAAGCACCCAATGAGTTCAGGCGCCAAGAACAGAACGGCCTACGTCGAAGAGGTGACGCAGGGCGTGACCCCGGCCATGGGCTGGAAGGAATTGATCCGAACCTCTTACGGTCTCGGGCCTAAACAAAACACCGCCGAGAACAATGAGATCTCACAAAACCGTATGAGCCAAGGCACTACCGCGACCACAGTTGATGTTGCGGGCGAAATCGGCATGAAGTGGCGCTACGGCGGCGCAATTGATGACTTCCTCGAATCCTGCTTTGGTAGCCGCTGGGCGGGCGATACGCTGACCATGGGTGATGAGCGCATCAGCTACTCGGTTGCGTCATTTGCAAGTGACGTGCTGGTGTCCTCAATTGCGCGTGGCGCACAGGTCGGCAGCATGGGCTTCACGTTCGGCACCGACGACGACATTACCGTCGCTGTGAACCTGACGGCCACGGGCTGGGCGGGCAAGGTTGACGCTACGCCTTACTTCTCAGCAGCGGCTCCGGAAGTAGGCACCGAACGCCTCAACTTCAAGGACTTCACCTCCTTGACCCTGGATGGCGTTGAAGCAACGCCCGGCAGTGGCACCTGCATCAGCGCTATGGATCTGACGTTTGATAACAACGTACAGACCCAGCGCTGCATCAATAACGGCGCCTACATTGGCAACGTGATCCCGACAACCTTCACCGCGAATGGCTCCGTCACAGTTGCCTGGTCTGCTGCCTCTTACGCTCTGTGGATCAAGCAGCAAACGGGCGGCGCCATCGCCCTGAGCTTCACCATTGAGAATGGCGAAGGCAGCTACACCATCACCTTGCCAGAAATGGAAGTTAACGGTGACTGGCCGGACGGCTCGGCAACTGATGTGATCGAGGTGACGCTGAACGTATCTGCGCGCCGCACGCCGCCGACCATCACCCGCGCGCCGATCATTGCTGTGGCCAGCTTGGCAATCACGCCGTCCACCGTGTCTCTAGCCGTTTTGGATACCGCTCAGTTGACCGCCACCGCTTCTCCTGCTGGCTCTAGCCAAGCCGTTACTTGGTCGTCTGCTGATACGAGCAAGGCCACTGTGTCGACTTCCGGACTGGTAACAGGAGTTGCGGCAGGTAGTGCGGTTATCACGGCTACCAGCGTCTCAGACCCATCCAAGAGCGTGACGCGAAGCGTGACAGTTACCGCTTAACAAATTCACGATAAGCCGCCTTATTAAGGGCGGCTACAAGGATTAGGCATGGCATTTATTCTCAAGAAAAAAGACGTGATGGACACCATCAGCACGCGATGGATTGAGCCCGCGCCGGGTTTGCGGTTGCTGATTGGTTCGACGGCGCGTCCTGGTTACAACAGCGATTACCGACAGATCCAGCGTCACTTGGATGCTGCAGCGCGTCATTTGGGTGTTGGCACGGGCGACTTCGACATCCTGAAAAAGACTGACTACGACATTCCAGACCCGGACATGCTGTTTATCGACCTGGCCTGTAAGCACCTCATCCTTGACTGGGAGGGCGTGGCCGAGGCGGAAGATCCTGAAACTCAGGCACCGTACACCCCGGAGCGTGGTCGCCTGCTGATCGAGCAGATGCCGGAGATTTACTTGCTCGCCCTGCAAACTGGCAACGCTATCGCATTGCGTCAGCAGGAGCAGATCGCTGAATCAGTGGAAAAGCCGTTGCCGCCTACCGTTGGGCCGCGGAGTGGGCGGGTGCGGAAAACGAAAGAAAGCGGCAAGTCCGCGAAAGGCTGAATGTCGAAATCCCCGATCCGCCCGCAATGAGCTGGGTTACGTCAGAGATCATTGAGGCCTATTACGTCATCGGCCGTGGTCGGCAGTTTGTGGGCGCGTCCTGCTCGCCAATGCCTATCTCTGTCGGGATGATCAGCGAATACCTGAGCGTTCACCAGTCGAGCATTGATCGGCGTGAGTTCGATGCTGTCATCTTTGCTATCGATGATGAGTTTCGCGCCAAGTGGGCGCAGGAGGCAGGCAAGGATCCGAAAAAGCCGTCTCGGCATTGATCGCGCAAAGCATTTACTGGGATTGCTTCAGTTGACGTTATAGCTCAACGCTGCGTAAATAGACCTCATCTATAAGGAATGGGTGGTGAAGTATGCGTTTGGCCGCAGTAGCTTTGCTTGCGATGATGACGTCCGGATGCGCTACTAGCCCATCAGACCTTGCTAGGTTTGGGGTGGTTGAGCTTGAGTCGCAAAATGTTAAATCGCTTTCGATTACTCGCGAAGGATCAGCAAAAGCAGGAAGTATTCCAAAGTGTGTTGCGATCACAATACGAAACGACTCGGTCGCAATGACGCAGTCGAGTGGATATGTCGGCGCTTACACAGGGAGCTACTATCAAGCATCGAGCATTCGAGAGGTTAGCGGCGGATCAGTCACGCAATACGTGGCTCCTGATGGCTCGGAAGTCGTAGCGCGAGGGGAGGCAAAGTTCACTACTTCGCTTGTAGAGCGATCACTGCGCTACACGCTCAACATCAAGCAAGTGGCCAACCAGCGAACATATAAATTCACAGGGATTGAACAGGCTGGAACAACGAATGGTTATGGCTATCACAAAATAGCCGCTAGGACTGGCACTGGTGTTGAGCAAGCGCTTGAATCTCTTAGTGCCATAGTTGATGAGCTTGAATACTGCATGAAGTAATCTATATAAAAACTAAAACCCGCACCTTGCGGGTTTTTTTTCGCCCGGAGAAAAGTAATGGCTCAGCAGTCCAGCCGCTTAGATGTGATCATTGACTCAAGGCAGGCTCAAAGAAATGGCGAGCAGCTACGGATCACACTCAACAACTTGAATGTTGTTGGCGACCAGACTGCCCGATCTATGAGTGGCGCAGGTAATGCGGCGCGTGCCGCTGGCGCCGCATTCGCAGCGCTGGGTGCTGGGCAGGTTGCGCGGGAAATTATCCGCCTAACCGATGCCTTCAAATCCATGCAAGGCTCCCTAGCACTGGTCAGCACCTCCACCGGAGCCGCTTCACAAGCCTTCAGCCAGCTGCTTGGGATGGCTAACAACACTGGCAGCTCTCTTGAGTCGACCGTCTCACTGTACACGCGGCTTGCCAACGCAACGAAGGGTGTCGGCTACAGTCAAGATCAGCTGCTAAACGTAACGGATGCTATCAACAAGGCATTTGTTGTTTCAGGCGCCACTGCGCAGGAGGCGTCTAACGCCGCTATTCAGCTTTCGCAAGGCTTGGCGGCCGGTGCTTTGCGCGGCGAGGAATTAAACTCCGTAATGGAGCAAGGTCCGCGCATCACGCGCGCACTTGCTGACTATCTTGGCGTTACCAATGGTCAGATTCGAGCCATGGCTGCCGAGGGCAAGATCACGGCCGAGGTTGTAACTAACGCTCTGTTGCGTTCGCTTTCATCGCTCAATGAAGAGCTGGATCGAATGCCGCGCCGTTTCGAGCAGGCATCAACCGCGCTAAAGAACAATTTCCTTGCAGCGGTTGGGCAGGTGGATATTGATCCTCTGATTAGCTCTGTTGATGCGCTGGCTACATCATTGGCTGATCCCAAGGTCATTGATGGCATTCAAAGCATAGCCGCTGGGATAGGCCAAGTTGTCGCGGTTGGCGGGTCAGGACTAAAAGCGGTCGTTACAAATACCGATGCCTTAATGGCGGTCACTGGAGCGTATGCCGCAAAGGTTGCAGGAGGGCTTGTCAGCTCTCTGGCTATGACAATTAAGGCTAGATATGGCGATATATCGGCGGCCAATCAGCAGATTGTCACAGCGAAGCGCTCAGAAATGGCCGCAGCATCCGAGGCTGTTGCCATTCAAAGCGTAGTGGTGGCCTCTACGGAGGCTGGCCTAGCCAGAGCTATTTACGCGCGCAGCGAGGCCATGGCTTCGTCGCAATCAGAGCTGGCCAGCGTCCGCCAACTGAAAGCCGTGTCGACTCAGCTTGCAGCTGACCGTCGACTTGAAGTTCAGCGCATGCAAGCGCAAATCAACAATACCGGGCTGGCCGCATCTCATACGCGCCTAGCCGAGATCCGCTCAGCCGAGGCGACGATTACTGCGCAGCTTGCGGCAGCTGAAGCACGTCTGGCGGTCTCTCGCCAGGCGGAGCTAGCTACAGGCGCGGCTGTTGGTCAACAAACTGTAGGCCTCAACGCTGCAAGGGCAGAGGGCGCGGTATTGCTAACTGCTCAGACAGCGGCGCAGAACGCGCTTAACACAGCCGAGCAGCGAGGGGTTGCAGTTCGCACTGCCGGTTCGCTTGCACTGTCAGCGCTGGGCGGCCCTATTGGGGCGGTTACACTCGGATTGGCAGCGGTAGCTGGCGGAATGATCTACCTTGCGTCAGGCACAGATAAGGCGACCGAATCCCTTATCGATCAGCATCTAGCGCTTGATGAGACAATTGATAAATTCAATCAACTAGAAGCATCCCAGCAGCGCAATCAGAAATCTAAGTGGGCCGAGGCTCAAAAGGCTGCGTTAGATGATGCTTCTACAGCTTTTGCCAAATACGCAAACGTTGCACGAAGCGCAATTTCTTCTGATAGCGCCCCTGCTTTTAATTTACTGATTGGAGAGGTTAAGGCCGGGAAGATAACCCTCGACGATTTGACCAAATGGCTTATAGAGAACAAGTCGGTATCAGGGAGATTCAAGACCTCAATTGAAGAGCTATCGGCTGCCTACACCGGAAATATTCAAAGCGCTAAAGGGTACGGCGATCGCATTAACGCAGTTGCAACCGCATCCAATCAGGCAGCAGGAAGCGCTGACCGGCTGGCCTCGGCACAATCTAAGGCCGGGGATAATCAAAAGGTAAGCGCCGCCGCTTGGGATAAGTACATCGAGCAGCTCACCAAGGCTCGCGACCTGATAGGCGCTAACGCTGCTGCTGAAGCTGAATACACCGCTCGCAAGATGGGGGCGGCGCCCGCGCAAATCGAAGAAGCAAAGCGCATTGCTACGCAGACGGATTTGCTGGGCAAGTATCAAGATGCGGTGCGGGACGGCAATAAGGCTGAGCAGGAGCGCCTGAAGGTTCTGATGGTGGCGAGCTACACCGCCATGCAGGCCGCTGAGGATCTCGCAGCGGCCAAGAAAAAGGCTGACACAGAAACGGCGAAATCTGCCGAGGAAAGCTCGAAGCGTCAAATCACAGCTATAGAGAAGGTCGCTGCAGCCTCCTACGCATCACTGCTTGCCAAGCCTGATGTGCAGCAGAACCTTAATGGTTATGGGCTGCTGACCAATGGCGGTATTGCACCAGCAGCGCCCGTTGCTCCCCGAAAAACTCCGCAGCAGCTGGCAGATGAGGCTGCAGCCCAGATCAATGCCGGCACCACGCCAAACAAGACGAAAACCCCGAAAGGTGACAGTGGTAAAAGCGCGCTAAACGCGGCCATGACTGCCTTCGATGAGCTGTACAAGAAGGCAGATCCAGCAGCTCAGGCGGTGCGTGATTTAACTGAGGCTCAAGAAAAACTAAAGCTTGCGCTATCGAAAGGGAAAATCACGCAAGAGCAGTACGGCGTCGCCCTGGGGCAGGCTTCGCGTGATTACGCAGCAGTCTTGGCCAAGACCAAGGAAATGAACGAGGCGCAAAATGATCAGGTTCAGCTGCTGACCCTGACCGGGCAGCTGCGGGCAGCCAACACGCTCAAGTCGAGCATTGATGATGCCGCGCAGTTGGTCGAGTACGAGCGTCAAGGCAACTTCGAGGCCGTCAAGCGCCTTGAAACCATGATCAAGATACGCGATGTAAACCTTAAAGCATCTCTGAAGCCAGGGACTGTGGAGGGCGTCTCTGAAGCCCCGCAGCTTGGCGGGCTCGATACCTCGGCAGGTGGAGCTTACGGCGAGATAAAGCGCCTGAATGACGAGGCGGCCAAGGTAGACGCGTGGCGCACTATGGAGCTGGAGAAGCAGCGCGCTTACCTGGATCTTAAAGGTGTCAACGAAGCCACCTACGCCGAGCGTGTCGCCAATATCCATAAGCAATCACGCGAAAGTCTAACGAAAATCGAAGGCGCTAAAAACGCGGCGATCATCACTTCAAGCGCTGACTTCTTCGGAAATATGGCAACGCTGAGCCAGTCAGGCAACAAAAAGCTGGCGGCGGTTGGCAAGGCGGCGGCTATTGCTCAAGCAACCATGCAGGGGTTTGTTGCAGTGCAGAACGCCTTGGCTGTCCAGCCTTACCCACTCGGCATGGCTTTAGCTGTCTCCGCTGGTGTTGTGGCAGCAGCAAACGTTGCCTCGATTGCGGGTGTCGGCTTTTCTGGTGGCGGATATACCGGGCCAGGAGGGGTGCACGAGGAAGCGGGCGTTGTGCACAAAGGCGAAGTTGTCTGGAGCCAAAAAGACATTCAGCGGTTCGGCGGCGTTGCCGCGGTTGAGGCACTGCGAAAGGGAGATGTGTCGGCAGTTACATCGCCGGCATCGGCTTCGGCTGTGCGCGGATCAAGCGCAGCAATGGCGGCACCAGAAATAAAAATCTATGTCGGCGGTGATGGCTCAGGCGGATCTGTAAGCGCAACGGAAGGCTACGAGCAGATGGGTATTGCTGTTTTGGCAACTGTTCGATCCGAAATGCCAAAGATCGCCCGCAGTGTCATCCAACAAGAGAAGGGGCAAAACGGACTTCTCGACCCTAGCAACCGGAGGAATCAGTAATGGCTGAGGCTTTTACATGGCGAGCCCAACTTGGCAGCTCGGGCGATGAAGAGCCGAGCATTCTTGAGTCGAAATTCAACAACGGCTACAGCCAGCGCATATCGGTCGGTATTAACAACTTATCAACTTCTTGGCCTGTTTCATTTATGGGTCGCGAGGATTACATCAAGCCGATTCTTGAGTTCTTCAGGCGGCACAAGGGCGTTACTCATTTTAAGTGGACGCCCCCGCTGCATGATCCTGGCATGTTTATTACGTCGGGAGGCTGGAACTTGAAACCAGCTGGAGGCGGGACTTTCGTGCTTTCAACCAAATTTCAGCAGGTATTCAACCCATGATCACTCTGGACAACCAGAAGCTGGAGCCGGGCGCCCTGATCCAGCTTATTGAGCTGGATGGCGAAGCGCGCGGCATGGGCATTCTGCGGTTTCACGCGCATCAGCAGTCGACACCGATTATCTGGAAGGGTGAAGCCTACCTGCCCAGACCCTACGAAACGGGCGGCTTTGGGCGCAGCGTGGAGGGCAACTCGTCAACCCCGATGCTCAAGATCAGTAACATCGACGGCACGATCACCGCGCTGTGCCGCCAGT
The DNA here is from genome assembly GCF_049896545.1 of Pseudomonas sp. TWR3-1-1. Classification (NCBI taxonomy): domain Bacteria; kingdom Pseudomonadati; phylum Pseudomonadota; class Gammaproteobacteria; order Pseudomonadales; family Pseudomonadaceae; genus Pseudomonas; species Pseudomonas sp. TWR3-1-1. The sequence continues at coordinate 23,257 of NZ_JAFCUO010000014.1, forward strand.
TTCAGGGCATGAGCGGGGTCAAGCTCACGGTGCGGCAGACCTACGCCAAGTACCTCGATGCGGCGAACTTCCCCGAGGGCAACCCGGGGGCCAGCAGCATGGAAAAGCTGGATATCTCCTACATAAATCAGGTCACCAGCCTGGGACGCCAAGAGGTGCTGTTTTCCCTGGCGCCGCCCACTGCCGTGAAAGGGCAGAAGCTCCCCGGTGGCCTGATCATGAACCGCTGCGAGTGGTGCCTCTGGGGCGAGTATCGCGGGCCGGACTGCAACTACACCGGTATCAAGATGTTCGACCTCGACGGCAATCCGGTGGATGACCCTGCGCTTGATCGTTGCGGCGGTCGCCCGAGTGATTGCGAGATACGCCACGGTCGCGGCAATCCTCTGCCATTTGGCGGGGTGCCAGGCGCTTCGCTGATTGGATAGGTAGCCCATGAACAAAACGATGCTCAAACAGATTCAGGCCCATGCGGCCGCTGAATTTCCCAAAGAAAGCTGCGGGGTGGTGATTCGCGAGGCGGGCCGCTTGAAGTACGTGCCGTGCCGCAACGATGCCAAAACCCCAAGCGAGCACTTCATCATCAACCCGGCCGACAAATGCGATGCCGAAGATCGCGGCGATGTGACGATGATCATTCACAGCCACCCGGACGTGCCGCCGTTGCCGAGCATGACCGATCGGGTCAGTTGCGAGCTGCACGAAAAACCGTGGGGCATCGTCAGTTGGCCGTCGGGCGAGTACTTCGAGTTCAAGCCCTGCGGCTATCAGGCACCGCTGATTGGGCGCGAATTTGGCCACGGTCTGCTCGACTGCTACGCCCTGTGCCGGGACTATTACGAGCGCGAGCACGGCATTGAACTGCCGAACTATCCGCGCCGGGACGGCTGGTGGAACGACGGCGAAAGCCTCTACGAGAAGTACTATGAAGACGCCGGGTTCTATCCGGTATCTGTGCCGCGAAAGGGCGACATGATCGTTATGCAGATCAACGCTGACGCACCCAACCATGCGGGTATTTACCTCGATGACGGCCTGCTGGCCAGCGAGCCGGATGTTCACCCGGCCCCTGGCACCTTCCTGCACCACCGCTACAACAAAAAATCCACCCGCGATGTATACGGCGGCATGTGGGCCGACTACACCGTGCTGATTCTTCGGCACCAACGCATGCCGGAGGTTGCCTGATGGCCATGAAAACCATGATTCGCCCGCAACCGTTGGTGGTGCTGGTGATGTTGTATGGCGTGCTGGGTGCCCGGTTCGGGCGCGTGCATCACTTAGCCGTGGCCTCTGGCGCCGAGGCGATCCACGCCCTGTGCGTGAAAATCCCCGGTTTTAAGCGCTTCTTGCGGTTTTCCGAAGAGCGCGGCTTGAATTACGCCATTTTTCGCGGCAAAAAAAACCTCAGCGAAGACGAAGTGGCCATGCGTCAGGACACGGTCGAACCCATCCGCATTGCGCCCATCGTGATTGGCAGCAAAGGCGGTGGCTTGTTCGCCACCATTGCAGGCCTCGCGCTGGTGGTCATTGGCGCCGTCACTCAGCAGTACTACCTGGTCGCAGCCGGTGCGGGCCTGATGATCGGCGGTATCGCCATGAGCATGTCGCCATCCCCGGCGGGTATTTTGGACAAGGAGGGCGACGGCAACCGGCCTTCCTATGCGTTCGGCGGCGCTGTCACCACCATGGCCCAAGGCCGCTGCAAACCACTGCTCTACGGCGAGCGCGACATTGGCGGCGCCCTCATCTCCGCTGGCATCTTCTCGGAAGATCAGCAGTAAGGAAAAACTATGGCCAAGTCTGCAACAGCGCCCGCTGCAAAGCGTCGGCGCCGGATTCTTGCTGCCCGCGTTACAGGCGCGAAGGGCGGCGAATCCAAGCCCTATACCCCGTACAAGGCGCCTGACAGCGCGTTGTCAGTGGCCACGGTCAAACTGCTGTACGCACTGAGCGAAGGGCCGATTGTCGGGCCGGTGGATGGCAACAGGTCAATCAAGCTCAACGGCACGCCTTTGGTTTCGCCGGATGGCAGTGAAAACTTCCCCGGCACCGTGTGGGATTTTCGCGCTGGCACCGTGGATCAGGAACACATTGCAGGCTTCCCATCCATCGAGAACGAAGCCTCGCAAGGTCTGCCGGTCGAGCTGAAATCCGATAACGCCTGGACGCGCGCCATTACCGACCAGCAACTGTCGGCCGTGCGTATTCGCCTGTCATGGCCGCAGATTTGGGAGATTAAAACCAACGGCGACCAAGTGGGCTATCGCATTGATTACGCCATCGACCTCTCCGTCGACGGTGGTAGCTATCAAACCGTGCTCTCGGCCACGCTGAACGATAAAGGCACCACTGAATACGAGCGCACCCACCGCATCGACCTGCCGGAAGGGTTCAACAGCGCGCTGGTACGCGTGCGCAGGCTCACACCCAATCGTAATGATTCGAATTGGGCGGACCTGATGCGAATTAAAGGCTTCACCGAAGTCATCGACAAAAAGCTGCGCTACCCGAACCTGGCCCTCGGCGGTTTGCAGTTCGATGCCAAGCAGTTCCAGGACACACCGAAGTTCAGCGCCCTGATGCGCGGCCGCATCGTTCAGGTGCCCACCAACTATGACCCGCCATCACGCACCTACACAGGCGACTGGAACGGCACGTTCAAGCTGGCCTACACCAACAACCCGGTGTGGGTCTGGCGTGACCTGCTGTTGCATCGCCGCTACGGGCTGGGGCGCCGTATCACCGCCGACATGGTCGATCACTGGACGTTGTACGAAATTGGCCGTTACTGCGATGTGATGGTGCCCGATGGCAAAGGCGGCTTACAGCCGCGCATGACCACCAACGTCTACATTCAGGACGCCATTGAGGGCTACGCACTGCTGTCTGACCTGGCCAGTGTGTTCCGGGGCAGCAGTTGCTGGAATGGCTCGCAAGTCACGATGGTGGCGGACATACCGGGCAACGAAGACGGCTACGTATTCACCCGCTCCAACATCATTGGCGAATTTGAGTACGTTGCTGCTGCATTCCCGGATCGGCACACGCGGGCCAAGGTTGCCTGGGACAACCCGGACAACGAATTCAAAACTCAACCGGCGCCGGTCACCAACGACGACTTAATCGGCGCGCTTGGCCACCGCATGCTCGACATCTCGCGCTTCGGTTGCACGGTCGAGGGCGAAGCCATTCGCCACGGCATATGGGCGCTGAAGTCCGAGCAGTACGAAGAATGGTCTGTCACGTTCACCACCGGTATGGAAGGCCGAAACGTTGAGCCTGGGCAAATCATCTGCGTGGCGGACGAGATGTTCTCGGGGCGCCCGAACGGTGGGCGCATCAGCGCGGCGACCAAGCGGGTGATTACCCTGGACATCGATGCCGAAGTGCACCAAGAGGATCGACTGATTATCAACTTGCCCAGCGGTAAATCCGAGGGGCGTATCGTTAAATCGGTTTCAGGTCGCTTGGTCACCGTCATGGCGGATTATTCCGAGCAGCCAGAACCTGAGTGCAGTTGGTCCGTGGAAAGCGCTGACCTGGCTGTGATGCGTTTTCGGGTGCAGACCATCGAGCCGCAAGGGCTTCACCAGTTCAAGATCGCCGCAACCCAGCATGAACCGCTGAAGTACACGGCCATCGACACAGGCGCCCGGATTGATCCGCAGCCGACCAGCATCATTCCCCCCGGCGTGATGGCGCCACCCACGGGCATTACGCTGGAGTCGCGCAGCGTGGTGTCGCAAGGGATCGCTGTCACCAGCATGCGCATCACCTGGGAGTCAGCACCGGGTGCCATTGCTTACAACGTCGAATGGCGCAAAGACAGCGGCAACTGGGTGCGTCTGCCGCGCACCGGCAGTCTCGGAGCCGAAGTCGAAGGCATCTACAGCGGGCGCTACCTTGCGCGCGTCAGCTCAGTAAACGCCATGGATGTCGCCTCGATTTGGGGGGTAAGCCCGGAGGTGGTGCTCAACGGTAAAGTTGGATTACCACCTGCCATCACGCACCTGACCACTGAAAGCCTGGTCTACGGCATTCGCTTGAACTGGGGCTTTCCACCGGGTGCAGAAGACACCCAGCGCACCGAGATTTGGCAGAACACGGCCAATGATCGGGAGTCTGCGACCAAGCTTGGCGATTACGCTTACCCGCAAGCGCGGCATGAGCTGCAAAACATCGTGCCCGGTACCAGCCTGTTTTTCTGGGCGCGGCTGGTGGATCGCACCGGCAATGTCGGGCCGTGGTTCCCGGAAAAGTTCGGGATCAGTGGCCAGCCAAGCTCTGAGCAGACGGAATACGAGAAGTACTTCGCGGGGCAAATCGGCACGAGTGCACTTTATCCCGAGTTGAGGAAGGACATTGAGCTCATCACCGGTGATGGCCCGGGTTCAGTCAAGGAGCTGGCAGGGCAGGTGAAGGAACTCGGCGACAAGGTCGAAGGCCTGGTCGACACCTTCATTTACGATCCAAAGCAGACCTACAAGGTCGGCGAAAACGCTCGCGAAGGACGGCACATCTATCAAGCGCTTCAAGACGTGCCGCTCGATACACCGCCGCCCAACCCGGTCTATTGGAGGGACATCGGCGAGATCCTCGAAACCGCCAATGGTCTGGCCTTTCAGGTCAACCAGAACACCACCCACATCGAGGACATCGACGGCAAGGTCACGGCATCAGCGTCATCGCTGGAAGCCTTGCGGGCAGCGGCGCGCGCCGACACGGGCGAGGGCGAGTTGGCCGACGCTTTCAAGAGCTGGCAATCCACGGCGGATCAGGCTGTTGAGCGGCGTGTGCGGGCCACTGAAGACGAGGCGATTTCGGAGCGGGTGACTACGTTCGGAGCACAGGTCGGCCAGAACAAGGCCGGGTTGTCGAGCCTTGAAAAGGTGGTGGCCACCAACGATTTAGTCGCCGCCAAGCGCATCACGGAACTGAAAGGCGAACTGGTCGACGTGGGCGAGGGCGTGTCAGGCAACACCCAGGCGCTGGAAACCCTCAGCGGTGAAGTGGCGCGCATCGATGGTGAGATTGTGGCCACGGCCAGCAGCCTGGAGTCGTTGCGGGCAGAGGCGCGCAGTGACTCGGGCGAAGGTGAACTGGCCAGTGCTTTGGAGGCGTGGAACTCAACGGCCAATTTCGCGCTGGAGAAGAGGGTGCGCGCCACGGCTGAAGAAGCCTTGGCAATGAAAACCGAGCAGCTGCAAGTCAACCTCAACCAAAACTCCGCCTCGGTGGAGCAGGTCAGTAAGGCCGTGGTCGATGTGAATGGGCGCGTGTCAGCCCAAACCACGATCAAGGCCGAAACCATCGTGGGTGGGCGCAAGGTCATGGCGGGCCTCGCATTTGGATCTGACGGCGACACCTCGGAGATTCTGGCCTTCGCGCAACGCTTCGCCATCATCGACGAAGTGACGGGTCAGCTCCGTGCGCCATTTATAGTTTCGGGCGGTCAGGTATTCATCAACTACGCCATGATCGATACGGCGTTTATTCAGAACCTGGTGCTGGGAATGACGTTGAGGTCCAGTGCAGTGAATGCCAAAGGCTTGCCATTACTGGAAATCAATATTCCACAAGGAATGCTGACCCTGCGCAGTTCCGGGGCAGGCGGCTCTACGACACTCAACAACAACGGCCTGCTTGTACAGGA
>NZ_JAFCUO010000015.1:0-27549 GCF_049896545.1 Pseudomonas sp. TWR3-1-1
GCTTGGTCAATCGCTCTTGCATCCAGTGACGAGTTCGACACGGTGGTGATGACTGAAGAAATTCAGTTGGCTTTGAGCGCTGCCCGGCCAGTTTTGAATGCTGGCGACAAAGTGGGGGCCCGGATGGCGTTCATCAGTGCTTACGAGCGTTTGGTCGTGAAAGCTCGTACCGAAGCCAAGCCAATCCAATGGCGCGTATCTGTGGGCTTTGATCCAAACCGTCGAATCGAGGCTGTTAACGCCGCTGTTCAAATGCAGCGAGTTTCGCAAGAGCGAGGCTGCCTGCTCTTGGCTGACCTGACGCATGAACCCATCACCGAGGATGGGCGCGCCGTTGCTGGATTGCTGACAGGCACTCCTTGTCAGCCTTCTGAAAAAGTCCGCGCCAAGCTTGATGAAATACGCCTCGACTTAGCATTGAAGCGTCAACAGAAAGCTGATGCCCGAGAGGCTGAGCGCTGTAGGGTTCTGGCCGAACTTGACCTTCGTAGAACCAATTTGATCAGCCAGTCGGCTGCCATCCAATCCAAGGAGGCCGCCCGTGGCCGATGACGTCGATTTTGCAGACGAACGTATTGAAAAAGAACTGGCCTCAGCCCTTGCCGCCCGGGTGGTGTATGCCGGCGAAAGCGCTCATGAGTGCGAGTGCGGCGAGGAAATCTCAGAAGGGCGCCGTCTGGCTGTTCCGGGGGTTCAGAGCTGCATTACCTGCGCTGAGCAGGCTGCCCTGAAGGTGAGGGGTGTTCGTCGTGGCTGAGGTTGCCCTTATCCGTACCGCCCAAGGCCTCGTGCCCGCCACTGAAGCTGATCGCGAGCTGACTCAGAAGTGGAAGCTGGGCCAAGTCATACACGGCAAATTCACCAAAATGCGCAACGCCAAATTTCATGGCAAGTTCTTTTCCATGCTGGATCTGGCTTGGGAGTATTGGGAGCCGGTTGGCGGCTTGATTCCTCGGCAAGAGCTCCGCGGGATTCAAGGGTTGGCCAAGTTCTTTGAGGCGCAGAGTGGTAAGCCTGGGCAACTGTCGGAAGCGGTGGCTGCGTACATCTCAGGCCTTGAGTCCTCGCGCGCAGATCGTTTTCCGGCGGTGGACAAAAGCCGTGAAGCATTTCGCGAGTGGGTGACGATCGAGGCGGGACACTTCCACCTGGTGCATACACCTGAAGGTATCCGCAAAGAGGCCAAGTCAATCAGTTGGTCGAGTATGGATGATCTGGCGTTTGAGCCGCTGTATCGCGACGTTTTCAATGCCTGTTGGCGGCTGGTGTTGTCGGCGCACTTCGAAGCGGAGCAGGACGCCTTGAGTGCTGCTGATCAGATCGGGAGCTATGCATGAGTCTCGCAGTCAAGCAGCCTCGTCCAAAGATGTGTAAGAACCCGGCATGCGGTATTAGCTTCCAGCCGCAGCGCTTGGGGCAGGCAGTTTGCAGTCCGGCCTGTGCGTTGGCCATCAAGGACGTGAATCAGCAGAAGGCCCGCAAGTCGCTGGCTCAGGTCGAGCGCATAGAGATCAAGGTCCGCAAGGAGAAGCTCAAGAGCCGAGCTGAACACCTGCGCGAGGCTCAGGCCGCAGTGAACGAGTATGTGCGCCTGCGTGACGCGCACCTGCCGTGCATCAGTTGCGACTCGACGCCGAACGACAATGACCTAATGACTGGCAGCCGCTGGGATGCCGGGCATTACCGATCCGTGGGCGCCTGCCCCGAACTGCGGTTTGAGCCTCTGAACATCCACCGGCAGTGCGTTAGATGTAATCGCAACCTGTCGGGTAATGCAGTTGAATACCGTATCCGCCTGTTGCACCGCATCGGTATCGACAAGGTGGAGTGGCTGGAAGGGCCACATTCGGCCCGCAAGTACACCGTAGATGAGATCAAGGTCATTAAGGCCGAATACCGAGCAAAGACCAGAGAATTGAAGAGGGCGGCATGACCTATCGCAACGTGGTGTCAGCAGTGGTTCGAGCGCTGGCCTCGGAAACAATCAACTCCGCAGGTGGCTGTGACTTTGAGCCGAAGGTGCAATGCGCAAAGCAGAAAGGGGAAATCGCCGGAAAAGAGGCGGCGTTTCTCACTGACTGCTGGGTGTTCGGTCGACTGCACAAGGCGCTGGCTCCGGCGCACTGGCGGGCGCTGGTGGCGAAGTTCTCGACCCACTCCGAGCGCAAGCATGCAGCCATTGCCGAATTGACGCGGGTGATGCGATCACCGGCTCCGGAGCGGTTCCTGCACTGCGCAGTGGTGACGTGGGCGCTGCCCAGGCTGCCGGGTGCGGATGGCAAGCGGTCTACTAACGTCCTGCCTGCTGGCTGGTATGAGATGGACAACTGGTCGAATGAGTCGCATCCGATCAAAACCCAAGAGCGGTGGAGGCGTGAAATTCGCAAGGCTCTGGAGCGCGAGGTTGATGAGGCTTTGGTATCCGCCCAAGCATTGTTGGATGCTGAGGGGCTCATTGGCACACAGGCTGCTTGACGGTGAGTGAGCCAATGAGCCATTATTCACACATCCTGTCATTCCTGCGTGTGTAGGAGTGAGCCGAAAAAGCCTCGCCAGAGAAATCTGCCGGGGCTTAGTCGTCTTCGGCCTAGGAGGATTTATGCCAAGAGCACAACGTCGACACGACACATCACGCGTCAAGGCTCGCTTCTACAGAAAGCAGCGACTTCATGCCTGTTGGGCGACTAACCAGCGCAATGCCGGGCTATTCGCCAACCACGGCAAGGTCTGCTCCTGTTGGATGTGCGGCAATCCGCGCAAGCAGGGTGATCTAACCATGCAGGAGAAGCGCGCAAACCTGCATAGCTTTGACTGATGCAGCCCGGCCCTCGCAAGGGTTTTATTACTAGCAATTTCTCAAGCCTCGCCAGCGTGCGGGGCTTTTCTATTTTTGGGGTATCCCCGAACTTTTTAGTCATGCCCCATGGAGTCAAGCGCATGGAGTTCTTTCACCGCTTGCTCGACAAGCTCGACTGGGCAGTAGCTGGGCTTCTCGGATCTGTAGCCGCCGCATGGTGGCACCGAGACGATTTAATCAACCGCAAGGCTTGGGCGGTGTTCATCTTTTCGGGTGCGGTCTGTGCTCATTACCTGACGGGCCTGGTCAGTGCGTACTTCGGTATCGATGAGCCTCGCAGCGTCGCCGGTGTCGGCTTCCTGCTGGGCACCTTCGGTGGATCGCTGATTGCTGCGATTACCCGAGCTATCAAAGCCGCTGATCTGTGGGCGCTCATCCGCCAACGGTTCGGGGGAGGTGGTCCATGATCCTCGAATACATCAATGCCTACTCCGCTGGCGTCATTGCGCTGTGGGCGACCTGGTGCATTTTGAGCGGTAAGGTTCGCGACGGGGTACTGGGCAAGATCATTTACGCGGTGATTGCCCTGAGCGGCTACGCGATCCTGGCTCGCAGCGAGCAAATATTCTTCTCGCACACTGTTGCCGGAACCACATTGTATGTGTCGCTGGCACTGGCGGGCGCCCGGCATTGGTTCATGGTCACGTACTGGCCACAGACCAAAGCATGGCTTTGCCGCACCCTGAACTGTGAGCATTGCTTGCGGTGTGACAAGGCTCCTGGTGGCGTCGATCGCCGGAGCAAGTAATCTGTGCCACGCATTAAGAATGCTCAAAAACGTGGCGCTGATCATTTGGATTAAATGCCGATGAATTTTGTTACGTGTGGGTCAGGAAAGTCGTACTCAGTGTTGGCAGTAGCGATAGAACCCCACAGATGTTGAATCGTGCTTGCATTTTTCAGGCTGGTCAGCACAGGCACCGTTGCGAACCCCATAGAGTCCAACGTCAAGGTGCGGTGCCTCCCGTCACTGAATTCAACTGTGCCGTTAAAATTCACGTGTAGCATTGGAATATAAAGCGTCCCTGTCGTTGAAAGTGTTTGGTAATTCGCGGCTAGACGTTTTGGCCTGCTCTCATTTGCGTGAAATTGATCCATCGCGACTTTCACCGCTGCTTTGGCATCCAGAATCAAAATCACTGGTACGTCATTGCTTGAAAAATGCAGAACAGTAGCGGTAGGCGGCCAACTATTGTGAGCCAGGCAGATCATCTTAGGCATCGCTTTGAAATTCCTTTTTAGAGTTCAAGGAATAGATGATGGCATATTGAGATTGTTTCAAGTGGTGACGCTTAATGTTTAGACCAAGTCCTCCATCATCACTGCTAACGAAGTCCGAGATATCTGCCTTCTATGCCCGCCTTATCCCCGCCCCCGAGGTGTGGGAATGGCTCCAAGCCGAGATCCTTGCCGACACCGGCAGCATCCACAACGAAGACCATGCCCATCTACTGGATGCAGACATCCGTGTGATGTGGGCGTCGTCGAGCTTCGAGAAGCAGGGAAGGACAGTACTTGGCCAGGCTGAACAAGTAGCGTTCCGCGCGGGTGGTTGGCAGAAAGCCCGGATGGAACAACAGATGCGTGATTGGTTCGGTGAGGTGCCGGGCTTCATCATTACCCTGGCTGCTGACTACTGCGCCCAGTGCAGCGACCTTGAGTTCTGCGCCCTGATCGAACACGAGCTTTATCACTTGGCTCATGCGACCGACAAGTACGGTCAACCAGCATTCACCCAAGACGGTGCACCGAAGATCAAGCTGCAGGGCCACGACGTCGAGGAATTCGTCGGCGTGGTCCGCCGCTACGGTGCAAGCCCTGACGTTCAAGCGTTGGTGGATGCTGCAAACAGTCCTGCTGAGGTGGGGAAATTGAACATTGCGAGGGCCTGCGGAACCTGTCTGCTCAGATCGGCCTGAAATTTGACAGGCATTAGACGGAATCCAATTTATGGCAAACCTGAATAGTGAGGTGAAAGGCTTCATCGTTCAGGCCTTGGCGTGCTTTGACACCCCTTCTCAGGTGGTGGAGCAGGTCAAACAAGAATTCGGCATCGAGATTTCTCGTCAGTTGTGCGAATCGCATGACGCAACCAAGCGGGCGAGCAAGACCCTTGCAGCCAAATGGGTGACGTTATTCCACGACACCCGCAAGCGGTTCCGCGAAGAGACCGCTGAGATTCCGATCGCCAACCGCGCCTACCGGCTTCGTGGCCTGGGGAGAATGGCTGAAAAGGCCGAGAGCATGCGCAACCTGGCGCTGACCGCTCAGTTGTACGAGCAGGCCGCCAAAGAGGTGGGCGACGTTTACGTGAATCGCCGCCTCGAACCTGAGAAACCTCTGGGCTCCCAAGCGGACCAGCAGCACGCCGTTGCTGAGTACACCTTGGAGCCTGATGAGAATGTCCCCGCTACCCCGTACCTTTGACCCGCCAGTGAAACTGACGCCCAAGCAGGCGAACATTTACTGCTGGGGCTTCCAACCTGAGGCCCGCTTCCGCGATGCGGTGTGTGGTCGCCGGTTCGGCAAGACATTCCTGGGCAAGGCCGAGATGCGCCGTGCCGCTCGCCTTGCTGCGGAGTGGGGCGTGAGTGTTGAGGACGAGATCTGGTATGGCGCGCCTACGTTCAAACAGGCCAAGCGGGTGTTCTGGCGGCGCCTGAAGCAGGCCATTCCCGAAGCATGGCGCGCTCACCGTCCGAACGAGACGGAATGCTCGATCACGCTCAAGTCCGGCCACGTCATGCGCGTGGTAGGGCTCGACAACTACGACAACCTACGCGGCTCCGGTCTGTTCTTCGTCCTGGTGGATGAATGGGCGGACTGCCCGTGGGCAGCATGGGAAGAAGTGCTGCGGCCGATGCTCTCGACCTGTCAGTACACGATTCCAGGTATCGGGGTGCGAAAGGGCGGCCATGCGCTGCGGATTGGTACACCGAAAGGCTTCAACCACTGTTACGACACCTACCTGGACGGCAAGCCGGGTGGCGAACCCGATCACAAGAGCTGGCAGTACACGTCATTGCAAGGCGGCAACGTTCCTCCTGAAGAGCTTGACGCTGCCCGCCGCAAGATGGACCCACGAACGTTCCGGCAAGAGTACGAAGCCGGCTTCGAGAACTACGCGGGCGTCGTTTACTACACATTCAATCGTGTCGACTGTCGCACCAGCGAACGAATCAAGCCGGGCGAGGCGCTGCACATCGGCATGGACTTCAACGTCATGAAGATGGCATCCGTGGTCTATGTCGTGCGGGACGACCTGCCGCTGGCCCTGGATGAATTCCACGGGGTACGCGACACGCCGGAGATGATCGAGAAGATCCAGACTCGTTTCCCTGGGCACTCGGTGGCGGTCTATCCCGACGCCAGTGGGCAGAACACCAGCAGCAAAAACGCTAGCGAGTCCGACCTTTCGCTACTGAAGAAGGCCGGGTTCACAGTGGTCGTTGACTCAACAAATCCAGGTGTGAAGGACCGCGTCAACTCAGTGAACGCCATGTTCCTGAACACCTACGGTGAGCGCCGACTGAAGGTCAACATTGATCAGTGCCCACAGCTGATGTTGTGTCTTGAACGTCAGACCTACACCGACAAGGGTGAGCCGGACAAAGACCCGAAGAAGGGTCATGACCACATGAACGACGCCGCCGGCTACTTCATTGCCAAGCGCTACCCGATCAAAACACGCACAGGCGGAACACGCCGAATTGGAGGCTTGGCCTGATGCCAGTGCAATCGACAAACCCCGACTACAACGCGCACATTGCTGAGTGGGAAATGATGGACGACGCGCTCGAGGGGGAGTGCGCCGTGAAGCGCAACGAGCGCAATCTGCCAAAGCCGAGCGGTATGGTTGAGGCTGAAAAGCTGGATGGCGTGGGTAACAAGTACCTGTATGAGAACTACACGAACCGGGCTCAGTACGAGCATTGGGTACGTGACTCGTTGCGTTCGATGATGGGTCTGGTCTCGCGGCTTATACCTGAGATCGAACTACCTGCCGGCCTGAAGGGATTGGAGGACAACGCCACAGCCGACGGCTTCGGCCTGAAACAGCTTTTCTTCCGCATGGTGCGCCAGGCTATTTCCCATGGCCGGGTGCCGCTGGTGGCGAACATCGATGACCGTGGCGAGCCGTATTTCTCGACCTACGCCACGCGCAACGCCATCAATTGGGACACCGCTGATCAAGGCGGTCGGCAGGACCTAGTCCTCTCGGTGTTTCGCGAGTTCCGAAAGAAGGGCGGCGATCGCTACAGTCATGACTGCATCACGGTTTTCCGTGAGTTCTTTATGCTGGGCGAGGTCTGCTACACGGCCGTGCGCAACGAGGCTGGCGAGCTGATCGACGACGAACGCCCGCTGGGCACCACCGGTACCGACAACCGTCTCGTCAAAGGCCTGGCCTATTTGCCTGTCATCTACTGCGGCTCGACCGACAATTCACCGGACGTAGACGAGGTGCCGCTGCTGACCATGGCGCGGGCCGCGCTGAAGTCCTATCAGATCAGCGCTGACTATTTCAGCTCTCTGCATCAGACCAGTCATCCGCAGCCGTGGGTGTCGGGTTTGGATGAGGCGGTGGAGTTGAGCGTAACCGGTCCTTCCGCTGCCTGGGATCTTGGGCCGAACGGTAAGGCTGAATACTTGGAGTTCAAGGGCACCGGCATTGAAGCCAACCGCAAAGCCATGGATGACCAGAAGAACGCCGCGCTTGAGGCAGGAGCCAAGGTCATGGATGTGGCCGGCACCGAGTCGGGAGAGGCGCGCAAGACGCGTCAGAACGACCAGCACGCCACACTGCACAGCATCGTCATCACGGTGGCCGAGGCGGTGGAGCAGGGCCTGCGATACGCCGCCGAGTGGAAGGGCTACGACCCCAAGCAGGTCAAGTTCAAGGTGAACCCTGAGTTCGTGACCCCGGTGGTCGACGCCCAGGTGCTCGCCGAACTGCTCAAGGGCGTGATGGCTGGCACGCTCAGCGCCGACACCTACTGGCAGTACCTCACCACCGGCAAGCTGCCGGACCGCCCATACGAAGAAGAGGCCGACCTGATCAGCGATGAGCGCGAGTCGGTCGGCATCAACCTGGACAACGACGATGCCAACGACAAGCCTGGCGCAGGCGGACAGCCAACTGCTGGAGCAGACGACCCGTCACTCGGTAATGCTGGAGCGGCTTAAGGCCGGCGAGGTCAAAAAGTTTGAGAAGTACCTGCGCCAGATCGACAAGCTGGTGCGTGAGCAACTCACCCGCAAGGAACTGACCACCTACAGCCGGGACCGCCTTGAGCAGTTCCTGGCCCGGGTGGACGGCAAGCTGTTGGAGATCTACAAGGCCTACGGCGAGCTGGTGCAGGCCGACCTGGTCGATATCGCGCTGTACGAGTCGAGCTTTGAGGCCAAAAGTCTGAGTAATGCACTCTCCATCGATGCGGTGGTGCCGACCAACACGCTGATCCGTGCGGCGGTGTTCTCCTATCCGCTTCAGGTAAAGGGCATCGACGGCGGGAAGCTGCTGAAGAGCTTCGTCAGCGGCTGGACGCGGACCGAGACGATGCGCGTCACGAACACCATCCGGCTCGGCTTCGGCCAGGGCCAGACCAACGCCCAGATCATCCAGGCGATTCGCGGTACCGCGGCGCAGAACTTCACGGACGGCGTCCTGGCGGTGAGCAACCGCAATGCTGCCGCCGTGGTGCAGGCGGCAATCCAGCACGTAGCCACCACGGCACGAATGGAGACGCTGAAGGCCAACAGTGACGTGGTGCTGGGATATCGCTGGGTGTCGACGCTCGACCGCAAGACCTCGCAGCAGTGCAAGGGCCTGGATGGGATGCGTTTCGACCTCGGCAAAGGCCCGCTGCCGCCGGCGCACATCAACTGCCGGTCAACTACGGTGCCTACCACCAGGCTTTCGGAGATGTTCGCCAAGGACGCCACGCGCGCCTCGGTGGGCGATAACGGCGGGGTCCAGGTCGACGCCGGCCTCAACTATTACGAGTGGCTGGCAACGCAGCCGGCGAGCTTCCAGGATCATGCCCTCGGTCCGGTCCGGGGCAAGTTGTTCCGCGATGGAGGGCTGACGCCGGAGAAGTTCGCGAAGCTGCAGCTCGACAAGTCGTTCAAGCCGCTGACCCTGGCGCAGCTTAAGGAAGCCGAACCTGACATGTTCACCCGAGCAGGCGTTACACTCGGCGCTCAACCAGGTTGAGATAGCGCATGCAGATCATCGTTGAGGACGGGAAGGGCAGGCCAGACGCGAATAGCTTCGTACCGCTGGAGAAGCTGACCTTCTACCGCGACTACTACGGGTTCCGGATACCTGAAGCAGAGGCTGACCAGGTCGAACTGCTGTTGCGCGCCGCAGCCGACATCAACGGTCGCCAGTGGAAAGGGCGCAAAGCCAATCCTGAACAGGCAATGGCCTGGCCCCGGCGTGACTGCAAGATCGAATACCAGACGTTGTCCGAGACGTTCGTGCCCTTTGAACTTGAATGGGGCCAGGTGCGGCTGGCGGTCGAGATGTACGCCTCCGAGAAGGGGTTCCAGATCAAGGAGCCGACGCACTGCACTGAGCCGAATGGCCGGCGCACGCGGCTCAACCGCGATACGCCAGGCCTGCGCATGCGTCCGCCGCCATATGCCCCGAGCAGGACGCAGTTCGCCGATTACTTGGTGATGAGAGGCCTGTCGGTTGTTAGTCATTCGTCTTTTGGCTAAAGTTTGATCCCCTTACATGGAGGTTTCTAAATGGCTCTCACCGTTTCCCAGCTAATCGCAAGATTGAGCAATCAGCCGCAAGATGCGCTTGTCATCATGAAAAGTTCTGACCGAGATGGATACGAGCGCGTTACCGGCGTGGGAATTAAAGAAGTAGTCCGTGGTTACAGGGACAAAAACAACGATGCTCAGACAAATTTCATCGAAGCAGGAAGCGAACTTGCGCCTGCTGGAGCAGGGCATCACCTAGTGGTCCTGCTTAAAGATTAATTCTGCGCTCGACGCGCCCAATTTCTGAATTAAAGCTTTTTTATAAAAACCTCGGCTCAGCCGGGGTTTTTTTATGCCTGGAGATCAACATGACTGACCACGCGATCGAGCAAGAAATCCAAGCCAGGGGCTTGACCGCGCCGCGCATCACGCCGGCGGACTTGCAAGCCAATATCAAGGAGTGCCACTACTTTACCGCTCAGAATGGCGTGCAGTACGCGGACCCGTTTGCAGCGCAATACACGGACAAGTCTCTTGATCTGCTGACTTTCTGTGTACTCGTGCTGAAGAACGGCTTCACCGTCACGGGCGAGAGTGCATGCGCCAGCCCTGAAAACTTCGACGCCGAGGTGGGTCGCAAAATCGCCCGCCAGAATGCCGAGAAAAAAATCTGGCCCCTGATGGGTTACGCGCTCAAACAGCAGCTTCACGACGCCAAATAACCGAGCGTCGAATTACAAGCCGCCCAATGGGCGGTTTTTTATTGCCTGCTGATTAGGTCGGCAGCCCAAAAATCCCGAGGGGATACCCATGTTCAAGCTGAAACAACTCTTTCTGGATGCTGCTGGCGAAGGCGGCGAAGGCGGCGGCGGTCCTGCAATCACCCCTGAGATTCAGGCGCTCATTGACCAACAAGTCGCCGGACTCAAGTCCAAAAACAGCGAGCTGCTTGCTTCGCTCCGGACCACCAAAACAGAACTGGACGGCTTCAAAACCCAGTTCGAAGGCCTGGACATCAACGCGGTGAAGGCTTTGCTCACCAAGGTCGGCCAGGACGAGGAAACCCGCCTGCTGGCCGAAGGCAAGCTCGACGAAGTCATCACCAAGCGCACCGAGCGCCTGCGCACCGACTACGACACGAAGCTGGCTGCCGAGAAGACCCGTGCCGACAAGGCCGAGGCCTTCGCTGCGAAGTACAGCGACAAGGTGCTGGCCGATTCAATTCGCGCTGCCGCCATCAAGGCCGGCGCGCTCCCTGAGGCTGCCGAGGACATCATCCTGCGCGCCCGGGGCACTTTCAAACTCAGTGAAGACGGCGAGGCGATTGCCACCGACCGTGACGGCGAGGTCGTTTACGGGAAGGACGGGAAGACCCCGCTGTCGCCGCTCGAATGGGCGGAATCTCTGCGTGAAACAGCAACGCACCTGTGGCCAAGGGCTCAGGGCGCCGGGCAGACCGGCGACAACGGTGGCAAGGCCACGAAAAAGTGGGGCGAGTACACGGAAACCGAGCGCGCTGCGATCGCCCGTGACAACCCCGAGCTCTTCAAGAAAATCCAGGCCACCAAAGGAACCTAATCCATGGCAACTACCCAACTGACCGACATCTTCGTCGGCGACTACTACGCCTCGCTGGCGCCGGTTAACAGCCCGGAAAAGACCGCTGTGTACGAGTCGGGCATTGTGACCCGTTCTCCTGTGCTGGATGCGATCGCTTCCGGCAGCCAGGGCACCGCCGAGATCAGCTACTGGCAGGATCTGAACGCTGATGAAGCCCCGAACATCAGCAACGATGACCCGAACGACCAGGGCGAGGTCGGAAAGGTCGAGCAGGACAGCATGCGAGCGCGTGTTCTGTACCTCAACAAAGGCTACGGCGTAACCGATCTGACTGCGGAACTGGCCAACACCGAACCACAGCAGCAGATCCGCAACCGTTTCGGCACCTACTGGACCCGCCAGTGGCAGCGCTACACCCTGGGCGCGGCTCGCGGCATCATCGCCTCGAACATCGCCAACAACGGCGGTGACATGGTCATCGACGCGGGTGCGACCATCAGTGCGAACGCCTTCCAGGATGCCGCCTTCACCGCCGGCGATGCTGCTGACCAGTTCGGCGCGATCGGCGTGCACTCGGTGGTGATGAACCAGATGGTCAAGCAAGACCTCATCGAGTACCTGCGTGACTCCGACGGCAAGATCATTCTGGCCACCTATCTGGGTAAGCCGGTGTTCATGGACGATGCTCTGGTGTATGGCGCGGGCAAGTACCTGTCCGTGTTCTTCGGCCAGGGCGCGTTCGGTTACGGCGAAGGCACGCCCAAGGTTCCGGTAGAACTGGAGCGTAAGCCTGGCGGCGGTAACGGCGGCGGTGCCGAAGTGCTGTGGGAGCGGAAGACTTACATCCTCCAGCCTGCCGGCTTCAGCTGGAAGGGCTCTGAGGCTCAGAACCTCAGCCCGACCTCGACTCAGTACGCAGCTGCTGCGAACTGGCAGCGCGTGTTCAGCCGCAAGCAGGTTCCGTTCGCCGCTGTGATCAGCGGTACCACCACGCCGTAATTCGGCCCACACAACCTGGCGCCCGTATGGCGCCGGGATGCTTTTGAGGTGACTTATGAAAGTGATCTACACGGACAAGCCTGGCAAAGAGCGCGGCGTGTGCTACCGCCTGCTGAGCGAGTTTTTCGGCGTCATCGGCTCCGCGACCGAGGTGGTCGTTGATGGCGATGCACCGGATATCTTCGATGCTTACCAGGCTGCCGGCATCAAGGTTTCCGACGGCAAGGAGCGGGAAGCCCCTGAAACCGACCCTCTCAAAATGAAGGTCCCCGAGCTAAAAGAGTGGCTGACCGCCAAGCAGATCGCCTTCGACCCGACCGCCAAGAAAGAAGACCTGCAGGCCCTGGTGCCTGCGGAATAAGGACAAGCATATGACCGATTTCATCACTGTTGCCGATGTTGACGCCCAGCTCGGTCCTGACTGGGCCGGCACCGGTGATCCGGTCCTTGCTGTGACGATGGCAAACGCCTGGCTCACGACCAAAATTAAGCGGGCTGTTCCCGATACTGTCCCGGCCGAGATCAAAACAGCCGGCGCCCAGGTCGCCAAAGAGGCGGCTGCGGGCAAGCTGTACACGTCCACGCAGAAGGAAGTGCAGAGCAAGACGGTATCGGCCCAGTCCGGCACGTCTGTGAGCAAGACCTACGTGGCTGGCTCTACCGATCAATCGGCGAGCGTGAGCTTCGCCTTGGCCCTGCTGGAGCCGTGGAGAAAGCGCACTGGCGTTCTGATGCTGAAAAGAGTTTGATTCTAGGACTTCAGTTACGCCATTTCTGGTTTAGCGCATCAGCGAACCACTGCTCGGCATCATATAAGGATCCCATCCTGCTCCTGAAATCCAGATAGTGGCCTTGCCCGTTTTGTTTGAGCCAAGTGACGAATTCACTGAAGGATGGATGCCATCCTACTGGCTGATCCTGTGTTCCTGCCCATTCCCGCGCAAGGGTGGGGATAGCCGCTTTGCATTCCGGTCTTTTCATCATCAAATCCTTTGTTAGTTATCGAGAGTATTGCATATGGGCATGCGCGAAGAGATCCAGGCCGAGCTGGCCGAATCCCTTGACGATCCCGAAGGGCTAGCCGACGCGGTTACAGCAGTGACCGGTATTCGCAAGATTGCGGGCGAGTATGACCCTGACCTGGGCGGTGAAATGCCGGAGACCACAGTCATGTACGCCGGACGCGGTGTTCTGGGCAGCTACCTGTCCAAGGAGATCGACGGCTCCCTCATCCAGACCACCGACAAGAAGCTGCTCGTGCTGCAAAACGAGCTATTCGTGTCAGAGGGCGGTGTGCCGACGGCGTTACCGGCAGTCCCTGCTATTGGCGATATCGTCAACGGCCTGCGTGTTATGAATGTGTCCGCTGATCCGGCAGATGCCACCTGGACAGCTCAGTTGAGGAAGTGACATGGCGAACCGCTACGCCGGTATGACCGGCAGCTTCTCAGCTCAGGTTCAGGCTTTTGCAGACCATGCCAAAGAGGCAATTGATGCAACGTTGCGCGACATCATTATCAATGTCGGGACCAGCGTCATCACGATGTCTCCAGTCGGACAGCCTGAAATATGGCAGATCAACAAAATCAGCCATGAGTACAACAAGGCTGTCACTGAGCATAACGACAACCTCAGAAAGAACCCTCAAAACTTCGATAAGCGAGGTTATTTGAAGCGTGGACTCAAGCTTAGCGACGGCATGGGGATTCGCGCTCCAGAGGGCTATGTGGGCGGACGTTTCCGAAACAACTGGATGTTTAGTATTGGTGCGCCTGACAACTCGACAACCGAAGAGGTTGATGCGTCGGGCTCGGGCTCAATGGCGCGCATCGTAAATGGCGCAATTGAGTTCAAGGCGGGCGAAACCGCCTACATAACAAATTCGCTGCCCTACGCAATTCCGTTGGAATATGGACATAGTTCTCAGGTGCCGCCGTCCGGAATGGTCCGGGTCACAGTTACCAAATTCCAGCAGACCGTGCTGGAGGCCATCAGGAACAATCAGGTATGAAATTCGAAGAAGTGCCGGTCCGTCCGGTGATGCGTTATACGCTTTGTGAGTGCGGCGGCAGGCTCGCCAGAGCCGAAAACACTACCGCATTGCTGTCTTTCCCTGCGCAGTACCTGCATCAGTGTGGCATCTGCGGTCGACAGCAAAGCTTGTGTGGCGTATCGCCTGCACTTGCGTACGAGGTGGTCTGATGTCACACGCAATCATCGCCTCGATCTACGAGGCAAAGCTCATCGCCTGGAACGCTGCCCGGGCGCAGAAGCTGAAGATCGTCTTTGAAAACACGGTATATACACCGGCGGCGGGAGAAACCTACCTTCGCGCGTTCACGATCCCGGGCGATACCGCGAGTAATACCCTTGGCGGTGATCACCGGCTGTACATCGGCGTATTTCAAGTAAGCATCATTGCCCCGGCGGGAACCGGTAAGACCGAAACCAATCCACTCGTGTCTGAGCTGACGAGCTTATTTGCGCTCTATGCCAGAAGCACGAAGGACGAAGTTACGGTGATCACCATGTCGCCTGTAGATCCGGGCCCAGGCATCACGGGCGATTCCGTTTACACGGTTCCCGTTTCGTTTTCGTATCGCGCCGACACCAACTAATCCCGCCCATTGGGCAAACCCCAACCCGCCTTGAGCGGGTTTTGTCATTTCTGAGAGAGGTAAAAGCCATGGGCTACAAACTCCCCAACGGCGGTACGTTCCAGCATGCCGCCACTTATGCCGCGGCACTGGCGTTCACTGCGATCAGCAACGCTACTGAAGCCGTGGCCACGGTCGCAGGCGCCGATCTGGAGGTGGGCGATATCGTGCTGGTTGAGTCCGGCTGGAGCACCCTCAATGGGCGTGTTGTACGTGTTAAGGCCGCAACAGCTGTGTCGATCACTCTTGAGGATATCGATACCTCGGATACGCAAAGCTTCCCCGCAGGCTCGGGCGGCGGAACCCTGAAGAAGATCGAAACGTGGGTGCAGATTCCGCAAGTCACTGACGTGGCGTTTTCCGGCGGCGAGCAGCAGTACACGGACGTGGTTTTTCTGGAAGACAAACAAGGTCGTCAAGTGCCAACCGACAAGTCGGCAGCCAGCATGGCATTGACCATTGCCGATGACCCGGGCAAGCCATTCGTGAAAGTACTGGAGGCCGCTGACGCAGGTCGTAAGGTGGAAGCTGCGCGCCTGAACCTGCCCGGCAATGACACCATTTTCTACGGTGCCTATACCTCCTTTTCCAAGCAGCCAACGGTCTCGCGCAACAACGTGCTGACCCGCACCGTTAACCTGGCTTTGCAGGCCGAACCGACCCGTTATCTGGTGTAAGGAGCACTCATGGCCAAGTTCAAAATTCAGCAAAACCCCACGTTCAAGGTCACCGTTGAAATCCCTCGCGTTGGCGCTGAGCCCGACAAGGTACCTTTCGAGTTCAAGTATCGAGACCGCAAGGCCTTGGCTGCATTGTTCCTGTCGTGGCAGGAGGCTTTCAAGGCGGATGAGGTGCGCTTCAAGGAAATGGGCGCCGAGCTGACCATTGTTGCTCTGACGCAAGCCAATATCGAGCACCAGGTGAGCCAGGTCGAAGCCTTGGTTGTTGGCTGGGGCTATGACGTCAAGCTCAGCCAGGAATCCATTCGGGCGCTGATGGAAACGTCAGCGGGCGCTGGGGATGCAATCGTTAAAGCCTATCAGGGTGCATTCGAGGCAGCACGCCTGGGAAACTGATCGAGGTCGGTCGCGCACTGTACGAACCTTCGGCGTCATCCGAGCAGCTCAGTCTGTTCGGTCTGACCTCGACAGACTACGACGACACCGTCGAAGTCTGGCCAGATAACTGGCAGGCATTCCGGCTTTTTGAAGCCCTGTCGACGCAATGGCGTACCGGCGCGTGCGGGGCTACCGGCCTTGATTATTCGGCGATCTACGCCACCGCCAGCCTCTCGGGCTTTACCAAGAAACACACGATCAAACTCTTCCCTGACCTTCGGGTTTTGGAAGCCGAAGCCATGCTCGTCATGTCTGAGCAAATGAACAAAGGATGACGGCATGAGTGGTGAGATTGCGAGCCTTGGGATTGCCGTCCAGACCGGCGATGTCACCAAGGCCAGTACAGAGCTTGAAAAACTCGTTCAAGCAGGCGAAAAAGCCGAAAAAGCAGCAGAAGGCATCAGCGAGGGTTTCGGCAAGGCCTCGGCGGCGGCTTCTGGTTTGTCGGGCGCTGAAACCAAGCTGGCTGAAACCACGGAGGATGCCAAGGCTCGCCTGCTTGCAATGGCCAAGGCCTCTCTGGACTCAAGCGAGTATTTGAAGAGCCTGGCTTCCAGCGTGAACACCAGTACCGCCGCCATGGATGCGGCTCGGGCCACAACCACCGATTTTGCGGCGCTCAATCGACGACTTAAGGCGGATGCCGATGCTCTGGTCGGGACTGTTGAGCAACAAGCCCAATCCACTCGCCAGGCAGCGGCAGCTACCGGCGTGCAGGCCGATGGTTTGGCTAAGCTGCTGGGTCAGATCAACCCGGCTGTTGCGGCACTGGCGCGCCTCGATGAGCAGCAGGCCAAGCTGGAGCAATATCGCAAGACCGGGTTGATCGATGCGGAAACCTTCAAGGACTATTCGGCCCGTATTGATTCCACGCGCAAGAGCTTGAGCGGTTTTGACGATGGTCTGTCGAAAACGGGCATCAGTGCCAGGCAAACCGAACAAGCGCTGCGCCAACTGCCTGCGCAATTCACTGACATCTTCACCAGTCTGGCTGGGGGGCAGAACCCGCTGATGGTGCTGATTCAGCAGGGCGGTCAGATCAAAGACTCGTTCGGCGGGGTTGATAACACCCTAACGGTATTGAGGGACAAGTTCCGATCTCTGTTCTCGGGTGGAGAGGGTGTTGCTGACTTAGGGGCTTCGCTGGCTGGCGCAGCGGCAAACTCCCAAGACTTGGCAGAAAGCGCAGGCGAGGCGGGCGACAGCCTTTCCGATCTGGCAGAAAGCTCGAACACCGCCGCCGAAGCGGCTGAAAATGCCCAGCGCGCGGTAGGTGCGATTCGGCCGGCGGTCAGCGGTGCATCACTTAGCATTATGGGCATGGCTGCTGCGGTAATTGCCGCCGCGGCAGGGCTTGGGGTTTTGATTTACGGCTACAACAAGGGTAGTCAGGAGGCTGACGAGTACAGCAAGTCGCTGATCCTGACCGGTAATTATGCAGGCACTACTGCTGGACGACTTGCCGAGCTAGCTTTGCAGGTGAGCGCGGTCAACGGGACTACCTCCGAGGCTGCCAGCACACTCGCCAAACTTGCTGGGAGTGGCGTTATTGCGGGTGAAAGCTTCAGAACTATTGCTGATGCAGCGGCCGCAATGGAGGACGCGACCGGGAGATCGGTCGATGCAACGATTGCCGAGTTTGTAAAAATTGCCAAAGACCCGGTCGCAGCTGCTAAAGAGCTCAATGACCAGTACCACTTCCTAACAGCTTCTGTTTACTCCCAAATTGTGGCGCTGAAGGAGCAGGGTGATCAAATTGGTGCGGCCAAACTGCTGACCGATACCTACGCCGATACGGTCAATTTTCGGTCTAGCCAGATAACCGAAAACCTTGGCTACATAGAGCGCGCCTGGAAGGGCATCACTGATGAGGCAAAGAAGTCACTTGATGCGATTAACAACATCGGTCGACAGACCGCTCCCTCACAAAGGATTACAGAACTAACGCAGCAGGTTGCCTATGGGCGCAGCGCAGTAAAGGCGGATCCTGATGACACGGATGCTGCTAAGAAACTCGCGTTTGCTGAGAAAGAACTCGCGACCCTTACCAAGGTACGCGATACCCAGGACAAAGAGGCGAAAGAGCAGGCGCTAGCCCAAGCTATTCAGGATAAAGCGCTTAACTCTCAAATCGCTTTCGATGTTAGAGAAAAGTCATTTCGTACAAACAAGCAAAAACGTGATGATGAGCTTAAAAAGCTGGACCAGGAACTCGCCTCTTTCCGTGCCGCTGACCCTAACGATCCACGACTGGAACAGTCGCGTGTGGATCAGCAGATCTCCAATATCAATACACGCTACAAAGACCCGAAAGTCCCAAAAGGAGCGGTCGGCGCCGTAGACCTGACGGAGTTCAACGCCTCTCAAAACGCTATCAAAACAATCCTCGCCGAGTACACCAACGCCCAAAAGGAGTTGGATGCACTGCAAAAGGCTGGCTTGGTTTCGCAGGAAGAGTACGGCTGGAAGCGCGCAGGCCTGATCGGCAATGAGAAAGACGAAATCACCGCGGCGTATGAGGCCGAGATAGCAGCGCTTGAGTCGGCCAAGACCAGAAAGACCACTTCAGCCGCGCAAGCGGTCGAACTGGACAAGAAGATCGCCGATGCTCGCACCGATATGGTTAAGGCCCAGCAGGACGCCGACAGCCAGTTAAAAGTATTGGCAATCAATCAAGAGGGGCGCCTTAAAAAGCAAACCTTGGCGATCAATAACTACACCGATGCGCTGAGTCGGCAGAATCAAGCGTTGCAGCAGGCGGGGCAGCGGGCCGCGCTCGGCGTTGGTCAGGGTGACCGTCAAAAAGCCCTCAACGGTGAGCTGAATGGCATTGCTGACCAAGCCAACCAGCAGCGCCTGGATCTGGCCCGGGACAAAGCCGACGCCGCGCGCAACATGAGTGCGGACGAGTACAACCAGAAGCTCGCAGCCATCAATAAAAGCGAATCCGACCTTGCGCAGACCACGCTCAGCAATTATGAGCAGATGTCGGCCGCTCAAAGTGATTGGCGCAATGGGGCAACTGCCGCTTTCCAGAACTACATGAATAGCACCCGGGATGTGGCAGGGCAAACCAAAAGCCTGTTCAGCAACGCGTTCAGCTCGATGGAAGATTCAGTCGTCAACTTCGCCATGACCGGGAAGCTTTCGTTCGCGGACTTCACCAAGTCGATTTTGGCGGACATGGCGCGCATTGCATCACGGCAGGCAGCTTCAGGGATTCTCAGCTCTCTGGTAGGGGTTGGCGTCTCGGCGGCTGGCGCATATTTCGGTGGTGGTACTGCATCCGCAGGATCTACGCAGGGCGGATACAGTCCTGAAATCATGGACGGTTGGTCAGGTATCCAGCAGGCCAAAGGCGGTGCTTGGGATGCGGGCGTACAGATGTTTGCTGATGGCGGCGCCTTCACTAACTCCATCGTTAGCAAACCGACCGCGTTCGGTATGACCAACGGCAAAACCGGGGTCATGGGTGAAGCAGGCGAAGAGGCCATCATGCCGCTGACTCGTACCGCTAGCGGCAAGCTGGGCGTAATGGCGGTTGGTGGCGGTGGAGGGACCTCCCTGAGCTTGAGCATGCCTTTGATGGTGATGACCGACGAAGAGTCAGGCCGCCCGGAAGGGGCTGAACTCGACACCGAAGCTTTTCAGCGAAACATGCAAGACCGGATGCGTGTCGTTGCCAGAGAGGAAATCGCCAAGTCGTGGCGCCAAGGCGGGGTCAGCAGCCGAAACGTAAAAGGATGATTTATGGCAATCGAAACATTCACCTGGCAAACCGAAAAGGGCGAAGGCGAGATCAAACAGCGCGTGCGCACCAAGCAATTCGGCGACGGCTACGCGCAGACGACTACGGACGGGATCAACAACAAATCCCAGTCCTGGCCGTTTATGCACACCGGCCCCAAGGACAGAATCAAGGCCATTATGGCGTTTCTGGATCGGCACCAAGGGGCGAAAGCCTTCCTCTGGATGCCGCCACTGGGCGAGCTGGGTCTTTACAAGTGCAACGGTTACAAGCCTTCACCCCGTGGCGGGCTGACCTACTCCCTGTCGGCCACCTTCGAGCAAGTGTTTCACCCCTAAGGTAATCCTCACATGGCATTAATCACGGACATCCAGAAACTGGAACCCGGCGGCGAAATTCGCCTGTTCGAAATCGACGGGACTGAATACGGCGCGGATTACCTGCGCTTTCATGGGCATGCCATTCCACATACCCCGGATGAGTTGCTGGCCTATCAAGGCTCTGACGAAGAGCTGCCCGCCAAGTCGATCTTCTGGCAGGGCAACGAATACGCTCCGTGGCCCGTGAACATCGAGGGCATTGGTTCTGACAGCGACGGCACAGCTACTCGGCCAACGTTCATAGCAGGCAACATCAACGGCCGGGTGACGGCGCTGTGCCTGGCTTTTGAAGACCTGCTCAAGTTCAAGCTCACTGTACGCGAGACATTGGCGCAGTACCTGGATGCCGAGAACTTCCCCGAAGGCAATCCCACGGCCGACCCGACGCAAGAAGCACTGGAAATCTGGTTTATCGACCAGAAAACCGGTGAAGACGGCGAGCAGGTGCAATGGGAGTTGTCCTCGCCGGGTGAAATCGACAACCACGGCTTGCCCGGCCGGCAGATGACGACATTCTGCCACTGGGCTATGACCGGCGGCTATCGCGGCCCGAACTGTGGCTACACCGGCAGACTGATGTTCGACGACGAGGACGTCCCAACAGACTATCCCAGTAAGGACATCTGCAAAGGTTGCCTGTCGTCCTGCAAGTTGCGCTTCGGCGAAAACGAAGAGCTTCCTCACGGTGGATTCCCCGCTGTATCTCTGATAGCCCGGAGCTGATCATGCGCAAACACATACTGAGTGCAATTACTGCGCACGCGGCTGCTGAGTACCCCAAAGAAAGCTGCGGCCTGCTGCTGGCAATTGGGCGCAAGCAGCAGTACTTCCCGTGCCGGAACATTGCCAGCGAGCCAAACGAAGAGTTTCGACTCGATCCGCAGGATTACGCTGCGGCTGATGACTTGGGGGAAGTGATTGGCATTGTTCACTCCCACCCGGACGCTACCAGTCGCCCGTCTCCGCGCGATCTGGCCATGTGCGAGGCCACGGCCTTGCCTTGGCACATCCTGAGCTGGCCCGAGGCGGATCTGCGCAGCATTGCCCCGACAGGCAGCACGCCGCTGCTGAATCGCCCATTCGTGCACGGCGCCTGGGACTGCTGGCAAGTCTGTGCGGATTGGTACAAGCGCGAATGGGGGCTGGAGTTCAAGGCTTTCAAGCGCGAGGACGGCTGGTGGGAGAGTGCAGGCAACAGCAGTCTGTATGAGGCCAACTATGAGGCGGCGGGCTTTGTGCGGGTAGACCAGCCACAGCGCGGCGACTTGATCGTTATGGCGGTTGGGCGAACTGCTCACCCGAATCATGCGGGGATTTATCTGGGCACCGATCCGTCGTTACCTGGTGAAGAGTCGGGCACTTTCGGCCCCGGACCGTTCCTCCTGCACCACCTGTACGGCAGGCCATCCGAGATCATAGTTTTCGGCGGCCCCTGGCACGACCGAGCGCGCCTGATCCTCAGGCACAAAGACGCAAAACAACCAACATGACGCGGCAGGGCCGCTGGAGCTAGGCATGCAAACCTCGCAACGCTACATGCTGACTATTTACGACCTTTTCACCATTGGCAATGGCGGTATCTGTGGGGCAAATGCGGAAGTGGCCATTCTGGATGGCGGCCTTGAGATTGATCGCATGAAATTCTCCGGCAAGTGCCAGAGCAAAGAAGGTTACAGCCGCGCCTACAGCGGAAAGGCTGGTCTCACTGCGCAGCTGTTATCTGGGCCCGAAGGAATGAGCTTCGCATGGGGCAAGGCTGAAGTTGATCCCTATCAACCGGTCATTGCTTGGCGGCGCCGCTTAAATAGCCCCCCCGACAGGGATCCGGCCGAACTGGATGTTCAGGATGGGCGTGCCGAGTACTTGCTCAGCGGCCCGTACAATCTTTCCGAGGGCGGTAAAATCGAAGTTGTCGGTGGCAAGCTTCTTTTTACCGGCAGCAGTATGAAGATCAGTTGATGTGGTGGAAGGCCCTATCGAAAGTGCCGTCGCCGAAGTAGTTCAGATTATCAGCCAAGATCAGTGCATACCCTGAGCCAATGCTTTTGAGCGCGTTGAAGATTGTCCCAAAATCAGACTCTGACAAAAAGGTAATGACACCGCACCCCACTTGAACACCTTTGTATGCGAATTTCTCAGCCACAGGGATGTAGTCGTCTTTCGAGGTGACGATGATGTAGGGGAAGATGGTTTGTCCTTCGTTCACATTGACCTCCAGGTCATAAACGCGCCGATATTGGCGCAGCCCCAGTCCTTGGGCTTGCAGGCGTGGGACTGGGAAATCCTTGCGTGTGGCAGGAGGCTACTATCTGAATGGATTGCAGCGATACTGGCATTCCATCCACGCTGGATGCCTGGACAGGTCTTGCTGCTCCAACGCCGACATGACACGCTCTCAAGCTTTGTTCAGGTGGGCAGGGAGCGTTTTAATGCTGAGTGTGGAAGAAGTTCGGAGCCAGTGCTTGGATGCTATGGGGCAGAAGCTTGGAGCCATGTATTGCGACCTCAACGATCACCTGCTTGATGTGCTGCTGATGTGGAAGCAGTACGAGCAGCTTTTCGGCGTGGACCAAGAAACTGTGCAGGTTCTAAACACCTCGGCACCTACTTTTTTTGGTGTCATCCAGGCTCAGCTCTGGGATGCCGTAATGCTGGGGATGTCCAGGCTTACCGATTCTCCAATCAATTCACAGCAGAAAAATCTGTCAATCAGAGCCATCCCCCCACTTATCGAAGATTTGGAGGTTCGTGCACAGATGGACGAGGCTGTCGCTGCGGCGTTAGCGGACACTAAGTTCGCACGCGATCACCGCAACAAGCGAATTGCGCACATCGACCTGCTCCATATTCAGAATCGTGCTGCCAATCCGCTACCTTCTGGTAGTCGTGATAAAATCAAAGCTGGCTTGGACTCAATCTGTGTAGCTCTCGAGATTCTCAACGGTCACTACCGAGAATCGACAATGCTCTACGACGACCTTATTTACGATGGGGGAGCAGGGAGCGTGGTTTCTTTATTGAGAGGCGGTCTGAAGCACCGAGAGTGTGAGGTAGAAAACTAATCAGCGAGCCCAGCCCAGCGCTGGGCTTTTTGCATCTACCCCCCCAGTGCTACAGTCCCGCCAAACCAAAGAGGGAACGACATGCGAATTTTGATAGGGGCGTTGGTGGTGGCGATGCTGGCGGGGTGTGCCTCATCGGCGATCTCGGTGCGGGATGCGAAGCCGGTTCCGTCGGACGAGGTCTATGCGTTCCAGACTAAACCGGCTGGCGAGAGCGGAAAAATCACCGTGGTGCGCGACTCTGGCGCGGTCGGTTCTGGCTGCGACATCGTTGTTTATGTCGACGGCCGCCGGGCTGCAAAAATCGGGACTGGTCAGCGGGCCACATTCTACCTTCCGCCAGGGTCGCCCAATCTCGGCGTAGGCCTAGCTGGCTCTGGCTTGTGCGCAGGCGCTGCAATTCGAACCATCGCAGCAACAGTGCAGCCAGGCAAGGAAAGCCTGTACCGTATCAGCGGCGACATGGCTGGGTTCTACATAGGGCCTTATGTCGATTACAACTGAATCAAAAAAAACCTTGAAGCCGCCTCCGGGCGGTTTTTTATTACCCCGGAGAAAGTGATGCAGGCATCAGCGATCAGCTACCAACCCATGACGACGATTCGCCTGCACGGGCAACTCCGACAGTTCGGAAAGTCCTTCAGGCTCGCCGTGAAATCGCCGGCGGAGGCGATCAAAGCACTATGCGTGCAGATCCCTGGATTCGAGCGGTTTCTTTCGAATGCCAAGTCGCGCGGTCTTGAATTCGCGGTGTTTCGCGATAAGCGCAATATCGGGGAGAAGGAACTGAGCTACAACGGTGCCGGAGACATCCGCATCGCGCCGGTGGTCGTAGGCAGCAAGCGCGGCGGTATTCTTCAAACCATCGTCGGTGCGATCTTGATTGTTGTGGGTGTTATTTTCTCTGCAACACCTTTCGGCACTCCGCTCATAGGCGCGGGCATTGGCCTTGTCGCCGGCGGCGTGATCCAGATGCTCAGCCCTCAAGCGGGCGGCCTTAAGGCCAGCGCAGCTCCTGAAAATACCCCCGGCTATGCCTTCGGCAGCGCCAAAAACACCACAGCCTCCGGCAACCCGGTCTCACTGTGCTACGGCCGTAGACGCTGGGGCGGGGCGATCATCAGTGCTGCGATTTACGCCGAAGATCAGATGTAGAAACCACCGAATACCGCACCGCCATTGGCGGTTTTTTTTCGCCTGGAGGAAACCATGGGCGCAGCACAGTTAATTGATATCCATGGCGCCAAGGGCGGGGAAGAGAAACCGAAAACCCCAACAGAGGCACCGGACAGCTTGCGCTCTGTTGCCTTGGCAAAAATGCTGATTGCCGTGGGTGAGGGTGAATTCGACGGCACACCAACAGCTCGAAACATTTTCCTCGACAACACCCCGCTGCAAGATGAACAGGGTAACTACAACTTCCCTAACGTGAAGTGGGAGTGGCGCACCGGTTCTGTTGAGCAGCCGTACATCCCCGGTATCCCTTCGGTCGAAAACGAAACAACCTTAGGCATCGAGTTGCGCAGCGGGACCCCGTGGGTTCGAGCGATCAGCAACACTCAGCTTTCTGCTGTACGCGTGCGCTTCGCGTGGCCAGCCTTGCAGGCAGTGGATGAGAGTAACAACATTAACGGCTATCGAATCGAGTACAAGATCGAGGTGGCTACAGACGGAGGCGCTTACAAAAAGGTTTTAAGTGAGGCTGTAGACGGAAAGACCACCAGCACTTATGAGCGTACACGCCGCGTTGATCTGCCCAAGGCGGCAACGGGTTGGTTGCTGAAAATCACCCGTTTAACTGCAAACCAAGGCAACAACAAAATCGCCGACACGATGCAGATCGCGGGCTTCACCGAAGTCATTGACGCCAAACTGCGCTACCCCAACACAGCGCTGCTTTATATCGAATTCTCTGCTGAGCAGTTCCGTAACATCCCGGCAGTCACGACCGAATGTGACGCACGCAAGATATCGGTACCGAGCAATTACGATCCGCGCAAGAAGTCCTATACCGGGATCTGGGACGGAACCTTCAAGCAAGCCTGGACCGATAACCCGGTTTGGATGACCTACGACATCACCGTCAATGACCGCTTCGGTCTCGGCCGCCGGATTAAGCCGTGGCAAGTCGATAAGTGGGAGTTGTACCGCATTGCTCAGTACTGCGACCAGTTGGTCCCGGACGGAAAGGGCGGTATGGAGCCGCGTTTCATCTGCAACCTCAACCTGCAAGGAAAAGCCGACGCCTGGACGCTTTTGCGAGACATCTCCGCGATTTATCGCGGCATGACCTATTGGGCGCAAGGGCAAGTGTTCTCGCTGTCTGATATGCCGCGCGCCACTGACTTCGACTTCGCCTACACACGTGCCAACGTGATCGACGGCAAGTTCTCGTACGGCAGTGCCTCAGAGCGAACTCGCTACAGCCGCGCACTTATCAGCTACGACAACCCGGCCAACAACTACGACACTGATGTCACGGCAGTCACCGACAGCAAGCTGCAACGCCGCTATGGCGACAACCCGCTGGAGATCAGCGCCATTGGCTGCACCCGCGAGTCTGAGGCTCAGCGTCGTGGAAAGTGGGCGCTGCTGACCAATGCAAAGGATCGCACCGTCTCTTTTCGAACGGGCTTGGCCGGTCGTATCCCGCTGCCCGGGTATGTGATTCCGATTGCGGATGAGTTGATCGCGGGACGGCCGGTGGGCGGGCTTGTGTCCGCGGTCAAAGGTAAGGTCATCACCCTGGACCGTGACACCTCGGCCAAACCGGGCGATCGCCTGATTGTGAATTTGCCGGACGGTAAATGCGAAGGCCGCACCATCCAACTGGTCAGCGGCAGAAAAGTCACGGTGACCACGGATTATTCCGTCGCGCCCGAGCCTGAGCTGGTGTGGTGCCTAGACGCGTCTGATTTGGCGGTACCGCTTTATCGTGTCACCAGCGTGTCACGGCCCGAGCCAGGCGTTTATGAAATTACCGCTGTGCAGTACGACCCAAGCAAGTTTGCGCACATCGACACCGGTGCGCGTTTGGAAGAACGCCCCATCAGCGTAATCCCGATTACCGTCGTGCCAGCCCCGGCGAGCGTTACGCTCACGTCCAACTCAACCGTCGCCCAGGGCTTGGCGGTGACCACTATGACCATCGCATGGGATTCGGTCCCCGGCGCTGTTGCCTATGACGTGGAGTGGCGTAAAGACAATGGCAACTGGATCAAGGTGCAGCGCACCGGCTCATCCAGTGTTGAGGTACCTGGTATTTACGCTGGCGCTTATTTGGCTCGGGTGCGTGCGGTCAGTGCGTTTGAGATTTCGTCCATCTGGAAGAACTCGCAACTGACGCAATTGAAAGGCAAGGAAGGCTTGCCGCCTGCCATCACGCACCTGACCACTGAAAGCCTGGTCTACGGCATTCGCTTGAACTGGGGCTTTCCACCGGGTGCAGAAGACACCCAGCGCACCGAGATTTGGCAGAACACGGCCAATGATCGGGAGTCTGCGACCAAACTTGGCGATTACGCTTACCCGCAAGCGCGGCATGAGCTGCAAAACATTGTGCCCGGTACCAGCCTGTTTTTCTGGGCGCGGCTGGTGGACCGCACCGGCAATGTCGGGCCGTGGTTCCCGGAAAAGTTCGGGATTAATGGCCAGCCAAGTTCGGACCAAACGGAATACGAGAAGTATTTTGCGGGGCAAATCGGCACCGGCGCGCTTTACCCCGAGTTGAGGAAGGACATTGAACTCATCACCGGTGACGGGCCGGGTTCGGTCAAGGAGCTGGCAGGGCAGGTCAAGGAATTGGGTGACAAGGTCGAAGGCCTGGTCGACACCTTCATTTACGATCCAAAGCAGACCTACAAGGTCGGCGAAAACGCTCGCGAAGGACGGCACATCTATCAAGCGCTTCAAGACGTGCCGCTCGATACACCGCCGCCCAACCCGGTCTATTGGAGGGACATCGGCGAGATCCTCGAAACCGCCAATGGCCTGGCCTTTCAGGTCAGCCAGAACACCACCCACATCGAGGACATCGACGGCAAGGTCACGGCGTCAGCGTCATCGCTGGAAGCCTTGCGGGCAGCGGCGCGCGCCGACACGGGCGAGGGCGAGTTGGCCGACGCTCTCAAGAGTTGGCAATCCACGGCGGATCAGGCTGTTGAGCGGCGTGTGCGGGCCACTGAAGACGAGGCCATTTCCGAGCGGGTGACCACGTTCGGTGCACAGGTTGGCCAGAACAAGGCCGGGTTGTCGAGCCTTGAAAAGGTGGTGGCCACCAACGATTCAGTCGCCGCCAAACGCATCACGGAACTGAAAGGCGAACTGGTCGATGTGGGCGAGGGCGTGTCAGGCAACACCCAGGCGCTGGAAACCCTCAGCGGTGAAGTGGCGCGCATCGATGGTGAGATTGTGGCCACGGCCAGCAGCCTGGAATCGTTGCGGGCAGAGGC
>NZ_JAFCUO010000016.1:0-23263 GCF_049896545.1 Pseudomonas sp. TWR3-1-1
CCAGTACCTGAAGCGAATCGTCACTGCCGGTTATCACCAGGCTGAAACGCGATGGGGGGCGAAGGGTAGACATCCGTGACTCCTCTGAAACAGAGGCGCTGACGCTAACGGATAAGCCTGATGATCATGCGTAGGAGGATTCTGAAACCTTTAAAAGAAACGGATCTATTTAATCGATCGCGCGGGTTTGACGTTACGCCCAGCGATCCGCCGCGGCGTGATCGCTAGCCCGCCCTTCTACCCAGCGCGGGCCGTCAGCGGTGTGTTCTTTTTTCCAGAAGGGTGCGCGGGTTTTCAGGTAGTCCATCACAAACGCACACGCGTCGAACGCCGCTTGGCGATGAGCGCTCGCCACCCCGACAAACACAATAGGTTCGCCCGGCTCCAGCGCCCCAATCCGATGCAATACGTGGAGTTTGAGCAGCGGCCACCGTTGTTGAGCTTCGACGACAATCTTGCCCAGCGCTTTTTCGGTCATGCCAGGGTAGTGCTCCAGAAACATACCCGCCACGTCGCGGCCGTCATTGAAGTCGCGCACGTAGCCGACAAAGCTCACCACAGCGCCTACACCCGCGTTGGCGGCATGCATGGCATTCACTTCGGCGCCCGGGTCAAAGGCCGCTGCCTGAACTCGAATGGTCATGTGCATCAGCCCCCCGTCACTGGCGGAAAAAAAGCTACCTCATCGCCATCGACTAGCGGCTCATCAGGTTTGCACAACTCTTCGTTACGCGCGCACATCAGATTAGCCTCCGTCAGAACCTGATAACTGCCGCGCTGCACCAGACACGATCGCAGTGTTTCAATCGTGGCAAATTCGCCCTTAACCTCCTCGTGATCGCACCCCAAGGCTTCGCGGTAGCGAGCGAAATACTTGACCTTGATTATCATGACTCAGCCGCCGTGAAATACCCGCTCTTGCCGCCGAGTTTCTCCAGCACGCGCACGCTTTCGATAGTCATGCCGCGGTCGACCGCTTTGCACATGTCATAAATCGTCAACGCAGCAACGCTGGCTGCGGTCAGTGCTTCCATCTCGACGCCGGTTTGCCCGGCGAGTTTGCAACGCGCCACCACGAGTACCGCGTCAGTGCCGTGAGCGCTGAGTTCAACCTTGACGCTGGTGAGCATCAACGGATGGCACAACGGAATCAAATCGGAGGTTTTTTTCGCTGCCTGAATGCCCGCTATCCGCGCAACGGCAAATACATCCCCTTTGGGGTGCCCGCCACTGACGATCATGTCCAGCGTTTCAGCACGCATTCGTACAACCGCTTGTGCCACGGCCTCACGGGCTGTTACCGCTTTGTCGGTGACATCAACCATGTTGGCGCGGCCTTGAGAATCTAAATGAGTCAGCACAGGGTTACTCCATTCAAGTGCGCCGATTGTAAACCTCTGGGTTAATCAAGCGCACGTCCGTTCAGCCAGTGGCCTCACACGCCTTATGCCCAAAGGGCTACAGCACGGCGATCCAGCGCGCGAATATCGCGTATTAGAACAAAGAATTGGCCCTGCTTTTACATTCGCCGTAAAAGATTAAAAAAAAGGACACCCCCCGCCCATGAGCTTATTTGTTTCTATTGTTTTAAGTTTACTGGCAGGTTTTGCCGTGCCTTTACAAGCGGGCACTAACGCCAAACTGGGCGTTTTATTGGGTCATCCGCTGTGGGCCACGGCCGTTTCACTGCTGGTCAGTGGCGTGGCCATTATGCTGGTCATGCTGATATTTAAAGTCCCCCGTCCAAACCTGACGGCGCTGCAAGACGGTCCCTGGTGGATTTGGTTTGGCGGCATTGCCGGGGTTTTATATATCACCGCCGCCCTCATTCTGGTGCCACGCCTGGGGGCTCTCAACTTCATCATGGCGGTGATTGTCGGCCAACTGACCATCTCGCTACTGATCGATTATTTCGGTTTGGTCGGGCTGCCTAAACAAGCGATCAATGTACAAAAAATCATTGGCGTGAGTGTCGTACTGGCCGGCTTTCTTATTGCCGTGCGCAGTTAACGTTGAATATCCAGACGTGCACCTGTAGACCCGGAGCAGGGTTATTGCAGCGGCATTTAATAACAGCAATCACATTTAATAGGTGAGCAATGAGTTCTTTTACTGCGTATGACGCTATTGGCGATCGTTTCGAAGTGTTCACGGACACCGCCTCACAACGGTCTGTTGAAACCGAGACGTTCTTTCATATGGTGGGGGATATCAAAGGCAAGTCTGTATTAGACCTTGCGTGCGGTTACGGTTATTTCGGACGCGAACTGTATCGGCGGGGAGCCGCCCGCGTGGTAGGGGTCGATATCTCCGCAGCGATGATTGATCTGGCGCGCAAAGAGTCGGCACAGCATAACGAAGCCATTGAGTTTCATGTCGCCAACGTGTGCGACATGCCGGTGATGGGGCAATTCGAACGCGTTACCGCCGCCTGGCTGTTCAACTATGCCCAATCCACCGCCGAACTGGACGCCATGTTCAAGGCCGTGGCCGACAACATGCAAGCGGGTGGCAAGCTGATCGCCTACACCGTAGACCCGAGCTTTCGCCTGGACGACGGCAACTTCACTAAGTACGGCGTACATGTCAAAAGTGAAAATGCCCACGAAGGCGGCTTCCGTTGCCCGTCAGAGTTCGTCACCACGCCACCCAGCGAGTTCACCTTTTACCGCTGGAGCCACGAAGACTACGAACGTGCCATTCGCAAGGCGGGTTTCAGTGACTACCACTGGCAACGCCCGTTGATCTCCCAAGCCAATCGCCAGAAATTCCCTGAAGGCTACTGGGGTGACTTTGAGCGCAACTGCCTGCAAACCGGTCTGGTCTGCACCCTCTGACACCCTTTTTACTTGTATTGGAGTTCGACGTGGCCAACCCATCCAAAGCGTTTCCTCACTGGCCGGTGTTTAACGGCCCACTGACGGCGCAAATGACGGACCGCCAATTAATGGGCCTGGAAGAGCACTTCCAGCCCGGACTCAGCCTGGCCCTGCCACTAGCCGAGTGGCAGCAATTGACCCAGGCGCCAGCCAGCCTGCTGTGCCGTCGCGTGGAGGACGCAGAAGTGGCGCTGCCATTGCGCTTGGGGGCCGGGCGTTATCTGGCCGAAACAATGGACCCGCGTCTGGATGTGCTTAACCCGCCAATGATCACAATTGAAGGTGGCTGGATCGAGACCGGGCTGGATGAAGCCAAAGTCGACGGCGTGATGGATACCCTGCAAGGGTTGGGGCTGGACCGCAGCTGGATTGAAAAAGAAGTGCCGCGCCATACCCTGCACCTGCCCCGCTATGCGATCGGCAAGTACCCGGTGACCAACCTCGAATACAAGGCCTTTCTCGAAGACTCGCTACAGCCGCGCATCCCCAATAACTGGGCCTTTGGGCAGTTTCCGGTCGAACGCTCGAATCATCCGGTCTACGGGCTGCAGGCCGAAGATGCCGATGCTTACGTGGCATGGTTGAGCGCTCGATCAGGGCGCGCTTTTCGCCTGCCGACTGAAGCTGAATGGGAATACGCCGGCGCCGGGCCTGAAAACTTCGAGTTTCCGTGGGGCGAGCGCTTTTTGCCGGAGCACGCCAACACGGCCGAGATGGCCATTTTCAACACCACCCCCGTGGGAATGTTTCCGTTGGGCGCATCGCCATTTGGTTGCCTGGACATGGCTGGCAATGTCGAGGAATACGTGGCGGACAATTACGCGCCCTACCCCGGCGGCAAAGCCATCAACGATGACTTGGTGCAAGTGGTAGGCACGCATCGCATCGCACGCGGCGGCAGCTTTACGCGCTTTCGTGATTTGGCACGCAATTGCCGCCGCCATGGCAAATACCCGCGCGACATTTATGTAATGGGCTTCAGGCTCGCTGAAACGCTGTAACCCTGTCGAATAAAAAAATGCTGTTAATAGGAAAGGAATTCTATGAACCCGCTGCGCGTTAGAAACCAGGTTGATATTCATCTGAATGAGTCGGGTATCCCGGGTACGTTCTTCAGTTTCACAGGGCTTGAAGCGGACAAAGAGCACATCGTTATTAAACTGGGACCGGCCTCCCTCAACAGTCCCTTGGTGCGTTTGCATTCGGAATGCCTCACCGGGGATGTGTTCAGTTCCCAACGCTGCGACTGCGGCCCGCAATTGTCCGAGTCCATTGAGCGCATGCACGAAGAAGGCGGTTATCTGATTTACCTGCGCCAAGAAGGCCGCGGGATTGGTTTATATGCCAAGTTAGAGGCCTACCGCCTGCAAGACACCGGCATGGACACGTTCGAAGCCAATCAGCATTTGAACTTCGGGGAGGACGATCGGGACTTCACCGAAGCCGCCAACATGTTGAAAGCCCTGGGCGTACAACACTGCCGCGTGATCACCAATAACCCGGAAAAAGTGGTCGCCTTGCAAAACAATGGCGTGTACGTCGACGACGTAATCCCGACCGGTGTTTTTTTGACCCAACATAACCGCCCTTATTTACAAGCCAAGATCAATAAAAAGAACCACCACATCAACTTGTTCAAATAAGTCTGGCCGTTAATACAGGTGTGAACTCAACGGCATGACGCACGCTTACATTATTCAGGATGAATAACCATGAAACACTTCGGCCCTATCAGCGGTATTGCCACGTTTAAAGATTGCTATGTCGCCACCGCAGGCTATGACAATCAGGTCATTCTCTGGGACGCTAAAACCAAAACCCCCATCCAGCGCGTGGTGCATGACCACCTGGCCAACCAGTGTGCGTTCAACCCCACCGGCACACTGCTGGTCAGCGCCAGCAGCGATTACACCGCGCGTGTCTGGGAAGTCCCGAGCCTGCGCATGAAGGCGGTTTTAATTGGTCACGACGATGACATCGAAATGGCAGCCTTCTCGCCAGACGGCCAGACCATCGCCACCTGCTCACGCGACCATACCCTGCGTATTTTTGATCTCAATGGCCGCACCCTGCGCATCCTCAAAGGCCACACCGCCGACGTGATCTCGGTGTGCTGGGCGGTGGATGGCGCGACGCTGGTGTCGAGCAGCGACGACGGCTCGATCCGCCGCTGGGATGCAATGACCGGCGAGCAACTGGAAATCATCGACTTGGGTGGCGTTGAAACCGACACCGTGGCCCTGTCGCGTGACGGGATCATTTTCGCCGGGGATGACGAAGGCAAAATATCGTTGATCAGCGCTCAAGGCACTTATCTGCAACCGGCGCATACGGCGGGTATCAAGCGCATCATTTGGGATGACGCCCAACGCCTGTTGATCAGCCTCAGCTATGACCGCTCCGTGATGCTCTGGCACCTGAACAGCCACAATCGGCTGGAAAAAACCGCCGAGACCTCGCTGCCGAGCATCATCTGGCCACGCAGTTGCGCCCTGCTTGGCGAAGACCAAATCGCATTCGTGACCTTCGGCTCGTGCTACGCCACCTGGAACTTCCGCACCCAGATCTGGGACTTGGGCGGCATCGAGCCTGCCATCAGCCTGAACGCGGTCGCACTGGTCAACGACGACATTTTCAGCATCGGCGACGCGGGCATCCTGCACGTCAACGGCGTCGCCAACACCAAGGCTGGCAGCCTGTGCAACTTCTTGCTGCCGTTTGGTGACAGTGTGCTGACCGGCGGCCAAATGGGCACCGTATTCGATGCACGCACCGGCCAGGCCATTTACCAGCACCGCTCACCGTTAAACTGTGGCACCACGTTTATCAAAGATGGCCAGTTGCACGCCGCCATTGGTACGTACACCGGTGAAGCATTGATCTTCAAGCTACAACACCAGCAACCGGAGTTCCTCACCGAAGTGGCCATGCACAACAACGCCATCAAAGGCATTGCCGCTGACGAGACCTTCATATTCAGCGTGTGCGCCACCGCCGCTGCCGCCTTTTTCAACATTGCTGACTTCACTGAACACACCTACCTGGACCAGGCGCACGACCGAATCTCCAACGGTTGCACACAAATCCAGGGCGGCTTCGCCAGCATCGGTCGCGACCTCAAGCTGCGCCTGTGGCGTGATGGCGAAAGCGAAGTGTTCGAGACACCGCATCACCACTCCATCAAATGCATTGCCATCTCCAAGGATCAGAACCTGATCGCCACCGGCAGTTACGGCGGCACCGTAGCCCTGTTTGATGTGCGCACCCGCCGTTGGGAGAAGTTCGAAAAACCAACCGCCAGCGGGATCTCCTGCCTGACCCAGGCCGCCACCGGCAATGGTTTCCTGGCCAGTGCGTATGACGGGCGTATTTACCCGATCGCGGCCCGTGCAGGCGGGCATTTAGTGTCATGACTTATTTCACCGAAGTCGACTTTCAGCACATGCAACACGCGCTGTCGTTGGCCGAACGTGGCAGCCATTCCACATGGCCCAACCCTCGGGTGGGCTGTGTGATCGCTCACGGTAATTGTGTGGTGGGCGAAGGTTGGCATCGGCGGGCCGGTGGCCCGCACGCAGAAGTATTCGCCTTGCGCCAGGCCGGCGCCCTGGCCAAAGGCGCCACGGCCTACGTCACGCTGGAGCCGTGCAGCCACGTTGGCCGCACGGGGGCGTGCCATCAGGCATTGATTGAAAGTGGCATCAGTAAAGTCATGGTGGCCCTCGAAGACCCGTTCAAGCAGGTCAACGGCCAAGGTATCGCCGAACTCAAAGCGGCCGGTATCGAGGTCAAGGTGGGGTTGATGCGTGAGGCGGCCAGTGAGCTGAACCGAGGTTTCCTCTCCAGCATTGAGCGCCAGCGCCCTTGGGTGCAGCTGAAAATGGGCATGAGCCTGGACGGGCGCACTGCGCTGAGTAATGGCCGTTCGCAATGGATCACCGGGCCCAAGGCGCGAATGGATGTACAACACTGGCGTGCCCGCTGTGCGGCCATCATCACCGGCAGCGGCACGGTGTTGGGAGACGACCCGTTACTGACGGTGCGCCAACCTTCATCGCCTGAGGCCGTGGCGCCCATGCGCGTGGTACTGGACAGCAGCGCGCGCGTACCGGCCGGGGCGCAAGTGTTTAACGCCAGCGCACCGAGCCTGCATGTGTTGCACAACGACACGCCATTACCCCAGGCGCCCACCGCTGAAGTGTTGCGTGTGGACGGCGATATCTATGGGCTGGATCTGCATGAACTGCTGTGCCAGCTCAGCCTGCGCGGCCTGCACGAGGTGATGGTCGAAGCAGGCCCCACCTTGGCGGGCGCCTTTCTAAAGGCCGGGCTGGTGGACGAAGTGCTGGTGTATATGGCGCCCAAACTGCTGGGTGATCTGGCACGTCCGTTGGTGCACATGCCGGAGCTGGTTCACCTCAAGCAAGCGCTGGACTTCACCCTGTTTGACGTCACACAACTGGGTGAGGATTTGCGCTTGCGCTTGCGGCCGGTTCAGGTGGCGGGCGCACCATGACCCAGCACTTGCCTGACTTGCTCACGCAGCCAGATGTGGGCCGGGTCTTCACCAAAACGGTTGTGCCAGATCTGTACGAACGGAAACGGCGGAATCGGCAAGGGCGGGCTGAGGCTGACCAGGTCATCGTCAAGCGGGGCATTGTCCAGGGTGCGGGTGGCCACCGTGAGGATCAGGTCGGTGTTGCTGATCATGCTGGGCGCGGTGCGCCAATGGGGAACGCTGACCGCAATGCGCCGCTGCAACCCTTCGGCGCGCAACAGGCGATCAATTTCACCATTGGTGCAGCCGTCCACCGACACCGAAATATGCGGGCGCAGCAGGTAATTGTCCAAGTCCAGTTGGCCGCTGGCTGGCAGCGTACTGCGGTCCAGCAGGCAAGAAAACGTTTCTTCAAACAGCACTTCACTGGAGATGTCTGCTGTCAGGTGGGGGAACACGCCCAATGCCAGATCAATCTTGCCTTGGGCGATCTGTTCAAACATGCCGTGACGGCTGTCCTGAGTGACCACCAGCGTGGTGTTGGGCGCCTGGGCGCGCAATTGGCGCAACAATTTGGGCAACACAATGGCGGCGCCGTAGTCGGACATGGCCAAACGGAATGTGCGATGGGAGTTGGCCGGCACGAAGTCGATCGACTTGCCGAGCAGGATTTCGATCTGGCTGAGGATCTCCTTGAGCGGTGCCTGAAGGTTTTGCGCCAGGGCACTCAACACCACTTCGCTGCCCTGACGAATCAGGATCGGATCGTCGAGCAGTACCCGCAGCTTGCTCAGCGAATGGCTGATGGCCGGTTGGCTCAAATGCAATCGGGCGCCGGTACGGGTCACGTGTTTTTCAGTCAGCAACGCGTCGAGCACCACCAACAGGTTCAAATCAATATTGCGCAGTAAAACCATGACCATCCTGTCATTCACCAATCCGGGACTACCTGCCCGATACGGAGCGCATCATGCTTCAACTCAAACGGATTATTGAAACCGCGCTTTACGTGGAAGATCTTACAGCAGCGAAAAATTTTTACTATAAAACGCTCCATTTGGAGGTCATGGTCGAAAGCGACGTGCTCGTTGCATTCAACGTCGGCGGGCTCAACACCTTGCTGCTGTTTAAACGCGGCGCCTCACTGCAAACCAAATACCTGAGTGGCGGCGAAATCCCCCCGCACGATGCCAGTGGCCGGATCCACGTGTGCTTTGCCATCGACACCGATGACATGCCCGGCTGGGAGCAAAAACTGCGCGACAGCGGCGTGGCCATCGAAGGCCGAACCGAGTGGCCCAAAGGCGGCTCCAGCATCTATTTTCGCGACCCCGACCACAACCTCATCGAACTGCTCACGCCGGGCTGTTGGCCGATTTACTGACTGCATCTTTAAGGAAAAAGATCATGGCACACGTTGCAGCAAGCACTCGCCCGTTAATCCGGCACAAAACCCTTTGGGCCATGACTGGACTCGTACTTGGCGGTGTGGCATGGGGCCTGTGGTACGCGCGGCAACCGGCCGCAGCCGGTTATGTGGCGGCGCCGGTCAAGGTCGCAGTCGCGCCCGTCAGTCAGCAGACGTTTACCCGCTACCTGCAAGCCATCGGCGAACTGGAAGCGGTCGAAGAAGTCAGCGTGCCCGCCGAAGTAGGTGGGCGCATCGTCGAGCTGCCGATTGAGTCCGGCCAACGCGTTGAACGCGGGCAGGTGCTGGTGCGCCTCAACGATGCGCCGCAACGCGGGCAAAAGGTGCGGTTGCAAGGTCAGGTCGATAACGCCCTCGTACGCCTTGATCGCCTGAAAAAACTGATCCATTCCAACGCTGTTTCGCGCGAGGCACTGGACGATGCCCAGGCCCAATACACGACGGCTCGCGGCGCCTTGCAGGAACTGATGGCGCAGATTGAACAACGCACCATTCGCGCGCCTTTCGCCGGCACATTGGGTATTCGCAAAGTGCATGTGGGGCAATACGTCAACCCCGGCGATACGCTGATCAACCTGATCGGCAACCAAGGCCTGTACGTCAACTTCAGCGTGCCGGAGCAAGCCATGGCGCACTTCAAAACCGGCAGCCCTTTGCTGATTGAGCTTGATGCGCTGCCCGGCCAACCGTTAACGGCCGTGGTCAGCAGCGTCGACCCGTTTTTGGATAGCTCGCGCACTTTAAGCCTTCAGGCACGCCTGCAAGACCCGCCCGCCGCCGCCCTGCCACGCATGTTCGCCCGCGTGCGCCTGCCTCAGGCCATGCCGGAAAACACCTTGAGCCTGCCCGAAACCGCCGTGACCTACAGCGCCTACGGCGAGGACGTGTACCTGGTACAACCGGCCCTCGATGCTCAGAGCGCACCCACCGTACGGCGCGTGTCAGTCAAGACCGGCGAGCGGCGCGATGGCTGGGTCGTGATCAATCAGGGCGTTGCGCCCGGCGATCAAGTGGTGACGTCAGGCCAAATCAAACTCAGCGACGGTGCCAGCATCGACCCCATTAACAGCACCGCTCTCGCGGCCGATGGGGGAACACAGCCGTGAAGTTCACCGACATTTTTGTCCACCGCCCGGTGCTCGCGCTGGTGGTCAGTTTGATGATCCTGCTGGCGGGGCTTAAAGCCTACATGGGCTTGCCGGTGCGTCAGTACCCGCTGCTGGAAAGCTCTGTGATCACGGTCAGCACCGACTACCCCGGGGCACCCGCCGAGTTGATGCAAGGCTTTATCACGCAGCCGATCAACCAGTCGCTGGCCTCGGTAGAGGGCGTCGACTACGTCAGCTCGTCGTCAGTCCAGGGCCACAGCGTGATTACCCTGCGCATGGCCCTCAACCAAGACTCGGCCAAGGCACTCAGCGAGGTAATCGCCAAGGTTAACCAGGTCAAATACCGCCTGCCCGAGCAAGCCTACGACCCGGTCATCGAGCGCTCGGCCGGCGACGCCACCGCTGTGGCCTACGTGGGGTTTGCCAGCACAACGTTATCGGCGGCGGCCATGACCGACTACCTGAGCCGTGTGGTGCAACCCTTGTTCGCCACAATTGAAGGTGTGGCCAAGGTCCAGACATTTGGCGGCCAACACCTGGCGATGCGCCTGTGGCTCGACCCGCAACGCATGGCGGGTCACGGCATCAGCGCCGATCAGGTGGAACAGGCGATCCGTGCCAACAACTTTCAGGCGGCGCCCGGTCAAATCAAAGGCCAGTACGTGGTGTCGTCGATCCAGGTCAACAGCGACCTCAATACCCTCGAAGAATTTCGCGACATGGTGATCAGCAATCGCGGCGATCACCTGCTACGCCTGCGCGATATCGCCGAGATCGAACTGGGTTCCGCCGCCTACGAAACCAGCGCCCTGATGGACG
Organism: Pseudomonas sp. TWR3-1-1; assembly: GCF_049896545.1. Taxonomy (NCBI): domain Bacteria; kingdom Pseudomonadati; phylum Pseudomonadota; class Gammaproteobacteria; order Pseudomonadales; family Pseudomonadaceae; genus Pseudomonas; species Pseudomonas sp. TWR3-1-1. Next base: position 10,735 of record NZ_JAFCUO010000016.1, read on the forward strand.
CCAAGCCCGCCGTTCACCTCGGGCTATACGCCACCCCCAAAGGCAACCCGCTGCTGATCGTCGCAGGCATCAAACGCCTGCTGCCCGACATCCAGAAAACCCTGCCGCCCGGCGTCGAAGTGGCGCTGGCCTTCGAGACGGCGCACTTTATCGAAGCCTCGATCCTGGAAGTGATCGAAACCTTGCTCGAAGCGATTTTGATCGTGGTGGTGATCATCTTCCTGTGCCTGGGCTCGTGGCGCACGGTGCTGATTCCGATCCTCAGCATCCCGCTGTCGATGCTCGGCGCACTGGCACTGATGGCGCTGTTCGGCTTCAGCATCAACCTGCTCACATTGCTGGCGATGGTGCTGGCCATCGGGCTGGTGGTGGACGATGCGATTGTGGTCACCGAAAACATTCACCGCCACATCAAGGACGGCCTCGCGCCGTTGCAAGCCGCCTTGATCGGCGCGCGGGAAATCGCCTCGCCAGTGATTGCCATGACCATCACCCTGGCCGCGGTGTACATGCCTATCGGGCTGATGAACGGCCTGACTGGCGCGCTGTTCAAGGAATTCGCCCTGACCCTCGCCGGAGCGGTACTGGTATCGGGCGTCATCGCCCTGACCTTGACCCCGGTAATGTGCGCCAAACTGTTGCCCGCCGGCCAAAGCGAAGGTCGCATGAGTCGATTGGCCGAGCGCTTCTTCGATCGTTTATCGCGCCGCTATCAACGCGGTCTGTTGCGTTCACTGCGTGCACGCGGTGCGGTGCTGGCGTTCGGGGGGCTGGTGCTGCTCAGCTTGCCGTTGCTCTATGGCCAGGCCGATAAAGAGTTGGCACCCAATGAAGACCAAGGCAACTTGCTGCTGGCGATCAAGTCTCCGCAACACGCCAACCTCGACTTCGTGGAGCGCTACGCCGCCCAATTGAGCGAGCTGCTGGCCAAGCTCCCGGAAACCACCAGCACCTGGATCATCAACGGCACGGATGGAGTGGCGGCGAGTTTTGCCGGGGTCAACTTCAGTGAGTGGGATAAGCGCGAGCGCAGCGCCGTCCAGATTCAAAGCGAGTTGCAACAGGCTGTCGACGCAGTGGAAGGCGACTCGATCTTCGTCTTCCAGATGCCGCCGCTGCCCGCCTCCACCGGTGGCTTGCCGGTGCAATTGGTGATTCGCAGCACCGAAGACTACCGCGCGCTGTATCAGGCCATGCACGAGATCAAACAGCAGGCACGGGCCAGCGGGTTGTTCGCCGTGGTCGACAGCGACCTGGACTTCAACAACCCGGTGACCGAGGTGCGCATCGACCGCAGCAAGGCCAACAGCCTGGGTATTCGCCTGCAAGACATCGCCAGCACCCTGGCGGTGCTGGTGGGCGAAAACTACACCAACCGTTTTGGCTTGCAGGGCCGCTCCTATGACGTAATCGCGCAGACCCAGGCCAATCAGCGCCTGACCCCGCAATCGCTCAATGGCTTCTACGTCAGCACCGACCGCGGCGTGCAAGTGCCGCTCGCCACCGTGGTCAGCCTGCACAGCGACATCCAGCCCAACCGCCTCAAACAGTTCAACCAGCAAAACTCGGCTACCTTCCAGGGCATCCCGGCGCCGGGCGTGAGCCTGGGCGAAGCAGTGGCCTTTCTGGCCAACCAGAGCGCGCACCTGCCTGCCAGTTTCAGCCATGACTGGCAATCGGATTCGCGGCAATTTATCCACGAAGGCAACGCGCTGATGCTGACCTTCCTGTTCGCCCTCATCGTCATCTACATGGTGCTGGCCGCGCAGTACGAAAGCCTGCGCGACCCGCTGATCATCCTCATCACCGTGCCGCTGTCGATCTGCGGCGCCTTGATTCCGTTGGCGCTGGGCTGGGCGACGCTCAACATCTACACGCAAATCGGCTTGGTGACCTTGATCGGCCTGATCAGCAAACACGGCATCCTGATGGTCGAATTTGCCAACGAACTGCAACAGGCCAGCGGGTGCTCACCGGCCCACGCCATCATCCGCTCGGCGCGCATTCGCCTGCGGCCGATATTAATGACCACCGCAGCGATGGTGGTGGGCCTGGTGCCGCTGCTGTTCGCCAGCGGCGCAGGTGCCAGCAGCCGTTTCGGACTGGGCATCGTGATCGTGGTGGGCATGGTGGTGGGCACGTTGTTTACGTTGTTTGTATTGCCGTCGATTTATACGTTGATTTCCAAACGTCGTGTGCCGGAGCACGCTCCCCACCCCGCTGAGCTTAAGCCCCTTTACAGCAAGGCATAACGGGCTTAGGCCTCATGTTGTAGCGGCTAAACAGCTTCGAAAAAGTAGAAATCCCCTGACACAAGGGGCATTTCTACGTTCAATTCCTGCTTTCAATTTTCAAGCGCCTCAGCACATCCCTAACGAGCGGAGCCAGCCCCAAGCCATCGTCATTCTGCATACGGTGATGGCTTGGGAGCCCTAATTACGCGCCCATTACGCCGAACAACGGGCCGGGGCGGACTATCAGGCAGCGATCAAGCCCCCTACGCGCACGCCCGAGCTGCAACCGCCTCTACACACACGAATCAATATCGAAATCGACCGCCTGGCCCACCACATGGCTCCCGATCAACGCGGCAATGGCTTGATCGTCGGCGTTCACTGCGACGGGGCGGCGTGTCAGGGCTTGCCAGGCGACGCTCTGCACGGCCTGCGCCGGGTGCAACGCGGGTGTCGCTGACGGGTCGCCTTTTTCGCCTTTGAAGATGGCCATCAGATCCTCCGTAATGGCGGTTTTCTCCGTCAACGCGGCAGGTAATGGCAAGGCCTGTACCGCTTTCACTGCACTGCCTGGATCTTTGGTGAAGTTGCGGATGGACGTCAGCCCTTCCAGCATGGGCAGCGCGCGCCCGGTGACGGTGTCAAAGGCTGTGATGCTCGGCAAACCCACCTTGCCGCGAAACACCGGGGTGCCCAGGCTCGGGATAATCAGCCCCATCAGGAAGCGCGGGTCATGGCGTTTCACGCTCAAGCCCACACTGGCCACGGCAATGGCTACACCCACCACGCGCTCGGTGGTCACCAACAGCGACAACTCGTTGTTGGACTCATTGTCGAAAAAGATCCCGCGATAACGAAAGTAGTCACTGAATATCTCGCGCTCATTCAAGGCCGCATTCATGAACCAGGCGCGGGAGTCGTGCACATGCTCATCAAACAGGCGGATGATCGGCAACACGTTGTCGTTCCGTGATTTGCCATTTTCCCCAAACAGCTTGGCGTAGCTGAGTTCTCCGTCCCGGCGCATGTCGGCATAGTGCTGCGCTTCATCTTGCTCGTTGGTCATGTAGACCAACCCGCCGAGCGCGGTATTAATGAGCGTGCCAAAACTGAAAATCTCACTGGCGGTCATGTTCCATTCCGGCACGTAATCGCGTCGAAAGTCGGCCATGCCGTTGAGCAACTGACGGCAATCCAGGTTGGGTTCGTACAACTTGCTGGTGTTGAAGGTGATCGGCTCCTTGGTGTTGGTGCGAAGCTCATATTCCAATTTGGTGGCTTCGTGGGCTGTTTTGGTGGCCTGCTGGATCTCGGACAAGACAGGCGCAGGATCGCCCGCAAGGATGGCGGCATCCTCCTTCAATTGCATGGCGTGTAATGCCGAAAAAGCAGTGATTTCATCGCGAGTCATGTCGTTAGCCGTGCCGTACTTCGTGACATTGCCGTACGCCTGCGTATGACTGGCCCGCCCCTTGGCGTAACGACTGATGCGCCAACCGGTAATCAACCCCGCTTCGCGCTTCATCACTTCTTCCAGAGGGCCATTGTCCATAGCGTCCAGCCAGGTGTTGAAGCGGTGGGTGACGGTGGGGCCGACTGCGAATTCAACGGACGTTGAGTCACTCATAATCAGCCAGGGGCGTTCTTTTATTAATGCGTTGGTAAGTGCTTCTGGGGGGGACTGCAAAGGCGCACCTACTTTGTAAGCTTCGTCATACATATGATGCAAAGCGATCTGCGACAACACCTCTTTTCCGCCCTCCGATGCCCTCCCCTGATCGCCGGGTGGGTAACCGCCACCGACATCGGAGTGCATACCGGGGTAAATGTATTCCGCAGTGCCTTTGCGGTAGGTGGACGGGCACATCGGGTCATCCGGGTTGGCTTTGCGCCGAATGGAATCCACCGGGAAACAACTGCGTTGCTCATGGGCCGCCACCATGTGCACGCAGTGCTCAAGGAACTTTTCGTCATCACTTAAACGCAGGCTGCCATCGGCCCAGCCCATGTGCCCGGCGGCAAACGGCACCAGATACGGCAGGCCCACCGACGCCACGGTATCGAACAGCCCCATGAACACAATCTTGATCGGCAGGCCGGCAAACAGGTAACAGGTTTCGCCTGCTACCTCGACCTTGGTCAAGGCTTCGAGCCAGTTGGCAAACGCCCGCGCCTCGGCTGCTCCGCGTGAAAAACCGTACACGAACAGGCGCACGGCTTTTATTTCGGGAGTGGTCTTGGATGCGTGGACGGCATCAATTTGGGTTTTAAGCGCTGCCAGCGGTGCTTCCAGCACTTCTTTGCGCCGGCCATAGCTGTTTTTAAATATTGATGCGCCAAGGAGGTCTCCGGTGAGGCTGGTGCCCATGTCTTGCACCAGCGAATAACTTTCACCCAACGTCAGTTGTTTTTTTCCGCATGCCATTTTCAAAGCATCAATCAAACGGGTCAGCCCCCAATTGATTCGGTTCTCACCGCCCACCGACATGGTCAGGCCCTGATTATCAGGCGCGAACTCGCCTATTTCTTTGAACTCGGTGCCTACACCTTGCATGTAATAAGCATAAAATCCTTCACGCATTGTAGCTTCATCACCGTTACGGCCCACACTCGCATGGTAAAGACGAGCGACATTGGTCGTCGTCGAAGGCCGCGCCTTGCTATCTGACGGTTCATGGTTGTTAGTGCCGTCAAAGCAAAGGGTGACGGTAATGATCTTCATGCAGGGTGCACCCGCGTAAACCTTGCCCGCCGCACGCGCCTCATCCATCGCCTTTTGCTCAAACGGCTGGTAAGCCGCCTGTTGAATTCGATAGTTACGTAGCACATCAGCCGAGGACTCAGGCAATAAGCCACCCTCTTTGAAATCAGGCGTCGGGCTAAGGAAGGCTGGAGATGGTTTTTTTACAGGTGCATTTATGGCTTCGGACATGTGGCTGGCTCCTCCATTTTTTGAGGAAAGTGGAACGGATAATCCGGACGACCGGGATAGGTAGCCCCCGCCGAAACAGCTACTTGGTTGCACGGCAAGAAGTGGACATTCACCAGCCCCAACTCTTCATACCGCGCAACAGGTACAACGGCTCGATGGTGGGTGTACTTGGCCGCATGCAACTTGTAAGCAGCCCGATATCCATCAGTTCCGAGTGGAGGCCAATTCACATAAGCATACGGATCAGTGTCCTTCTCCCACTCAACCACCACCGTCAGCCCTGGATGCCATTTCACCGGCATCGGCGCACAGCAGTTCTGCTTACCGCCGCCGCCATACGGCCCGATATTCGGCCCGCCATTCCCATTCACGGAAAACCGGTTAATCGCCGCCGAGGTATGGCTGTAGCCCTCAATGGGTGCCCCCAAACGCTCAGGTTTGGGTTGGGCGCAGCCTTGCAGCGAAAGACCGCTGATCAACGTCAGCAACAGTGCTCGAATCATGATGTTGGACATGTGGCCGGTTCCTCCATTTTTTGAGGGAAGTGGAACGGATAATCAGGACGACCGGGATAGGTAGCCCCCGCCGAAACAGCTACTTGGTTGCACGGCAAGAAGTGGACATTCACCATCCCCAACTCTTCATACCGCGCAACAGGCACAACGGCTCGATGGTGGGTGTAGTGCGTCTCGTGCTCTCTGGCTGCCTTGCTCCAAGCCTCCGAATAGCGGGGTTTAGGCCAATTTCCTGAATCATGTGGATTAGGGTCCTTCTCCCACTCAACCACCACCGTCAGCCCTGGATGCCATTTCACCGGCATCGGCGCACAGCAGTTCTGCTTACCGCCGCCGCCATACGGCCCAATATTCGGCCCGCCATTCCCATTCACCGAAAAACGGTTAATTGCCGCCGAGGTATGGCTGTAGCCCTCGATGGGTGCCCCCAAACGCTCGGGTTTGGGCTGGGCGCAGCCTTGCAGCGAGAGACCGCTGATCAACGTAAGCAACAGTGCTCGAATCATGATGTTGGACATGTGGCCGGTTCCTCCATTTTTTGAGGGAAGTGGAACGGATAATCAGGACGACCGGGATAGGTAGCCCCCGCCGAAACAGCTACTTGGTTGCACGGCAAGAAGTGGACATTCACCAGCCCCAACTCTTCATACTGCGCAACAGGCACAACGGCTCGATGGTGGGTGTAGTGCTTTTTGTGTTCATCCATACGCTTATTCCACGCATCAGAAAACATCGCTTCAGTCCAGCGCCCATAAGCATACGGATCAGTGTCCTTCTCCCACTCAACTACCACCGTCAGCCCTGAATGCCATTTCACCGGCATCGGCGCGCAGCAGTTCTGCTTACCGCCGCCGCCATACGGCCCGATATTCGGCCCGCCATTCCCATTCACCGAAAACCGGTTAATCGCCGCCGAGGTATGGCTGTAGCCCTCGATGGGTGCCCCCAAACGCTCAGGTTTGGGTTGGGCGCAGCCTTGCAGCGAGAGACCGCTGATCAACGTCAGCAACAGTGCTCGAATCATGATGTTGGACATGTGGCCGGCTCCTCCATTTTTTGAGGGAACTTATAAGGGTAGTTAGGCGTGCCGGGCATCATGAGTCCTGCGGTAACCGCCACTTGGTTACAGGGTAAGAAATGCACATTCACCACGCCCAATCGCTCATACCGCGCAACAGGCACAACGGCTCGATGGTGGGTGTAGTGCGTCTCTTGCTCTCTGGCTGCCTTGCTCCAAGCATCAGAAAAAGGCGGATCAGGCCAATTGGCTGAGTCATGTGGATTAGGGTCCTTCTCCCACTCAACCACCACCGTCAGCCCCGAATGCCATTTCACTGGCATCGGCGCACAGCACATTTGACCGCCACCGTACCCATACGGAGCCAGATTCGGCCCGCCATTCCCATTCACCGAAAAACGGTTAATCGCCGCCGAAGTATGGCTGTAGCCCTCGATGGGTGCCCCCAAACGCTCGGGTTTGGGCTGGGCGCAGCCTTGCAGCGAGAGACCGCTGATCAACGTCAGCCACAGTGCTCGAATCATGATGTTGGACATGTGGCCGGTTCCTCCATTTTTTGAGGGAAGTGGAACGGATAATCCGGACGACCGGGATAGGTAGCCCCCGCCGAAACAGCTACTTGGTTGCACGGCAAGAAGTGGACATTCACAAGCCCCAACTCTTCATACCGCGCAACAGGCACAACGGCTCGATGGTGGGTGTAGTGCGTCTCGTGCTCTCTGCCTGCCTTTCGCCAAGCCTCCGAATAGCGGGGTTTAGGCCAATTGACATAATCATGCGGCTTGGGGTCCTTCTCCCACTCAACCACCACCGTCAGCCCCGAATGCCATTTCACTGGCATCGGCGCACAGCACATTTGACCGCCACCGTACCCATACGGAGCCAGATTCGGCCCGCCATTCCCATTCACCGAAAAACGGTTAATTGCCGCCGAGGTATGGCTGTAGCCCTCGATGGGTGCCCCCAAACGCTCGGGTTTGGGTTGGGCGCAGCCTTGCAGCGAAAGACCGCTGATCAACGTCAGCCACAGTGCTCGAATCATGATGTTGGACATGTGGCCGGCGCCTCCATTTTTTGAGGGAAGTGGAACGGATAATCAGGACGACCGGGATAGGTAGCCCCCGCCGAAACAGCTACTTGGTTGCACGGCAAGAAGTGGACATTCACCATCCCCAACTCGTCATACCGCGCAACAGGTACAACGGCTCGATGGTGGGTGTAGTGCGTCTCGTGCTCTCTGGCTGCCTTGCTCCAAGCATCAGAAAAAGGCGGATCAGGCCAATTGGCTGAGTCATGTGGATTAGGGTCCTTCTCCCACTCAACCACCACCGTCAGCCCTGGATGCCATTTCACCGGCATCGGCGCGCAGCAGTTCTGCTTACCGCCGCCGCCATACGGCCCGATATTCGGCCCGCCATTCCCATTCACCGAAAAACGGTTAATCGCCGCCGAGGTATGGCTGTAGCCCTCGATGGGTGCCCCCAAACGCTCAGGTTTGGGTTGGGCGCAGCCTTGCAGCGAAAGACCGCTGATCAACGTCAGCAACAGTACTCGAATCATGATGTTGGACATGTGGCCGGTTCCTCCATTTTTTGAGGGAACTTATAAGGATAGTTAGGCGTGCCGGGCATCATGAGTCCTGCGGTAACCGCCACTTGGTTACAGGGTAAGAAATGCACATTCACCACGCCCAATCGCTCATACCGTGCAACAGGCACAACGGCTCGATGGTGGGTGTAGTGCGTCTCGTGCTCTCTGGCTGCCTTGCTCCAAGCCTCCGAATAGCGGGGTTTAGGCCAATTTCCTGAATCATGTGGATTAGGGTCCTTCTCCCACTCAACCACTACCGTCAGCCCTGGATGCCATTTCACTGGCATCGGCGCACAGCAGTTCTGCTTACCGCCGCCGCCATACGGCCCGATATTCGGCCCGCCATTCCCATTCACCGAAAAACGGTTAATTGCCGCCGAGGTATGGCTGTAGCCCTCGATGGGTGCCCCCAAATACTCAGGTTTGGGCTGGGCGCAGCCTTGCAACGAGAGACCGCTGATCAACGTCAGCCACAGTGCTCGAATCATGATGTTGGACATGTGGCCGGCTCCTCCATTTTTTGAGGGAACTTATAAGGGTAGTTAGGCGTGCCGGGCATCATGAGTCCTGCGGTAACCGCCACTTGGTTACAAGGTAAGAAATGCACATTCACCACGCCCAATCGCTCATACCGCGCAACAGGCACAACGGCTCGATGGAGGGTGTAGTGCGTCTCGTGCTCTCTGGCTGCCTTGCGCCAAGCCTCCGAATAGCGGGGTTTAGGCCAATTTCCTGAATCATGTGGATTAGGGTCCTTCTCCCACTCAACCACCACCGTCAGCCCTGAATGCCATTTCACCGGCATCGGCGCGCAGCAGTTCTGCTTACCGCCGCCGCCATACGGCCCGATATTCGGCCCGCCATTCCCATTCACCGAAAAACGGTTAATCGCCGCCGAGGTATGGCTGTAGCCCTCGATGGGTGCCCCCAAACGCTCAGGTTTGGGTTGGGCGCAGCCTTGCAACGAGAGACCGCTGATCAACGTCAGCCACAGTGCTCGAATCATGATGTTGGACATGTGGCCGGCTCCTCCATTTTTTTCTGCTCGCCGTTTTGCAACGCAAAGCCGCCGGTCAACCTCACACACTGCGCACCTCACAGAACAACGTTGCCAGGGCTAAGGCTCAAGGGCGGGTGTTCACTCAACGCACTGGCGATGAAGTCTTCGTGCAGGTGTTTTGGCAACTGCTGACGGCTGACCTCCAGGTGTATGCCGGTCAGGCAGCGGATCAGGCCTTCGTGCGAGGTGAAGCCATGTGCGTGCGGCGTACACTCATGGCTTTTGAGCCATAAAAGGGCTGCGCTCACGGCTTGCAGGTGCTGCACCTGATCATCGCTCAGGGATAAGCCGGTCAACCCGCTCTGGTCCTGAATACGGGCATCAAAACCTGAGAGCGACGCCTGTTTGCCGTCGTGGTCGATCCAGTACCACTGGCTCACCGGGGCGTGGAATTGCCCGAGTTGCTGAGGGTCGAGCTGCTCGCAAAAATGCCGGAACAGGCGCGTGTCGTAGTAGCGCAGCACACCGCTGCTGGCGCCTTTGTTCCAGGTCGCCTGCGTAGCGCCGCGCATGTGCGCCGCCAATGCCTCGAAAGGCCAGCGGCTGGTCAGGGCCAGCACACAAAAGTGCGTGTGGACGGCATTGAGCAACTGCGCTGCCTCTGCGCACTGCGCTTGATTGCCCAATGCAATGCGCAACAACAGCGGCCCTTGGTGCGCCAATGCGTGCTCAAGGGTGTGCTCGAACAACCGGGCACACTCAGGCGCCGCAACCTGTTCCATCAGGGGCGCTAACAGCCCGTGCGGCAACACGGCGCCATTGAGCAGCAAGTCCAGGTGATTGAGGCCAGCGTTGCGCGCCTCATCCATCAAGTGATGCAGCCAGTCCTTTGCGGTCGATAACATGACCTTTCCTTGTTTTTTGTGTGCGTCACATAAACGTTAACGTGCCACCAGCGCATCAGCCTTGGCCTGCGCGGCGAGCAGACAGTCTTTGCACACCGGCTTGAGCGGCGGTGGCGTCTCGGGTTGCCCAGGGGGTTGAGCTGCCTGAGCGTGCTTTTGTTCAAGCAACGAGGGCACAGCCAATAACCCGAGCAAACCGGGCAACAACGGTGCGGCAGCCGTGCCGCTGGCCGGTGCGCCACCGATTTGAATCGGGGTGCTGCTGAATATCCCCCCGCCTCCAATGACGATGTGTTGGCCGCCCGCTTTAAGGGTGATGCTCGCGCCCGCATCGAGAATCAAATTGGCGCCCGCCTTGATATGGACTTCCTGACCCGCTTCGGCCACCAGCGTCTGCCCGACGCGGGTGTGGCTGCTGCTGGCGACCTGCAAATAATCATTGGCCTTGAGTTCGACCTTGCGGTCGGCAGTGACCGTACGCTGATCTTCGGCCTCAAGCACCACGATGTTGTTGCCCATGATGGTTTCATGCCGTTCGTTACCGACCTCCAAGCGGCTGTCGTGCTCGACTTTGTGTTCCATGTCGCGCTGTGCGCGCAGGTAAATCAGCTCCTGACCGGCACGGTCTTCAAGGTGCAGTTCATTGAACCCGGTACTCTGCGGGGAGCTGCGGCTGCGGAACACGCTGCGGGTCTTGTTGGCTGGCAGGGGGTAAGGCACCGGGTTGAGGCTATTGGCCAGACAGCCACTGACCACCGGCTGATCCGGGTCACCCTCCAAAAAGGTCACAAGCACTTCCATGCCAACCCGCGGGATCGTCACGCTGCCGTGGCTGCTGCCCGCCCAACTGGAAGCCACCCGCAGCCAGTAGCTGGACTTGTCATCGACCTTGCCTTCGCGGTCCCAATGGAACTTGACCTTGATCCGGCCGTGAGCATCGCAATAGATTTCTTCCCCCTCAGGCCCGGTCACCAACGCGGTCTGGCTGCCCAGTACCCTGGGCTTGGGGTAAGCCTGTTGCGGGCGGTAAAACACATCCCACGGGGTGGCCACGAAACGGTTGCGATAGCCCTGCTCGAATGCTTCGGCGTCCGCGTCGCTGTCGTGGGTGATGTTCTCTTCCAACACTTGCGGCTGATAGCCCTGATGGTGGACTTCGGTCAGCAACCACAGGGCATTCCACGCCTTGCGCGGGTGTTCGGCGAGGGAGAAGAAATGCCCCGAGACCAACGTCGGCTGATCACTTTTGCCTTCGCCCTGACGGTAGTCGGCGCGATGGCGCTCAAGGGCACGCTGGGTCAAGGGTTTGCCACGTTCGCCCTGCACGAACAAGCCTGGATAGTCGTAGTCTTCCAGATCGGGCTGCGGGCTCTGCGCTTGCGGGCTATGGGCGGCCTCGACCCGAAAACCGGCTTTCTCGAAATCGTAATCGCGGCGGGTGGTACGGCTGGTGCGGGTTTCAAGGCGCACATTGAAATGCTTGACCACCGGCTCTTGCGCCACCATGCCGCTGCCCTGCACGTAGGGCGTAGGCGTGTCCAACTGAGGGAAGACCGTCTGGTCGTCGCCGAACACCAGCAGGTGCGCCTGTTCTGAATGTTGAAAGTGGTAGTGAATGCCTTCTTCGTGGCACAGCCGCTGAATGAAGTGCAAATCCGACTCGTCGTACTGAACACAGTACTCACGGGGCGGGTAGGTCGAATTCAATTGAAACTGGTAGGCATCGCCATGAATCCCGTGTTCTTGGAGGATATTGGCAATGATTTGCGCAACCGTGCGCTGCTGAAAAATACGCTGGTTGGTGCGATGGCGCAGGTACGCCAGTTGGGGCACCAATGTGAGGCTGTAACGGGTCAGGCGCTTGCCCGAATCGCCTTGGGCAATACGATAAATCTGCCCGTGAATACCGTTACCACTGTTGTTGAACGCCAGAAATGCCTGCTGATGCAACAGGCTATCAAGGTCGAGATCCGGGCGTTCACTCACCAGCTCCACCTTGATTGCAAACGGTGAGCTGATCGTCTCTTGCCCGTGAAACTTAAGCACACGCAAATCGTGAGCAAGCCCCTTGATGGTCAGAGTGAATTGCGTTTCGTTGGCAGGGCTGAACATCCATTGTTCCTCAAGGTGAACACCTTAACGGCTTCATCGGCACCCACCGTGATCAACGATGGATGCCGTCAGGCAGCAGGTCAGTTTCAGCCCGCGACAGGCGAACGCCAGTCATCCGAACCGGATGTGCCGGACACTTCGTGGGTCCAGGTGATTTTGCGGTAGGTGAATTCCACGTCTTCCAGGTGCGTGAAATGCGCGTTCGACGGGTCCTGGCAGTTGT
>NZ_JAFCUO010000017.1:0-18222 GCF_049896545.1 Pseudomonas sp. TWR3-1-1
ACACGCTGCTGTCAACACCTCATTTCCTGCTTCGATGATTTGAAGCTAGCATCGCCGAAAACCGTTCAACTCATTGATACTCAAGGAGTTTTCCGTTTCGACTACGCCGGAAGTGGGGCAAATTATAGGGTGTTTCAAATCTGAGTCAAGGGTTAGTTATAGCTATGACGAAATACGTAGGTTTTAACGCATACACCCCACAGATTCTGCGCACTATATTGCACACCCATTGGTAGTTCAGCATGATACCCAGCTACCACCCTCTCTATGCACCCAGGCCCACTCAGAAATGACAAAGCAACCTCATCGCCTTGCTACGACTCTATTCCCTGTCGGGTTACTTCTTATTGCAATGGCATCCATACAATCCGGAGCGTCGCTCGCCAAGAGTATGTTTCCCATTGTGGGCGCCCAAGGGACAACCACGCTGCGTCTTATATTTGCCAGCGTGATTATGCTGCTTATATTGCGCCCCTGGAGGGCCAAGCTCACCGCAAAATCCCTACGCACCGTGGTCATTTATGGCATTGCCTTGGGAGGGATGAATTTTCTCTTCTATATGTCACTGCGTAGCGTTCCCCTAGGAATTGCGGTCGCGCTTGAATTCACCGGCCCTCTTGCAGTTGCCATTTACGCGTCGCGAAGAGCAATCGACTTTGTCTGGATCGGACTGGCCATCACCGGACTATTGCTACTTATCCCTACCGGAGGCAGCAGCGAAGGGATTGATTTGGTGGGCGCAGGATATGCTCTTGGTGCTGGCGCTTGTTGGGCGCTGTACATTCTATTCGGACAGAAAGCTGGCGCGGACAACGGTGTCCAGACCGCCGCCCTGGGCGTAATGATTGCTGCGTTGTTCATTGCACCTATCGGCATTGTTCATGCCGGCGCAACACTCCTAACCCCCAGCCTGATCCCGCTAGCCATTGGCGTTGCCGTGCTCTCTACCGCCCTGCCCTACACATTGGAGATGATTGCACTCACTCGCATGCCAACCCGTACGTTCGGTACGCTCATGAGTATCGAACCAGCCTTTGGCGCTCTTTCGGGGTTGCTGTTCCTCAATGAGGTGCTCTCGTTTGCACAATGGATGGCCATCTTGTGCATCATCATGGCTTCAGTGGGCGCTACATTAACCATGCGCGGCCATATAACGCCTTCAGCCAAGGCCGATTAGCATCACAATTGATACAAGCTCTAGTAATTGACTCTCATTTAGGAGATGTTTACTCCCCGTGAAAGTCACACGGGGGCGATTCCGGATAGGGATATCTATAAATAGCCACAGCCAACGGCAGTTTGGTACCCACATCCCGCAAATCCGACGCTAACGCTTAAGGACAGGAATGAAACGCTTTTTGATAGCTTTGGCAGCACTGGCTTTAGCAGGCTGCGCAGCAACCTCTGAAACCTCTGTAAAACATGGTAAACGAGGTCTACACATCAACTGTTCCGGACTGTCTTCGTCGTGGGACAAATGTTATGCAGAAGCAGCAAGGTCCTGCGGGGACAAAGGGTATCGCACGATCGCCAAGTCAGGTGATTCTGCCGAAGAGCCCGGAGATTACCCATTTGGCTTGAACCCTGCCGGCTACACGAGCCGTAGCATGATCGTCCTCTGTAAATAATCATTGTCGACACTTGTCAGCCACGCAACCGCTCAAGTCGACTGCGTGGCCCCCCTCTACCTACCCTGCTGCGCCAACAGGTTCAGTTCGTGCCTTCAGCCATTCGAGTGCATCCCCGTCAAGCAACGGGCCAAGACGCTCACGCACCTCTGCATGATAAGCATCCAGCCACTCAACCTCGTCGCGTGTGAGCAACGATGACTCCAGACAGCGTGTATCAATAGGGCACATCGTCAGCGTTTCAAACTTCAAGAATGTTCCGAACTCCGAACTCCCCGCCTCCCTGTTAAGTACCAGGTTTTCAATCCGGACTCCCCAGCGGCCAGGCTTGTATGTGCCAGGCTCAATCGAAGTAATCATCCCTGGCTGCATAGCTGTCTGCGGCGCGGGGGCGGCCTGATAAGCAATGACCTGTGGCCCTTCGTGCACATTCAGAAAGTAACCCACACCATGCCCCGTTCCATGCCCGTAATCGACCCCGTCTGCCCAGATTGGCGCCCGAGCAATCGAGTCCAGCAATGGAGACAAAATGCCTCGAGGGAAATGAGCTCTAGAGAGAGCAATCACACCTTTAAGCACGCGCGTGCAATCGCGCTTTTGCTCATCGCTGACCTTACCCACCGGCACCATGCGCGTGATATCAGTTGTCCCCCCCAAATACTGCCCACCGGAGTCAATCAGCAAGAGGCCATCGCCCTCAATCAGCGCATGCGCCTGCTCGGTGGCATGGTAATGAGGCATTGCCCCATTCGCATTGAAAGCTGCGATGGTATTGAAACTCAGCGAAACAAAATCGGGGCGGCTAGCTCGCGCAGCCGTCAGGCGCTCATCGATGGTCAGCTCGGTAATACGCTCACGCCCCCAAGCGGAATCCAGCCAGGCAAAGAACTCACACAGCGCAGCACCGTCCTGCTCCATCGCCTGACGGATATAAAAAACGTCATCAAGGCTCTTTTGTGATTTAGCCAACGTGGTCGGATTCAAACCTTCAACCAGCTTTACGCCCGCTTTAAGATTGCCGAGCAGCCCGCACGTCACACGTGCCGGATCCACCAACAAACGGGTCGACTCAGGTAGCGCGAGCAACGCCGACGCGATTTCGTTGTAATCACGAAGTGTCACACCCTCCTTCAATAAAGAATCCCGCAGCTCGGGACTGACTTTCGTCAGGTCCACGAACAACGTCGCTTGCCTCTCTTCAATCAACGCAAATGAAACGAAAACCGGGTTGAAGGGTACATCCGCTCCCCGCAGATTAAATAACCATGCGATATCGTCGAGAGTGGCAATGAAATGCGCATTGGCTTTGCGTTGCGTGAGCGTTTCACGCAGTTGAGCCAGCTTTTCAACCCGGCCAACCGTTGCCTGAGGCGACAAGTGCTCATACAAAGGCTTGGCGGGCAGAGATGGACGCCCCTCCCAAACCAGGTTCAGCAGGTCGATATCCGTGCGTAAAAATGCACCGCGCTCTTTAAGCCGACTTTCCAAGGTTCGGGCGAAGGCCAGCGCAAAGACAGCGCCGTCAACCGATACGGTCTCGCCCTTAGGGGTTTGCTCCGCCAACCACTCCAGCGGCCCTGGCTGACCCGGCACTAGCTTGACCAGTTCAATAGTGCTGCCAGCCAGCTCTTTGGTCGCCTGCTCCCAATAACGGCTATCAGCCCATACGCCTGCAAACGTCGGCGTAATGATCAAGGTGCCGACGGACCCGTGAAAACCCGACAACCATTGCCGTCCCTGCCAATACTCCGGCAAGTACTCCGATAGATGGGGGTCGGCTGACGGCACCAGCAACGCATATATACCGTTCTGGCTCATCACCGCTCGGGCACGCGCCAGACGCTGTACCACTCCCCCCTGATTCAACGACTGAGTACTCATCCTTTCTCCTGCTGGTCACGGGTCATTATTATGATTCGCTGATGTTGTATCAGCGTCTAAGGTTGAGCAACCGCCCAAAAAGGAGCCGGTACCGTTGTGGCGACCTGTATCGCTTTGGCCAATGCATCAACATCCTGATTCGACGTAAAACGTCCGAAACTTAAACGGATGGTCCTGCGCGCCTTTTCAACATCCATACCTAATGCCAGCAGCACATGGGACGGCGCATTACTGGCCGAATTACAGGCTGAGGTCGCGGAATAGGCGACGGCTGCACTCAACGCTGCGCTGCTGAAGTGCCCCTCACTGAACGTAAGACTTAAGGTATGAGGTACCCGGTTTTGCTGACTGCCATTACATTGCAGCCCGGCAATGCCCGCCAGATGGCCCAACAGGCGCTCACGCAAACTTGATACATGGGCCAGCTCATCATTCAAAGACTGTTTTGCCACTGCAAACGCATGCCCCATGCCCGCAATCTGGTGAGTCGCCAACGTGCCTGAGCGCAGACCGAACTCATGCCCGCCGCCATGCATCTGAGCCTGCAACCGGTCTTGCGCCCTTGGCCCGACATACAACGCGCCAATCCCCTTGGGACCGTAAATTTTATGACCTGAAAAGGACATTAAATCGACTGCCCACTGAGCGACATCGATAGCGAGTTTCCCCGCCCCTTGAGCAGCATCCACATGGAACAGCGCACCATGTTCACGCACATATTGGCCAATGGCAGGTATGTCATTAACGGTCCCCAACTCATTGTTTACCAGCATCAGCGACACAAGCAGCGTGTCTGCACGGAGTGCAGACCGGACTTTATCGGCACTGATAAGGCCATCTGCATCGGGAGCCAGATACGTGACTTCAAAGCCTGACTGCTGCAAAAAACGCGCCGTATCCAGAACTGCCTTGTGCTCGATCTGGCTGGTAATGATGTGCCCGCGTGATTGACCACTCCCAAGGGCGACACCTTTGAGTGCCAGGTTGTTGGACTCGGTGGCACCTGAGGTCCAGACAATATGTTCTGCCTTGGCATTTATAAGTTGCGCCACTTGCTCCCTGGCCAACTCAACAGCAGAGCGGGCCTGCTGACCGTAAGCGTGTGAGCCGGAGGCCGGGTTACCAAAATTACCCTCAAAGCCCAGGCAATCAACCATCACCTGAATGACACGAGGGTCCACAGGTGTGGTGGCAGCGTAATCGAAATACAGAGGTCGTTTGTCCATCGTGCAAACCCACAAAACAAGTTCCGGCATCAGGCAATGCGTGATAGCAGAAGATTAAGGCCACGTTGAAAGGGATCGCTAAAAATACCCTATCGAGCCCAGTGAAAAAAGAGGTGCCAATTGGAAAGGCCGTAGGAGCCTTCCCAAATTTATACCCTGAGCGACTATGGCCTTATAAAGCGCCAGAAACGCGGGGAAGCGCAAGTCTTATATGCAATAAGGATATATAAATATGGAATTAGGTTAGTTTACGGAATATAAAAACCCCCTTATAAAGTCGCCTTCGGCTTACCTTTTGTGGGCAGAGCCCTCGTTAGAAGGAGCTGATCATGCAGCTTTTGACGCTACCTGCGACCCCCTCCCTGGCAACTTCCATCCGAGCCACTGCTCAGGTGTTCGAAGATCCCACGTCCAAGGCGCTATTGGCCCACCTCCAGCAAATTGCACCCAGTAATGCCAGCGTATTGATCATTGGCGAAACGGGGACCGGCAAGGAGTTAGTCGCACGCCATATCCATCAACTCAGCGCTCGCCATCAACAACCCTTTATCGCGGTTAATTGCGGCGCGTTTTCCGAGTCCTTAGTCGAGGCCGAGTTGTTTGGCCATGAAAAAGGCGCGTTTACCGGTGCACTCAGTGCAAAGGCCGGCTGGTTTGAAGAAGCCGATGGCGGAACGTTATTTCTGGATGAAATCGGCGATCTGCCGCTGACCATCCAGGTGAAACTGTTGCGCGTTCTCCAGGAACAAGAAGTGGTACGCCTTGGCTCACGCAAAAGTACGCCCATCAACGTGCGGGTCCTGGCCGCCACCAACGTCAATCTGGAACACGCCATTGAAGCGGGACATTTTCGTGAAGATCTGTACTACCGCCTGAACGTTGTCAGCCTTGCACTGCGCCCTTTGCGTGAGCGTGTGGGGGACATTCTGCCCTTGGCGCGACATTTCCTGCACACCTATCGACAACGCTTACCCCATGGCCCAACCGCCCTCAGCGGCTGCGCAGAAAACACCCTTAAGCACCACCCGTGGCCAGGCAACATCCGAGAACTGGAAAACGTCATCCACCACAGCCTGCTGCTGTGCCGCAATCAAACCATCACAGTCGATGACCTGCGTTTGCCAAAACCCCGCGCAACGCGCAAAACCGCCAACCCGCACGCCCCTCAAGACACCGCCAAAGATTTACTGCAACGCGCCTTTCGCACCCTGTTCGAAGAACACAATGACGCGCTGCATGAAACGGTTGAAGATGCCTTGCTCCGCGCCGCTTATGAGTTCTGTCATCACAACCAGGTGCACACTGCAAAACTGTTAGGCCTGAGTCGCAATGTCACCCGTACGCGCCTGATCAAGCTGGGCGCACTGACAGTGACTACCCGTCGCCTCGAAACCGGCACCGCCGTCTGAAATTTTCAGCAGTTGCTCTGTGACAACTGCTGAAGATCGTATCCGACCCTCAGCGCTCTATACGCCGCAATCCGCGCTACTTGGCTGGCCAATACCCGCCAGCAGGATTTTGAATCAACCTGCGTCATAGAACGACACCTCAAATATCGAATGAGGCAGACGTTGCACATCAGTAAAGTGCTTGTCGCCGCCCTACCGGGTTATGGGTAAGATGATGCCCCTGTGGCGCACCTGCGCTGTACGTCCCGCCGAATTAAGTCGATCCCATGCCTTTTGAACTCAGCGTAGATTTGACCACCCTCGCCATTCTGGCTGCCGTTGCCTTTGTTGCCGGTTTCATCGACGCCATTGCTGGCGGTGGCGGCCTGCTCACCACCCCTGCATTGCTCACGGCGGGCTTGCCGCCACACCTGGTGCTGGGCACCAACAAACTCAGTTCGACCTTTGGCGCAGCCACTGCCAGCTTCACTTTTTATCGGCGAAAGCTGTTCCATCCACGCGAATGGAAACTGGCCATATTCGGCACCCTGGCAGGCGCATTGATTGGCGCCATCGTGGCCCACTACATGCCTGCCGAATGGCTGAACAAAATGCTGCCAGTGATCGTGTTTGCGTGCGGCGTGTATCTGTTATTTGGCGGCACACCCAAAACCCCGATCGACAACGATGCTCCGATCAAAAAGAAATGGCAGTTACCTCAAGGTTTCAGCCTGGGGTTTTACGACGGCGTCGCCGGGCCGGGCACGGGCGCCTTCTGGACCGTCAGCAGCATGCTGCTGTATCCCATCGACCTGGTGAAGGCCAGCGGCGTGGCGCGCAGCATGAACTTCGTCA
The DNA here is from genome assembly GCF_049896545.1 of Pseudomonas sp. TWR3-1-1. Lineage (NCBI taxonomy): Bacteria > Pseudomonadati > Pseudomonadota > Gammaproteobacteria > Pseudomonadales > Pseudomonadaceae > Pseudomonas > Pseudomonas sp. TWR3-1-1. The sequence continues at coordinate 6,979 of NZ_JAFCUO010000017.1, forward strand.
GCAACATTGCAGCGCTGTCGGTGTTTATCTTCTCGGGCCATGTGGACTGGGTCATCGGCCTGACCATGGGCTTTGCCGTGATGGTCGGCGCCTTCTTTGGCGCCCGCAGTGCGATCAGCGGCGGGGCCAAATTCATTCGCCCCGTGTTCATTACCGTGGTCCTTGGACTGACCGTGCGCCTAGCCTGGCAGCACTGGTTCGGGCAAGCCTAAGCGGCGCGCCGCATACAGGTCGATGAGATAACGCGCAATGGAGCGCGATGCCGGCAAGGGTGGCAAATCATGCACATTGAACCACTGCGCATCTTCGATCTCATCGGCCTGCGGCACGATATCGCCGCTGGCATATTGCGCATGAAAACCGAGCATCATTGAATGCGGAAACGGCCAGCACTGACTGCCCACGTACTCAATGTTCTTCACTTCAAGCTGCACCTCTTCACGCACCTCGCGGATCAAGCAGTCTTCGGCAGATTCACCCGGCTCGGCAAACCCCGCCAACGTACTGTAAACGCCGGGCACAAAACGCGGCGAACGCGCCAGCAAAACCTCATCACCCCGAGTGATCAACACAATCATGCTCGGAGAAATTCGCGGATAACTGCGTAACTCGCAAAGCGCGCAGTGCATTGCACGCTCTCTAGGCACCTGCGTCATCGCCTGCCCGCAGTTGCCGCAAAAACGATGCTCACGCGCCCAAGTGCCAATTTGCGCGGCATACCCCAACACTTTATAAAGCGTGTGATCACCTTCCAGCATGAACGTGCGCAAGCCCTGCCAATGACAACGCTCAAGCTCGACCGAGCGCTCAAGTTCCAGCAGATACACCGGCTCGCCATCCAAATGACCAATGCCGTGCTCTGCCAGTACGGGTAAAGCTTGTGACTTGAGCCATTCACGCGCGAACAGCGGGCCATTATCGTCCACCAGAAAACCTTCCGGGCTACGTGCTACAGCCCAACCGCCCGAAAGATTTGTGTCCAGTACTGCCGTGGTCCAACGCGGTGTCATACAAGGTCCTTGTCAGGGTTAAACGCCGACGCCGCGCAGGCGTCAGTCGAGGAATTCTGGCTTTTGCTTGGTCATGTGCGCCGTCATGGCCACGCGCATGTCCGTGGATTGCAGCATCGCAGCGTTCCAGGTGGCGACATACTCCAGGCCGTCGTCCACGCGGTGATCGCGCATGTAACCAATCATTTGTTTGGTACCGCCAATAGCAATTGGCGACTTGCCCGCGATGTCCTCAGCGATACGCATCACACCGTCGAGCAACGCCGCGTGGTCAGAATAGACGCGGTTAACCAACCCGATGGTACGCGCCTCTTGGGCATCCACCATACGCCCGGTGTAGGCCATTTCGCGGAGCATGCCATCACCAATGATGCGTGGCAGGCGCTGCAAGGTGCCTACGTCCGCCGCCATGCCCATGTCAATTTCCTTGATCGAAAATTGTGCGTCCTCAGCGGCGTAACGCATGTCGCACGCAGCAATCAGGTCAATCGCACCGCCCAGGCAATAGCCTTGAATGGCGGCCAATACTGGCTTGCGACATTGATCGACGGCCGTGAACGAGGCTTGCATTTGCAGGATTTTACGCCGCAGAAGGCGCGCATTGCGCCCCACATCCTGACCCATCTCATTGGCGACCGAGGCCAATAACATCAGGTCGATACCTGCCGAAAAATGCTTACCCGCGCCACTGATTACCACCACGCGCACAGCATCGGCTTCATCAATCCACTGGAAGATCTCGATGATTTCCGTCCAGAACGCCGCATTCATCGCGTTGACCTTTTCCGGCCGATTGATCTGCACATGGGCAATGCTGCCCGTTAAGTCAACCTTAAAAGCCTGGTACTCGGACATAACCTGAATCCTTTGGAGGGTGCCGTTGCCGGTCGAATAGGCCGAGGACTATAACAAGCCGAACAGGCGCGAAGCAGGCCGCGATAACGCCAAAAACCGGACAAAATGACCTGTTACTGAGACCCAATGTTCAGAATAAAACGCTCAATTGCTTGCGCCACACCGTCTTCAACATTACTGCCAGTCACTTCGTCTGCCTGCTTGCGAATCGACTCATCGGCCTGCCCCATAGCCACCGAGAGCCCGGCCTTGGCAAACATCGCCGGGTCATTACCACCATCGCCAATGGCCATGGTGTGCTTCAGTGACACAGCCGTTAAATCCGCCAGCGCGACCAACGCGTCACCTTTGTTCGCCTTGAGCGCTGTGACGTCCAGATAAAAGGCCTGTGAGCGACTCGCAAGCGCCTCGCCTTCAAGCAAACCATGCAGTTGTTGTTCAAGTTCGATCAACAATTCAGCGTCACGACTGGCGCCCACGATTTTGTCGACCCGGTGCAGATGAGGCTCAAAGCTTTCAACCACCACAGGCGCGTAACCCAATGCGCTCTGCTCATGAGCAACCATCGGGCCCTCTGTGTTTTTCAAATACCACTGATCATCGGCAAATACCCAAACGTCTACCGGATAGTCAGACAGCAAGGCCAGCGTGTGTCGCACCGCTGCAATCGGCACATGGTGTGACAGCAAATAGTGGCCCTGCGCATCAACCAGCACCCCGCCATTGAATGCGGCAGTCGGCAATTTAATACCCAACTGCGCGATCTGCTCACGCATCGCTCGCGGCGGTCGGCCCGAGGCGAGGGTGAAATGGACGCCTGCGTCTTGCAACTGTTTGACCGCTCTGACATTTGCCGCACTGATGCTGTGATCAGGCAACAACAAGGTGCCATCCATGTCACACAACACCAATTGAATCGACTCGCGCTTCACGTTGCTCATCCTATGTTCAGCCATACACGGCCATCGCGTGCCAGCAGGTTTTTGGCCGCTTCAGGGCCATCTTCGCCCGCCTTGTAGGATTGAACCTCAGCATGCTCACGCCAGGCATCGAGAAAAGGCTGAACACCCCGCCAGCCGTTTTCAATATTGTCCGCTCGCTGAAACAGCGTTTGATCGCCGGTCAGGCAGTCATAAATCAAGGTTTCGTAGCCAGTGGAAGGCTGCATTTCGAAGAAGTCCTTGTACGCAAAACCCAATTCGATATTGGCCATTTTCAGGCCCGGCCCCGGACGTTTGGCCTGCAAGTCAAACCACATGCCTTCATTGGGCTGGATCTGAATACGCAGGTAGTTGGGCTGCAAACGCTCAACATCGGTGTCACGGAACTGCGCATACGGCGCAGGTTTGAAGCAGATGGCAATTTCGGTATCACGCGCACTCATGCGTTTGCCGGTGCGCAAATAAAACGGCACACCCACCCAACGCCAGTTGTCGATCATCACCTTGAGTGCAACATAGGTTTCGGTCGTGCTGTCGGGTGCCACGTTGTTCTCTTCGCGGTAACCCGGCACCGTCTTGCCACCCGACTCGCCTTGGGTGTATTGCCCGCGCACCGAGTTTTTGCGTGCATCTTCAACTGACCAGGGGCGAATGGCACCGATCACTTTGGCCTTCTCCCCGCGCACGGCATCCGCGCCGAAAGCGGCGGGCGGCTCCATCGCCACCATCGCCAATAGCTGGAATAAGTGATTGGGCAACATGTCGCGCAATGCGCCAGTGTGTTCGTAAAAACTGCCACGTGTCTCTACCCCTACGGTTTCGGCCGCAGTGATTTGCACATGGTCAATGTAATGATTGTTCCAGAAAGCTTCAAAAAGCCCATTGGAGAAGCGGCTGACCAAAATGTTCTGGACGGTTTCTTTGCCCAGATAGTGGTCAATCCGGTAGATCTGTTTTTCGCTCATGACACTCAGCAGGCAAGCGTTCAACGCCTGGGCTGTTTGCAGGTCCGAGCCAAAAGGTTTTTCAATCACCACCCGGCGAAAAGCTTGCGGGGTTTCATTGAGCAGCCCGCTGGCCCCCAGACGCTGCACCACTTCGCTGAAAAAGCGCGGCGCAGTGGCCAGGTAAAACACCGCATTGCCCGTGCCACTGGCGATGATTTTCTGTTCCAGCGCCGCATAGGTGCTGTCCTCCAGAAAGTCGCCTTGCACGTAACTGATGTTTTTGGCCAGCGAGGCCCACAACTCGGCGTTTAAGCCATGGCCCTCAGGATGATCCACTTTGCCGGCGGCTTCGGTGCGAATGAAGTCCTCCAGCTTTTTGGCAAAACCCTCATCGCTGATCGCATTGTGGTCAACCCCCACAATACGCAAGCCATCGTCCAGCAAACCGTCACGGCTCAAGTTATAAAGCGCGGGCATCAACAAGCGCTTGACCAGATCACCATGGGCACCAAACAGAAACAGCGTGGTGGGCGGCGCTGGCTTGGCCGTGGATTTGCTGGACAGGTCGGTCATTTTTTAGGTGTCTCCACGTGGCCGCCGAAACCAAAGCGCATGGCCGACAACATTTTGTCGCCATACAGGCTTTGTTGGCGCGAGCTGTAACGGGCAAACAAGGCGCTCGACAATACCGGCACCGGCGTCGACTGTTCCATGGCCGCTTCAATTGTCCAGCGACCTTCGCCGCTGTCTGCCACCGCGCCCGAGTAACCGTCCAGCGGTTCGTCGGTTGCCAGTGCATCGGCTGTCAGATCGAGCAACCAGGAGGACACCACGCTGCCGCGACGCCACACTTCGGCAATATCACCCAGGTTGAGGTCAAAGCGCTGATCTTCGGGCAGGTTTTCAGAGGCCTTCATCTTCATCACGTTGAAGCCTTCGGCGTAGGCTTGCATCAACCCGTACTCAATGCCGTTGTGTACCATTTTCACGAAGTGGCCAGAACCGGCAGGACCGGCGTGAATGTAGCCACGCTCGGCGCGATCATCGTCAGAAGTACGGTCTTTGGTGCGCGGGATATCGCCCATGCCTGGCGCCAATGTAGCGAACAGCGGATCCAGGTGCTTAACCACCTCAGTGTCACCGCCGATCATCATGCAGTAGCCGCGTTCCAATCCCCACACCCCACCCGAGGTGCCGACATCGACATAACGAATGCCTTTTTCCGACAGCGACTTGGCGCGACGGATGTCGTCTTTATAGAAGGTGTTACCCCCGTCGATGATGATGTCATCGGCGTCGAGCAGTTGGCTCAAGGTTTCAATGGTGTCTTCGGTCGGTGCACCGGAAGGCAGCATCACCCACACCGCACGAGGTTTGGACAGGCCGTCGACCAGCGCTTTAAGGTCGGCAACGCCCGTGGCGCCGTCCTTTTGCAGCGCGCTGACGAAGTCGGTATTGCGGTCAAACACCACGGTGGTATGCCCATTGAGCATCAGACGCCGCGCGATGTTACCGCCCATACGGCCCAATCCAATAATTCCCAACTGCATGTACTGATGCTCCAAACGACAAAATAAAAAAGGGTTACAACACTCTAGTGCAGCGATGCTTAAAGTGCCTCGCTGAGGATTAGTCCTAGCGCATGGCGCATAGTTTCGCACAAGCAGGGTGTCAGATTCCCTATTCAATACGTTCTGGCGACGGATGAAGGCACGCAGACCGCAAAAAATATAAAAGTTCACTTGGCAGGCAAAAGAAATCACAATCGGCCCCGGCAGTGACCCACGACCCGCAGCGGGCCGTTCGGGTACTCGATTGAACGATGTCCGCTACGAGGTGAACCATGAACACAGTACTGTCCGCGCGCCCTGCACAAACCCTCTATGTCACGATCCGTCGTGATGAGTTGCGTCAACTCAAGGACGAACACGCACAGTTGCTGCAACAGGTCGAACAGTTGCGTCAACAGTTGGCCCTCGTTCAATCCCCGCTTTCTGTTTCCCACAACACCCCGCGCATCGCCTGACACAGGCCCGCCACGGCGAGCCAGGCTCGCCGCTCCCCCCGCAACAAAGTTTTCACATGCCCTTGTTGATACTTAAACACTGTGTTGCTGCTCAGCCTTGAAGCAGCACTGACGCGTTGGCCGCGCATTGCAGTGCCAACCATCCAAGTGGTTATCAGCTGGAGCGCGGTATGGGGATGTTCAAACGCAGTAACACCTCTGCAAAAGGTTTCGATTGGGCAGGTCTGGGTTGGCTGTTCCTGTTTTTCTGGTACTTTTCCGGCATCACTCAGTTACTGATCCAGCTCACAGGCACCTCGGGCTTCTCCGGGTTTCGACAAGCCTTTGTGATGAGTGCCATCTGGTTGGCGCCGATGCTGCTCTTCCCCGCCCGCACCCGCGCATTGGCAGCGATTATCGGCGTAGTGTTGTGGGCTTGTTCCATGGCCAGCCTCGGCTACTTCTTCATCTATCAGCAGGAGTTTTCCCAGAGCGTCATCTTCATCATGTTCGAGTCGAACATCTCCGAAGCGGGCGAATACCTGACCCAATATTTTGCCTGGTGGATGGTGCTGGCCTTTTTGGCCCACACCGCCATTGCCGTATTCCTGTGGAGCCGCCTGAGACCGGTGTACTTGCCCCGCGTTCAGGCATGGGCCGCAGCCATCGGCATCCTGGTGGCCGTCATCGGATACCCGCTGATCAAACAAACCCTCAAGCACGACACCATGGCCGCAGCGATGGAAAGCTTCGAAAGCCGCGTGGAACCGGCGGTGCCATGGCAGATGGTGGTGGCTTATCGCCGCTACCTGGAGCAACTGGACAACATGCAAGGCATGCTCGCCAGCGCCAGCAAGATCCCGCCACTGACCCACCTCAAAGACAATGAAGCCGGCAAACCGACCACATTGGTGCTCGTCATCGGTGAATCAACCAACCGCCAGCGCATGAGCCTCTATGGTTATCAGCGCAAGACGACACCCAACCTCGACAAATTACGCGACCAACTGGCCATATTCGACAACGTGGTGACCCCGCGCCCCTACACCATCGAAGCGCTGCAACAAGTGCTGACCTTTGCTGACGAAGAGAACCCGGACCTGTACCTGAGCACGCCTTCGCTCGTGAGCGTGATGAAACAGGCGGGGTATAAAACCTTCTGGGTGACCAATCAACAGACCATGACCAAGCGCAACACCATGCTCACCACGTTCTCCGAACAAGCCGACGAACAGGTCTACCTCAACAACAACCGTAACCAGAACGCCCGCCAATACGATGGCGACGTACTGGCGCCGTTCTCCAAGATCCTGGCCGACAGTGCACCGCGCAAGTTGATCGTGATTCACCTGCTCGGTACGCACATGAGCTACCAGTACCGCTACCCGCCTACGTTCGACACGTTCACCGACCGTACCGGCGTGCCAAGCGGTTTGAGCGACGATCAGGTGCCGACCTACAACAGCTACGACAATGCCGTGCTGTACAACGATTTTGTGGTGTCGAGCCTGATCAAAGACTTCGCCAATACCGACCCTAATGGCTTCTTGCTGTACCTGTCAGACCATGGCGAAGACGTCTTTGACTCAGTGGGTCATGACACATTGGGCCGCAATGAAGCCAAACCGACAGCGCCGATGTACACCATCCCGTTCATGGTATGGGCCTCGCCAAAATGGCGTGAAACTCATGCCTGGAATTTTGCCAGCGACCTGAGCCGCCCCTACAGCAGCTCACAGTTCATCCACACCTGGGCTGATTTGGCCGGGCTCACGGCCAATGAGCTGGACGACAAAAAAAGTTTGGTCAGCGATCAATTCGTCGCCCGACCTCAATTGATTGGCGACCCCTACTCCCGCCCGCAAAAAGCGTTGATCGATTTCAGCCTGCTCCGACCCAAGCACCCAACGCCCGGCGAAATCGCCAAGCAATAATTAAACCGCGGGGCGCCCACCGCTCCGCCGTTTTAAGTTCCCCAAAGAAATATCAAGAAACAAGAATCGTTCTCGATTAGCTAATTCCCAGCCTTGTCATTCGTTTGAAGCACTAAGCAACTTCACAACAATGACAAGGAGCCGGCAGCGATGTACGCGCCCATGACCCGTTCGATGACGTTAACCCTCGGTCTGCTCAGCAGTGCACTCAGCCCGCACCTGTTGGCAGACACCGAGATCAAGGATGAAAGCCAAAAAAGCGCCAGTTCACTGGAACTCAACAGCACCCGCATCACTGCCCAAGGACTGGGCGCAACGACTGAGAACACCGGCGCCTACACCACCGGCTCTACAAGTACTGCGACCAAACTCAACCTGAGCATTCGCGAAACACCTCAGTCGATTTCGGTGGTCACCCGCCAGGAAATGGACGATTTCAACCTCAACACCCTGACCGAAGCCATGCGCCACACCACCGGCGTGGTGGTGCAGCACAACGACTCGGACCGGGTCAGCTATTCATCGCGCGGTTACACCATCCGTAACTTCCAGATTGACGGAATGCTCAACACCTTCAGCTTCATGAAGTCTGACGCCGACACCATCATCTACGACCGCATCGAAGTCATCCGTGGCGCCACCGGCCTGACTACCGGCGCTGGCGATCCTTCGGGCACCATCAACATGATCCGCAAACGCCCCACCCACGAACTTGAAGCCAAGGTCGGCGTTAGCGGCGGCAGTTACGACGACTATTACAGCTTCGTGGATGTGGGTGGCCCGCTGGCATTTGACGGTCGCTTGCGCGGGCGTACCGTTTTGGCTTACCGCGACAGTAAATCCTTCCGCGACAACTACGCCCTCAAGCGCGAAGTGGCTTACGGAATTCTGGAAGCCGACCTGACAGACGACACCACCGTCGCCGTAGGTTATGACTATCAAGACAAGCAAGTAAAAGGCACCACGTGGGGTACGCTGCCGTATTGGACGGGCACAGGCGAAAAAGCCCATCTGGGCCGCTCCACCAACTGGGTTGCTCCGTGGAGCTCATGGCCCATGAAGGATAAAACCGCGTTTGCCACCCTCGATCAGCGGTTGTTCTATGACTGGCGACTTAAAGCGGCCTACACCTATCGCACCAGCGATTCAGACGGCTCTGTGTACAACGCCAGTGCAGGTTTCCCCAACGCGGACCGCAGCGGAATGCTCGCCAACAGCAAGCACATGACCGGCGAAGAATACATGACGGCCGTCGACATCAATGTCTCAGGTACATACCCGCTGTTCGGGCGCGACCACGATCTGATGCTCGGATATGGGCAAGCCAAAAACGACAACACCTCACCCTGGTTAATCGAGCGTAATCCCGATAACTACGGGGTGATCCCTGACTGGAGCGATTTGGACAGCGTGCCCAAGTTCAATGACATCGATACCGGGCGTGAGGGCAGCCGAGACATCATCAAGCAAAAAGCGGGTTACCTGGCCACGCGCTTTAACCTGACGGATGACTGGCATGCCGTACTGGGAACACGCTATGGCAGTTGGAAAAGCTCAAACAGCAGCAAGGAATATGACGAAAATACCTACCAACTCACTCAAGCCACTAAGGTTACCCAGCAACACAACGACATGCTCACCCCTTATGCGGGGCTGCTGTATGACTTCACCGAACACTTCACGGCTTACGTGAGCTACACCGATATTTTTAATCCCTCTGACGAGAAAACGGTCAACAAGACCTACCTGGAACCGGTGGTCGGCAGTAACTATGAAGTGGGCATTAAAGGCAGTTTTATGGATGAGCGCCTGAACCTCTCCAGTGCCGTGTTTTGGAGCAAACAAGACAACGTGCCCGTCATCGACGATTCCGTACCCCGGGGTCCTAACGGTGAGGAATATTACAAATCCGCTGGCAAAGGCAACAAGGTCAATGGCTTTGAAATAGAGCTGGCCGGTGAAATCATGCACGACTGGAACATGATGGCGGGTTACACCTACACCCACTCACGGGACGGTGACGGCAACCGCATGAACAGCACATCACCCTTGAACATGGTCAAGCTTGCCAGCAGCTATCGCCTGCCAGGCAACTGGAAGGCCATGACCGTGGGCGCCGCCGTGAACTGGCAGAGCGACATATTCCGCGGTGCCTGGCGCCCGACAGGCGAAAAAGACGCTGATGGCGAACACATCACCGTGAAGGAAAATATTACTCAGAAGTCCTACACCCTCGTCGACCTGATGGCCCGCTACGAATTCGACCCCCATGTATCGGCTACATTGAACGTTAAAAACCTGCTGGATCAGAAATACTACGACAACGTTGGTTTCTATAACGGCGTGTTCTGGGGTGATCCACGCACCGTCAGCCTGGGCCTTGAATGGAAGCTCTAACCAGCAGCTCACTCATCACCTGTAGTCGCTGCCGAGGCACGAGGCTGCGATCGGCCGCGAAGCGGTCGTAAAACCAATCACCGCGCAGTATCTGGCACACAGCTGTTGAATGCTTTACGACGACTCTGTCGCCGCGCGTAGCCTCGTGTTACTCGTCAACGCCTACAGGTCTGCGTTCATCACCTGTAGTCGCTGCCGAGGCACGAGGCTGCGATCGGGCGCGAAGCGGTCGTAAAACCAATCACCGCGCAGTCTCCGGCACACCCAGGTTGAATGCTTCACGACGACTCTGTCGCCGCGCGTAGCCTCGCGTTACTCGTCAACGCCTACAGGCCTGCATTCATCACTTGTAGTCGCTGCCGAGGCACGAGGCTGCGATCGGCCGCGAAGCGGTCGTAAACCCGATCACCGCGCAGTATCTGACACACCAAGATTGAAGACTTCACGACGACTCTGTCGCCGCGCGTAGCCTCGCGTTACTCGTCAACGCCTACAGGCCCTGCATTCATCACCTGTAGTCGCTGCCGAGGCACGAGGCTGCGATCGGGCGCGAAGCGGCCGTAAACCCGATCACCGCGCAGTCTCTGACATACAAGGTTGAAGACTTCACGACGACTCTGTCGCCGCGCGTAGCCTCGCGTTACTCGTCAACGCCTACAGGGCCATTCATCACCTGTAGTCGCTGCCGAGGCACGAGGCTGCGATCGGCCGCGAAGCGGTCGTAAACCCAATCTCCATGTAGTGTCTGACACACCAAGGTTGAAGGCTTCACGACGACTCTGTCGCCGCGCGTAGCCTCGTGTTACTCGTCAACGCCTACAGGCCTGCATTCATCACCTGTAGTCGCTGCCGAGGCACGAGGCTGCGATCGGGCGCGAAGCGGTCGCAAAACCAATCCCCGCGCAGTATCTGACACACCAAGGTTGAAGGCTTCACGACGACTCCGTCGCCGCGCGTTACTCGTCAACGCCTACAGGGCCATTCATCACCTGTAGTCGCTGCCGAGGCACGAGGCTGCGATCGGGCGCGAAGCGGCCGTAAACCCAATCTCCATGTAGTGTCTGACACACCAAGGTTGAAGGCTTCACGACGACTCTGTCGCCGCGCGTAGCCTCGTGTTACTCGTCAACGCCTACAGGCCTGCATTCATCACCT
>NZ_JAFCUO010000018.1:0-15125 GCF_049896545.1 Pseudomonas sp. TWR3-1-1
GCGCCATAAACCACGCCGCCGGTGCTGGTGGTGGCTTGCATTCCGTCACAACCAGTTGCGGCGGCGTCGAGTTGGACTGACAGCCGCAGGTCAGCAGTAGCAAGGCGATCACGCAGACGGGCTTGATTGGTTTTTGCATCGGTGAGGGCTCGGTAATGGGATTGGTCGCTGGCTGCCAACCATTGCTCCAGGGCGAAGCGTTTGTTCTGCTCGGCAAGGATCAGCGCAGTGTTGGCGTTGGCCAGATTGGTGCGCTCGATTTGGTGAGCGGCATTTTGCTCGGCCAGTTGCTGCCCATACGCGTTGGCCTGCCACTTCCATGCGGCCCACGCGCTGCCAGCCATAAGTCCAAGCGTCAGCAGTAATGCCCCGCCCCACTTCACCGAATCAAGCTTCAAGACAACACCTTGAGGGCACGGGCGTACAGCGCCTGACGATCCGCCAGTCCATTCAGCCCGCCATTGATGCGCCGGGTGATGGTTTCAAACTTGCCCTCATCTGCAAGGGTGTTGAGGCCTCGGGTGGCCCAAAACCACACCGCCGACATGCACGCGTGCTGTGGCTTTTCCAGCAGCTCTGGCTGTGTGATCAGGTCGAGGCCCAGCGCTTCGCCGCAGGTTTTGTAGTTGCTGCGGCCAGTGATCTGGATCAGGCCACGTCCGCGAAACTTGGAGCCGTCACCTGGTTGGGTGTTGCCGAGGTCTGCGCGACCCTCGTAACCGGCTTGTGCTTTCGTTGGTCCCCATATTTCTTTCACGTATTTGAGTTGGCCAGACTCGTGGCCGATCTGGGCGATGAAGGCCGCGACACGCTGCGTGCCGACGATCTGGTACCGGTTCATGGCGGTGTTGAGGGCAGGTGCAAAAACGCCGGCAACTTGGCCGGCGTTGGGGAGGATTTGCAGCAGCTGCTGCGCGGTGATGGGCATGGCTTTCTCCAGGTAAAAAAATCCCGCACGCGGCGGGGTTCGGTGGTGCGTGCAGCTTTAGTCTTTGGCCGGAACGACCGCCTTGGGCAGCGGGAAGCGTTTCTTGATGTCGGCGACGGACGCCAGCCACGCGGTGTAGTCCGGCGCATTGCCTTGGCTCAGGCCGTCATAGTCAGCCTCCAGCCGTAGCGGGTCTGACTCGCTCAGGTAAGCCGCGCGGCGTGTGGCCAATATGCCGTCGAGTTCGGCGCGCTCCTTGTCAGCCTGGAGCTGTTCGGCGGTTTTGAGTTGGCTGAAGTCGATGTTCATTCAGGAAGCCCTATGTGGCCGTTACGTGGATTGACGATGTCTTCGGGGAAGTTGGCAGCGTCCGTAGAGTCCGGGCCGCACGGCAGCATCAGGCAGATGATCAAGTGACCGTTGCTACGGGTGATGTCGCCGATGATGTATTCGCAGTTGATAGCCGACTCAGGCAACACCGCGCCTTCGGGAATGGTGGTGAAGTCGAATGTTTCGCCGTTGATGCTCAGCGTGTCGTTGCGCTTGATCAGCGTGAGTGGTTCGGCGCCGAACTTCGGCGAGAGCTTGATAATCATTAGAACCACCGGCCTATGGCTGTCAGTGTGATGAAGTAGTTTTGCGCAGCGCTGAAGTTGCCGGTGATGGCGGCAGCCGTGACGCTTGAAGGCGCGGCCTGAAGCTTGTTGATGGTGAAGGTGTTGGTCGACGCTGGCCCGCGCAGCGCCACCAGCACGGCCGGTGCTACGGCAAACACGCACGGAAATTGCCAGTTGGCTGCGATGTCGGTATTAGCCGCGGCCGACATGCTGAGTTGCAGGTAAGTGCAGATGGCCGTGCCATCCGCCATCAAGCAGAACTCGCCATTGGCGTTGCTGCCGCGCTGGAAGATCGCGCCCGTGGGCGCACCTCCCACTTGGGAGACGCCACCCAGTATGTCGGCCACGGCCGCGCTTTTAAGCCCAAGCCCCGAACGGGCTGCGGCTTGTGTTGTGGCTCCCGTACCGCCCTTAGCCACCGGCACGACGTTCTCGGTTGAGACGGCGCCCAAGTTGGCCACGGCTGTTCCCCACTGTGTGAGCAGCAGACGTATTTGATCGGCCAAGTCTTTGACGTGGGTTTGTGCGGGGGTGATGGCATACGGCGCGCCGTTTGCTGAGGCACCGTTATAGGCCGAACGAATAGATAAAACAGTGGCGCTCGGGATGTTGACGATTTCGTAAACGGCGCCGTCAGGGCCGACGAAAATATCGCCGACCAGTGCGTTGCCCGCAAAGGCGGTGCCCGCGCCAGTCACAGTCGTTGAGCCCTTTACGACCGATACGGTGCCGGTTCTGTACCAAGACATACTTTTCTCCAGACAAAAAAATACCCGCGACGTGGCGGGTTAGGTTCGACGCTGATCAGCTGAGGCTAAAGGGGAATGGAAGCCCCTCAGTTCGTATTACAAGTGCCGTTGGATATCTGTCCACAGGGATATTTCGAAAGTAAGGCACACTGGGATTGGCGGGAGTCGAAGTAGGCATGATTTCACCAAACGTTGTTTCAGATGCAATAGCAAACTGAAACGTTATTTTACCCATGCCTCCGAAGGCTCCCTCCGTAAGGGCCATTCTGTAAGAGAACCCGTCCTCAATATCAGCGCTACAAGATCGACTCCATGGTAAGAAAGCAGCGACTTCACCGGCACCCAAGATGGGGACATCGACTGAGCTTGTAACTTTCTCACCAACTTGCCTGTTATACCCACCTTGATAAGTGGTGTAGTAGAAGCCTCGAATATAGTAATTACTGTATTCATTACCTCTTGCAGGTGCCATGACAGCCTGAAAAACATTTAATGGCACTTGCCTCGAGTTGAAGGTTAGCGTTCTATCGTCCCTGTAAGTTCTCAGTGCAGGCCCCTCCCCTCCTTCTCTCATCAAATCAAAACAGTAGAACTTCGTGGCTACGCTTGCAGTCCCGCCATAAAAGAATGTTTTCACATCCCCTACCACCTGTGTCCCGGCCAAGCAACCACCACCAGTAATAAACACGATGGGCGATTTGGCGCCTACCACGCTGAAGCTGAATATTTGATCGCCATAATCGCGACCTGACCAATTACCACCCCAGCTTGGGTCCTTCAGGCAGGCCTTCGAAGTGCAGACATAGCGATTCCAGTTTCCCGCATAGGCAAGATGGCCGCTCTTTATTAGGCCATACGAAATTTTATCGGTATCAAACAGCAGGCTTCCATCTTCTTTTTTTACGATTAATTTAGCCATTAGTAATACCCATAATAGATTTCGCAGTTTGCCGAATAGAACCCCCAACCATTCCCATCGTATGAGTACTGCCAGCTTAACGTTGACCCACTCAACATGACACCTGGCAGCTTGCCTTTTGATCGATTCATATCCACAAGTGGCGCAACAATAAAGTAAGCAGTTTTACCCGGTGGAGGTAACGGAACTTGAATGGCACCATTACCCCCATTTGTAACAACACTGCCTACGTTTTGACTAATGCTACTGGTCATATCCAGAATGACCTGACCGCCCTTGTTGCGAGCAACTAAACCGACACTCATACCCCTAACCCCAAATCGATGGCCGTCACGCCATTCCCGTGGAAGAACTTAAGCCCGGTGTTGGCCCACTCTGAACTGCCATCGGCTGCTGAGCCGCGCAAGATCAGCTTGCCTGCCGGGATGTTGATTTCCAGCAGCGGCAAACCCTGTTCATTCACGGCACTGGATCGCAACGTCATCCCCAGCACCAGGTTCTGAATAAACGCCGTATCGATCATGGCGTAGTTGATGAACACCTGACCGCCCTGCACCACGAACGGCGTTCTAAGCTGCCCGGTCACTTCGTCAATGATCGCAAAGCGTTGCGCGAAGGCCAGAATCTCCGAGGTGTCGCCGTCTGATCCCAGCGCGAGCCCCGCCATGACTTTGCGCCCGCCCACAATGGTTTCGGCCTTGATTGTGGTTTGGGCCGACACGCGCCCATTCACATCGACCACGGCCTTACTGACCTGCTCCACCGAGGCGGAGGTTTGGTTGAGGTTGACTTGCAGCTGCTCGGTTTTCATTGCCAAGGCTTCTTCAGCCGTGGCGCGCACCCTCTTTTCCAGCGCGAAATTGGCCGTTGAGTTCCACGCCTCCAAAGCACTGGCCAGTTCACCTTCGCCCGAGTCACTGCGCGCCTCTGCCCGCAACGATTCCAGGCTGCTGGCCGTGGCCACAATCTCACCATCGATGCGCGCCACTTCACCGCTGAGGGTTTCCAGCGCCTGGGTGTTGCCTGACACGCCCTCGCCCACGTCGACCAGTTCGCCTTTCAATTCCGTGATGCGTTTGGCGGCGACTGAATCGTTGGTGGCCACCACCTTTTCAAGGCTCGACAACCCGGCCTTGTTCTGGCCGACCTGTGCGCCGAACGTAGTCACCCGCTCGGAAATGGCCTCGTCTTCAGTGGCCCGCACACGCTTTTCAACGGCCAACTCCGCCGTGGATTGCCAGCTCTTGAAAGCGTCGGCCAACTCGCCCTCGCCCGTGTCGGCGCGCGCCGCTGCCCGCAAGGCTTCCAGCGATGACGCTGATGCCGTGACCTTGCCGTCGATGTCCTCGATGTGAGTGGTGTTCTGGTTGACCTGAAAGGCCAGGCCATTGGCGGTTTCGAGGATCTCGCCGATGTCCTTCCAGTAGGCCGGGTTGGGCGGCGGTGTATCGAGCGGCACGTCCTGAAGCGCTTGATAGATATGCCGTCCTTCGCGGGCGTTTTCGCCGCTGGCATAGGTCTGTTTCGGGTCGTAGATAAAGGTGTCGACCAGGCCTTCGACCTTGTCACCCAATTCCTTGACCTGCCCTGCCAGCTCCTTGACCGAACCCGGCCCGTCACCGGTGATGAGCTCAATGTCCTTTCTCAACTCCGGGTAAAGCGCACCCGTGCCGATTTGCCCCGCGAAGTACTTCTCGTATTCCGTCTGCTCAGAGCTTGGCTGGCCGTTGATCCCGAACTTCTCCGGGAACCACGGCCCGACATTGCCGGTGCGATCCACCAGCCGCGCCCAGAAAAACACGCTGGTACCGGGCACAATGTTTTGCAGCTCATGCCGGGCCTGCGGGTAAGCGTAATCGCCGAGCTTGGTCGCAGACTCCCGATCATTGGCCGTGTTCTGCCAAATCTCGGTGCGCTGGGTGTCTTCTGCACCCGGTGGAAAGCCCCAGTTCAAGCGAATGCCGTAGACCAGGCTTTCAGTGGTCAGGTGCGTCACAGCCGGTGGTAGCCCGACTTTACCTTCCAGATTGGTCATCATGGACGTGGTGGGCAGCGAGGCTACTTGCATCGCGTTCACGGCCCTGACGCGGGCCATGTACTGACCGGCGTAGATTCCGCGTACATCGACGGCCAGTTCGCCGGTACGCGGGATCTTGACCCATTCCCGTGCACCCCAGCGCCATTCGACGTCATAGGCCACGGCGCCCGGAGCAGAGTCCCAGGCGATGGTCATGATGGTAGTAGCCAAGCCTTGCTCGATCACCACATGCTGACTGAGCAGCACCCGCGCAGGCGCATCTTGGGTGCCGGCCGGCAGTCCGCTGATGGGGCGATCATCGAGCACAGTGCCGTAATCGATCGCGTCAAATTTGCTCGGTTCGTGCTGGATCACTTCCAGCTGGAACTGGTGCCATTCCGGGCGCGTGACGTTGCGCACGTAGAATTGCATCAGTTTGAGGTCATCGTAATCGAGCGCCCAGGCGAGTTCTGGCTCGGGCTGCTCGCTGTAATCGGCCATCACGGTGATCTGTCGTCCTTTAACGGACTTGATCACCCTGCCCTGGGCTTTGCCGCTGGGCAAGTTACAGTGCAGGCGCGCCCCCGGAGGGACCTCGATGTCGCGGTCCAGGGTGATGACCCGGCCCGCGACAGCACTGATACGTCCACCGTTGGCGCGACCGGCCAACATCGGGTCGGCCAGCGAGATGACTTGTCCCGGCTTGGGGATCTGACCATCAAGCCCGACGCGAAACGTGGCGCCGCGCATTTGTTGCTGCTCGGTGAGCAACGCCCAACTGCCCGCGCGCTGCGCCTGGCCCTGTGAGGTACAACCGAAGGCCTCCAGCGACATTTCTCGCACGGTGCCGGTCTCGGCCATGGCGTCTTCATCGAACACCGGTTCCTTCTCTGTCGCAAACCCTTGGTCCGGGTTGTCCCACGACACGATTGAAAGGTTGTGTCGGTCGCGCCAACGGGTACCGCTGTAGTTGATGGCGCCGTCGTTAAGGATCATCGACGGGTTGTAGTTAAACACCGGGTCCATGGGCATATCGGCATTGACGGTGATCTGGTTGCCATCCCAAAAAGCCAACCCATGGAAGATCGAGGCCAGGTCTTGAAGCACGGCGTAAGCCTCGGCCTGTTTTTGCAGGTACAGGTTGCAGGTAAAGCGCGGTTCGGTACCGCCGCGACCGTCCGGCACCATTTGGTCGCAATACTGGCTGATGCGGTACAGCGCCCAGCGATCAATCATGGTGGCATCGATGCGCTCGCCCAAGCCGTAATAAGGGTTGAGCACCAGGTCGTAAAACACCCACGCCGGGTTGTTGGTGTAGGCCTCTTTGAACGTGCCGTCCCACACCCCGTTGCTGGTACCGGTACCGCCCGTGGCGTAGGTGCGGGTGTGCGGGTCGTAGTTCGCCGGTACCCGCACGATACGGCCACGCATCAGCACGGCGATTTTCGCGATGCTGCCGCCGAACTGCTGCGCGTCGTACTCGATGCTGCTGACGGCGGTGAGCGGGTATTCCTGATCGCTGTCGACGATCTGGGTGATGGCTTCCAGCAGCATGCCGTCTTGCACCGTCGAGCTGTTGGCCTCGGGTGTCAGGCGGCGCACGCGCACGGTCCAGCGGTTACCAGCTGGCAGTTCGATGCGGTGCGAACGCTCGTATTTGGTGACGTTTTTGCGATCAACGAACGCGCTCAAGAGCGTGGCGTAAGGGCCGCCGTCGGTGGAGACCTCAACGCTGTAATCGATGCGCACCGTGTTGATGTTGCCGCTGGCATCCTGGCTTTGCAGTTGTGGCCAGCCAAAACGCACGCGTATTGCATCGACCACCGTGTTGCTGATGCTGTGCAAGTACGGCGCCGTACTCAGCAGCTCGCGGCCCACGCTGATTTCGTTGTTGGATTCGGTGATGCCATCAAGGCGCGCCTGATTCAGCTCGCCGTTACGAAACTGCCATTTTACGCCCGGAAAGTTTTCGGTACCGTCCTCGGCCACCAATGGTGTGCCATCGAGTTTGACCGATTTCAACCCATTTACCGGCCCGACGATGGGCCCCCAGCTCCACAGGTACACCATGCGGGCCGTGGCCAGCGAAGGAACGCCATTGGCTGCGATGTTCGGTTGCTTGGGTTTGGACTCGCCGCCCTTACTGCCGACAATCGGCGCGCGCTTGCGTGCAACTGCGGTCATTGGTTACTCCAAAAATGACAAAACCCGCCGAAGCGGGTTGGGGTGTAAGTGACGGGTTAGATCCGATCTTGAGTGTGAATGCCGCCAGATTCGACGGCACCGCCGATTTCCCGCTCGCCGTAAAGCAGCGGCCACGGGTTGCCCTGGGCAATGGTGGTGACCGCGCTGCCGAACCCGTAGCTCGGGTTGTTGCCGTCTTCGTTACCATTGTTCATGCCGGTTTTCGGCGTGGGCGAGAGCATTTGCACCACTCCGCCCAGCCCCACGGCGACCCCGCCTGCGATCAACGCCATGCCCATGGGCACGGTGGTGCCGCCCGAGACAAATCCGGCCACGATCAGTACCGCGCCGAGGATCACCTGAAAGATGCCTGACTGTTTGCTGCCCTGAATGATCGGCGCAATGCGAATGGTGCTGTCATCGACGCCACGCAGGTCCAGCTCGGCTTCGCCGATATTTTTGCGGCCGGTGAACACCGCAAACACCAAGCCGCGTTGCTCGGCGTTGCGCAGAAACTTTTCGAAGCCCGGCTTGAGGTTGCACAGGGCGCTGATGGCGTCGCGCACATGGTGCACATCCAGTCGGTATTCCTTGCCGAACTGGCGGCGCAATACGCCGTAGAGGCGGATGGTGCGCATAGTCATGGTCGGTAGTCCTTGTGTCGCAGAATCAGGCGCACGCGATTGGCCTGTGACCAGCCGAACACTTCACGGCTGGCCAGGCGACCGGGCATGTGGTGGTAAATGAATGGGCCAGCACCGCCGAGCGTGGGGGCGGGTTCGCTGGTGAAAGCCGGTTCATCTCCCAGGTAGATCGCCGCATGGTTGGGGTGAAAGCAAGGACGGCCCAGCGTCGGCACTTGAAGCACCAAGAGGTCACCGCGCTGCGGTCTGTCGACACGCTCAAAGCCCACGGCCATGAAGTTGTCTTCGTAGTGGCTTGGGCCGTGTTCGTCCTCCCACCACAGGTCGTGGCGTTCGAAGTTAGGCAGTTGCAACCCGGCTTCGCGGGCATACCAATCGCGGCATGCGCCCCAGCAATCCAGCAGGCCGTGGGAGAAGTCGCGGCCCAGCAGGGGCGCCTCAAAGCCCGAGGGTTTAAACCATTCCATCTCACCGCCCGGCCAGCCCACGATGCCCCACGGCAAGGCGTGCAGCTCGCAACTGACCCGGTCGGCCATGCTCGGCGTGGGCGCCTTGTCAGGGTGGCTGTGGATGATGGCCAGCAGCTCACCGCGATCTTCAGCGGCGACCAGGTCATGTGGGTCGATTTGAAAGTGCTCCCGTGGGGTGCGGGCCTGATTCGCGCAAGGCAGGTACTCACGCCCCGCAGCGGTTTTGATCAACAGCCCGCAGGCCTCGGCAGGATACTCACGCTCGGCGTGAGCGCAGATGTCGCCCTGCAAGTGTTTACTGATGCGCATGACTACCTCGAACTGGCGATCAGGCTGGCACCCATCGAGCCGCCGAAGCGCCGGGTGTTGCCACGAAGTTTGCAACTGCCCCACCGGCCGCTACAGCGATCAAGCGCAGGGTTGTCGGTGGGTTCGTCTTTTTTGTTGAACATGCCAGCGCCGGTGTAGCCGCACGCTTCACCGCGGTACTGCCCGCGACAGGCCCAGCGGCACAGTTTGGTGATCTGCTGTGAGGGCAGCATCTGCCCTTCCATGTCGATCGGACTCGACAGGCTGAAGGTCACCTGGTCACGGCTTTCATCGGTCTTTTGCTCGATGTGCCACAGGTTGATCTTGGCCTGGTCACTGGCGTGCGGGTTGCCGTCGGGAAAGTTGGCCGCGTCCAGAAAGTGGCGGAACGTTTCGATCACACGTACCCGAGCACCGGCCAAGTCCTTGAGTTGCAGGCAGATGGCCGATATTGCGCCGCGCACACCATTCAGTTCGTTGGCCACCTGCAACGTGGGCGATGCCGGACGCCCATCGCCACGCAGATCAAAACCTTTGGCCGTGATCTGGATCGGCGAGTAAAGCTGGCCCTGCCAGATGATGTCGGCCTCCTGCGCATGCCCGTGAAAGCGCCACAGGTTGCCGCCCAAGCGTGTTGCGTCCAGCTCAAACAGCCGGATCTGATTACCCGGTTCAAGCTTTTGAATGTCGGCGGTGTAATTCATGGAACCCCAGAAACGAAAAATCCCGCACGGGGCGGGATTGGATAAAGGAAGACATCAGGGTTTGTAGGTCTGCTTGAAGGTAGCGCTGAGACTGAACAGCCCGGCCCCCATGGCATTGAGCTTGTAGCCTTTGGCCCGGTATTGCCCGGGCAGACCGCCGGGCGGCGTCCAGGTAAAAGACTTGTAACCCTCATGCCGGTCAAGAAAGTCTCTAACCGCGCGCAACTCAGAGCCTTCCGTTAAGTAGCCGGTTTTGCTCACGTCCCAGTTGCCGGAACGGGTGTTGATGCCCGTACCACCTGCTTGGGTATAGCCGTCGCCAAAATCGTTTTCCCAGGTGCGCTGGTCGATATCGCCCGTGGCGCCAATGCGCATGTCGAAGCTGAATGTCTCTGTCATCGTCCAACCCAACCTAATCGCGCTATATGGACTTAATAGAACCACTCACAACCTGCTTCGCGGCACGTTCTGCGATATAAACTGCCTTTTTTTCCCAGCCTTTCACGTACAGCAAATAGTGGCTGTCGATTGGTTCGCCATAAGCGGCGGCGGCCACTACTCTACCGAGTAATTGGGTGCAATCTTTAGCAGCCTTCCTATCACCCGCGACGCCTGTAAGCGGTTCTTTTTTTCGAAAAAACATATAAACAGCATTTGCGAGTTCGCCACACAGTTCCTGCCGGTCTTCTTCGCTAAACATTATCTTCTCCAAAGTCTGCCGCCCTGCGCCATTTCTCGATCTAGAAATTGTCCAAAACTCTGCTCAATCGCTTTGCTTATGTTGTCGCCTTGTCGCTGTGCGTCCTGATCACTGATACCCGGCTGAGCCTGAACAGTGACCGGTGCATTGATCACAATGGGCGTGGAACCCGCCCCGCCATTACCGGCACGCTCGTTATTCAAGAATTCGGTAAAGTCTCGGTTCTGGTTGGGGTTGAGCACCCGCTCGCCTCCGTCCAGCAACCAGGTACCTTCGCGGGGGATGTTGTCCATGCCGTTGTGGGCCATACCGGTCAATGCAGCACTGGCGACACCAGCAACCATTGGCGCGGTCGCTGTCGCGGCAGCGAGCGCTGCGGCAGGCGCCATGGCTGGACCTACCACCGGAATAGCGGCAGTACTGGCAAATGCAGCCAGACTGGCCTGAAACGCGGTGGCCTGTGCGTTGGCCACCATTCCGAGCCCTGCGCTGGCCTGCGTGGTTTTGCCTACCACCAATTGAACCGCCTGATACACCAGCCATTGCGCGGCCATGTCCGTCAGTGCCTGCAAAGTGGATTTAGCGAAGTTGGCGACCAGATCACCCAGGGCATCGTCTGCTGACTTGGCGCCGCTCATGACATCGGAGAGAAAGTTGCTCAGGCCGCCCTTGGCGTTGTCCAGAATGGATGAGGTAGCATCCGCCGCCATCGCCGAGTAGTTCTGCGCTGCATCGACGTAGTCTTCCCACGCCGAGGTTACGCCGTCCATCCAGTTGGACTGGGCGTCATCCACCTGGTTGTAATAGTCCTGCTGCATGACAAGGCGGGTGGCCAGGGCATCATCGAGGATTGCGGTCTCTTTCTTGTAGATATCCTCACTGATATCGTCGTTATTGCGTTGAAAGGTCAAATCGCGCTTTTGCTTATTAAAATCTTGCTCTAAAGCGAGCATTTCCTTAAGGCGAGCCTTGTACTTATCTCCTCGGCCTGATCCCTCAAGCTCTTGCTTAAAACCATCTTGTACCGTTTGGTTGCTTTCACGAACACTCGACTGAAACGCGGCGATTTTCTTAGCGTCCAAATTAGCTTTTTGCAGTTGTTTTAGTACATCAAGCTCAGCTGCCTTGCCTTCGAGTAGCTTCTTCTGCTTTTCACTCAGCGCCGCATACTTGCCATTGGACACCTCGAACGCTAGTTTTTCTACTTCCGTCGCATTTTTCTGTGCGTCAGTTGATGTGTTAATTAACTCGATTTGCCGCCGATAATTTTCTTGCGCATCGTCAAATGTTTTTTGATTGCTTTTAACTTCGGATGCATAAGATTTCAAACTACTGGTGGCAGCTTTGTTGGCTTCAGTTTGGGCTTTTCGTGCATAAGCGTTAGAGAGAATAGCAACCCGATCCGCTTCTGAAAAATCTGTATGCTCTGCCAAGTATCGAATAGTTTCTTTTACGGCATCATTATTATCTTGGAGCTTTGCAAGTTGAGCCTGCATCGTAGCCAGATATTTTTGGCCCGCGGAGGTCATACCGTCTTTAGACTGGCTGTTAAGCTGCGTTTCGATTGTATTATTGGAAAGAGCACCGCTAAGCATGTTCAGGCGATCAGTGGTTTGATCAAGAACCTGCTGGGCATCACTCACTTTTCCTGCTAGCTCAACCCAATCCTTTGCTGCTCCTGGTTTCACCCCCGATCTGCTCGCGAGACCGTCCAAAATCGGTGTCAGAGACTCCCCACGAATGCGAGCATCCGTGAGCTGTGTTGACAACACTTCGAATTCTTTCAGTTGTGTTAAATGATCAGGCGATTTTACGTTGGACAGGCTGACCATTGACGACTTAATTGAGGTCTCAAGGTCATCATATGCCTCCTTAACTGCCATTGTTGCGCCGAGCTGCTTGTCTTGCCAGTCGCTTACCTTTGCGCGCCGCTGATCTTCGTTCAGCTTAATGAAACTCTGACGCAACTGGTCAACTGTGCCGTCTAAATCACTCAAGTCACCCATAAGCTTCTGGGATTTACTACCCCAGTCTACAAATGAAAGTGCAGCCGCCCCCGCAATAAACAGCAGGCCTGCCGGGCCACCGACAAGGGCAAGTAGACCAGACGCTGCCACTCTTAAGCTGGTAGCTGCTCGGGTAGCAAACCCCATAGCAACACCACTTGCTGTTGTTGAGGCGGTCACCGCAGTGTTCGCGGCAACTTCCAGACCCCTTGCTTGCGAAAGTTTGACGCTCATGGCCAGAGCTTTGGTTTTTGCTGCATCCAAAGCCTTTTCCGCAATCGCTACATCCTTCACAGACACCGCCAAAGAAACGTTCATCCGGGCAAGCTGAAGAGCATTTTTAGCGGAAACCTGATCCACCTCAGCTTTGCGCACTGCGGCGACGGCTGCCTCATGGTTGACGACCGTTAATCGCCCTACCGCTACCGAATTTGCAACTGCGGCGCTTGCGCTGGCAGCGTACCCCCCCGCGATACGCCCGAGTGCCACGTATAAAACAGTTGTCAGCGTTTGAGAGAGTGCTTCTGAGTTATTTTTAATTAGCGCCAAAGAGGCCGGCAGGCTGTCATCAATGATTTTTGAGACACCCACAAACTTATCAGCCAGCGCGTTACTTGCACCTGTGGCCTGGTCCAGCTCGCCAACAAAGTGGGTCAATGAGTTGCCGATTTTCGTAAAACTATTGCCAACCGTGGTTGCCGTCTTCGCAAAAAGCTCTTCCACAGCACCTGCCTGACTTTGCAGTGCCTTTACAACGGCATCAGCGGTCAATTTCCCAGCTTCCCCCAACCCCTTGAGGTCGCCAACCGTCTTGCCCATGCCCGCAGCGATAGCTTGAGCAAGTGCAGGTGCTTGTAGCAGCACAGAGTTTAGTTCTGCGCCCCGCAACGTACCCGCCGCAAACGCTTGACCTAACTGGACAAGCGCGGCATCCGCTGAAGCAGCTGATGAGCCCGAGATGGCCAGCGTCTTACTGATGGTGCCGACGATTCCGGCAACACCTTCTCCAGAGAGCTTGAGGACGTCCTGATTGGTAGCGATACGCTGGTAAAGCTCTGCTGTAGCAGCAAGTGGTTGGGCGGCGCTTTGAGCAACCTCAAAAACGGCCTTTTGTGCTGCGGCCAATTCAGCAGACCCGCTTGTCACCAACTTCAGACGGTTTGTAAGAGTCCCGTAGGACTCTGTCATGTCATAAACACCCTTAACACTAAACGCCGCAGCCAGTGGCCCTGCAATACTCGCGGCCACGCTTGCCAGGGATCTGAAGCTGTTTTGAAGGGTGATAATTTCTTTCGATGACGCACCGGCTATTGCGCTTGTTCGAGTGATCGAGCGAGCCGCGCGATCCATGCCTTGCTCAAAGCCGCCGATGCGCGCAATGAGATCGAGCGTCAGCGTGCCAAGTGAGCGCGAGGCCATTAACTTTTCTCCAGATAATAAAAAGCCCGCAGAAGCGGGCTTTAATTACAAACGATTTAATTGACAGACATTGTGGCTATGCGCTTATTTATTTCAACTTCTTTCTTACTAACGCACTGCTTATAAAATTGCTCCGCATTTTGCAAGCTTGCCAGCGGATAATCATATATTGCATCCACTAAAATTTTTATATTCGGAGCGCTTTCAACCTGAAGCTTCTCTTGAATTATATTTTTCTCTACACCATTAACCCTTTGCTCAAAAATCTTCCCATAGAGTACAGACTCAACATGGCACACACTAGCCTCAGCAAATGATGCGTAAGATATAAGCTTCATGGAAATATGTGCTGGGGTTATTTCCGCACAAGTAACTCCAGAAACCAGTACCGTCAGCCCCATGAACAAATTAGTCCTTATCCGCATGACCTGCCTCTCCTTATAAAATCAGGCAATTTAGCATCATCGCAAATCAGAGGCCAAAGCAGAGGCAAGTAGTACTCCAAACCGACAGACTCAAACCCAAGCCTCGACCGCCTGCTCCAGGCTAATCACAGCAACCGCCTGCTGGCTGTAAATCATATAATCCTTGAGTTCAGCCTTCCCACCCGCCACACGACTGGTGAGATGTGTGAGCATGGCGAAATGCCGCTCAAGCCGCCGGTTTCGGTCAAGCGTCCCGTATTTCTCGCGGTAGGCAATCCAGCCCAGCACTTCATGATGGGTCAGCCGTTCCTTGGCTTCAGCAACAGAGTTGCCTCCGATATTGTTCAGCACCAGTTCATGCCAGAACTCGTCGGAGGCGCTTAGTTTTTTGCCTGTTCCTTCCCGGTGCCGTTGGCTTCATTTACTGCGTTGAGAATGGCAAAGCCAAGCGAGGCTTCCAGGCTGAACGCATCTTCGTAGCTCATCGTTTCGTCGGCCTCTGCGCCAAGTAGCACACAGGCCGAAATGTATTTGGCGTTGCGGCTTTGCTCTGCTTCGCCTGGCGCAAACAAACGCTCAATCACACCAAACGATTGTCGGCGCACATGCACGGTAAATTTGTCAGTGACTTCTTTTTTTGTTTTCGAGTCCACATGCTTCCATGTGACCTCTTTCTTCACCAGGGTGGCATCTACCACCCCGCCCTTGGCTTTCAGTTGCTTCAAATTCATGGGAATCCCTTACTTGGTTTTGCGAATCCAGGAGGACCCACCGGAGCGTTGAATGGAAACGGTCGAGGCGACCACGGCGTTGGCTGCGAAAGAGAACGGGAAGTCCGCGACATAGCCTTCAAAGATGAACCAGGTACGCGTAGTCGGTAATTCGAAATCGTCGCCTTCAGTGTTCAAGGTCGGCTCATCGGTGCCGTCCGACCAGCCAATGGCCCATTTGATGGTGGTGTCACCGTCAGCCTCGGACAGTTGATGCAGGCGCACATGGCTTGCGTTATTGGGATCGGCGTTCAAACCGAGCGA
>NZ_JAFCUO010000019.1:0-13389 GCF_049896545.1 Pseudomonas sp. TWR3-1-1
AGATTGATCCGAGCAGCCAAGTGGATATTGCCGAAGTCCAGATGCTTGGAAGGCGTAACGCTGAGGTCAGCATTCACCGTCACACTTTCACTCTGCTGGAGCATAGCGATGACCAGGTAGTCAGTGAGGCCTTGCCGGTAGTGCGTGAACAGAACGTGCCCGCCTACAGAGAGATTCGATTCCTCCATTAACCTTGTCAGGTGCTCGACTGCGGTACGGCTGAACTCGATGAAGTTGCCGCCATCGATAAAGGTCTGCAACCAGCCGCTAAGCGGGAAGGTACCAGATTGAGCATGGAAGAAGCCCCACCCTTTGCCGGTCTTGGCGTTGTAGGCAATGTTCAGGTCATTCAGCAGGTTTTCGGTTGCTTGCGATTCGACCAGCTCAGTGTCGCTGACGTGCAATACGGCAGGGCTGCCGCCTGGCTTTTTGTCGATCTGGTGGATGATGCTGTGGCGGATGGGCATAGATTTACCTCGGAATGGCGCCGCCCTCCGTGACCGGATGCGCAGCGTGATTATTTGTTGTTCGTGACGCTCGGGCGTGACAGTTACTGCAAGCGGATTAATTCGGCCAACTGAGTGTCAGTCATGCGATCCGCACCACGGATGAAGCGCGATATCAAATCCTGCTCTTCATCAATTCCGCTGCGCACCATCACCCGTCTCAGTGCGGCGTCATCGTTGTGATAAAGGGCTGTGACAATCTTTCGTGACAGCAACAGCGCTTCTTTTTCCTGTGCACTCAACTTGTCCCGCGAGCGTTGTTCGCGCTTGCGTTCGTTGGGAGTTTTGGCCATAGGCTGCTTCTTCTAATCCGCTGGGCGGCAGGTGATGTTGAATTTGGCGAAGGCGGCGGTGCGCAGAGGTGGTGGTGCGTTTCAAACGTGGCTGCCGAAGAAGGCGAAAATGGTCAGCATCACGCTGATGCGCAGTGCCCAATCGCGCAGGAAGCGGCCGAACTGTTTCACATCGAACTGATCCTTCTTGGCTTCCAGCTCGCGAGCGTGGGCGGTCGCATTGTTGTGACCGAAGCGTTCGGTGATGATCCTGCCCGTGGCGCGCTCGATCACTTCGAAAGTGTTGCTGCCAGTTGGCTTGACGATGAAGCGAGGAGCCAGCGGCGGGGCAATGACGTTTGGCTTCTGGTAGAAATCAGCTGTGGCTTGGCGTGTGCGTTCGCGCAACCCATCGAGAATGGCGCGGCGCTGAGTGAAGGTTGGGTGCATGGTCGGTCCTCGACAGGGTTACGGGTATTCGTCAGCGCTCAAGCGTTGGACTGAGTACTCACGAATAACCGCAGGAATGAAAAAGCCCAGTCGAAACCGGGCTGTCTTGCGCTCTCAACAACGCCTCCGTATGTGAGAGCAAGGCCGGGGCGCGCAGAGTCGGCGGGCCCTGGTAACTACCGCAAAGGCAAAGATCTGCACCAGTAAGCCGCGGTGCTTGGTGTAGGCGTTGTTGCTGAACCCGTCCAGGTATTCAGCGACGGCAAGCACATCGAGCTGACCTATCAGCTGATCCCCCAAGTCCTGCCGGTAACGCTCCAGCTTGAATTGGATCTCTGCCAAAGTGCGAGCGGCATAGTCGCGATCTTTCAGCCATTCAGCCTCAAAGCGCTCCACCAGATTGCGTATTGTGGGTAGGCGATCGCCTGTCAGGATTATGAGCAGTTCACCGTCACCGGCCATTACAGGAGCCAGCTTCGCGTTGGCAGCCATGGCAAGCTTGATGGCGTCTTCAAGGGGGCGGTTGATGCTGGTCATCAGGCCGGTGATGGGGTTGCGGCACCGCCAGTATTTGCCATTGGGGTAGAGGTTTGGGGGAAGCTTGCGATTTTTAAGAGTGCGAGGCCTTGAAGCCATTACCCAAGCTCCAGCATCTGAGCGAGCAGAGGATCACTTGATCCCATGATTGCGGCCTGCAGGTCTACGAAATACATCTCGCCTTTTACCTCACCCAGCACTTCGCCTTCTTCTATCCATTTTTTGATTTGTTGCAGGCTGGGTTTACCCCCCGCGTAACGCAGCTTTCTGTATTCACCGGCCTCCATCAAGCGAGGGAGGCGGGCAGTGATCTGTGTATTGATCTTTGCCATGTTGATTCCATTCTCTGGGGGGAGTTTATGAAGTGAGTGGATTCTTTCGGAAAGCCCAGTCGTGGCCGCACTGACGACAGCGGCCGAGTAGGCGCCCTGTTGCTTTAAGCTTGTCCGTAGAACTAACGGTGCTAATCTTGCCGGCAATCACCTCGTAGCTAACTAAGTTGATGAACTCTTCGTTAATCTGAAAGTACCGCCCGTCGCAACGGGTGCATCGGGCGTCGATACGTTCGCCAATATTTTTTGTAAGCATAGAGATGGCTCTATGTCTCCCGCAGGCTGCAGTGCCTGATGGGGTTGGCTAAATATCTTGTCATTAGCTTGAGGATTTCTAGGGTGTGATAATTATAGCTCTGTAGCGTGTGTTGCGAATAATCTGGCCCTGCTCTGGGGAAGAAAGTTTGGCTTAATATATTTTAAAATGTTTTTTGTTTTGCATTACGTGAGAAATAAAAAGCACGAATTGTGCTGGGTTTTTTGGTGGTGCGAATTATAAAGTTAAAGAAAACCCAGTGCGCCTGGGTTTTCTTGGGAGGAATGCTATTTACTTGATGGAGTATTTTTCTTGGTAATGAATGCTGGTTCTTTCCAGTTAGGCCCGTTTCTGTAGCCTCCGTCTGCATGCTCAATCAAGCCTTCCAGCGTCATGGCCTCAACGAGCTTTAAGAGTTCAATATTGTTAGAGATATTTGCCCAGTTATTTCTGCTGTAAAGTCTATCCAGAGCAGGGTATGAGATAATTTTTTTATTTCTAGTAGCAAAAAGAATGACATCTCGTGGGTTTTCTGTAATGACTACGTCATTAATGTCGTTCATCTTATTCTCCATATACTTGTTTGTTATCAGCGATTATTGCATCTGGTGTATAGAATAAATCAGAAGAATCTTTGAGTTTGAAGTCTTCTAGAGTTGCAGTGTGAGCGTTATTCCATACGTTTCCTTCAATGCCGTCGGCAACCCCAAGAGACCTGTATCGCTCAAGCTCCCTCAGTTCGTGCGTGTAAAAGCGTTTGTCGACGTCAGTGATAGCTGTTTCGCCCTTTAGGATTTTTCCGAGACGCTCAGTCATGATTTTATTGGCATCTGAGGGGGCGAATCGCCCCGTATGCAGTTTTACCAGATCTATGCCGGCTTTAGTGACCGAAGCTTTCTTCCAGTCGAGATTTTGGGTTGGGCCACCAGCTTGGTCGGGGTTGTACATGCGTCCGCTGTGTTGGCCTTTGGTGGTTGCACCCTCATAGGGGGAGTTAAATACTGCATAAATAGGCTGCAGTCCAGAGTCCACTGGGAAGCAATAAATACAATCTTGAAGATCCAATTGGCCGACAGCTGGCAAGGTTTGAGCTTTTACCTCAATTGGAGTCAGCGTCAAGCCGGTGTAAACGGGGACATCCACGGGGGTTATAGGCGTTGTTGAGGAGCTGTTGCCTGGCGAGGCAATAGGGAATACTAAGATGCGTGGTGGGGTACTCGTCGTGGTGAAGGTGTAAGCATTTAGCGCCCTGTCGAGCGTCAGAAGTCTTACAGGGACCTTTGGCGAAAGTCCGCCACTGGCTTGTGTAGCAATGACTGAATACTTTGTAGAATCTCCGTAAATTCGATATGGAACTTCCACAGTTCCTTTTGCCAATGCGACCTTTAACCATTCTGCAGCAAGATTTTTAGTCGGATGATTGACAAGAATGCTTGCGGGGAGGGTCAGAGTAGTTTTTGCGCGGTCTGGTGGGTAAAGATCGCTATTACCAAGGTTGGATGGCCAAAACAATGTGGCAAACGGAATCCATCGGCTCGCTACACTTGCAGTGGTTTCCAAGGTCGCAGCGTGCTTCAGTGATTCAAATAATGCTACAGCGGCTTTCAAGACTGCATCCAGTGTCAGCGCCGAGCCTGGTGATAGAGCAACAGATCCCGCCATTGCACTCAGTTGTGCGGTTCCGGTCGATGTGATAGTGGAGGTATTAAGCAAAAGTGATAGTGCTGTGGATTTAGCTTCGAGTTGCTCAATAAGTTGAGCAATGATTTTGGCATTCTTAGCCGCTCTGTAAGAAGATTCGTAGCTATTTAGTATTTCATTGGTGCGTACAGGGAACTCACGAATAACAAGCCCCATAGATTTAATACCAATATCTGTCCGCTGTGACTTGGAAAGTACTAGGGGGTCTCCCCCAGAGAAAGTGTTAGCGATTCTGATGGTGGCTTCGAGGTTCTGTTTTCGCGAACTGACCAGATTGTCGATAATCGTTTTATTGCCTGCAAGGCTTTGCGGGGTTTTGGTGTTGCTGGTACCTGCCGCAGCGAGATCTTGCTCAACCAGAGTACTCAGTGGGGTAGTAAATTTTGCATAAATTGCTTCAACATGATCTTGTACTAGTTGGAGTTTCTGAATTATGCGCCCTCGCAGATAATGTAGGTTCAGCCCTGCTGTCAACTGATTAAGATCGGTTTGGCTCATGCCTCTCCATTCGCTACCAAAGTTGCTTGTGGTACCTATATTTCCTCTTCCTTCCATACTCATGCCTGTGCCGCCTGGCATCCCATCCATGCCGACGGGTGGTTCATTGGCAATAATATGAATTGCAGCAATTTCCATAATGGATTCCTATAATAAAGGGGGGTACTTTGTTTTTTGGGTTTTGTAAGAGTTGATGCTGGTTTTTTGAATTTCTTGTTCGTGTGTCCTTATATTGCGGTTCCTACGTTTGGGAGATTGCTACATGAAATGTGTATCGATGCATATTCGATATGTTGTAGTTAGGGCTGGGTACGGTGAAAATTATGTTTACAGAGCTGTTAATTCGACTTATCTGTGAGCAACATAAGCTATGATGACGGTCATTATTATTCCGATGCGTAATGCCCAAATGTGAAGAGCTTTTCCGAACAGTTTGACACTGCTCCGCTTTGCTTGGGCACGTGTCCGGTGGCGTTGTTATGTCCGAAGCGCTCAATAATGATCTTGCTGGTAGCGTGCTCAATTAATGCGAAATTGTTTCCCCCCGCTTGGCTTGACGATGAAGCGAGGAGCCAGTGGCGGGGCAATGACGTTTGGCTTTTGGTAGAAATCAGCAGTGGCTTGGCGTGTGCGTTCGCGCAACCCATCGAGAATGGCGCGGCGCTGGGTGAAGGTTGGGTGCATGGTCGGTCCTCGACAGAGTTACGGGTATTCGTCAGCGCTCAAGCGTCGGGCGGAGTACTCACGAATAACCGCAGAATTGAAAAGCCCGGTCGAAACCGGGCTGTGTAGCGCTCTCAACAACGCCTCCGTATGTGAGAGCAAGGCCGGGGCGCGCGGAGTGGGCGGGCCCTGGTAAGTTAAATGTGCATGGCTGCAAATCCTCCGTGTTGTATTGGGTGGTAGTGAGTGCAGGGGGCCGCCAAGCGGTGTGTTCTCGTCCGCATCCCAAAGCCCACTCAATGAATGGGCAGAAGTGATGCTGTCCGTATTTTTCAGCCGATCAACTCGACCGCTTCGGCGCGGCGTATCAGGCGCAGTTCGGCGAAGCGGCGTTCAGTGGGGCGGCGGTCGCGGCGGGCCATTTGGTCGTCAGTGGCGGTGTGCATGGCGATCAGTCCGGCAAGTAGCAGGCAGAGCGGGGTGATGATCTGGCGGCGCATCGCTTCAGCGATCAGTGCGCCTTGGCGATGAACGCCGAGTTTGAACATGGCATTGGCCAGTCGCTTGACCACGGTGCCCGGTGCAATGCCGAACACTCTGGCGATCTCCTTGGCGGTCAGGCCTTGAGCGACCGATAAGACGAATTGCAGCTCTCGCGGCGCAAGGCCACGGCCGAGGTGGCCTTTCCATGCGCCGTCAACGATTGTCGATTCCATGATGTGCTCTCGGTTGTTTTCCCAATGCACCCGGTTGTCCAGGTGCAGCGGTGAAAGTGTCCGTGACGCGCCCAAGCCCGCTTCTGGCGACGGCTTGGGGGTTCTGCATCAAGTTGTCCTGGTGCGCTGGCGTAGGCCTACCTTTCGGTTGATGCGCGGTCACATCCTCGGCCTCACTGTCCGCTGCCTGTAGGGGTGTAGGGCGCAGCCTTCAGGCTTGCCACGCCACGCAGGTGGATCGCTCAAATGTGCATTGGTGCAAATCCTCCATTTCTAACGGTGGGTTACTGCACGCCGACTTACCGAGGTCGATACGGCAGCACTCAGGGAGGCTCCAGCCTATGAGTGCGCTAACGACCTTTCCCGTTCGGCGCTGTGTATCAATTCGTTGTTAAAGAGCGTTCGGGTTGCCCCTGGCATCTCTGCCGTGCTGACGGTGTGTGTCGGCGATGGGTGGACTATACGAATCCTCATAATTGCAGTCAATACGCTTTCGCATAATTATTTTTAAACGCATAGAAAAGCCCGCTCAAAGGCGGGCTAGGGGTGCTTCAGACTTCTTAGCTCAAATGGGATGCTTTTATCTGAAAATTGATTTCGGCATTTTCCCGTCAACAACGGTTCCCACGATAACCCAGGTGTCGTCCATGGGGATTATTGGGAACGAAGGGTTAAGAGGTTTCAGGTAAAAAGTGCCTGAATCCCTAATGAATTGCTTGAAGGTGGCTTCGTTTGAATCTATCAGCTTGGCAACGACGAACTGACCAGATCGTGGCTCAAACTCAGGCGCGACAAGTATTAAAAAGCCTTCTGGGAAAGACGGACCTATAGGGCTAGTCATTGATGGCCCCATAACTTTTAGCCAGAACCCGTGCTCACCAGCCCATACGTCTGACGTGTGGCTTGCACACGCGGAAACATTACACAATTCCATTGCTTCAGACGCAGTCCCGGCTTGTACCCAGCTAATTTCTGGGTAGCTAAATGATCTTGAAGGCTGCAAAGCCAGTTCTACGTTGGCATCGAAGCTTTTGGATTCATCAGCTCCGCCGAACATCAGCCAGTTCGGGGAAACCCTCAGTACGCGAGCTATTTTTTCAATAGTCGGGCGCCTCGGGCTCGCACTTTCGCCGGAGAGAATACGGTTGATCGTAGGCTGAGGGACGTCAGCACGGCGCCCCAGCTCACTCTCATTCAGTCCCAACTCAAGCATCTTGGAGCGAAGCCGCTCAGCAACATCCATAAATCACCATACGTTCACGCATTAGTTGAATTGTATTGCGTGGAGCTATCCGTTTTCGTATGATTTACTATGAAATTAATCATAGAGATAGCGCTGTGACAGTTAAATCAATGCTTGCAAGCCTGTTCCAGCTTGGTCTGTCGCAGGCAGAGATCGCCGAAATTTGTGATTCAACTCAGCCAACTATCAGCCGTGCGGCTAATGGAGCAATGGTTCGTTACGAATTGGGAAAAGCGATTGAAGAAATTTACCTGAAAGAAACCAAGGTGCGCGAACCCAAGCAGGGGTAGGCCGTTCGCCGTTGAGTTGATTATCCATCCATTAATGTCAGTTCAGTAGCGCCTCGGATTAGCTGGTAATCCATCCAGTAGCCAAATCGCAGGCAAAAAAAAGCCGGTGGCTAGACCGGCTTTTTACAGCTTCACAACATATTTCGGGATCCATTATGAGCGCTAACCGGCTTGTAGGCAACTGGGCAGCATTCGCAGTACTTCATGCAGCGGTTTCTTGCCCTTCAATGAATATCAACGGAGCGCAGCTGTGAGCGTTCAAGCTATGTCCTGGGCTCTCGCCCTACCAAAACAAACCTTAGGAAATCCTTCTGCCCGTCACGTTCTTCTCTGCTTGGCCAACTATGCCGGAAGTGATGGTCGTGGCGCATTTCCGTCTGCCAAGACCTTGGCCGAAGACACCGGTCTTGGAGAGCGGACAGTTCGTTTGAAGCTTGATGAGCTTGAAAAGTCTGACTTCATCGTCCGAGGGAATCAGGCGATCGCAGCAGCCTATATCGATCGCTGTGATCGGCGCCCCGTTGTATACGACCTACAGATCAAGCGGGGTGCAAACGCTGCACCCCGTAAAGAGCGGGGTGCAGGAGAAAGCAGAGCGGGGTGCAGTTCACAGCAGAACGGGGTGCAGGAAAAAGCAGAGCGGGGTGCAGCAGCTGCACCCAATACATCACTTAACCATCAATCAACCGAAGAGCAGCAGCGCGAGCTGTCCGTGGTGATTGTTGAGCAAGATCGGCAAGTGTTCGCCGCCGTCGATGACCGCCAGCGCTTCGCCATGTTTGCTCAGTGGCTACCCCCGGTAAAACCCTTAGCCGACCAGATGGCCATTGCAGGCATTCCTGGTGACTTGTTGACCGACGAGGTGCTCGCAGGGTTCAAGGGCTTTCACGTTGCAAGACCATCGACTATCGATAGCGCCGCCGGTTGGTGTTTCCGGCTAGTTGCCTGGATCAAACGTGAGCGTGTGAAAACTGCAGGGGCCAGTCCCCAGGCTGGAACGACCGGGTTCGACGATGACGACACCACCTGGATCAATGGAGTTGAAGCATGAATCAAGTTTCAGTTATCGCCACTGGCCTGTGGGCCAAAGTGCAAACCGGCCAATTCATTGCTGCCGGTGAAAGTGAAAACGCTCGGCCCGCTGCGGGACTGTCTGAGGCGACAGCCAAGGTGATCAACGGTCTCTTTCGCGAACTGCGCTCGATCTTTCCTGCCTGGAAGCAAGCATGGCCGGACATGGCGACGTACAAAGCTGCCAAGCAGCAGTGGATGCAAGGCTTTCTCGAAGCGGGTATTTGCAGCACTGAGCAACTGAGATTTGGACTGATGCGAGCGCGTCAGGCTGCCAAGGACTTTGTGCCCAACGTGGGTGTGTTTATCGGTTGGTGCACGCCTACGGCGGAAATGCTGGGGCTGCCGAAACTTGCCGCGGCTCACCGCGAAGCGTGCCGCAATGCGCACCCGTCAATGGCGGGACAGGCGCAGTGGTCCCATGACGCGGTTTGGCATACGGCCAAGGAGTGCGGGTTTGAAAACCTTAACCGTCTTGCCCATGACCTGAGCATCAAGCTGTTCGAGCGCAATTACACGATCACGGTTCGCCGTGTTTTGGCGGGTTTGCCACTGCAAAAAATGCCGCTGGCCTTGCCGCCACGCAGTATCGAGCGCAGCGCCCCTGAGGTTGGTAACAATGCGTTGGCGGCATTGCGCGCCATGCGCTCGGGAGGTGCTGCACATGCCTAATCCCAATCTGGCCCCGGTGGAGCCGAGTGCTTACCGCTGGGCCGTTCACTGCTGTGCTCACAAGTTGGATTTGAGTGATGGCCCTGACCGCGCCGTTGCCTTGTTTGAGCATGAAAGCGTGGCTCGTACCTTTGGCCGCCTGATGTGGCCTAACACTTACGAGGTTGTCGACCGGCAGCCTCAACCTGAAGGTGCCCTGTGAACACCAAAATCCAAACCCTGACCGTCAAGCTGTCCGACGCCGAGATTGGGCGCAATGCCAAGCTTGAGCATGTTCGAGATTTGCGTGATGCCGGCCATCCTGCGCTGCATTTTCGGTTTGGCAAGAACCGCACCCGGGGCTCCTGGTACCTGGTCAACAAACGCCGTTGGCACCGTATCGGCGCGTTCCCGGACTTGAGCGCCAAGCAGGTGCTGGCCGCGTTGCCCTCTGTACGCCTGCGGGTTTCTGCTGATGCTGGCTCGGCCATTTCGCAGTGGGCGACCACGGGTGAACTGCTCACCTGGTATGCCGATCGCATGGCCCGTGACCGCAATCTTTCGGCCAAGCGCAAGAATACCGGCGCCTCGGCCATGAAGTGCCATCTGTTGCCGCGCCTCGGTGACTTGCCGTTGGTTGAGGTCAACAAGGCGGTGCTCGACAAGTTGCTGATGTGGCCGCTGCAAGAAACCCTCTCAATCGATTACGTTCGTCTGGCGTTCCAGCTGCTGGCCTTGGCATTCCGACAGGCCTTGGCACTGGGCCTGATCACGTCCAACCCGATGGCGGGCATCAAGTTCAAGGACTTCTCCAAGGCCAAGGTGAGCATCAAGCCGTCTCGTTTGCGCGGCGTGCAGTTGCAGGACTTGCTCGGTGAGTTGGGACGGGTGATGGGTAGCGAACCGGCTGATGCCATGCTGGCCCTGATGATGCTGTGCCACGGCACGCGCATTGGTGAGACCCGGCAAGCGCGCTGGTCGCATATCAGTTTGGCCGAGGGCGAGTGGTTTATTC
The DNA here is from genome assembly GCF_049896545.1 of Pseudomonas sp. TWR3-1-1. Taxonomy (NCBI): domain Bacteria; kingdom Pseudomonadati; phylum Pseudomonadota; class Gammaproteobacteria; order Pseudomonadales; family Pseudomonadaceae; genus Pseudomonas; species Pseudomonas sp. TWR3-1-1. The sequence continues at coordinate 10,202 of NZ_JAFCUO010000019.1, forward strand.
CGGCGGAGCACACCAAGACCGGTGTTGAGCATCACCTGCCCCTGACTGAGCAAGTTCGTAGCCTGTTGATCCAGTACCGAGAAAATCAAATCGCCCGCGGTTATGAAGGTCAGTACCTGTTCCCGGCACGCAATGGTAAGGCGTTGAGTGAAGGGCAGTCTTTCGCAGTGTTTACCCGCTTGGGGAAGGGCGAGTGGACCAGTCACGACCTGCGCAAGCTTGCGCGCACGGGTTGGGCTGTTCTCGGTGTTGATCACTTGATTGGTGAGCTGCTGATCAACCATGCGATGGGCCACAACGTGCAGGTGTACATCCAGTCGGACGTGATGAACCGCAAGCGTGATGCGCTGGAGAAGTGGCACGCGCATCTAGATAAGAAGGGTTTGAACCTGATCCACGGGCAGACAGGCGTTAGATTCAAAGAATCCGGTAATACGCTGGAGGCCGCTAACGGCGTGGCATGCAGCACCATTCAGAAATCAACCATAGGCGAGGATTAAAAATGGTATTTCAGCATGCTTTGGCTTGTCTGGCCTGCGACTCAATCGGTGAGGTCGGTCGCCTTTCGGCCCGCTTCCACAACGCATTTCCCGACTTGAAGGTGTGCTGGAAGTGCGGCTCTCAACAAGGGTGGCGTGACGCCGCTGTCTATCGTGTTTCCACGGGTGTTTGGTTCAATCCGCTGACTTGGGGATCAGGCTGCTGGGTCGAGAAAAAAGGGGATTGAGCATGGCTATTTACAAAGACGTGATGGGCACCCTGGTGCGTGTGCTTGCGGCAGACAACATCGACAACTCAACCAAGCAAAGCTGGCAGAAACTGATTGATGCTGAATTACGTTCGGGCGGGCAGGGCGCTGGTATCTCGGTGCGGGACAAATTCGATTACGACTGCTGCCTGTATGCGCTGCTGCACCGCGAGCTGGCCCCGGCTCAGTGGGATGTGCTGGTGGCGAAGTACTCGACGCACAAGGCCAACAAAGTCGCGGCCATAGGGCGGTTAATCAATCGAATTTCCTCACCAGCACCGCAGCTATTCATCTACAAAGCCGTGACTGCCTGGGCCATTCCCAAGCTTAAGGGCGTTCAGTCTGGTAAGCGCTCAACAGACATGATCGTGCTGCCTGCCGAGTTCTATGACATGAACACCTGGGATCTTGAAGCATCGCCAGAGCGCACTCGTAGAGACTGGAGGGCTGGTATTGGCAAGCGTCTGGAGGCACTTGAAGAGGGGGCTGTTATCCATGCCACCGAGATATTCGACGCCGAAGAAATCTTTATTGTTGCCGCTTGACTGACTCGCCGACTCGCCGTAAATTGGACCAATCATGTCGATCCTGCGTGTGGTGATACTGAATAGCCCGCAATGACAGATAACCAAATCTCAAAGCCCAGCCATCGCGCTGGGCTTTTTCGTTTCTGGAGTTCACTCATGGCAACTGTCCAATTCACCCGCAAAGATGGTGTAGGCAAGCTTCTGATTGATGGCGTAGATGTTTCAAGCGTAACCCACGAGCTGAAAGTTTCTTGTCTGGGCGGAGGCATCCCAGGCGTTGACATTAGTGTTCTGGCATATGGTCATAACGATGTTGTTCTTGATGAAGCGCACATCGTAGTCTCGGGCATCAAAATTCCAGAAAGCGTTGAGGCTGCACTGTACTCTTACCTAAAGAGAAAGCGCGATCTAGTGGACGTGACCGCGCTTTCAGATAGCAGTATGAAATCAGCAATCAAATCCTGACACAAGACTCGCCAGTAGCCACGATAACGAACTCACCGCTTGCGCTTTTGTTCGCTGCTCCACCGCCTTGAACGGTGTAGCCCGCTAAGCCGTTTATCCATCGCGTATGCGTGTCAGAGATGGTGGTTCCATCATGCTGGGTTGTTTCCTCCGTGATTGTATAAACCTTTCCTGAAGGACCTTTCACTTGGAACTGGTCAGTTTGAATAGTTCGCGTAGCTGCCATTGGTTTCACTTCGTTATAGCTGTAGGAGCAATGACGATAGCATGAAGCCATTACGGCATTGATACACCACTAATTTCAAGCCCAGCCATCACGCTGGGCTTTTTCGTTTTCGGCCCTGCCACACCCGTCGCTCCAAGCCGGGAGTGCTGTCGGGGCCGAGCTTATTTCACTCCCCACAAGGGAGGACACCGGATGCCTCATATGCCTGATAAGCCAGACACCTGGGTGATAGCGCTCGCGTGGCTGAGCCAGCACTCGCCAACTATCTATGCGGCCTTAGCGTCAGCCGCGATGGCAGTGGCACGCATCATCTACGGAGGTGGTACTCGGCGGCAGGCGATGCTTGAAGCAACCATCTGTATGTTGCTCACCACCAGCCTGATTGCGGTGCTGGAGTACTTCGGCCTACCGTCCAGCCTGGCTACACCCGCAGGCATTTGGATTGGCTTCTTAGGTGTGAAGAAGATCGCTGACTTTGCTGATCGCTTCGCTGACTTCAAGCTGCCACGGCGATCTGAATGATGGCCTGCAACGGATGCGCCGCCCGGCGCGCACGACTTAAAAAGTGGAAGGCGATTGCATATGAACGAGCCGCAGAACTCCTTGGTAGGCCTGTTAAACCAGGTACTGGCCGAGCAGATCAAGCAAACCGCGATCCTCGAACGGATAGCGACTCAACAGACCCAACTGATCACAGCGTTGGCAGACGAGGGTGATGACGAACCTGACCCGGATGCATTGCCGCAAACCTATATGAGCGGAAAGCGTATCTGATGGCCAAGCTACCTAGCCTCAAGTCCCGTATTAAACCGCATGAAGGCCGCAAGATGACCTCACTCGCTGAGGCTGCGGGCAGCGAAGGCTGGGGTTCTGGTCGCGGCGGGCGTCCTTGGCGTCGCAAGCGAGAGACCATTTTGTTGCGGGACCACTACACCTGTCGTAACTGCGGTCTGGTCACTCACAGCCTTGAGGTTGACCACATCGTTAACCTGGCCCAAGGCGGTACCGAAGACGACAGCAACCTTCAGGCGCTCTGCATTCCTTGCCACAAGGCCAAGACGGCCCGCGAATCCATGGCTCATCTCGGCTGTTGAGATTCACAGCTTGAGCAAGGGGGGGGGCGGGTCAAAACCTCCAGACCTTTTGTCTCGGACACCACCCCCTCCCGCACGCGCACATTTTTTCCCCTTTTCAGGAATTTTTGTTAATGGCTTTAACACCC
>NZ_JAFCUO010000020.1:0-12690 GCF_049896545.1 Pseudomonas sp. TWR3-1-1
TATTTTTGAGGGCACCGAGGTGGGTAGGTTGGCACTCGATGCCCGTGGCTCTTCTCCTCAGTAACTGCATTTTCGGCCTCCTACAGGTCGTATCGGTTGTCAGCTAAACGTTGCGCCACTACAGCCCTAACCAGTCAAGACTCGACCCTCAGCTGGTCCAGGGCTTTATTTTTGAGGGCATAGAGGTGGATGGATTGGCACTCTACGGCCCATATTCTCCTATGCATTAGCATTCGTCCTCCTGATCCGCTTGGGTTTGGTGGGTGGAGCTGGGGCCAGCTCGTCCAGTACGGAGGAGCTCGATGTCTGCTTAGCAACTTCAGCCGCCGCCATCTCTGCGGCCTTGAGCGCGGCCCAATAGGCATGGAGAGCTTCGATATCACCATAGGCACCGATCTCGGGGAGTCGCTCGATGAAGCGGCTATACAGGCCATCCTGAACCTTGCTGTGGTTGCGCATCCACTCGACCGCAGCGTTAGGATTGATGAGCATTACATAGTGGAATTCGCCGGATGCGCCTGGCTTGGTCATGATGAAGTTCAGCTCCCGGAGCTTCTTCATCCGACGACGCCAGGTGTCCACGGCCCGCTCCCCGAGAAATCCCGCTTCAGCAGCAAACGTGCTGGGGTTCTCGATCGTGATGACCGAATGATCGGGCATACGCGCCCATAGACAAAACAGCACGTGCCCTGCCGGCTGTCCCTTTGACTCGGCGTCAATAATCTGCATGGCAATGGGCAAAGTACGAGGAATAGTGCTGAAGCCGTCGTGGGTTTTCCGCGTCCATATCAACGCTTCGTGAATGTTAGGGAAGTGGACCAGCATCAGCTGCTGAGCACGTTCCGCCATCGTTAAGCGGCGTTTTGCTGACTGTTTTACGTTGGCCATTGTGCAGCCCTTATCCGTTTTCTGTTGGGTCCAGTTTCCCGGCATCCGTTGACGATGGCAAACCGTCATTACACGCCAATATCGCGCATTACCATGCACGCGAATGAACGATACATGGCACTCAATTACACGAATTAGCCTAGTTCAATTAGTTGTATTGCGCGATATCACGCAATTTAAAATAAAAAAATGATTAATTTCATAACCTTAGTGTTGTTTTTCGGTGCTCGATGTCCTGAATGTACTCGGCGTGCTGTATGTGCTCGCCGTGCTGTAGGGTGTAGGGTGTGGGAAGAGGGGCACGCCGAAGTGTGCCAGCCACCCATTTTTCACTTTTTTTGCGTCGGAAGGCCCTCAGTAGTGGACCTTGAAGGTTGGTGAATCCTCGGGCCGTTGGCCGCGCCGGTCGTACAGGCGCGTGGTGCTGATATTGGCATGCCCTAACCACATCTGGACCTTGGCGATGTCGGCCTCGTGCTCTAGGGCATTGGTCGCAGCAGTGGCCCGTAGACCGTGCACGCCCAGCCCGGCCACGGCGATCCCGGCGGCCTTGGCGTACTGCCCGACAAGGGCATAGATTCCTTCTGCTGAAATTCCGCTCCCCGTTTTCGGCCCGCGCAGCGGGCGAAACAGCGGCGCGTTGGTGTGCTCCTGGTGATGACCTGAGGCCTCGAGGTATGTGTGCAGGCGCTCGGCGGCCACGGGGTGCAGAGGCACATAGCGCAATTTTCCGCCCTTACCGTGGATCTGCAGGTGCCGGATGCCGCGACGCTCCTGAATATCGCTGACCATCAGCTGAGCAGCCTCCTCGCGGCGCAGTCCGTGATACAGCAGCACCGCCAAGATTGCCCGATCACGTTGGCCTTTAAGAGACGTCGGATCGGGCGCCTCTAGCAGCGCTTTGGCTTGGTGGTCCGCGAGCGCCGGGGTCTTACCCTCATTGGTTTCGATCTTTGGCCGTTTTACACCATGTACTGGATTGCCGCCGGCGACGGCGTTGCACTCCAACAAGTGATCGAACAGGCTGGATAGCGCTGCCAATTTGCGTCGGATGGTGGCCCCGGCCAAGCCTCGGGTTTCCAGCTGGGCGCGCCAGGCCAAGACATGGGCGCGGGTTACAGCGCGAAAATCCTCGGCGCAGGCTAGGCCGACAAAGCTGCAGAAGTCCTCCAGGTCGCCTTGGTAAGCACGCCGCGTACGCGGGTTGTCGATATTGGCGAACCACTCGATTGCGGCCGGTACGCTGGCCAACTGCTGGAATTCTGCAGCAGTGAGCCGGCGTTCAGGTTGAATAACGAGCTCGGACATCTAAGCCTCATCCCAGTTTTTTTGGTGGATCACACGACAACGTTGCACGACTTCTTCTACGCGAGGATGACGCGGCGAGTCGGTGTAGATCTCTTTTCCATAGAAGGGAAGGGCGCCCAGGAAGGTTTTCAGCACGGCGTCGACTTCGAGCGAAAGCAGAACCAGTGTCTTGAAGGCGTTGGGCACCTGGTCTTTTTCGAATATGGCCCATCTATCCGTCATGGCTCGTTCTGCCTTTCCCGCCTTGTCCCACTCCCTAGATTTATGATGCACCAGTGCATTACGTGCTTTGACTAGCCCTTTGAGGCTATTGACCGCAGGACCGTCCTCCCTGAGGGAGCGGCCGCAGATGAGTCGGGGGACAATCATCCATTTGCCCATCAGATCCATCTTGTCTAGGTACTCGGTGGCCACCTTGTCGCCTAGCTGGATGGCAGCTAAGTCAAAAACAGCCGTTTCGATTGCCATGGCTGAAAAGACGATGGTCTTGATGCCGTTTACGGCTTTTCGGTCCTCGCGATCCATAGCGCCTGAGGGATCGTGAGGCGGGCAAAACAGGGGGGTGGGATCAGCAGCGTCGTCAAGAAAACGAGAAAAGGCGTTTTCAGCAATACGCGCATAGGTATCCGACATTGTATCGATGCGGATGTAGGAATCGCGTATTTGAAAGGGGTCTGAGTTGCTCATCAGCATCCTGCTTTAAAATTAGTGATAACGGTTTTTATCGTTAGTTTTTTTAATGATTAGCTACGGAAAATTATTGCACTTAGGTGATTTTATTTGGAGATATCTTCCGCCTTTTCTGACTCATCGACCCCCCATGGTAGTGACTTAAAGAAATGGGATACAGTCGCGTAAGACTCCTCAAAATCTGGTAAATGTTCTACTGTATCTTTGAGTGCGGCGTACCCCTCAAAGGAACGTCTTTTAATTTCAGGATCATCAATACCATCTACATTGAGAAGGTTATCAATGTTTTTGCCGATGCTTTTATTAAGTAAGGAACGAAGGATTTTTGACTTCTCGTCTTCACTCAGCGTGCGAATTGTATTAATCAAGTAATTCACATCATATATGTCTTGCTCTCTATTACGTTTTCGCTCTGCTTGCTGCAAAATAGATCTTAGTTTTTCAGCAAGAAGATCGCAAATATCGTACGCTTGAATTTCTTCAGCGCTATCGCCAAGCTGAAGCATTTCTACATTATATGACTTTTCGTTGAAGCTATAATCGATAACAATAACTAAAGGACAATTCCTATCATCAAGACGCTTCATTTGAGCTGCATTGCTTCTTAAGCAGTAAGCAAGCTTCACCTTAATTGTTGGGAAAGTTCCCTTGGGGTTTGGCTTGATTTGATATGATTGCAGTTGGCATTTTATGCCATAGTTTAATTCGGACTCTATTACGTCCATTGATTCGTTTAACGTATGTTCGAACTCATCTAAATTTATTTCCGATAGCTTTTTTTCTGTCGAAAAATCGATATCTGTCGTGAATCGAGTACTCCCATAGCGTATCCCTAGAAGTGTTCCACCTTTTATAATCATACTGGTTCTTAGGGATTCGCTTGACGAAATAGCCCTAAGAATTATGTGAGTGGCTTGCCTAGCCAGAAGGTACTCAGGCTGGGCTTCTTCGACCCATTGTTCAATATCAATTTCCATATTGCTGTGCTATCTCCGCATTGAGTGAAAGTGACCAATCAGCATCAAAAATCGAGGAGAATGGTTCTCCTGGTACTAATATTTTTGAGCTACCTCTTGAGCGCTGTGATTCTAATTGCCACTCTGTCAATTGAGGGTGGTCAACGCCTGAAATTTTTTGTAAAGCGAACCCTGTACGAGCAATGTCAATTTTACGACCATGATCCTTTAGAGATTTTATTATTGCACTAGAGTATTTTTTACCGTACTCAATATATGTATCTATTACATGGTCGATACCACCACATTCACTTGGAGCTCTAAGCATATCTATAAATGTTTTCCCTATGGATGAAACTTTCACAGGGCTATTTCTTACGGTTACTGGCTCTATGTAGTCTGTTTCTGTAGAGACTATAATTTCTTTTCCAGAGATATTGGCATTTTTTGGATATTTTGGGATGAAATGCATTGGCTCTAGAAAAGGGGAATTTTCAATACGTAAATCAGCTAATGATTTCGTACGCCACAATGTAGGTGAGCAAGAGGTAATTCTAATTACTTTTGGGATTTTATCGGTAATACCATACCATTCCATTGCGCTTATTTTTGAAAGGTACGCATATGGATATATAGTGCACACTGTTTCTTGGGCACTGTATTCACGCTTACCACTTATAATGTAGCTATTGTTTAGATAGTCTGCTCCATATAGATCAGAGCGTGAAACCTCTCCAATACTTACAATTACGCCAGATCTTTCTAGTTTACCTATACTGTTTTTATATTCTGTTGGAGAAGCCTGGGCTTTCCTAATGGTGCCTATTTTTTCACCATTATATTCTTTTCGAAGATAAAATAAGTATATCTGTTCTGATAGCTTTTCTTTCGTGATTACCGAGTATGGGTACTCATTGAGTACCCATGCCATGAGTGCTTCTTCGAGCAAAATCATGTGCGCACCAACCTTGAGTTGAGTTTTTTCTCTTTCCCTATATACGTCCTAAGGACGTATATAGGGAAAGAGTGGGTAAGTCAAGTTAAAGCTAGGTTTTGCGGGGCTAGTTTGATTTTTGGTTTAAAGGCCGCTACAATAAATCCTAAGGATTTATTGTAGCGGCCTCTACTCAGCAAAAAACATCGCAGGTTTAGCTCAATTACGCCTCTTTATTAAGCTGATGCTCACAAAAAAAGCCCACATCGTGTGGGCTTTTTTGCGTCTGCAGGGCGCCGAGGGTCGAGGGCTGGCCTACCTGTCATAATGTGAGGGGGTTAGCGCGCAAACTGCGACCTTTAGTCCTGACCACAGGTCTACTTTTCAATCTCCGTAACCTATCCACTAAGACGTGCTGCTGCATCTGGTGCAACCGCGGTGCGGGAGTTTGTGGTGAGACGCGATGCCAGGCGCACGAAGTGGCAGTTATCGGTGCGCCTGGGGCGCCGAACTCTCAGCTAATCCCGGTGCGCTCACGCCGCGAAGTGATTCGCACCTGGGCCAGCCTGGCGGCGATTGGTCGCTTTGCTGAAGGGCTCGGCGTGCGTGGCTTTGTGGTCGAGTTGTGACGGTTAACGCGCGAAAAATACGGGCACAAAAAAGCCGCCTTAGGAGGGCGGCTTATTCGTTGGTAGTCCGGTTAGGGGCCTTTCTACCGTCTCACTGGAAGCGTTGACATAGTTATTATCTTACATAGACCACTATTGCCGCGCAATGCTTTTGCGCCGTGGCGCGCGGGTGGCGCGCCCAGTGGTTACGCGGCTTTGCGCAATCTATGCACATTTTTATCGAGGCCAGCGCGTAGCGCGGCGCGCTAGCGTGCGCACCTTGGCGCGCTGATGGATGCAATGAGTTTCACCTTACATCCTTAATATCTGGTCTTGGCCTTCCCGTATTTTCGGGTAAGATGCGCTCAGTCCATGTGAAACGTGATGTGGGTCGGGTTGCTTTAACGAATTCAGGACCAAGGGCGCGGACCTAGGAAGCCGCGCGGATTAAACCCGAGGCCCTTTAACCCGACTGAACCTCACTGGAAGCGTTGACACGTTCCGAAGGCTGCCATGTGTTCCGGAAAAGCGCCGGGGGTAAGGTCGATTCAGAGGCCTTAAGTATGACGCGCAAGCCGAATATTCTGAAAGGGTTGGTGACCCGGTTGGTGAGTAACATCATCTACGAATTCATCCGCGACAACTGGGAAAGTTGGCTGGAATAGCAACTGACTGGGAAAGCCGCTCTAACTTCGGTTAGGGCGGTTTTTTTTGGCCCAAAGAAAAGCCCCACCAAAGTGCGGGGCTTTGTGCTGACTGGCGATCACTGGGCGCCTTTAGTTGCCTTGACCTTTGCTACCAGGGTGTCACGGATTACCGGCCATCTGACGGGCGTAATGACGGTCACTGAGATCCTTCTTAGGATCAGCTTTGGCCCAATGCTCCGGCTTCGCACAGTCCATGCAAGTCAGTATCTTTGTGTCCGCACTGAGGGTGTACAGGTGAGCTTGGGGACCATCGCCGATCTTCAAACCAGCGTCCGTGACCTCGAACCTTGGAACCTCGTGTCCCAGACGATAATCCATGTTCTCAAAGTTGAACGACCAGCTTTTGATCTGGCTTTTGCGCCAGATGGTCATAATGGTCAGCGGGTCTTTTTTCGTGGTGCGTTGATAGACCCAGTCACCTTCATAAGGTGTCAGCTTCGGGGCTTGTGCATCACGTCGCCCTTGCTCCATCGCTTCCTGCTGCATTTTTTCCAGCCCCGCATTTAGCGCCTCCTCGTTCTTACGGGCTTGCTCTTTAAGCATCTGATCTACGTCATATGGCCCCTTAGGGTCATATTCCCAAACCAGATCGTCCTTCTTCAGGCTCATTACCTTGCAGTTAAGGCAATCAAGGCTTTGCTCATCGACGTTACGCTTCATGGCCAGGCGCGTAGATCCGTTCACCTCAAGAAGAAGTTTTCCATCTTTTACCAATACCTTCATTTTACCGAATGATTTGATACCGCCTTTTCCATCGTCCGCAAAGAGCTCGGCTTCATCACCATGAATATTGAGAACTATTTTCACCTTCATATCTGAGTCTTTAAGCCGGTAAGCCCCTGTGAAGTCTTCACCCCCACAGGCAGCAAGAACTGCACCGGCAACAGCCACTACCACTAACTTGAAAAAAGTACGCATAACATTCCTTTCGTTCTATCGATGACGCTGTTTCCTAGCGTCCTGTGAGAGCAGATGAGAGCGGTAACCCAAAGTACACCTCTCAAACAAAGACATCATTTTGCCGTCACTGCCTTCCGCCTATTATTGAGCTCAGAAACGAATAATTCAGCGCGAAACGGATCCAGCCACAACAGCAGTGGCATCCAGTACAGGCGCAACACTGTTCCATCATTCGCAACGATCACAGACCGTGTCGAAGATTCCGACCAGACCAGCTCCGGACAGAGACAACTGACGAGCATTAGCTCATCTAGATCAGCGTTCATCATGGTCTGTCCCCTCCCGATGCTCCAGCCACACCGCCCAGCCCCACAAAACGATGCCCAGCACCGTCAGTGCAACAATGCTCCACAGCGGCAGCCAGCGATGTGAACCTATCCAAAGCCCCAATCCACCACAGAAAAACGTCATCCACAGCCACTTCATCTCACACCTCAGATTTCGTTCGAGAGGCAAACGTTAACCGTGGGTCGAGGTGTGTCATCGCGGAACCACAAAATCGTCAGTTTCCCAGTTGGGATCTGAAGGTGCCGCGATGGTCTGCCAAAGGAGTCGCAACGCCATTTCGGTGAATCGTGCATGCCGGCAGTGAAACTCTTGGGATTCCCAGTGGGTTTTCCGAGATATCCGAAAGCCTCTGAGTGATTGGCAGTGCCAGCCCAAAGGGCGCTGAGTGAAATCTCAGTGGTGGGAGGATGAATCTCAGTGGTTCCGCAAAGGTGTCGCTATGAACCGCAGTGGTTTACCAGTGCCATCCAAAGGCTTTCCCAAGCATGACCCTGTGGTCTCATAAATCCCCCTGACGGGACCTTGAGGCCCCCGAATGGTTTATCAGTGGATTTTGTAGGGTTTTCACAATCATCTTTGCCAATGTGCGTAATAAATGTAGCGTGAATAAACGTAATAAACCCCGCTATGTAACGCAATAAATTGCTAGTACATAGCGGGGTTTTAAGAAGTCTAATAAATTAACGCACCAATATTAACGCAACATAATTCAGCTAGCAGAATCCACTGCCCCCTTGTAATCTATGTCTGCCGAAACCGAGCTACCCGGCGCTCTAATGTGACGTCATCGTTACCGAAGGGCATAGGTGGAAGGGGGGCCAATCAACGTAATTCGTTGGTCAGGCCCCCCGCACGTCGAGTGCTGATACGTCATCGTATCGATGGCAATCGACACGGAGAGCCAACCGTAAACGGCATCAGGTCGCGCGAGCCAGACCTTAAACGGCAAGACCGAGACCAGACTCGTAAATCAGGAGGCGTGATCAGTCCCCGCCTGCACACCAGTGCAAAGGGGGGCGAACAGGCACTAGAGATATCGCGCAAGCGGGAGTGTCGCTGAACCGTCGATGCGGTCAGTTGTTCTTACAAAAGGGAAACCGAAATGGAGCATTTCAACGTCGAAGCGGTTGTCGCCCGACTCAAAGCGCTGTCCAAGGAACGCCGAAAACCGCGGACCTACGCCCAACGGCGTTCAGTGCTGGATGAACACAAATACGAGTTATTGACGCTAGATCACGCCGGATGCAACGGCACCCAGCTACAAATCTGGCTTGCTGAAAAGGGGGTTACTGTCGAGCGTTCAACAGTAAATCGCTGGCTGCACCGAAACCGACAGGATGGCTAAGTTCGCTAAACCGGCAAAACAGGCTGCCTCAGTGATGAAGCAACTGCAGGGTGGCCGTATCAAATCGGTAAGCACCGTCCGCAATTATGAGTCACGCCTGAAACAGATCACAACCTATCTCCAGGAGCAGCGGCTGGGCAGTCTGCGGGATATGACGCCTGCCAGTGCCTTGGCCTACCTGCGCGAGCGCGCAGCTGTTGTAGGCCAGAAAACGTTGGATATGGAGCGGCAAGCCCTCCAGTCGATGATGCAACACGTCACTCATCTACTGGAAGCAGGTAAAACCCTGGAAGTCATCAGAAGCACTGCCCCGAAATCCCAAACTGGGAAGCTTGGACAGCCAACACTGGGAAGGCGGCTAGCAGAGGAGTCGAGACTGTATACCCGTGACCAGATTGCGCTGATCGTAGCCAGACAGTCCCAACACAATGCTTTGGCCACTGAGATTGCGTATGCAGCAGGCCTACGTGCCCATGAATTGCTTACCCTGCGTCGCATCCATCATCAGGCACCGGATGAGCGTCCAGCACATGCCCTGAAGTTTGTTGGTATCCGTGACGAAACTATCAGCTATACCGTTTACGGCAAGGGTGGCCTGACCCGTGAAGTTCGTATTCCCATAACGTTGGCCAAACGCCTGGAAGCAATACGCCTTGTAGAACCCATCAGAGCCACGGATCGAGGCGTTCACTATCAACAGCACTATGGACTCGGTGGTGGTCAGCCCTGGAGTAAGTCCTTTGGTGCGGCCTCCAAAGCAGCTCTTGGTTGGTCAAAAGGGGCGCATGGGCTCAGACACAGCTACGCCCAGGAGCGATTGAGCACAGTGCAACGCTACCTTCCACGTGAAGAGGCCAAGCGCGTCGTGTCCCAGGAACTTGGGCATTTCAGGCCTGAGATAACTGAGACCTACCTACGTTGACCGGACAAGATCGAGCCTAGGCTCTGGCACTGATAACCTGCGCGCGTAGCGCGCATGCCGTAGGCAGCGCCGCGAAGGAGCGAAAGGCCGTTGCACGGTTTTGTAGGGGAGTGCGGTTTTTTCGGCCTATAGCGACTGGAGGGGCGCTATTCGAGTGGGCCTATTCTCGCTTTTACGCGGGAGAGCTTTTAAACCTGTTTTTTCTTGTTTTTAATCTTGTTTTTAGCATCGCTGTAGGCCGCGTGGGATAAGGGCTTTGGCGTTTAAGTGACTAAGGATTCCGGGTTAAAAGACTAAGGATTCCGGGTAACCAGCTAAAGATTCCGGGTTAAAAGACTAAGGATTCCGGCTGTTATCCACAGGTTCAGGGAAATTGAGCCGCATTTGATCGTCATCCCTGAATTTGAAGATGAGCCTACTGATTGCCCGCCCCTTTTTTTCTGTCGCTAGCTCAATAAGGAGGCCGCTTTTCTCCCGAAGTTCAGCAATGGCTGGATTGAGCACCTTGAGCTTGAGATTGCTGTAACGCTCATAGGACGGTCCTAGCTCTAGCAGCTCCCGGAAGCCCTCAACGCTGACAGTATAGAAGCCCGTACTTTTGAACTGCTGTAGTAGCTCAAACAGCCTGATTGAGTGGGTAGAAGATAGGTCCGCGATTCGCTTTAGTTCATATGTCGTGAAGCTTTTGTTCAGGTGAACCAGGTATGGCTGTACGTGGACGGTAAAGTAAAGCTTCGTCTCCCCCCCACCATCCAGGTAGTCCACACGGTCAACCCAGCGAAAGCGGCTCTTGTAGCGACCATCGTATGTTTTGACATCGCGTTCATAAAGCGACGACGTCGCCTCTTTCAAAGCCTCATAGGCGTGCTTGAGCGGGATGCCGTACTGTTCTGAAAAATCAGGGGCAGTAATCGAAATAGGTCGAGGCATTGGCTTGCGTGGGTCAATCTGAGAAATGGCGGCCAACAACAAGCGCTGCTCATTCAGGGACAGCTTGTAAGCAGCTTTCACCAGGTCATTCGACTTGGTGACGTTTTTCTTGGATGACCCAGGTTCCGCCACAGCACGCTTCATAAGACTAAATCCATAAAAAAGCTTAGCTTTATCATAACTAGCTAAATCAAAAAACCACAGTAGCTATTTAACCCGGAATCTTTAGTCATTTCCCACTGGGAAACCACTGAGCGTCACACAAATCCCGCTGATAAACTCACTTACTCATTTTATCAATTACTCAGGAAGCGCTGTGACATACTCGGTCAGCAGCTCCTTGATCGTTTTGCCTTGCTTGGCCGCATATATTTTTAGCTTGGTGTGCTGGTCGGCTGAAAGCTGAAAGTTGACCCGCTTCATTTCTGCGTCATCTGACAGGCTGGCGAGGGTGGCTGCCTTATTCCTCGCGCTTGGGCGACCGGCTGTGAGCGCACCAGTGTTTTTACTCATTAATTTATTACCTCAAATACTCAAAGAAGTTTTTGCTTGATCTCATTTGCTAGGGCACGAATCTCGTTAGCGGCATCACTTTCCGGTTCTGCCTCAAGAACAGTCGTGCCGGCAGCCGCTGTACCGGGGTAGCTGACGCGCTGCGTAATACGAGAGTCCAGGACAGGTAAGCCGTAACCAATCAGAGCTTCGGTGATTTCCGCACCAATTCGAGTACCCTTAATAGCCCGCGACACCACAAAAGCAGCCTGTAAGCGACCATCTGTGAGTTCGATACGTTGCTTGACCAGCTCAACCAGGTCAGAGGTCGCCCAAATATCGTAAGGGCTGGGCTGCACCGGAATTAGTATGAAGTCAGCGGCCTTGATCGCCGACACAGCCAGGTCTGCCGCCTGGGGTGCACCGTCGATCACAACAAAGTCCTTGCGGGCGACGTTCTTCAAATCACGGTCGATGGTCGGACGGTCTATGCCGACCACGGTTAGTGGTTGATCCTCACGCACGGCCGCCCAATCGCGGGCGCTACCTTGAGGGTCTGAATCCACGAGCAGAACATCGGCACCATCCAGTTGCAGGGCACGTGCCAGATGGGTGGCTATGGTTGTTTTCCCCGACCCGCCTTTCTGGTTCAACACAGCTATAACCTTCATTGGACACCAAAGAGTAAAAGAGTTAATGATCAAATACTCATATGAGCATAGCAAAAAGCTCAGACGAGTGAAGAGTTTCTCCCAGGAAAACTCCCAGGTCGGTCTCACGCACCTACATGTGATAATGCCCTTTATCACATGTAGGAATCCCCCCATGAAGCTTGAAAAAGACCTGGTGCGCGAAATCCTGCTGGCTGTCGAAGCTAGCAATGAAGATCCATTGGGATGGACTGAGCTCAATCTGGAAGGTCGAGAGACTCTGGATGTCTCCTACCATGTCATGTTACTGCACGAAGCTGGACTGATAGTGGGAGAGGATCTCAGTACCGATGACGGTCTCGAATGGCTCCCCAAGCGTTTGACCTACACAGGCCATGAGTTTCTCGACACCGTCCGCGACGCCGAGGTTTGGACCCTGACGAAGACGGGCATCGAAAAGGTTGGGAGCGCGAGCCTGAGCCTGATGCTGGAGTTGGGAAAAGCCTACGGCAAGCAGGTACTCAAGGAGCGTCTGGGGATTGAGCTGTCATAAACAGACTGATGCTGTCGGCCTAGGCCAACTAACCACGCGGATCAAGATCAAGAATAGGGCGAATATAACGGACTGCATATTGGCTACGAGCTCTACCCTTCCGATACCAAGTTATCCAGACGCCTGCGGGCTAACGCACATGGTTTTTCATCATCAACACCGTGGGCTTATCTGTCCTTAATGACATGAAAAGCCAGGCTCTTTCAAAGCAACCTGGCCCGCTGCTAGACTGTCAGCCGATGCCGACAGGTCTTACCTGCACCACCATAGCCCTAACCAGTCAAGACTCGACCCTCAGCTGGTCTAGGGCTTTATTTTTGAGGGCACCGAGGTGGGTAGATTGGCACTCGATGCCCGTGGCTCTTCTCCTCAGTAACTGCATTTTCGGCCTCCTACAGGTCGTATCGGTTGTCAGCTAAACGTTGCGCCACCACAGCCCTAACCAGTCAAGACTCGACC
>NZ_JAFCUO010000021.1:0-11166 GCF_049896545.1 Pseudomonas sp. TWR3-1-1
AGATTGATCCGAGCAGCCAAGTGGATATTGCCGAAGTCCAGATGCTTGGAAGGCGTAACGCTGAGGTCAGCATTCACCGTCACACTTTCACTCTGCTGGAGCATAGCGATGACCAGGTACTCAGTGAGACCCTGCTGGTAGTGCGCGAACAGAACGTGGCCACCAACGGAAAGGTTCGATTCTTCCATCAGCTTGGTCAGGTGTTCGACAGCGGTGCGGCTGAATTCGAGAAAGTCGCCGCCATCGTAAAAGGTCTTAAGCCAGCCGCTCAACGGGTAGGCGCCTGACTCAGGGTGGAAAAACCCCCAGCCCTTGCCCTGCTTGGCGTTGTACGCCTCGTTGAAGTCGTTCAGCAGGTTTTCAGTGGCTTGGGATTCGACCAGTTCCGCGCTGCTGACGTGCAGAACAGCAGGCGTGCCGTCTGGCTTCTTATCGATCTGATGGATGATGCAGTTGCGGATGGGCATGGGATTACCTCGGGATGGCGCCGCCCTCCGTGACCGGATGCAGCGAAGTTATTTAATGCTTGTGACGTGTCGGCGTGACAGTCATGGAGGGCCGTTACGGTAGGCGGATCAGCTCAGCCAGTTGCTGGTCGCTCATGCGGTCTGCACCGCGTATGAAGCGCGAAATTAGATCCTGTTCCTCATCAATCCCGGTGCGTGCCATTGTTCGTTTAAGCGCGGCGTCATCGTTGTGATATAGAGCCGTGACAATCTTTCGTGACAGCAACAGCGCTTCTTTTTCCTGTGCACTCAACTTGTCCCGCGAGCGTTGTTCGCGCTTGCGTTCGGTGGGAGTTTTGGCCATAGGCTGCTTCTTCTAGTCCGCTGGGCGGCAGGTGATGTTGAATTTGGCGAAGGCGGCGGTGCGCTGAGGTGGTGGTGCGTTTCAAACGTGGCTGCCGAAGAAGGCGAAAATGGTCAGCATCACGCTGATGCGCAGTGCCCAATCGCGCAGGAAGCGGCCGAATTGCCTGATGCTGAAACCATCGGCTTGCGCCTCAAGCTCAAGTGTTTGGCGGTAGGCGTTGGAGTACCCAAAGCATGGTGCGGAAGTCACAACGCGGCCTGTTGTACGTTCAACGACTTCGAAGCAGTTGAAGCCAGCGGCTTTCACTTTGAAGCGATCGGTTACACCGGGCTTTTGGTAGAACTCCGTGGTGGCCTTGCGGGTGAGTTTGCGCAACCCTTCGAGATTGCTTAGGCGTTGAGCGATTGTTTGGGACATGGTCGATCCTCGACAGGGTTACGGGTATTCGTCAGCGCTCAAGCGTTGGACTGAGTACTGACGAATAACCGCAGAATTGAAAAGCCCGGTCGAAACCGGGCTGTGTAGCGCTCTCAACAACGCCTCCGTATGTGAGAGCAAGGCCGGGGCGCGCGGAGTGGGCGGGCCCTGGTGAGTTAAATGTGCATGGCTGCAAATCCTCCGTGTTGTATTGGGTGGTAGTGAGTGCAGGGGGCCGCTAAGCGGTGTGTGCTCGTCCGCATCCCAAAGCCCACTCATTGAATGGGCAGAAGTGATGCTTTCAGTTGATTGGCTTCCAGTTTTTCCAACTGGTCGGGGTCGCAAATGTCTGTCCGGCTTTTTCGAGGCAGGCAGTGTCAAAAAACTCAACAGATGTTTGTAATCGATACCCCGGTGCAATCTTTGGAAGCTCTTCAGTCGAGAACCTCTCGAGGCGTTCAGCGATCTGCTGCGGTGTTGGATACTTGCCCATTCCAAGGCCGATGGTTGCGACACCGTTTTGTGTCTCGCTGGTTATGTGAACCAGTATCTGAACTTCCACTGGCCCGTTGACGCCGTCTTTGGTCATTGTTTATTCCTCGGGTTGTCATCCCGCTGCCCACTCAACAAATGGGCAGAAGTGATGCTGTTCGTATTGATTAGCCGATCAGGTCGACTGGCTCTGCGCGACGTATCAAGCGCAGTTCTGCAAAGCGGCGCTCTGTGGGGCGGCGGTCGCGGCGGGCCATTTGGTCGTCAGTGGCGGTGTGGATGGCGATCAGGCCAGCCAGCAGCAGGCAGAGCGGGGTGATGATCTTGCGGCGCATCGCTTCAGCTATCAGTGCGCCTTGGCGATGAACGCCGAGTTTGAACATGGCGTTGGCCAGACGCTTGACCACGGTGCCCGGTGCAATGCCGAACACTCTGGCGATCTCTTTGGCGGTCAGGCCTTGAGCGACCGATAAAACGAATTGCAGCTCTCGCGGCGCAAGGCCACGGCCGAGGTGGCCTTTCCATGCGCCGTCAACGATTGTCGATTCCATGATGTGCTCTCGGTTGTTTTCCCAATGCACCCGGTTGTCCAGGTGCAGCAGTGAAAGTGTCCAGCTGGTGATGGCTATTGGCCGCTGTTATTCTTGGAGATTCAAAATTCATTAAAAAGTGACGAGGGACAAGGAAGTGACAAAGAAGAACTATTTGACGGGTGTGGTTGCAGGACTTGCATTCTTGTGCGGCGGAATCACTCAAGCTTTTGCTGATGAAAATTCAAACAAGTCTGTTGGTTATGCGTTTGCACTTTGCAAAATGCTGGATGGCACAAATATGCTTTCCGAACCATGCTCTGTTTCCGGCTGGAATAGCAGCGTTGATATTTCACTGGATATGAATGCAAGCGAGGCCAGAGAGCTTTGTCCTCAAATCGCAGGAATGCTGAAAAGCAGTAACATTATTTTTAGAGATGGATGGACCTTGAAAATCTCATCCCCTTATAGCGGAGACAAGGCGATTGCTACCTGCGTGTTGTAACTGCTTACCTGCATAAGCGGCATCCCAGAGCACCCTCTATGAAGGTGCTCCAGTGATGCTTTGCAATTTCTAAAGAACTCTCATTGCTGAGCCAGTCGGTCCCCGTGAGGGGGCTGGGATCAGGATTCCCCCTGACCGTGGTAGCCGGTGAGTCTCCGGCTTGTAGCCGGTTTTTGCCGGCGATGAGCCCAAGATAAGCTAATGCCTATTTTATGTAAATAGGCATTAGCTAATTTATTTTGTGGAGACGAAAAAAAACCCGCACGCGGCGGGCTTAGAGATTCCTGGTCAGACTTTTATTACAAGCTCGGCTTCCAGAGGGGATTTTTCACTTCGCAAACCGAGAGCACAAACCGGTCGTACTCGTCTGCTTGCTGAAGGATTTTTTTAGCTTCTTCGTGCCTGTTTTCTTTAATCAATTGGGCTGCTACTGAACGAAAAGACTGCGTTGCCGTGTTTAAGGCTTCCACAGCTTTAAGGAGGGCTTCCTCTATAGAAGGCTCTTGCATAGCGCGATCTCCTACAAAAAAAACAGATCAGTTACAAGCCTGACTTACAAATGACTTAGTTATCTTCAAAGCTTCCGTGCATTCCAAACAAGAAGAACCCTTGCCTGTATGTGCACTCTATCCAGCTGCTCGCCCTCGATCACAATTGCTGGATAGACCGGGTTATCTGAAATCATTCGGAGTGCTCCCCCAGTCATGCGCTGTAGCCGTTTGATGAATAGGTCACCATCCAGAGTGAATACATAGATAGCGTCAGTACGGATTTCAGTAATACCGCGATCCACTAGCAGTGCATCGCCGTTACGAAAAGTCCCTTCCATGCTGTCACCATCGCCATCAATGATCGCGAGGTTATCGATTTTTGAATAGTTAAGACCCTGGCACTTCAGCCAATCAACGTGAACTGTTATGTCACGGATAACTTCAATGGTGTGCTCAGGAGGGGCGCAACCTGGGCCCATTGACGCTGTAACGTCTAAATGGGGGATGGTCACAAAACTGGTGTCAGAATTTTTGCGTCGTGAATTTATGGCAATCACGTTGCTTTCCTTTTCATCTCTAACGACATCCATGTCTGTCGGACTGGAAACAGAGAGGAACTCGGACACTCGGTCGCTAAGACCCCAATGCGATGGCTTGGCCACATCGGAAAAATAGTCCATCAGCTCCATGAGCTTGGACTTATCAATTCGCCCCGTCTTTACCCAGCCTTGGACAGACGGAGGCGCCACGCCGAAATCTTCGGCGAGTTTCTTTTTTGAAACACCTTTGGCGAGTCGAGCACTCTCGATGGCTGCGCCTAAATCTTTACCTGTAAGCATTGCCTAATTAAGCCTATCCGCAGGGTAAGTAGGCAATAGCTTGTTAGTGATTAGCTAATGCCTTATATTTGGCTCGCGAACTAACGGAGAACACCCATGACACCAGCACAAGCAGCTCGGGAGGCAGCCCGCATCATGGGGAGCCAGACCGATCTGGCAAAAAGCCTTGGCGTCTCAGCCCCGACTGTAAGTCAGTGGTGCTCAGGCGATCGTCCTATTCCGCCCCCAAGAGCGTTGCAGATTGAGTCCTTAACAAAAGGGGGGATTAAACGGGAGGATCTTTGCCCATCTTTTCCTTGGGCCGACATGGTCGCTTAGACCTTAAGCCCAGGACATCACTGAGTTAATTATCGCGCTGTTTCCCAAGGAGAAATAGCACCTCGGATTAGCTGTTAATCCATCCAGTAAAGGAGCCGCGAAATGCTTACAGACGCTTTGATCTTTGCCAGCTGTTCATTTGGCTCAGCTGTGTTTGGCCTTTTAGTGGGTCTTGCCGCAGCTGGATCGACCCGCCGTGGGGGTGCGACGTTCCCTCCGACCCATGTCAGCTTTGAGCCGCTTATGAGTGATGAAGATCGCTTGCGATTTCTTGAAGAGGCTCAGCAAGCGATCCTGACGGGAAGGCTGCGCCCCTCGACTCTCAAGTTAGATAAAGAAAGCCGTGAAGCTTACTACCAGCAAATCCTTAAGACTGGTTTGGCTCCAGGCGAATCGCATTCCACATCGTCACGTAATTCTCGAGGCCGGAAATGACCTCTTCCGGCACAGGCGAGTACGCCAAGGTGGATCGCGCTACATCCAGCTCTGTATCGAACTCTTCCAGTAGCACCTGCAACTGTGTCTGTGGCAGCGATCGAGCGATGGCCGACAGCATGGCATGCACTCCGAGCAACTCACCTTTCTGGGCATTTATGGTCGCAATGATTTTATCAGTTATATCAGTCATGTCCGGCCTCCGAGGCCTTTTCGTGTGGAAGCCAAAAGCTATCACGGATGCGCCGGACACCTATAACGCCTGAGTCTCAGGCAAAAAAAAGCCGCCGTAGACGGGCGGGCTTTTTTCACAGCTTTACAACAATTTACGGAAGTCATTATGAGCATCATTGAGCCATCAGGCAATACCGCCCACTTGATGCCGCGCACGGCATCAGTACCACGCGTTATTACATCGACCACCGCACAGGAGGCCTTGTAATGGCCCGCGCACGAAATATTAAACCTGGACTGTTCACCAACGAAGTTCTTGTCGACCTTCCTGCATTTGATCGCTTGTTGTTCATTGGCCTGTGGTGTCTGGCTGATCGTGAAGGGCGTCTTGAGGATCGCGTTAAACGAATCAAAATGGAGTTATTCCCCTGTGATAACTACGACATTGACGCGGGCCTAAACAACCTCGCGGGCGCTGGTTTCATTACGCGCTTCTCCTATGACGGTCATTCGATTATTGAGGTCGTCAACTTCACCAAGCATCAGAGCCCGCACGCCACCGAAAAAGACAGCGACCTACCAGACATTAACGGTTATCTAACCGTTTACGAACGGAACGGCAAACTCGCTGTTAAGGGCTCAGACCGCAAGATTCACGTTAAGGAACGGAGCAATACCGTTACTGCACCGTTAGAGCCTGTTACGGCACCGTTAGGTAACGCCCTGATTCCTGATTCCGGATTTACTGATTCACTGATTCCTGAAGAAGATCAACACCACCCTCTCAGCGCGAACGAAGAAACTCAGCCAGTCGGGTCAGAGCAAAAAACAACACCCGAGAAATCCTCGGCAGTTGGGGGAAATCCAACTGAGGCAAAAAATGCCTTGGTTCAACCTGCTCCTGAACCAACCCCACAACCTGTCGACCCAAAGTCTCCAGTAGAAATGACCCTGGACTGGGAGCCTGACGCCAATCTCCTTAAAACCTACTGCGTTCACTTTGGCGTATCCGCTGACTTGCTCACCAAGGACTCCATTGCCGCGTTCACGGCCCACCACGAAACCGATGGCAGCCTGAATACTCAAGCCAAGTGGGTATCTCTGATGGTCAGGTGGGCAAGGGACGACAAGACCCAAGCGAGCAACGTCCGGCAATTCCCAAGCAGGCTTCGTAGCGAAGAGGCCTTTGACGACGATGACACCGAATGGATCAATCAGGAGTTTGCGCAATGAATCAAGTTTCAGTGATTGCCACAGGCCTGTGGGCCAAGGTGCAAACCGGTCAGTTCATCGCTGCCGGTGAAAGTGAAAACGCTCGGCCCGCTGCGGGACTGTCTGAGGCGACAGCCAAGGTGATCAACGGTCTCTTCCGCGAACTGCGCTCGATCTTTCCTGCCTGGAAGCAAGCATGGCCGGACATGGCGACGTACAAAGCTGCCAAGCAGCAGTGGATGCAGGGCTTTCTCGAAGCGGGTATTTGCAGCACTGAGCAACTGAGATTTGGACTGATGCGAGCGCGTCAGGCTGCCAAGGACTTTGTGCCCAACGTGGGTGTGTTTATCGGTTGGTGCACGCCTACGGCGGAAATGCTGGGGCTGCCGAAACTTGCCGCAGCTCACCGCGAAGCGTGCCGCAATGCGCACCCGTCAATGGCGGGGCAGGCGCAGTGGTCCCATGACGCGGTTTGGCACACGGCCAAGGAGTGCGGGTTTGAAAATCTCAACCGTCTTGCTCATGACCTGAGCATCAAGCTGTTCGAGCGCAATTACACGATCACGGTTCGCCGTGTTTTGGCGGGTTTGCCACTGCAAAAAATGCCGCTGGCCTTGCCGCCACGCAGTATCGAGCGCAGCGCCCCTGAGGTTGGTAACAATGCGTTGGCGGCATTGCGCGCCATGCGTTCGGGAGGTGCTGCACATGCCTAACCCAAATCTGGCCCAGGTGGAGCCGAGTGCTTACCGATGGGCTGTTCACTGCTGTGCTCACAAGTTGGATTTGAGTGATGCCCCTGACCGCGCCGTGGCCTTGTTTGAGCATGAAGGCGTGGCCCACACCTTTGGCCGCCTGATGTGGCCCAACACTTACGAGGTTGTCGACCGGCAGCCTCAACCGGAAGGTGCCCCGTGAACACCAAAATCAAAACCCTGACCGTGAAGCTGTCGGATGCGGAGATTGGTCGCAATGCCAAACTTGAGCATGTGAGGGATTTGCGTGATGCCGGCCATCCTGCGCTGCATTTTCGGTTTGGCAAGAATCGCACCCGGGGCTCCTGGTACCTGGTCAACAAACGCCGTTGGCACCGTATCGGCGCGTTCCCGGACTTGAGCGCCAAGCAGGTGCTGGCCGCGCTGCCATCTGTTCGATGCGCCGGTGTCGGCCAGCCAGGACGCCTATCTGCAGGCGCTGACCACGCAGAGCTACCAGATCATTGTGTGCGCGGAAGCATCGACGTGCTTGAGGCGATACGATCCTACCTACTCCTAATCCAAACGAGACCTGCCGCATGAGCAAGACACTTACCGTTACGCTATCCGACGCCGAGATCCGCCGCCATGCGGACAGTGACATTCGCGACCTTCGGGATGCTCGCGAGCCAGCTTTCCGCTTTCGTTACAAGCAGGACCGAACGAGAGGTTCTTGGTATCTGGTTCATGATAGCAAGTGGAACAAGATCGCCAACTATCCGGAGGTCAACACCAAGGCGGTGCTGGGTGCGCTTCCTGCAGTGCGCGCGCGTATCGTCGGCGAACCAGGGGCAACCCCTGCACTGGGCACTTGGCACACCACCGGCCAATTGCTGGAATGGTTCGACGAGCGAATGAGCAAGGATCGGAGCCTATCTGAGAAGCGTAAAGCCACTGCCCACTCCGTCATGACGAAACACCTCATACCGCGCTTGGGTGATTTGCCATTGGCCAGTGTGAGTAAGTCCGAGATCGATAAGCGATTGATGTGGCCGCTACAGGCCGAGCTTTCGCTGGAATACGTACGCCTGATTTTCCGCCTGCTGGCCTTGGCCTTCAAGCAGGCCGCAAAGCTGGATCTGATCACAAAGAATGGCATGTCCACCATACGTTTCGGTGATTTTTCCAAGGCCAAGATAAATCCCAAAGCAGCTCGGCTGCGTGATGGTCAGGTTGAGGGGTTGCTGAGTCAATTCGGCGAGCATTTCACCCTTTTTCCGAGCGAGGCCATGCTGGCATTGATGATGCTGTGCCACGGTACTCGCGTGTCTGAAACCCGGCTTGCAAGTTGGCGGGACATCAGTCTTGAGTATCAGCTGTGGCATATCCCTGCACAGAACACTAAGACGCGGACGGAGCTGAGCTTGCCGCTGACCGAGCAAGTGTGTTCGCTGCTCAAGCGCTATCACAGGGCGCAACTCGCGAGCGGTTATGGGGGTGTCTATCTGTTCCCATCCAAAAGAGGCAGCCCTATCGGCGACAGTCAGGCGCTCGCGATCTTCACCCGGCTGGGTGCTGGTCAATGGACCAGTCATGACCTGCGTAAAGTGGCGCGAACCGCGTGGGTTGATCTGGGGGTCGACTACCTTATAGGTGAGCTGCTGCTCAACCATGCGATGGGGCGAAATGTTCAGACGTACATCCATACACAGGTGGAGGCGGGGAAAAGGGATGCGCTGGAGAAGTGGCATGCCTGGCTTGATGCGCGCGGTTTTACGGCTATTCATGCCGTTGCCGAGCCATTAAATGGAGTTTCGCTGAACAGCCTAGAGGCCGGATATTCTGCCGCCTCCAGCCCGTCCACCGATAAACCATAGGCGAGGATTAGAAATGATGATTTTGCTTGAGAAGCGCACACGCCTCGCCGTGAATCCTGATGATGTCAGCTCAATGAGCGTCGGTACTTCGAACGGCTACGCGGTGCTTGAGGTGCGAATGAAGGGCGGTAAGAAGCATAGGATCAGGGACACCGCTCATTGCTCAGATGGTGACAACATTTTTGCACTTCACAGGCAACTGCTGGAGGCTAAGTGATGACCAGGACAGTGAAATTTACAGAAAGAACCGTCGAAGACTTGCTTGAGCATTGGGGCCGCTGGGTGGTGTTGGGTTCTGGTGTCTCCTGCTGCGCGTCCAGGGAGAATGACCTGCACTCGCCAATGATTACTGATGACGATGCGTTAATGATGGATAGCCTTATTGGTCGATTGCGCGACCGCTACGCCGAATCTGGAAACGTGATCATCAATTACTACACGTCGCGGGACGTGGACTTAGTGACTGTCGGGAAGCGTCTGGGCTTTGGATATGGCAAGACTCGCGAGCTATGGAAGTCTGGTGTTGCATGGATAGATGGTGCTCTAGACCTGCGGCGCAAAGCTGCTTGACAGGATCGATCTTGATCTGTAGCTTTACCGTTACTTTGCGGTTTTTCCGCGAGCAAAGCCCGACCCTGAGTTGGGCTTTTTGCTTTCTACAGTTCACTGAGCCCTGGCATTTGCCGGGGCTTTTTCGTTTTCGGCTCCGCCACACCCGTAGCTCCAAGCCGGGAGTGCTGTTGGAGCTGATCTATTACGAGGCTCGCCATATCGGCGGGCCTTTTCTGTTTCTGGAGCCCGGTAATGACCGATCAAGCAAAACGTGACAAGCAGGCTGTCATCGATGCAGTGGTGGGTGGTGATGTCGCCATGCTTGCCACGGCCTTGAAGCGTCTGTCGAACAGCGATCCCTCGGCATTCCTCTACATCACCGGCGACCTGCTCAACACCAAGCAGCGCGAACAGTTCTCGATTATTGGCTTTGGTCGCATGCCTGAGGCCTACCACGCTGATGGGGTGGTGTATGGCGCCATGTACACCGATGGCTCTATCTTTTTAAAGCGAGCCCATCCTGCCGGTGTCGGGCTACCCATTGAAGCGGTGCGCCAGGCCGTCGAGAAGGCCCGCGCCGAGTACGAACAGTCTGTGTTGAATGTGGTGCATAGCCTTGGGAGCACGATGGAGTTGCTGGACAAGATGCTCGCCGGCCACTCCTTCGTTGATACCAAGCTGACCAGCCTCGCTCATGTCGAGCTGTTGAAAGGCAAAGCGCTGCTGGTCGCGGCGCTGAATCCACTCACGCGCGACTAACCACATTCCCTCACTCCCAAGCTGGGAGGACATTGAGATGACCATGCCTGAGAAGACCCCTGAGTTTTGGGTGCTTGCGCTCGCCTGGCTGAGCCAACATGCACCGACACTCTACGCCGCAGGGCTTTCAGCCCTGATGGCTGGGGTCAGGATCATCTATGGCGGCGGCACGCGGCGCCAAGCGGTGTTGGAAGCGGCGATCTGCACGTTGATCACAATCGGATTGATACCGGTGCTTGAGTACTTCGGGTTGCCGCAGAACTTTGCTACAGCAGCCGGTGTATTCATCGGCTTTCTGGGCGTAAAGAAGCTGGCCGACCTGGCAGATCGCTTCGCTGACTTCAAGCTGCCACGGCGATCAGACTGATGGCCTGTAACGGATGCGCCACTCGGCGCGCACGACTCAACAAGTGGAAGGCAATTGCATATGAACGAGCAAAAGAACTCTTTAAGCGTGCTGACGATCCTTCCCCCGCCGAGCAAAAGCCCCGGCAGCATCCAGTTAGCTCAGGGCACGAAGGTGATACTGAGTGATGGTAGTGAGCTGGCCAGGGTGCAATCGGTTGAACTGAAGGCTGAGGCCGGTGGTGCATGGACGGCGGTCATCACCGTGTATCCCGAGATCATCCAGCCAGTGAGTGCTGAGGCTGAGATCGTGGTGGTGGAACTCTCCGACATGAAAGCGGACTCAAGAACTTACGCAAATGCTGAGTCATGAACGAGCCGCAGAACTCCTTGGTTGGCCTGTTAAGCCAGGTACTGGCCGAGCAGATCAAGCAGACCGCGATCCTCGAACGGATAGCGACTCAACAAACTCAACTGATCACAGCGTTGGCGGACGAGGGGGATGACGAACCTGACCCGGATGCACTGCCGCAAACCTATATGAGCGGGAAGCGTATCTGATGGCCAAGTTACCTAGCCTCAAGTCCCGCATTAAGCCGCATGAAGGCCGCAAGATGACCTCACTCGCTGAGGCTGCGGGCAGCGAAGGCTGGGGTTCTGGTCGCGGCGGGCGTCCTTGGCGTCGCAAGCGAGAGACCATTTTGTTGCGGGACCA
>NZ_JAFCUO010000022.1:0-9994 GCF_049896545.1 Pseudomonas sp. TWR3-1-1
ACCAGTTCGCCTTTCAGTTCCGTGATGCGCTTGGCGGCGACTAAATCGTTGGTGGCCACCACCTTTTCAAGGCTCGACAACCCGGCCTTGTTCTGGCCGACCTGTGCTCCGAACGTAGTAACGCGCTCGGAAATGGCCTCGTCGTCAGTGGCCCGCACACGCTTTTCAACGGCCAGCTCAGCCGTGGATTGCCAGCTCTTGAGGGCGTCGGCCAACTCGCCCTCGCCTGTGTCGGCGCGCGCGGCTGCCCGCAAGGCTTCCAGCGATGACGATGACGCCGTGACCTTGCCGTCGAGATCATCGATGTGGGTGGTGTTCTGGTTGACCTGAAAGGCCAGGCCATTGGCGGTTTCGAGGATCTCGCCGATGTCCTTCCAATAGACCGGGTTGGGCGGCGGTGTAGCGAGCGGCACGTCTTGAAGCGCTTGATAAATGTGCCGTCCTTCGCGAGCGTTTTCGCCGACCTTGTAGGTCTGCTTTGGGTCGTAGATAAAGGTGTCGACCAGGCCTTCGACCTTGTCACCCAATTCCTTGACCTGCCCTGCCAGCTCCTTGACCGAACCCGGGCCATCACCGGTGATGAGTTCAATGTCCTTCCTCAACTCGGGGTAAAGCGCGCCGGTGCCGATTTGCCCCGCAAAATACTTCTCGTATTCCGTTTGGTCCGAACTTGGCTGGCCATTAATCCCGAACTTTTCCGGGAACCACGGCCCGACATTGCCGGTGCGGTCCACCAGCCGCGCCCAGAAAAACAGGCTGGTACCGGGCACAATGTTTTGCAGCTCATGCCGCGCTTGCGGGTAAGCGTAATCGCCAAGTTTGGTCGCAGACTCCCGATCATTGGCCGTGTTCTGCCAAATCTCGGTGCGCTGGGTGTCTTCTGCACCCGGTGGAAAGCCCCAGTTCAAGCGAATGCCGTAGACCAGGCTTTCAGTGGTCAGGTGCGTGATGGCCGGTGGTTTACCCGCCTTGCCTTCCAAGTCCGTCATCATCGAGCTGGTCGGTAATGAGGCCACCTGCATCGCGTTCACGGCCCTGACGCGGGCCATGTACTGACCGGCGTAGATTCCGCGCACGTCCACGGCAAGTTCGCCGGTACGCGGGATCTTGACCCATTCCCGTGCACCCCAGCGCCATTCGACGTCATAGGCCACGGCGCCCGGAGCAGAGTCCCAGGCGATGGTCATGATGGTAGTAGCCAAGCCTTGTTCGATTACCACATGCTGACTGAGCAGCACCCGCGCAGGCGCATCTTGGGTGCCGGCCGGCAGTCCGCTGATGGGGCGATCATCGAGCACGGTGCCGTAATCGATCGCGTCAAATTTGCTCGGTTCGTGCTGGATCACTTCCAGCTGGAACTGGTGCCATTCCGGGCGCGTGACGTTGCGCACGTAGAATTGCATCAGTTTGAGGTCATCGTAATCGAGCGCCCAGGCGAGTTCTGGCTCGGGCTGCTCGCTGTAATCGGCCATCACGGTGATCTGTCGTCCTTTAACTGACTTGATCACCCTGCCCTGGGCTTTGCCGCTGGGCAAGTTACAGTGCAGGCGCGCGCCTGGAGGGACTTCGATGTCGCGGTCCAGGGTGATGACCCGGCCCGCGACAGCACTGATACGTCCACCGTTGGCGCGACCGGCCAACATCGGGTCGGCCAGCGAGATGACTTGTCCCGGCTTGGGGAGCTGGCCATCAAGGCCGACGCGAAACGTGGCGCCGCGCATTTGTTGCTGCTCGGTGAGCAAAGCCCAACTGCCCGCGCGCTGCGCCTGGCCCTGTGAGGTACAACCGAAGGCCTCCAGCGACATTTCTCGCACGGTGCCGGTCTCGGCCATGGCGTCTTCATCGAACACCGGTTCCTTCTCTGTCGCAAACCCTATGTCCGGGTTGTCCCACGACACGATTGAAAGGTTGTGTCGGTCGCGCCAACGGGTGCCGCTGTAGTTGATGGCGCCGTCGTTGAGGATCATCGACGGGTTGTAGTTAAACACCGGGTCCATGGGCATATCGGCATTGACGGTGATCTGGTTGCCATCCCAAAAAGCTAACCCATGGAAGATCGAGGCCAGGTCTTGAAGCACGGCGTAAGCCTCGGCCTGTTTTTGCAGGTACAGGTTGCAGGTAAAGCGCGGTTCGGTACCGCCGCGACCGTCTGGCACCATTTGGTCGCAATACTGGCTGATGCGGTACAGCGCCCAGCGATCAATCATGGTGGCATCGATGCGCTCGCCCAAGCCGTAATAAGGGTTGAGCACCAGGTCGTAAAACACCCACGCCGGGTTGTTGGTGTAGGCCTCTTTGAACGTGCCGTCCCACACCCCGTTGCTGGTTCCGGTACCGCCCGTGGCGTAGGTGCGGGTGTGCGGGTCGTAGTTCGCCGGTACCCGCACGATACGACCACGCATCAGCACGGCGATTTTCGCGATGCTGCCGCCGAACTGCTGCGCGTCGTACTCGATGCTGCTGACGGCGGTGAGCGGGTATTCCTGATCGCTGTCGACGATCTGGGTGATGGCTTCCAGCAGCATGCCGTCTTGCACCGTCGAGCTGTTGGCCTCGGGTGTCAGGCGGCGCACGCGCACGGTCCAGCGGTTACCAGCTGGCAGTTCGATGCGGTGCGAACGCTCGTATTTGGTGACGTTTTTGCGATCAACGAACGCGCTCAAGAGCGTGGCGTAAGGGCCGCCGTCGGTGGAGACCTCAACGCTGTAATCGATGCGCACCGTGTTGATGTTGCCGCTGGCATCCTGGCTTTGCAGTTGTGGCCATCCAAAACGCACGCGCACCGCGTCCACCACGGTGTTGCTGATGCTGTGCAGGTAAGGGGCGGTGCTCAGCAGTTCGCGGTTGACGCTGATTTCGTTGTTGGACTCGGTCAGTCCTTCAAGACGCTCCTGATTCAATTCGCCGTTGCGGAACTGCCATTTCACGCCGGGGAAGTTGTCAGTCCCGTCTTCGGACACTAAAGGCGTGCCGTCCAGCTTGATCGACTTCGGGCCATTCACCGGCCCGACGATGGGGCCCCAACTCCACAGGTAGACCATGCGCACCGTGGCCAGTGACGGCACGCCATTGGCGGCGTTATTGGGTTTTTTGGCCTTGGCCTCGCCGCCCTTGCTGCCCATGACAGGCATGCGCTTGCGTGCAACTGCGGTCATTGAAGACTCCCTAAATGACAAAACCCGCCGAGGCGGGTTTGGGTGTACGTGGCGGCTTAAAGTTGGTCTTGGGTGCGGACGCCGCCGGATTCGACGGCACCGCCGATTTCCCGCTCGCCGTAAAGCAGCGGCCACGGGTTGCCCTGGGCAATAGTGGTGACCGCGCTGCCGAACCCGTAGCTCGGGTTGTTGCCGTCTTCGTTGCCATTGTTCATGCCTGTTTTCGGCGTGGGCGAGAGCATTTGCACCACTCCGCCCAGCCCCACAGCGACCCCGCCTGCGATCAATGCCATGCCCATGGGCACCGTGGTGCCGCCCGAGACAAACCCGGCCACGATCAGTACCGCGCCGAGGATCACCTGAAAGATGCCTGACTGTTTGCTGCCCTGAATGATCGGCGCAATGCGAATGGTGCTGTCATCGACGCCACGCAGGTCCAGCTCGGCTGCGCCGATATTTTTGCGGCCGGTGAACACCGCAAACACCAGGCCGCGTTGCTCGGCGTTGCGCAGAAACTTTTCAAAGCCAGGCTTGAGGTTGCACAGGGCGCTGATGGCGTCGCGCACATGGTGCACATCCAGTCGGTATTCCTTGCCGAACTCGCGACGAAGTACGCCATAGAGGCGGATGGTGCGCATGGTCATGGTCGGTAATCCTTGTGTCGCAGAATCAGGCGCACGCGATTGGCCTGTGACCAGCCGAACACTTCACGGCTGGCCAGGCGACCGGGCATGTGGTGGTAAATGAATGGGCCAGCACCGCCGAGCGTGGGTGCGGGTTCGCTGGTGAAAGCCGGTTCATCCCCCAGGTAGATCGCCGCATGGTTGGGGTGAAAGCAAGGACGGCCCAGCGTCGGCACTTGCAGCACCAAGAGGTCACCGCGCTGTGGGCTGTCGACACGCTCAAAGCCCACGGCCATGAAGTTGTCTTCGTAGTGGCTTGGGCCGTGTTCGTCCTCCCACCACAGGTCGTGGCGTTCGAAGTTAGGCAGTTGCAACCCGGCTTCGCGGGCATACCAATCGCGGCATGCGCCCCAGCAGTCCAGCAGGCCGTGGGAGAAGTCGCGGCCCAGCAGGGGCGCCTCAAAGCCCGAGGGTTTAAACCATTCCATCTCACCGCCCGGCCAGCCCACGATGCCCCACGGCAAGGCGTGCAGCTCGCAACTGACCCGGTCGGCCATGCTCGGCGTGGGCGCCTTGTCAGGGTGGCTGTGGATGATGGCCAGCAGCTCACCGCGATCTTCAGCGGCGACCAGGTCATGTGGGTCGATTTGAAAATGCTCCCGTGGGGTGCGAGCCTGATTCGGGTAAGGCAGGTACTCACGCCCCGCAGCGGTTTTGATCAACAGCCCGCAGGCCTCGGCAGGATACTCACGCTCGGCGTGAGCGCAGATGTCGCCCTGCAAGTGTTTACTGATGCGCATGACTACCTCGAACTGGCGATCAGGCTGGCACCCATCGAGCCGCCGAAGCGCCGGGTGTTGCCACGAAGTTTGCAACTGCCCCACCGGCCGCTACAGCGATCAAGCGCAGGGTTGTCGGTGGGTTCGTCTTTTTTGCTGAACATGCCAGCGCCGGTGTAGCCGCACGCTTCACCGCGGTACTGCCCGCGACAGGCCCAGCGGCACAGTTTGGTGATCTGCTGTGAGGGCAGCATCTGCCCTTCCATGTCGATCGGACTCGACAGGCTGAAGGTCACCTGGTCACGGCTTTCATCGGTCTTTTGCTCGATGTGCCACAGGTTGATCTTGGCCTGGTCACTGGCGTGCGGGTTGCCGTCGGGAAAGTTGGCCGCGTCCAGAAAGTGGCGAAAGGTTTCGATCACCCGCACTCGGGCACCGGCCAAGTCCTTGAGTTGCAGGCAGATGGCCGATATTGCGCCGCGCACACCATTTAGTTCGTTGGCCACCTGCAACGTGGGCGATGCCGGACGCCCATCGCCACGCAGATCAAAACCTTTGGCCGTGATCTGGATCGGCGAGTAAAGCTGGCCCTGCCAGATGATGTCGGCCTCCTGCGCATGCCCGTGAAAGCGCCACAGGTTGCCGCCCAAGCGTGTTGCGTCCAGCTCAAACAGCCGGATCTGATTACCCGGTTCAAGCTTTTGAATGTCGGCGGTGTAATTCATGGAACCCCAGAAACGAAAAATCCCGCACGGGGCGGGATTGGGTAAAGTAAGACATCAGGGTTTGTAGGTCTGCTTGAAGGTAGCGCTGAGACTGAACAGCCCGGCCCCCATGGCATTGAGCTTGTAGCCTTTGGCACGGTATTGCCCGGGCAGACCGCCAGGCGGAGTCCAGGTAAAAGACTTGTAACCCTCATGCCGGTCAAGAAAGTCTCTAACCGCGCGCAATTCAGAGCCTTCCGTTAAGTAGCCAGTTTTGCTCACGTCCCAACTGTCGGATCGGGTGTTGATGCCCGTACCTCCTGCTTGGGTATAGCCGTCGCCAAAATCGTTTTCCCAGGTGCGCTGGTCGATGTCGCCCGTGGCGCCGAGGCGTAGATCGAAGTTGAAAGTCTCCGTCATGGTCTTCTCCAAAACAGCCCGCCTTGCTGCATTTCATCCTGAAGCACACGGCGGATTTCACTGGTCAGTGCCTGACCCATCATTTCGCCCTGCCGCTGTGCATCCTGATCGCTGACACCTGCTTGGGCCTGAACCGAGACCGGGGCATTTATGACAATAGGGTTTGCGCCTGCCCCACCATGTCCGGCGCGCTCATTGTTCAGGAACTCGGTGAAGTCCCGGTTTTGATTCGGATTCAGTACCCGCTCACCGCCATCCAGCAACCACGTACCTTCGCGTGGGATGTTGTCCATACCGTTGTGAGCCATACCGGTCAGTGCGGCGCTGGCGACACCGGCAACCATTGGCGCGGTGGCTGTGGCAGCGGCGAGCGCTGCGGCAGGCGCCATGGCTGGACCTACCACCGGAATAGCGGCAGTACTGGCAAATGCAGCCAGACTGGCCTGAAAGGCGGTGGCCTGTGCGTTGGCCACCATTCCGAGACCGGCGCTGGCCTGCGTGGTTTTGCCTACCACCAATTGAACCGCCTGATACACCAGCCATTGCGCGGCCATGTCCGTCAGTGCCTGCAAAGTGGATTTAGCGAAGTTGGCGACCAGATCACCCAGGGCATCGTCAGCTGACTTAGCGCCGCTCATGACATCGGACAGAAAGTTACTCAAGCCCCCCTTTGCGTTATCCAGAATGGATGAGGTGGCATCCGCCGCCATCGCCGAGTAATTCTGCGCTGCATCGACATAGTCTTCCCACGCCGAGGTAACGCCGTCCATCCAGTTGGACTGAGCCTCATCGATCTTGTTGTAGTAGTCCTGCTGCATGACTAGACGTGTGGCCAAGGCCTCGTTGAGCAGCCCGGTTTCGCTGTCGTACAAGCTCTGACTGATCTTGCCGCTGTTCTGCTGTTCCTGCAGATCGCGCATTTGCTTGTTGAAGTCCTGCTGGATGGCCAGCGTCTCTTTCAATCGCGCTTGATATTTGTCACCGCGCCCCGCACCTTCCAGTTCCAGATCGAAGCCGTCAGATTGGGTCTGGATGTCGAGCTTGATCGTGGAATCAAACGCCGACAGCTTGGCCGCATCTTCGCTGGCCTGTTTTATCTTATTGAGCGCATCCAGCTCAGACGCCAAACCTTCAAGGCGCTGCTGCTGTTTGGCGTTGATGCCGACCAACTTGCCACTGGTGATTTCGAAAGCCAGCTTGGCCACTTCGGTGGCGTTTTTCTGCTTGTCGGTGGTGGTGTTGATCAGGTCAATTTGTCGTTTGTAATCCTCTTCGGTTGTATCGAATTTCTTCTGTAGCTCAGAAACTGACTTGGTGTCTGCCTTTTGTGTTTTGAGGCTTGCATTGACCTTGTCGATTGCAGCCGCATGCTTAAGCGCCTGCTTTTCGGACGCAGGATCAAGTTTGAGAATACCTGCAGAAAGCTGAGCACGTAATTTTTCTACTTCGGTCAACTTACCCGCCACAACAGCTTGTTTCTTCAGGCTGTCGAGATAGCTCTGACCTGCCTTGTCGCTAGCAAAACGCACCCCATTGAGTTCAGCCTGGGTCTTTTGAATCGCGCCTTTTAGCGCCTCTACTCGCTCACCAGCCTGATCAAGCGGTACCGCAAAAGGTACGTCGCCGCCGGAGTCTGCACCTGATTGCAAGCGGTCATAAGTCTCCTGAGCCTTCACCAGCTCTGATTGAAGACCCTCAAGCGTGCCGCTCAATTGCTCGAAGGAGCGTTTGCCCATGTCTTCAGGCAACATACCTTTGACCGCTTTGCGAATCCTTGTCGACGCGTCATCAAAGGCGTTGGCAGCCTTGGTCGTACCTTCTTCAGCTTTGTCACCGAAATCCAAAAAGGAATAAGCGATTAGACCGACCGTGATAATCAGTCCCGGCCAGCCAGCAGCCAGCGATAACAGAGCGCGACCTGCCTTGGCGGCCATAGCAAAAGCTGCTCCCAATGCTGTGCTGCTTGCAGCCCATGTGGCCATAGATGCAGTTGCGGCCAACTGAGAGGCCGCCAACTGGCCATTTACGACAGCAAGCGCCTCTGTGGCAGCAGTCCGCTGAGCTAAAGATGCGGTAACAGCGGCCGATCCCGCGATCGTTGTTGCAGTGAGTTGAGCCTCTGCTGCCGTGAGCTGGCGGATAATTGCTGTTTCAGCCAAACGCAACTCGGCCATGCGCGCCACTGACTGTTGCCGGCCAATATCAGAAATCTGCGCCCGAAGACGCTGTTGCTCCAGATCGAGTTCAGCCACCAGAGACTGACGAACTGTTTGCAGCCGTGCAAGATCAGCTACTTGAACTTGCCGCGATGCTGCAACTGTCGCCTCTGCACCGGCCACAGAATTTCTGGCCCGGGTTAAATCCGCAATGGCGGCCGCTTTAACTGCCTCCAACCTGCGGACCTCTCCCGCTGTAGCGATAGAGTTAGCAAGTGTGAGTTCTGCCGTTGCTTTGATATTGACGCCCATTGCGTAGGCATTGGCGATCAAAGCGCCCGCCGTCCGGCCCAAAACTACAAGTAATCCTGCTTCAAGAATCCGGGTAAAACTTTGCAACTTTCCAGAATCAAGAGCCGCAGATAAATCCAGTACAGAGCTTACAAATGCCCGAGAAACGCCAAGGGTGTCATCCAAGGTGCCGATGGCGCGCGTAGCACTGTTTTCAAGAACCGTGAACGCACCTTTGATGGTTGTTTGCGCCCGGGCAAACTGGTCATCAATAGATTGTGTTTGGCTTAAAATAGCCCTAAACAACTTTTCAGACGTTATTGCTCCCGCTTCTCCCAGTTTTCTCAGATCGCCAACCGCCACTCCCATACCATCTGCAATCGAGCGAGCGAGACCTGGCGCTTGTTCAAGCACAGAATTCAATTCTTGCCCGCGCAATACACCCGAAGCGAAGGCTTGCCCCAACTGAATCAAAGCACCCGAAGCAGCTTCGGCTGATACACCACTCGCAGACATGGCCTTGCTGATGGACTCAGTGACTCGCACGACTTCAGCCTGACTAACACCAAGTGCGCCGGTGGTCGAAGCAATTCGCTGATAAAGCTCAGCGGTGGGTTCAAGTGCAGCCTGTGACCTTTGAGCCACATTGAAAACGTCTTGAGAGACCGCAATCAGCTCTTTCTGGCTGACCGTCACTTGTTTCAAACGGTTTTGCACTGAAGTCCAAGTTTCCGCATACGCAACCAACTCTCGCGTACCTAAATAGCCAACTGCTGCAACGCCTATCGACTTTAGTGAACTGACAATCTGACTGCTCGCGCTTTGAGTTGATCTCTCGATTTGGCCCATACGATTAGTTGCAGTTCGCGCGGCGCGATCCATGCCTTGCTCAAATCCCCCGATACGCGCAATGAGATCAAGCGTCAGGGTTCCCAGTGAGCGCGAGGCCATTAACCTTCCTCCAGATAACAGAAAACCGGCCTCAGCCGGTTTCGGGTAAACATGCCCGGTTTCAGTGAAGTCCGGGAATTGTTAATTCATGGCGTAAGAGCCTTAGTATTTTTGCCGCACCGCGCACAGTAAAGGCTGTGCTTGGTGATAGAGGCCGAACAGTGCGGACATTCCATCACGCGAATCTTCTTGATTGTCTCCGCTTTGGCTTGTTCAAGCGCTATCGCTTCCCGTGCAGCAGCCTGTTCAGCAGCTTCTTTTTCACGGTGCTTTTGATTCACCTCGGCAATCATCTGTTCAGTCCTGCCTGAAGACGGCTGAGAGCGGCTCGAAAACATCATGACACCTATGACCAACACGAAAACGACAGCAGCAATCACCACTCCCACGGCAACCCACAGTCCATATGCAGCAACGGCTATAGCAGCCACACCCAAGAGCCACGGCGCAAGAATCACGGCGATTACAACAAGAACAAGCAAAATGGCTATCTGCACGGGGTATTCCCTCCCTGAAATGGCCCGCAATCTAACACCCCGGCGCCGAAGCTTCAAAACTGCGTATTGACCACCCGCAAGTTCAAGTCCAAGCCTCTACTGCCTGCTCCAGGCTAATCACAGCAACCGCCTGCTGGCTGTAAATCATATAATCCTTGAGTTCAGCCTTCCCGCCCGCCACGCGACTGGTGAGGTGTGTGAGCATGGCGAAATGCCGCTCAAGCCGCCGGTTTCGGTCAAGCGTCCCGTATTTCTCGCGGTAGGCAATCCAGCCCAGAACTTCATGATGGGTAAGCCGCTCCTTGGCTTCAGCAACAGAGTTGCCTCCGATATTGTTCAGCACCAGTTCATGCCAGAACTCGTCGGAGGCGCTTAGTTTTTTGCCTGTTCCTTCCCGGTGCCGTTGGCTTCATTTACT
>NZ_JAFCUO010000023.1:0-5464 GCF_049896545.1 Pseudomonas sp. TWR3-1-1
TAATCACGATTTCGTGGCGCGGATACCGCAAGAAGCTCATCAGCTCATCGTCGGGCATCAAGTCCATCTTCATGATGGCGATCTGCAAGACTTCGCCGATGATAGGCGTCTGGCCTCGGGCGCAGATCCGCTCTATCGCCTGTTGGATACCCGGCCTGACCTTGTGCCGCAACTCCTTCTCCGCGACAGCCAGCCTCTTCTGCGCAGCCTTTGCCGACCGCTCTTGTGCTGATTTTGCCATGGTCTTCCTCTTCAATTTCGCTGGCAGGCAGTGCGAGCCAAGTTTGACGTTTGCGTTGCTGGATGCGGGCTATGCGCCTCATGCCGCGACCTTTTGCTGGCTCCAAGCACCCACCGCATCGAAGACTCGTGCAGCTTGAGCTTCGTCCAGCGAAACTTCGGCCGGAATAGCAATCCAGCCTGACGCAACTACATGGTTCGGATTGCATTCTGCGAGTAGCGCTTTGTAGGTGGCTTCAATGGCGTCTGTCAGATGCTCGGCGAGGTAAACGCCTTGAGGCGCTATTTCTACTGACTTGGTGTAGCGAGACCCTGGACCATCAACACAATGAGCGCTGAGGTAAACCGTCCAGCGATGCGGGATGTCGCAGACAGCATCTACGACTTTGCGGCCTGTGACGTTCTTGCAGTTTGCCCAGTTGATCAGGCCTTGGTGTCCGCTCGGGTCGATGTTCACTACAGCGACGTGATTCGTGCTCAACAGTGCGCGGCAGGAGCGCTCCATTCGAACGCGGAGGTTGTGAGGTTTTCGCTTGCTCATAGTGAGTCAGCCATTAATCGCAGGGCTTTGCGATCGGCCCACGACAGCGCTTTCGGTTTGCGCTTGAGGACCGTATCAGGGTCTATTTTCTGTGAGCGGGGAGGCGGCAGCGGATTACATGGCAGACTTCGAAGTTGGGCGACCTGACCGCCGGAGGCCAGATACTGGGCGATACGCTTTGATATAGATTCGGCGAGCTGGCGTTGCTGCTCGACCATGCTTAAGTGGTTGCTGATCATGATCAGGCTCCTAAACGATGGGCTTGCGCCCTGGCTTTATCTGCGACTTCATCAACCATACGGTTCAGTTCCAGATTGAACTGGACCAGCTCCTGATGAAGCATCGCGATGTACTCCTCATCGCGCTCAATGGTCTCGATATACAGCCGGCAGTCTTCATCTTGGCGTGGATCGAATGATAGGAAATCCCACCAATCCCGGCCCGTAACGAACATGCAGCCTTGAACCTGCGGCTTATGTTCCTCGGGCATGCCTTCGAGCCAGGTGCGGACGTGGACGGCCTCATTGAATGGGCATTTCGACTCAATACCGCCATCCTCGCCAATCAAGCCGTCCGGCGAGCAGCCCAGCCAGTCGTATTTTGGGTGAACTATGAAGCCCGACTTGATGACGTTGTTACCGGTGAGAATTTCATAGAAGTCGTGGCTCGATTGCTCGACCTCATTCCCCCAGGCCATCGATTTGCTGCTGACCGAATGTTTTGATCTATTGGCCAGACGCTCAAAAGCCAACTCGCGCATGTAGGTGGTACGGGCCGCAAGCGGCTTTCGTTTACCGTGTTTGTCACGGTCGCCCCATGCAATCACATCCTTAAATCGGCTAGCGGTGAGTCGCCCGCTGCGGTCCTGGTGCCACTGCTTGGTGCGCTGAAGGTCTACAGAGACGTTCATTGAGCATCGTCCTGATTGTAGATTTCGGCAACAGCGTCGGCGCTGTCGCTGACAGTTGTGAACTCAGCGTCGATGGTTTGCGCAATAGTCTTCAGTTCGCCATGACGGGTCACGCCAATGGCGCCGCGCTGCTGTGGTTTAAGGGCTTTCCAGGCTTTTTCATAGCCTTCAATACCCTGCTTTTGAGCAATTTTTTTCAGCTGTTCGAAAAGGTCGGAGGTCGCATCTGTCGTGTCGCCCTGGGGTACTGAGGCGGCACCTACGTCAGCAGGCTTTTCGCTTGAAGACCTCTGGGTAACGTCTGTTTCCGGAAGCGTATAGCCGTCGTCCAGCTCTTCGCGTGTGTACACGCCCAGGATCACGTCAGGACAATACAGGCGAGCCCATTTTTTGAGGGCCAGATAGGCGATCTGCTGCTTCGGGTCGTCTGCCCACAGCGTCGAGTTCCGGGTTCGAGCCTGAGTCATTAAGGTGGTCAGTTCGCGCGGGGTATCCTCGCCCACGAACGTAGCCCAAACGCGCACGCCCAACCCTTTCTCGTCATTTATGTTCCAGTTTGGGACGCGGTACTTTTTTGGCTGCCCATGGTCATCCGTTTGTTTTTTGCTCTCTATCTCGCGGAAATTGCCAATGATCTTGTCCCAGTCGCCAAACCACTCGTAGTGGATTCGATCAAGGGTAGGGGCTCGTGTGGTGATGACCGCGTTGACGAGCTGGGCTTCATAGCTCAGTTGGCCGCCGTTGACGATGAAGGTCTTCTGCGCGACTTGGAATGGGTTCATACCCCACTGCATGGACTGCATGATCACTGCCATGCAGTCGGCGGTGTTGCCGTGAAAATGCTTCGGCAGGGTAGTTTTGCCCCCCGCCATGATGCCCGCGAGCTCAGTCATCGACTGCATGCTGTCTCGGTTGAGGATCAGCCCTGTCGGGCTGGTGTCCATGGGTACGGTAGAAATCTGGGTGTGGGCGTTCATCGCTAACTCCATAGCCGACGACTTTGGTCGACCTCCGGGGTGGTATCAGGATTCTTTAGAACGACATGACGCGCAGCCAGGCAGAGGCCTCGTCATTGGTGACGCAGAAGGCCATGGCTACGACCTCGACCACTTCGCTGGCGCTTGGAATGCTCGAGTCAGCGAATGCGTCCGCCGCTGGGTCCGGATCAACTGCCTCTATAACCGCTTGTGCTGGGCCAGTAATCACTGGGGCCGCAAGAACAGCCGCCGCTGGAGCGGGTGCAGCAGCCTGGGCGCGCAGGCGGGCCAGCTCTTCCTGGTCGCGCTGATACTGCGCGTCGCGTTCACGCTGCTGGCGCTGTTGCTCGTCCATGTCGCGACGTTGCTGGTCCAGCTCGTCCTGCTGCTTTTTCAAGCGCAGACGGTCTTCCTCGGCGCGCTGCTTACGCAGTTCTTCAGCTTCAGCGTCGGCGATACGCTGCTTCTCGCGCAGCTCGTCCAGTTCTTTCTGCTGAGCCAGCAACTTGGCAGCAGCCTCTTCTCGTTCGATGGCTGACTTGTGTAGCGCTTCCAACTGGTCGATAGCGTTGTCGCGAGCGATGGTGCCTTCTGCTTCAAACTCGCCGTATTCCTCGGGCAAGATCACCGACTCTTTGACACTCTGCAGAATGATTGAAACGTCGGCAGCGCTACGACTTGCATAAGCGGCAGCAACAGAGCTGAAGCGA
The DNA here is from genome assembly GCF_049896545.1 of Pseudomonas sp. TWR3-1-1. Taxonomy (NCBI): domain Bacteria; kingdom Pseudomonadati; phylum Pseudomonadota; class Gammaproteobacteria; order Pseudomonadales; family Pseudomonadaceae; genus Pseudomonas; species Pseudomonas sp. TWR3-1-1. The sequence continues at coordinate 3,379 of NZ_JAFCUO010000023.1, forward strand.
GTAATCTTTGCCCGGATTGCTTCGACGCGCTCAAATTCCAAACGCTCGCGCTCCGCCTTGGCGTCAGCTACGCGCTTTTCTTCGGCCTTGATCGCTTCATCGACAGGCATCTCAATCGCAAGCACACGATCCTTTAGTGCCTCGCCGAATTCCTTAACTTGATTGACGCGGGCCTGAGCTTCTTTGACTTTCTGTTGATAAGGGATGAGGGCCGTCTTGGTTGTATTTGCCAAGGCGTAGCGTACGTCGCGGATGTCGACACGAACCTCCTTAGCGTTCGACAAGCCTTCGCTGGTTGAGCAGTCAACGACCAAGCTTGAATAACTTGCCTCCAAGCGCATGATCTGTTCTTCGTGCGGCCGATATTCAGCGATGTCGGTGACGGCAACTTTAGGGACAACGGATTTTTTCGACTCTTCGTTTTCGCTCATTTCGAATGTCTCTTGTGCAAGTGCTTGGTCAGTTTTTTTGGACATGACGATCCCTCGCCGCGCTTGGCGCAGCCTTGAAAGTAGTGTTGTGGGTTGGTGCTGTTAAGCGGCTGAAACGAGTGAGTTGTTGTAAGTGGCGTAGAGCTGATCAATACGCGCCCGGAAGCAGCGATGCTCAGCTTCATCTATTGCCCGCAACATGAAGGCCAAGGTGATGACCGATGTTGCCGCGGCACTGGCGTTGCGGGTGCCAATATTGCGAACAAACTCTTCAATTTCGCCTTCGATCCAGGTAATGGCCGCCTTGTGATCGCGCTCTTGAATATTCATTCTGGTTTTCCCTTCAGGTTCCAGAAAACGGCCATTTGATCTACTGCGGCATTAATGCGCATGGCGAGGGCCTTTCTTTCGGCCAACTCGCGAACCGCGTTATTTACTTGGGCTTGAGACCGCTCTGAAGCAGCGGCTTCGTAGTCATGGAAAGGACCTTGGGCTGGAGTGGCCTTTGGGCGACCCCACGCGTCCATTTTTCGATCCCATTCGCGTGCTTGCGCGCTATCTGCATAGCTGGTCGCCATGGCAGCTACTCCTGCTCAAGTTTGCGTGCATAAGCGCAGGCGGCGTTGTGGTCACGCCGGAAACCCTTCACTTTGTTGGTGCGGGCGTCGACGATGTGGAAGAACTCGCCGCTGACAGGGATTACCCGGTAGCGGGGCGCACATTTAGGTGAAACTGAGCCGACCAGTCCGAGGCTGATCGCTACAGACATGTTTCGGCGCTGGTGCATTGCAAGCGCTATATCACAGTAAGCGCGGTGACTTGGGTTCATGGTCGCCTCCAGGCGTAAACCGCATTAGCCAGATGCCAGGCACGGGTGACCAAGCCTAGCCCTGAGACTGGCCTGGCATCTGCTAATGCGGTCTTTGTGGTTTGAGGGGAGGGTGCAGGCGCCCGGCGCTTCCCGGAATGCGTCGAGTCTGGCCAGCTATGCCCTCGGACTCGCCTGCGGTACCGGTTACGTCTCCGGCGCCGGGTTCCACGGCCGTATTCATTTCGCCAGCGCTCGGTAACAACCGATTCTGGGATTTAATGCAGATGGGCGGTTATAGGGCGCGATTTCGTCCGCATCCCGCTGCCCACTCAGTGAATGGGCAGAAGTGATGCTGCCCGTATTTTTCAGCCGATCAACTCGACCGCTTCGGCGCGGCGTATCAGGTGCAGTTCCGCGAATCGGCGTTCAGTGGGGCGACGGTCGCGGCGGGCCATTTGGTCGTCAGTGGCGGTGTGCATGGCGATCAGACCAGCCAGCAGCAGGCACAGCGGGGTGATGATCTGGCGGCGCATCGCTTCAGCGATCAGTGCGCCTTGGCGGTGAACGCCGAGTTTGAACATGGCGTTGGCCAGTCGCTTCACCACTGTGCCCGGCGCAATGCCGAACACCCGGGCGATCTCTTTGGCGGTGAGCCCTTGTGCGACCGACAGAACAAATTGCAGCTCACGCGGCGCAAGGCCACGGCCGAGGTGGCCTTTCCATGCGCCCTCTACGATTGTCGATTCCATGATGTTTTCTCGGTTGTTTTCCCATCTGGCCCTGTTGCCAAGGCCAGCCAGCGAAATCAGATGATTGCCGTCATCGTTTGGGAGCCGTCTCCATG
>NZ_JAFCUO010000024.1:0-5343 GCF_049896545.1 Pseudomonas sp. TWR3-1-1
GCAACTCAGCATGTCGGCCGCGGCTAATACCGACATCGCAGTCAACTGGCAATTTCCGTGCGTGTTCGCCGTAGCACCGGCCGTGCTGGTGGCGCTGCGCGGGCCAGCGTCGACCAACAACTTCACTATAAACAAATTGCAGGCCGCGCCTTCAAGCGTCACGGCTGCCGCCATCACCGGCAACTTCAGCGCTGCGCAAAACTACTTCATCTCACTGACAGCCTTAGGCCGGTGGTTCTAATGATTATCAAGCTCTCGCCGAAGTTCGGCGCCGAACCACTCACGCTGATCAAGCGCAACGACACGCTGAACATCAACGGCGAAACATTCGACTTCACCACCATTCCCGAAGGCGCGGTGTTGCCCGCAGCGGCTATCAACTGCGAATACATCATCGGCGACATCACCCGTAGCAACGGTCACTTGATCATCTGCCTGATGTTGCCGTGCGGCCCGGACTCCTCGGACGCTGCCAACTTCCCTGAAGACATCGTCAATCCACGCAACGGCCACATAGGACTCGCTGAATGAACATCGACTTCAGCCAACTCAAAACCGCCGAACAGCTTCAGGCTGACAAAGAACGCGCCCAACTCGACGGCATATTGGCCACACGCCGCGCGGCTTACCTGAGCGAGTCAGACCCGCTACGGCTGGAGGCTGACTATGACGGCCTGAGCCAGGGCAACGCGCCGGACTACACCGCGTGGCTGGCCTCGGTAGCCGACATCAAGAAACGCTTCCCGCTGCCCAAGGCGGTCGTTCCGGCCGAAGACTAAAGCCGCACACACCATCGAACCCCGCCGCGTGCGGGATTTTTTTTGCCTGGAGAAAGCCATGCCCATCACCGCGCAGCAGCTGCTGCAAATCCTCCCCAACGCCGGCCACGTTGCCGGCGTTTTTGTACCTGCCCTCAACACCGCCATGAACCGGTACCAGATCGTCGGCACCCAGCGTGTCGCGGCCTTCATCGCCCAGATCGGCCACGAATCAGGTCAGCTCAAATACATGCGTGAAATCTGGGGACCAACCGCCGCTCAAGCGCGATACGAGGGCAGGGCTGACCTCGGCAACACTCAGTCGGGGGACGGCCCCAAATATCGCGGCCGTGGCCTGATCCAGATCACCGGCCGCAGCAACTACAAAACCTGCGGCGAAGCGCTGGGCCTTAACCTGATCGATCAACCCGAGCTGTTGGAAAAACCACAACACGCATGTATGTCGGCTGCGTGGTTCTGGGCCACCCGAGGCCTCAACACCCTGGCTGATGAGGGCAAGTTTGAAACCATCACCCGCCGTATCAATGGCGGGCTGAATGGGCTGGCGGATCGTCAGGCACTGTATGCGCGGGCGCTCAAGGTGTTGGCGTGAGTCAGGGGCGCGGGCTTGGCTTTGCCGTACTAGTGGCCATGGGCATTGCTTGTTTTTCCACATGGAAAGTGGACGCTTGGCGCTACGGGAAACAACTGGCTGAACTGAGCGCTGCCCACCAAATCGAGCGCACCAATCTGGCCAATGCCAACTCAGAGCAAATTTTGGCAGAGCAGGGCAAGCGCCTCGCCCTGGAGCAATGGCTGGCAGCCAGCGACCAATTCCATTACCGAGTGCTCACAGATGAGAAAACCAAACAGGCACGTCTGCGTGATCGCCTTGCCACTGCTGATCTGCGGTTGTCAGTCCAACTCGACGCCGCAGCAGCAACTGGTTGTGACGGAATGCAAGCCACCACCAGCACCGGCGGCGTGGTTTATGGCGCCCATAGAGCCCAACTTGACCCAGCGCATGCTCAACGAATTATCGGAATCACCAGCGACGGCGACCAAGGACTGATCGCGTTACAGGCTTGTCAGGCCTATGCCTATGCAGTATCTAGTAAAGAGTAAACGAAGCTAATAGTGGCTGTGCCTGAGTGGCTCCTATATTAAGAGATGAGGCGGACTGGCGGCGACAACGTGTATTTGTAACTTTTGGAGGCATCCGCAAAGCTACATACAAAGACACTATAGAGTCTGAGTCGGCTTTTCGCGCGTTCATTGCCACTATTCTGCAGAGTGAATCGACGCGAGCGCTAAAGCACTTTAGACGCATTCGCGCAATGTTTTTGAGTTTTATAAATAGATGAGTTAAGTTTTCTGATTGTCATAACAATGCGTATGTTGGGTGTCACCGCCATATCTCCTAATAAAGTTGTGAGTCGGTAGCTGTAGTAATGTTTAGCTATCGATACAGGAAACTGATAATAAGCCGAAAAAGGGGGGGCGAGCTAGGCGCCGCCCTGGGAGTGAGATGATTTCAACGGTATGGTTCAAAGACCGCAATCTGTACTATTAATTACGATCGACATGATCGGGTGCATGTCTTTATCTGCATAGTTATACCTGTAACTACCGCCTATTTTTAGCATGAGTGCTGGTATATCGCTAGCTTTATATTCCAGCATACGATACCAGTAATTCCACTCTCTATTTTTTCCTGATACGTCATATAATAGAGTCCCATCGTCAACCATGACAGGTAGTGTGGCACGCATTTTAGGTATCCCCCTTGCAAAAATCTCCTTGAATAAATCATCCATACTTCTACCTTTCGATCTCAAAGCATCCGTTACGGCATGCTCTGATATTTCTCTTGTGGCATGCCCAGCTACGCTACCAACTATTGACGCTGCATATGTATTTGTCAAAAAGCACCATAAAACTATACCAGCTATAACCTTCGTTCCTTGAAACACTCTTATCTTCCTCGCGAAGTATGTCATGTGAGCTAATGTTTTTTGCGAAACAAGCATGATTTGAAATATTAGACTAACATAAGAAGCGCTTAATACCATCCGTTCTTAGGGGGAGCGGCAAGCTGGTGAGCCGAACAATGCCCGACAGTATGCGACGACAGGTCATCCAGATGAGCCATCGAATAGATTGTAGCGAGCACCAGAGCTAATTAAAGGGTTTGCTATGTCCCTGCGGGCATGGGGTGCTAGGGGGGGCGCGTGTTCGAATCACTCCGTCCCGACCTTTCTCATCGTCGATTACGATGCTGTCCGCGAGTACATTTGCGGTCGGAAAAATTAGCATGCCCTCATGGCGGGCCCTAAAGCGCCCTTTGGAGCGACTCCCGCTATCTGGAATTCGTAGCGGAAAATCCAGTTATGGCGAACTCAGGTTCCGGTCAACCTGATTTCATTGCGATTTAGCGGGTCTGTTAACCCGCGTAAACTTGCGAGTTGGTGTACTCACGACAAAAGCGTGGCGAAATATTCCAAGTGCTGCATGAGGTTTTTTCGCGGAGGAGGGAGGGGTATGCTACGTGATGATCTCTCTCAGCTATCCAATAAATCAGGAACCCCCCTCCTTACCAGCCGACAACTGATTAAATGAGCCACCATTATCGGACCACTTTATGAACAAGCCTGAAACTATCGAGCAAGCCCAAACAGTTATCGATCTAGTTGCTGTCGCAGAGGACCTAAATAAGGCTGAGTACACTCATTCTTTCGCTCGCGGTTGGCTGGAAGCACTGTTGTTTGAAGGATTGATAGATAAAAATAGTCATGATCGCTTGCTGGCTGAGGCTACGGCGAGCGTGGAGAAGATCCGCGAGGCGGTCCGCCGCTCGCATTATCTACAGGGTGCAGTCCAGATAAGCGTGAAAGATAGGCTGGATCGAGATCCCGAATAACGCCACTTATGCTCAAAAGGCCCCCACACTCACGCCGAGTGTGGGGGCCTTTTTTTGTGGGCGCAGAAACCACAACCCCATACACTGGTACACCACACCCCCCGCTAATGGTTTTACGCAGTGGGACACTGAGTCGGAACAGGGCAACCCACCATGCACAGCGTGCTGATAGACGGCATCGAGTATATACCCCGCGCCAAAAGCGCTGCCTGCGCAAAGGCGTCGACACTCGCCGCGCGACTGAAAATCTGGCACCGGCACTGGAAACTGATTGATGGGGGGGCGATTCTGCATTGCAGCTACTGCGCTTCGGCGCAGCGGGCCAAGGACGCTGGCCGGGTGTTCGTCCATGATCCATGCTGTCGGCGACCCAATGGCTATGCCGCTTCCCCGTGGCATGCCTTGGCCGCGTTGCTGAGCGAACTTCCAGAGGGGCCACAATATGACCAGCCGTGACGGTAACGAAGGCGATCCGTTCACCACCATCAGCATGCCGCCCGAGGTGCTGACCATTCTGCGCCGCCGCCTGACGGCCATCGAGTTCAGCGTCGACACCTTAAGCGTGCATCTGGCCAGCGAGCGCGCACAGGGTGTGATCGAGGCGGTGGAAGTGCTCAAGGTGCTCAAACCGGTCGATATTGAAACCCTGTACCTGGCTGTCGAAGACGCCGTCCAGGTCCGCATCAAGGCGCTGATGTTGTGAGTCGGGAGCGTTAGGCTGAAGCGGTACGAGTAGACGGTGGGGGGGAGGAGGGGATCGTTCGGCAGGACGCCGTAGGTCAGTACCTTTTACAGTACCTATTGGTGTGTTTTCGTGCGTATTGCTGCGGGGTGAGACAGCGGATAACCCTTGATTCTATTGGGTCTGACTACTCAGCAAAACTCACAAATAATTGCATCGTGATGTTAGCTGTGGAGATCAATTACTTTACCTATCAATAGCTTAGAGTTGGCTGGTTTGAGCCGATACCAATGTGGAGCTTTTCCAGCTCGCTCCAGTCTGAGCTTGAGTTGAGCCAACGCGCATACGTAGACAGCAACATTTGGACGCTATGGCCAAGTTGCTGAGCAATAAAGGCGGGATTGATGCCGGACATGGCGCGCATTGTCGCATATGCGTGACGACAGTTGTACGGCGGTCTGTAGCGGATGTTCAACATCTCTAGGGTTTGTTGGCATTGCTGGCGTTCGTCGCGGGCCCGTTGGGGCGGATTTGCCGTTCGTTGAGCGCGTGAACAGGCTAGCGCGTTCTCTCAACGTACCTTCGCTCTGGCGTCCACGTTTTGCGTGATGCCAGGTAAAAAAGGTGTTTGAACGGCGCGTGTGTTTTGCAAGGCCGGATGACGACGATGGATGGGGGATTCGACGATTGCACGGCAGTGGTAGATCTGCTTTTTTCCAGATCGACGGCATTCCGGCGCAGTTAAATCGCGTCCTGGAATCGCATGTTTGTGACAAGCGTGGGGGTGAAAGCAGGCTTTCGACAAGTAACAGTCTCAGGCGCTATGTGCCCGCTCGAACCGTCACTGACCGCCTAGCGCTCAACTGCGCAAGAAGTTGCGCACTCAAATGTGGATAACCGTGTGGATACATCGCTACAGCGCTCATAAAACGTGAGCTGTAGACGAGTGCGCAAGAAGTTGCGCAGCACTGCGCAACTTCTTG
>NZ_JAFCUO010000025.1:0-5027 GCF_049896545.1 Pseudomonas sp. TWR3-1-1
TAGTGGGGGATAACGTTCGGAAACGGACGCTAATACCGCATACGTCCTACGGGAGAAAGCAGGGGACCTTCGGGCCTTGCGCTATCAGATGAGCCTAGGTCGGATTAGCTAGTTGGTGAGGTAATGGCTCACCAAGGCTACGATCCGTAACTGGTCTGAGAGGATGATCAGTCACACTGGAACTGAGACACGGTCCAGACTCCTACGGGAGGCAGCAGTGGGGAATATTGGACAATGGGCGAAAGCCTGATCCAGCCATGCCGCGTGTGTGAAGAAGGTCTTCGGATTGTAAAGCACTTTAAGTTGGGAGGAAGGGCATTAACCTAATACGTTAGTGTTTTGACGTTACCGACAGAATAAGCACCGGCTAACTCTGTGCCAGCAGCCGCGGTAATACAGAGGGTGCAAGCGTTAATCGGAATTACTGGGCGTAAAGCGCGCGTAGGTGGTTTGTTAAGTTGAATGTGAAATCCCCGGGCTCAACCTGGGAACTGCATCCAAAACTGGCAAGCTAGAGTATGGTAGAGGGTAGTGGAATTTCCTGTGTAGCGGTGAAATGCGTAGATATAGGAAGGAACACCAGTGGCGAAGGCGACTACCTGGACTGATACTGACACTGAGGTGCGAAAGCGTGGGGAGCAAACAGGATTAGATACCCTGGTAGTCCACGCCGTAAACGATGTCAACTAGCCGTTGGGAGTCTTGAACTCTTAGTGGCGCAGCTAACGCATTAAGTTGACCGCCTGGGGAGTACGGCCGCAAGGTTAAAACTCAAATGAATTGACGGGGGCCCGCACAAGCGGTGGAGCATGTGGTTTAATTCGAAGCAACGCGAAGAACCTTACCAGGCCTTGACATCCAATGAACTTTCTAGAGATAGATTGGTGCCTTCGGGAACATTGAGACAGGTGCTGCATGGCTGTCGTCAGCTCGTGTCGTGAGATGTTGGGTTAAGTCCCGTAACGAGCGCAACCCTTGTCCTTAGTTACCAGCACGTAATGGTGGGCACTCTAAGGAGACTGCCGGTGACAAACCGGAGGAAGGTGGGGATGACGTCAAGTCATCATGGCCCTTACGGCCTGGGCTACACACGTGCTACAATGGTCGGTACAAAGGGTTGCCAAGCCGCGAGGTGGAGCTAATCCCATAAAACCGATCGTAGTCCGGATCGCAGTCTGCAACTCGACTGCGTGAAGTCGGAATCGCTAGTAATCGTGAATCAGAATGTCACGGTGAATACGTTCCCGGGCCTTGTACACACCGCCCGTCACACCATGGGAGTGGGTTGCACCAGAAGTAGCTAGTCTAACCCTCGGGAGGACGGTTACCACGGTGTGATTCATGACTGGGGTGAAGTCGTAACAAGGTAGCCGTAGGGGAACCTGCGGCTGGATCACCTCCTTAATCGACGACATCAGCTGCTCCATAAGTTCCCACACGAATTGCTTGATTCATTGAAGAAGACGATAGAAGCAGCTTTAAGCTCCAAGCTGATAGCTCACGCTAACAGTTACAAGCTCGAAATTGGGTCTGTAGCTCAGTTGGTTAGAGCGCACCCCTGATAAGGGTGAGGTCGGCAGTTCGAATCTGCCCAGACCCACCAATTTTGTAATGGGGCCATAGCTCAGCTGGGAGAGCGCCTGCCTTGCACGCAGGAGGTCAACGGTTCGATCCCGTTTGGCTCCACCATAAACTTGCTTCTGTATCGTAAAGCTTAGAAATGAGCATTCCATTGAAACAATGGTGAATGTTGATTTCTGATCTTTTGATTAGATCGTTCTTTAAAAATTTGGGTATGTGATAGAAAGATAGACTGGGTAACACTTTCACTGGTGTTTATTCAGGCTAAGGTAAAATTTGTGAGTTAAATTGCGAATTTTCGGCGAATGTCGTCTTCATAGTATAACCAGATTGCTTGGGGTTATATGGTCAAGTGAAGAAGCGCATACGGTGGATGCCTTGGCAGTCAGAGGCGATGAAAGACGTGGTAGCCTGCGAAAAGCTTCGGGGAGTCGGCAAACAGACTTTGATCCGGAGATGTCTGAATGGGGGAACCCACCTAACATAAGTTAGGTATCTTAAGCTGAATACATAGGCTTAAGAAGCGAACCAGGGGAACTGAAACATCTAAGTACCCTGAGGAAAAGAAATCAACCGAGATTCCCTTAGTAGTGGCGAGCGAACGGGGACCAGCCCTTAAGCTGTATTGATGTTAGCGGAACGCTCTGGAAAGTGCGGCCATAGTGGGTGATAGCCCTGTACGCGAAAACATCTTTGCAGTGAAATCGAGTAGGACGGAGCACGAGAAACTTTGTCTGAATATGGGGGGACCATCCTCCAAGGCTAAATACTACTGACTGACCGATAGTGAACTAGTACCGTGAGGGAAAGGCGAAAAGAACCCCGGAGAGGGGAGTGAAATAGATCCTGAAACCGTATGCGTACAAGCAGTGGGAGCCCACTTTGTTGGGTGACTGCGTACCTTTTGTATAATGGGTCAGCGACTTATTTTCAGTGGCAAGCTTAACCGAATAGGGGAGGCGTAGCGAAAGCGAGTCTTAATAGGGCGTCTAGTCGCTGGGAATAGACCCGAAACCGGGCGATCTATCCATGGGCAGGTTGAAGGTTGGGTAACACTAACTGGAGGACCGAACCGACTACCGTTGAAAAGTTAGCGGATGACCTGTGGATCGGAGTGAAAGGCTAATCAAGCTCGGAGATAGCTGGTTCTCCTCGAAAGCTATTTAGGTAGCGCCTCATGTATCACTGTAGGGGGTAGAGCACTGTTTCGGCTAGGGGGTCATCCCGACTTACCAAACCGATGCAAACTCCGAATACCTACAAGTGCCGAGCATGGGAGACACACGGCGGGTGCTAACGTCCGTCGTGAAAAGGGAAACAACCCAGACCGTCAGCTAAGGTCCCAAAGTTATGGTTAAGTGGGAAACGATGTGGGAAGGCTTAGACAGCTAGGAGGTTGGCTTAGAAGCAGCCACCCTTTAAAGAAAGCGTAATAGCTCACTAGTCGAGTCGGCCTGCGCGGAAGATTTAACGGGGCTCAAACCATACACCGAAGCTACGGGTATCACTTAGGTGATGCGGTAGAGGAGCGTTCTGTAAGCCTGTGAAGGTGAGTTGAGAAGCTTGCTGGAGGTATCAGAAGTGCGAATGCTGACATGAGTAACGATAATGGGTGTGAAAAACACCCACGCCGAAAGACCAAGGTTTCCTGCGCAACGTTAATCGACGCAGGGTTAGTCGGTCCCTAAGGCGAGGCTGAAAAGCGTAGTCGATGGAAAACAGGTTAATATTCCTGTACTTCTGGTTATTGCGATGGAGGGACGGAGAAGGCTAGGCCAGCTTGGCGTTGGTTGTCCAAGTTTAAGGTGGTAGGCTGGAATCTTAGGTAAATCCGGGATTCTAAGGCCGAGAGCTGATGACGAGTGTTCTTTTAGAACACGAAGTGGTTGATGCCATGCTTCCAAGAAAAGCTTCTAAGCTTCAGGTAACCAGGAACCGTACCCCAAACCGACACAGGTGGTTGGGTAGAGAATACCAAGGCGCTTGAGAGAACTCGGGTGAAGGAACTAGGCAAAATGGCACCGTAACTTCGGGAGAAGGTGCGCCGGTGAGGGTGAAGCATTTACTGCGTAAGCCCACGCCGGTCGAAGATACCAGGCCGCTGCGACTGTTTATTAAAAACACAGCACTCTGCAAACACGAAAGTGGACGTATAGGGTGTGACGCCTGCCCGGTGCCGGAAGGTTAATTGATGGGGTTAGCTAACGCGAAGCTCTTGATCGAAGCCCCGGTAAACGGCGGCCGTAACTATAACGGTCCTAAGGTAGCGAAATTCCTTGTCGGGTAAGTTCCGACCTGCACGAATGGCGTAACGATGGCGGCGCTGTCTCCACCCGAGACTCAGTGAAATTGAAATCGCTGTGAAGATGCAGTGTATCCGCGGCTAGACGGAAAGACCCCGTGAACCTTTACTATAGCTTTGCACTGGACTTTGAATTTGCTTGTGTAGGATAGGTGGGAGGCTTTGAAGCGTGGACGCCAGTCTGCGTGGAGCCAACCTTGAAATACCACCCTGGCAACTTTGAGGTTCTAACTCAGGTCCGTTATCCGGATCGAGGACAGTGTATGGTGGGTAGTTTGACTGGGGCGGTCTCCTCCTAAAGAGTAACGGAGGAGTACGAAGGTGCGCTCAGACCGGTCGGAAATCGGTCGTAGAGTATAAAGGCAAAAGCGCGCTTGACTGCGAGACAGACACGTCGAGCAGGTACGAAAGTAGGTCTTAGTGATCCGGTGGTTCTGTATGGAAGGGCCATCGCTCAACGGATAAAAGGTACTCCGGGGATAACAGGCTGATACCGCCCAAGAGTTCATATCGACGGCGGTGTTTGGCACCTCGATGTCGGCTCATCACATCCTGGGGCTGAAGCCGGTCCCAAGGGTATGGCTGTTCGCCATTTAAAGTGGTACGCGAGCTGGGTTTAGAACGTCGTGAGACAGTTCGGTCCCTATCTGCCGTGGACGTTTGAGATTTGAGAGGGGCTGCTCCTAGTACGAGAGGACCGGAGTGGACGAACCTCTGGTGTTCCGGTTGTCACGCCAGTGGCATTGCCGGGTAGCTATGTTCGGGAAAGATAACCGCTGAAAGCATCTAAGCGGGAAACTTGCCTCAAGATGAGATCTCACTGGAACCTTGAGTTCCCTAAAGGGCCGTCGAAGACTACGACGTTGATAGGTTGGGTGTGTAAGCGCTGTGAGGCGTTGAGCTAACCAATACTAATTGCCCGTGAGGCTTGACCATATAACACCCAAGCAATTTGACTACTCGAAAGAGCATCAGATTGCGGTGTGTGAAGACGAAACGAACCGAAAGTTCGAGATACTCACAAAACACCGAAAGCTATCACATACCCAATTTGCTGAAGCGAAGCCAACTGGCTACGACTCAGTACCCGAATTTCTTGACGACCATAGAGCATTGGAACCACCTGATCCCATCCCGAACTCAG
>NZ_JAFCUO010000026.1:0-4921 GCF_049896545.1 Pseudomonas sp. TWR3-1-1
ACAACTGCCAGGACCCGTCGAACGCGCATTTCACGCACCTGGAAGACGTGGAATTCACCTACCGCAAAATCACCTGGACCCACGAAGTGTCCGGCACATCCGGTTCGGATGACTGGCGTACTCCGGTCGCGGGCTAAGGCTGCGCGAGCGTTTTAGCGCACCGGTCCGTTGCGGGCCGGTGCGTGCATGACCCCAGAATTTTTCTGTTTTCGGCGCCTGTTTCCACACGACGAAAATCGCTGCACTGCATGAGGGACAAGGGATGTTCGCACCGGCTCATCAGCCCCATTTCACGCTGGCCCTCGACGGAGCGGACTTTCAGGTGCTGGCCTTCAAAGGCCGCGAAACCCTGAACACGCCGTTCGTTTTTGACCTGGAGCTGGTCAGTGAGCGGCCTTTCCTCGACCTCGAAACCCTGCTTCACAAGCAGGCGTTTTTGCAGATTTCAACCACCGGCAGCGGTTTTCACGGGCAGGTGTACAGCATCTCCCGGGGCGAAGCCGGTAAACGCCTGACCCGCTATCACCTGTCGCTGCGCCCGCATTTGTCGTATTTGGCGCACCGGGTCAACCAGCGAATCTTCCAGCAAATGACTGTGCGCCAGATCATCGTCCAGGTGCTGGAAGAACACGGGATTTTGGCCAGCGATTATAAGTTCCAGCTCAGCGCAACCTATCCTGAGCGGGTGTATTGCGTGCAGTACGACGAATCGGACCTGACCTTCATCCAGCGCTTGTGCGAGGAAGAAGGCATCCACTTTCATTTCCAGCACAGCCCTGGCGCACACCTGCTGGTGTTTGGCGACGACCAGACCATCTTCCCCAAACTGGCACCGGTGGCGTATCAGCAAGACACTGGGCTGGTGGCCGACACGCCGATGGTCAAGCGCTTTGGCATGCGTTTAGCGACGCGTACCAGCCGCGTCACGCGCCGCGATTATGACTTCACCAAGCCGCGCATCGAGCTGGAAAGCGACGCCAAAAGCAAGGCTGTGCCGGACCTTGAGGATTACGATTATCCCGGTCGTTTCGTAGACCGCGAACGCGGCAAACACCTGGCCAATCGCAACCTCGAACGCCATCGCACCGACTACCAACTGGCCAAGGGCAAAAGCGATCAGCCAACCTTGGTCAGCGGGCATTTCATGCCGCTCACCGCGCACGCCAATGCGACATGGAATGACCTGTGGCTGCTGATCGACATCACCCACCACGGCAAGCAGCCGCAGGTGCTGGAAGAGTCGGTCACCAGCGATGTCACAGACTTGAAAGACGATTTCCATCAGGGCTATCGCAACACCTTCAGCGCAATCCCGTGGGACGTGCCGTTCCGCCCGCAGCTCAAACACCCCAAGCCCAAAGTGCTGGGCAGCCAGAGCGCGATGGTTACGGGGCCGGCAGGCGAAGAAATTTACTGCGACGAATACGGCCGCGTCAAAGTGCAGTTCTACTGGGACCGCGAGGGCAAGTTCGACGACAAAACCAGTTGCTGGATGCGTGTGGCGTCGAACTGGGCGAGCATGAGTTTTGGCTCGATCAACCTGCCGCGCATTGGCATGGAAGTGCTGATTACCTTCCTTGAGGGCGACCCGGACCAGCCGCTGATTACCGGCTGCCTGTACCACGGCGTGAACCTGCCGCCGTACAAATTGCCCGAGCTCAAGACCTTAGCCACGGTCAAAAGCAAAGAGTACAAAGGCAGTCGCGCCAACGAACTGCGCATCGACGACACCACCAGCGAAATCAGCATCGCGTTGCGCAGTGACCACGGCGCGAGCGCGGTCAACTTGGGCTATTTGACTCATCCGCGACCTTCGGGGGGGCAGCCGCGTGGCGAAGGCTTTGAACTGCGCACCGACCGCCACGGCGCCGTACGTGCAGCGGCGGGTTTGCTGATTACGACCGAGCCACGTCCCAACGAATCCAAGCACCATAAAGACCTGCCCGAAACCGCCGAACGCTTGGCCACTGCCAGTGATCAACAGGACGGTCTTTCCCTGCAAGCCATGGAAAATCAGGCGCAGGAAGCCGGTGACCAAGATGAGGTGGCCAAGGCGTTGTTTGCTCAGCATCGCGGCATTACCGGCAGCGGTCCGGCCAACGTCAGCGCCAACGAATTCCCTGAATTCACCGAGCCGCATCTGGTGTTGGCGAGCCCGGCCGGTATCGCGCTGAGCACGCCCCATTCGACCCACATTGCGACCGGCGAGCACTTGGGGCTGAGCAGCACCGGTCACACCAGTCTTTCAATTGGTAAAAAACTCTTGGCCAGTGCCAGCCAAGGCATGCGCCTGTTTGTGCAAAATCTGGGCTGGCGACTGGTGGCCGCATCGGGCGACATCGACGTGCGGGCGCTGAAAGACAGCATCAACCTGTTGGCCAAACTCAATATCACCGCCAACGCAGACCGCATCACCCTCACCGCTAAAACCGAGCTGGTGATTCAAGGCGGCGGCAGCGCCACGACCTATAACGCAGGCGGCATCACCCACGTCACCACTGGCCCGTACACGGCGCACGCGGCCAACTTTGCTTATACCGGTGCCAAGAGTCTGGCCGGGGTGTTCCCCGAGCCGCTGAAACCGGGCAAAGGCAACCTGGAACTGTTCAACCAGTACGCCAACCGCCAAGGCATCAAGGGCGGTGATTTTGAAGTGATCGACGCACTGGGCAAAAGTATCAAGGGCGCGCTCGACCCCAAAGGTTTCGCCGCCGTGGCAGGTGCTGCACCGGGACCGGCACGGGTCAAGTTTGGGCCCGACCCGTCCGACACCTGGAGCGTGGGCAGCTACATCGGCGAACCGCAATGGCCGCGTGAAAAACCTGGCGATGCAGGTTCGGACAGCATCCCCGGCCCGATCCAGAGCATGATCGCCGACCTGTTGCCACGCCAAGGTAAAAGTGCCGAGTTGCTGGAGCAAGGCAAGGGCCTGGCGAAAAGCGGCCTGGACATGGCCAAGACTGGCCTGGCCACGGTGCAAAGCGGTATGAGCGTAATCCAGACCGCCCAAGGCGCGATGCAATCAGCGCAAAACGTCAAAACCGCGCTGCAAGCAGGTGTGGCGGGCATTGCGCAACGAGCCAGCGCCGCGTTGCCGAGCGCCTCAAGTTTGCTAAGTCTGGCCAACAGCAGCGGCGCACTGCCGAGCCTGCCTGCGCTGCCGAGCTTCACCCCTCCCAAGCTTTCCTTCAAAACCCCCGGCCTGCTGGCGGGTGAGATGCTGTCATGACGACTGAAAATGCTGTTGCAGAAAAACGTGGCCCACAAGTGGCCATTGTGCCGATCAGTGCCATCGACATTAAAGACGTGGCCAGCGGCGCGGCGGTGTTCGACGCCTGGTTGCAGGAAGTCAGCGGCGGCATGGTCACGCTGGAACGGATTCAGGGCGTTGCCGGGGCCTTGCCCGTGGTCGGCAACATCATGGCGCTGGTAGATGCGCTGGGCGATGTGGTCACGCTGACCAAGACCGAAAAGCGCGACCTGCTGCTGTGGGCCAGTCTGGCGATCAACCTGATTGGCGTGTTGCCGCTGCCACCGACCATGGCGGCGGCGCGCATGACCCTGCGCCCGACCCTGCACTTGGTGCGCCAGGAGATGCGCTCCACCACCAAGCTGATGCTCAGTGCTTCGGTCGTCGAAATTCTGGTCGGCCACCTCAACGCGTCCATCGTCGGCAGCCTGGATGACTTTGTCACGCAGGCCAAAGCCAAGTTGCCCGACATCCTCGCGGATGCGGGCAAGCTCGGCGAAGACGTACTTAATGAAATCGCCAAGGGGCTGGAGGCCGCGGTCAACGGTACCCTCGATGCCGGTGGTGATCTGGATGCAGCCGGTGCGCAAATCAGCGCGGCCGGTGATCAACTGCTGCATGACCCCAAAGCGGCGATCAGCAACATCTTCGGGGGCTTGTTCAGCGCCTACAAAGCCGCTGGCAAAGGCATGGCCAACAGCGCCACGCAGCACCTGCTGCCCGACGACATCAAACAGTCGGTCCTGACCCACACCGCTCAACTGCGGGCCATGGGACCAGAGCTGCGCACGCAACTGAACAAACTCACCGCTGAAGACGTTGAATACTCGATTGGCTGGCTGCTGCTTATATTGTCCAGCGCGAGTGCTTTGTGGCGTAAACGCAATCCCTCCGGGCAAGGCACGAGCGTAAAGCCCAATGAGACCAACAAGGCTAAGAAAACGGCGGCTGAGGGTGAGGTTGAATCTGTAGAGAAACAGGCTGTTGCCCAAGGCACTCCTAACTGTAAGAAAAACGTTGTCTGTCCGATCACAGACAACAGTATTAGCTTTGCTGTGGGATCAGAGACATTCAGTCATACCGATTTCAGCTTGCCCGGCCTCTTTCCCATCAACTGGACGCGCACTTACTACTCACGGTTGGCGTCATACGATCATGGAAGCCTGGGCGCCCGCTGGATCAATGAATTCACCACCCGTTTTGACCTGCATGACAAGGGTCTGGTGTTCCACGACGCGGATGGGCGCGACCACACGTACACCCTGAAGCCCGTCGGCGAAGCGCACTACGACGCCATCGAAAACCTGACGCTGGTCCGCGTCACTGACAACTCCTTACTCCTCTGCCGAGGCTTCGAGCGCAGGGAAACCTACGTTCGCCACGGCGATCGCTTCCTGCTGGCCCACATCGAACTGCGCAACGGCGCGGGCGTGATGCTGCATCACGAATACCGCCACGCCGACCAACCGGTGCTGTCTGATCTGATCACCTATCAGGGTGACCTCACCAACGTCCACTTGCATCTGGGCACCATGATCGATGACCACGGCCACCTCAAAGGCCTGTGGGAAATCCGCGACGGCGCGCCGGTGCGTCAACTGGCGGCCTACTACTACGACGCCCACGGCGACCTGATCAACGCGCAGGACGAAAACGGCGCCGCGTGGAGCT
>NZ_JAFCUO010000027.1:0-4514 GCF_049896545.1 Pseudomonas sp. TWR3-1-1
AGAACACGCGGAACCTTTGCGATTAAGTTTTTGTGCGTGAGAGTTGGCTCGTTCTTATCGCGCTTCGAGTTAATGAAGTCGACCAGCTCAAGGCTGGACATAGAAACACCCCGCGCCACATTTTCAGATTGCGGAAAACGTGGCGCGAGATTGTTGGGGGTATTGATATGTGGCTGGGTTTGCATATAATCGGCCTCACGAAGTGTTAATGAATGAGCCACCATGCCCGGTGGCTTTTTTGTGCCTGGGATTTGGTTCTGCATATCTACTAGTGCACAGCCTTAGCGCACTGATCCGCGCATGCGCGGGAAAATTAAGAAACAGATTTCAAATTTCTTGGGGCCGAAGCGAGCAACTGTTCCGCACGACGCCCCAGCTCACCAGCCTTAGCCTCTACCTGGCGACACTCCTTGGCGAAAGCCGGCAAGTGCGGCAGATCCAGTTCGCACATCACCTGGTCGTCAAACACTTCGCTGCCGGTATCGATCACGTCACCAAGGGCACGGATCAGTGCGCCGAAGCTTTTGTTCGCGCATTGGTCGCTGATCATCTGGCGGGCCCCGGTCAAGCCGTGGCGGCTCGCCAGTTCGTTAACGCAGTGGTCGCGGAATTCAGGCTCCAGGGCATTGACCCAC
Organism: Pseudomonas sp. TWR3-1-1; assembly: GCF_049896545.1. NCBI lineage: Bacteria > Pseudomonadati > Pseudomonadota > Gammaproteobacteria > Pseudomonadales > Pseudomonadaceae > Pseudomonas > Pseudomonas sp. TWR3-1-1. The sequence goes on from NZ_JAFCUO010000027.1 coordinate 636, forward strand.
GACTCTTCCAGCCAGGAAGGCATTTCCTGATCGCCGGACAACCACCGCTGAACACGCTTAAGCCAACGACCGGTCGCCTTCACGAACTCAGCTACGTCGTTCTGCGTGGTCAGGGCCGCGAAATCAGGCACCTCTTTGGAGACGGCCTTCTCAGGGCACGACAGATGTAGCTCACGGCTCAGCGCCTGGGCGAAATCGTCCTGGCTAAGACTGGTGCGTGCTATCTGGTTTGCAGCGTGGGCGACCAGGACCTGATCACGGGTTTGAAGGATGTGTCTGGAACTGGACGTTTGCATGTGAACTGCTCTCTCTTAGTCTGGTGTCAATGAAGCCGCGGATAGAAATGGCTATTAGCTAGCCAACTTCATTGCTTGCCCGGGCATCGCTTTAGCAAGCAACCATTCAGCGGCAAATTCACCAGAAGCAGCTGCCAGTAAATGGGCGTAACGGGTTTCACCGGAATACTCAGTGCGAGGTAAAGATTCAGCAGCGATCCATTTGTAGATAGCTCGCTGACTGACTCCGCAAATTGCCGAAGCTTTTGCAACCCCTCCTACCTTGGTGATTGATTCTTTGAGAGCGCTCATGGCGTGGCCCTCCGGCCCTAAATATGAACTGTCGGTACATATTAAGTCGGAACTGAAAGTACATGCAAGCTCATGCCATATTGAACCTATGGTTCATATAGATGATTTAAGGGCAGCCTTTGTCGCTCGCCTCAAAAAAGCCCTTGAGGCAAAAGAAATTCCGCAATGGGGGGCTGGCGCTCGCCTGGCAAAAATGGCGAAGGTCACACCGAAAGCTGCCAGCAAATGGATGAATGGGGAGTCCATCCCTGGAGCGGCAAAAATGCTGGCACTTGCAACTGCTCTCGATGTGAAAGTTGAGTGGTTGCAGCATGGGGCGGGACCTGGGCCTGGCGAGTCAGCCACAGCGATATGCGAGCCCGTCCCGCCAGCGCAAGTAACTACGCTAGCGCGACCGCCCATGCCCTACGATTTCTCTAACGATTTCGAAGGTCAATACACATTCATCGATCAGTACGACGCAAGAGCGGCAGCCGGACCGGGCTGCGATAATCCTCACGTTGTCCTGCGCAACACCCTTGCCTTTAAAACCGAATGGTTGCGTGCCAAGGGCGTCAAAGCAAAAAACCTTAAGGTGATCTACGCCCACGGCAGCAGCATGTGGCCAACGATCAATGACCACGATGTGATGCTGGTCGATGAGTCCCGTATAGAGCCTGCAGATGGTCAAATCTTTGTTATGTGCAATCTTGATGGTGAAATCGTCAAGCGCCTTGTGAGTTCGGAGGATGGTGCCTGGATTATCCGTAGCGACAACCCTGATAAGTCCAAATACCCGGACCAAGTGCTTTCAGACGAAGAAATCAACGAGCACCGGATTCTTGGGCGTGTGATTTGGCGCGGCGGGGATTTATGAGCGTCATCGTAGTGGAGCGGCAGGCGAATTGATCATGACCGAGAAACCTGGTCAGACTGCGGCGGTGACCGCGGCCGATATTGAAGGATCTATTCAAGAGCTGAACAAAATGGCTGAGCGCCTTTGGGGCGATGGTCGTGAAGCCGAGGCAAAAGCCCTGCTCGATGCGCTGGATGCTTTAAATCGAGCGCTGGATAGGATCAGGATTGGTGAGAATGGGCGGGTTGTGACTCTTCACTGAGCCGGCTGGATGAATCTAGGAGTAGTAATGGCATCAGTTACCTTTCTGGACGGTGAGGAAGATATTCCAGAGATTATTTATGCCCTTAAATCTTGCGGGATCGCAGTGCTCGGGTGCATGCGTACACGAGCTCCCGAGTTGCGAGAGCTCGTTAGCAAAGCTTTGGACGCTGACAAGGTGGACGACTACAGCGTGATTAATTTTCTGCTGCCGTTAATACGCGATGGCGTACCTTGGCATACCACTGTGTTTTTCTATGATGCCAAACACAGTTACCGACCCGGGTCGTCCATAGCCTTGGTGGGCAGAGCTTTCAACGCTTGGATTGAGGATGGTCAAAAGAGCTATTATTTCTACAACGAATAGTTTTTTGCCTAATTCGAGGCATTCGGATGGACGCATCGAAGAATGGACTCACGGAAGACATTGGCAGCTGCCCTACTAATATCGGTCAGCACGCAGGCCGTGTCAGGTGACGACGTCAACCCTATCGCTGCCGCGATATTTATCACAATCTCCGCGCCAACCATTTTAATTGGGGCGACCACATCCCTCAAGACTGAGCCGCCTAAGATTTTCAAATCGGCGAAGACCGACGCTCTGGCGTTCATTGGTTCGGACGGAGAGATTCGCGAGGCCCAGTTTGAGCAGGCCTCCAGATACTACCGCTCGACCAGCTCACCGCCGCTGATGTCAGACACGCAACTGGCCCTGGCGATTGCAGTACTCCCCTGAGTCTTCCTTGGCGGCGGAAGTGTTGTAGCGGCCCATCCCTGCCATAAATGGTGGCTGTGCGCCACGAATGGTAAAGTCCGGGCTTAATTTAGGGAGAGATCCAATGAAAGGCTTCGGTACATTTGCCCTGATAGTGGGCATCTGCTGGGTAGTTTTCGCGCTAAGCATGGACGTCTCAGTGTCAACGGGCATGGGAAGAGTTAACAACCTTGGCCTAATGGCAGACCGCCAGGTGCACGCGATTGTGGGCGGGATGATTGCCCTGGCTGGTCTCGTGATGCTGATTTTAGGTGGCAAGGTGTCAGGCTCTGCCCCTTCAGCGCTAGCCGAGATGGATACCCGCCCCTGCCCCCTTTGCGCTGAAACCATCAAGAATGCAGCTATTAAGTGCAAGCACTGCGGGGCAGAGGTTGAACAAGCGACTCGCGTGATCCCTGCTGCGGGCTGGACAGTACGCATACCATGCCGGCCCGGCATGGAGTTTGATGCCACCCAGAAAATCATGGAGGACGAGGGATTGCCCTGCGAAAAACCTGACGGTGCAGTCGTGGTCATCGGCCCATATGAGGAAAAGAGAGAAGCGGTTGAGGTGCTCAGACAAATCAGAGAAAACAACTCCCTTTTTGGAGAGCTCTCATACAAAGGATAAGCCGGTTATAGCAAATAAAGTCCACGTCGAAGCCCGCTCAAAGCGGGCTTTTTTGAGCGCCAAAGAAAAATATGTACTTTTGGTTCTTGTTTTTAGTGAACCATTAGTACATATTTAATCCCAAGCCCAGCAACACAGGCCCAGTAGCGAAAGCCGCGAAGCTCTTTAACAACCAGCGCAACAAACGGAATACCAATAGACCGCATTGCCTCTGCCGGCGACCGGCGATCAGACGGGTCAGATAGCCCGCCCACGACAGGAGAACCCTGTACGGCTGATCGATGGCGAAAAGCCATAACCGAGTGAACGACCCGGCAAGCAATGCGCCCCGCTCAATCCGGCGGCAATGGGGTGGAATTTTTCACTGATGCACCTGGGCAACCGGGTGCATTGGGAAAACAACCGGCCACCAACATTGGGAGCAACCCATGAATAAAGAACAGGTTTACGACAACCAAATCAGCCCGCTCATGCAGCAAATCATCACCGTCTGCAAGGAACAGGGCATCGCAATGATGGCGAGCTTTGATATCGCCCATGAAGAGGAAGGCCCAAACGGTGAAGACTGCACCTGCCTTGTGTGCAGCACCCTGCTACCTGATGGCAACGGTGAGCCAAACCCAGTGTTCACCCAAGCGAACACGCTTATTCGCCGCAATGGACGACCAGCTCCAATGATGTTCACCACAAGTCATGGAGACGGCTCCCAAACGATGACGGCAATCATCTGATTTCGCTGGCTGGCCTTGGCAACAGGGCCAGATGGGAAAACAACCGAGAAAACATCATGGAATCGACAATCGTAGAGGGC
>NZ_JAFCUO010000028.1:0-3671 GCF_049896545.1 Pseudomonas sp. TWR3-1-1
CACTTCACTTGGGCGGACCGACCGCGGTGGTCGCCTATCTCATCTCGAACGTCAAGAACCTGATACTGTTCGACGCGGCCGATGGTTGCCTGTCAGGAAGGCTGCAACCGGCCAGAAGCGGACTTTCGTGTGCAACCTTATTCGGCCGAAATCGCGCTGCGATTACCCTTCATCACCACTGCAATGAGCAGCGGCTGTCAACCAATCACGGAATTGCCGTGCAGCCGCAGTAAGAGGCCGAACTTTACTTGTGACCAGGTAATATCCCTTTCCAGTACGCAGTTTGTGTGGAAATAACTGAACTAAGTTGTTTTTATTCAAATCTTCCTCGACAAGCCATGGACTGGTCAGCACCAAACCCTGACCTCGCCTAGCCGCATCAATAGCCGTTTCCGACTGGTCGAAACGTAGATGGCTTGTCATGCCATCAAAGGAAAGGCCCACCTGTGCGAGCCATCGCGACCAATTTGCGTGCGAGGTCGTTATTAGCAGAGTCGCCCGCGTCATATCTTCCACGTTTACCGCTTGTAGCCAATCCCGATAAGCGGGGCTGCAATACACGCTCACTTCGTCAGGCAGCAGCAACTGAACATTCAAATTACTATCTTGGCCGTCGAAGTATCGGACGGCCAGATCGTATGTGTGGGAATTGAAGTCCACGTTGTCAGCTGAAGCGCTGAGATGAAGGCTCAGGCCAGGATATCGACCCGTCAACAAGGGCATGCGTCTTGCGAACCAAGTGTTGGCGAACGCTGGCGGCATGCTCAAACGCACCTGGGATTCGACACGACGCTGTAGCGTTGCATTGGCTTCGTCAATTTGCTGCAGCGCAGGCTTTATCTGTTCCCAATAGAGCGTCGCATAATCGGTTGGTTGCAATTTGCGCACGGTGCGTGCGAACAAAGGAACGCCCAGCCAATCCTCAAGTTTACGAATCTGCTGGCTCACGGCACCCGGTGTGACAAACAGTTGTTGAGCAGCCAGCGCTGCGCTACCCGTTTGCATAACAGCGTCAAAGCAGGCAATGGCCTTGAGCGGAGTGTCAGATCGCATGGATTAGTAATTCTCTCTTATGGCGATAAAACAGATGGTTTGTACGGCATAAGCGACGCCCTGACAATCACATCCTCAATCGTACAGCCATGCAGGTGCAAAACATGAACATTCTGATCATCCTCGCACATCCCGAGCCCAAGTCATTCAACGGCGCCATGACACAGACCGCTGTGCGCACTTTTGAAGCGCTGGGGCATAACGTCCAGGTCAGCGAATTGTATGCCATGGGTTGGAACGCCACGCTTCACCCGGACGAGTTCGGCGATCGTGCTGATGCAAACTATTTTGATCCGTCCAGTGAGCAAGAGCATGCGCAGGCCAATGCGACAGTGTGTCCAGAGGTCGAGCGTGAGCAATCCAAAGTCGCCGAGGCTGACCTAGTAATTTTTCAGTTTCCGATGTGGTGGTTTTCCATGCCAGCAATACTAAAAGGATGGGTCGATCGGGTCTTCAGCCGTGGTTTCGCGTATTCGTCTGGCCGAAAGTATGAAACCGGACACCTCAAAGGCAAACGCGCGATGCTAAGTCTTACCACAGGTACGGCCAGCACACTGTATGAGCCAAACGGCGTTGATGGCGACCTGCACCATATTCTGTGGCCCATTCATAACGGGATTCTTGCCTACACCGGTTTTACTGTACTGCCGCCTTTCGCCGCATGGATGCCGGCGCGAGTGAGCCAGTTGCAGCGCGAACAGTACCTTCAGGACTACGTTAAGCACTTGTCTCATCTGGACGAACTCCAACCCTTGTTCTTCCACCCCCGTCGAGATTACGACGAGCATCAACAACTCAAGCCAGGGGTAATTGCTCGATCCGGTGTTCAGTGGAACCCGTGCGCAAAACAGACCTTCGAGGATGCGGCAAGCAGTTTTGAGCAGCGCCGTATTCAAGATGAAAAGAACTCACAAACTTTACGCTTCAACCAGATTAACGCCTCACTGGAGGATCCACAGTGAAAGGCTATTGGATAATTCTTGGAACGGATGTAATCGACGCCGATGCACAAAAAAAATATAGCCAGCTTTGGGCGCCGATATGTAAGAAGTACGGTGCCAGCGTCAGGCTTTTGGATCCAGGCGCGCTGCTGGAGTCAGTGACCACCAAACGTGTATTGGTTGTTGAGTTCCCGAGTTATGAACAAGCCAAGGCCTGCAGTATTGACCCTGATTACGCTGAAGCCAGGTCGGTTGCGTTTCTTGCTTATAAACGAGAAATGATAATTATCGAAGGTAACTTGGCATAAATTTTTGCGGGGCTGTTACATGAGAAAGCCAGTTGATGGCATGGCCACGGTTATCATGGTTTTGCTGTGTTTGGTCTGGGGAGCGCAACAGGTCGCAATGAAGGCAATTGCTGAGGATGTGTCACTCATGATGCAGGTCTCATTAAGGTCTGGAGTCGCGGCACTTCTGGTATGGATCGCAGGCCGGTGGATATTTCGCGAGGCTTGGCTGACAGGCGTCTGGCGACGCTCCGGTGTGGTCGTAGGCGCATTGTTCGCTGCGGAGTTCCTTTTTATCGCTGAAGGCTTGCGCTGGACAAGCGCATCACACATGGCTGTATTCCTTTACACCGCACCACTGTTTGCCGCTATAGGTCTGCATATCCGGTTGCCGGAGGAACGCTTGAGCTTGCCCCAATGGCTTGGTATGGGCATGGCTTTTCTTGGAATCGCGGTAACGTTTTTGTTGCCTCGGGAGAACGCAGGAGGTGCTGCTATTTCACATGGCCTGTTTGGAGATTTTCTCGGTCTGTGCGCTGGTATTTCTTGGGGGCTTACTACGGTTGCCGTGCGCTCCAGCAAATTAGCTGAAGCTCCACCTACGCAGACCCTGTATTACCAATTGGTCGGCGCCTTCCTGTTAGTACTCCCCTTGGCATTGTTGGCAGGGCAAACCTCTGTGAAGCTCAATCCACTAACATGGGCCAGTCTAGGGTTCCAGACGCTGGCCGTATCATTCGCCAGTTATTTAGTTTGGTTCTGGATGCTTCGCCGTTACCTTGCAGCACGCCTTGGCGTGATGGCTTTCATGACCCCGCTGTTTGGTGTGCTGATGGGATATCTTTGGCTGGATGAGCATACGACGGTGGGTTTTCTACTGGGTACAGGATTGACCGTGGCTGGCCTACTCGTAGTTAATATGAGCAAAGGGACGGTTTCTCCTTAAATTGTGAGAGCAAAGTCAAACCGGGACTGGCCTTCATCAATGGCTGCTTCCGGCCATAAGCAGCCTCTCGAAGGTATCCACAAAACCTAGGGCTATTCAGACGGTCCATCCGGATGACCGAATGAATAGCAAATTGACTGTCAAGAAGATTTCTAGATCTCCAATCAAAAAAAATGATAAGAACGCTTTCTTGTATATATTTTTTCGATTTATTAGCTCATTCAGTGATTGGCAGCTTTACCAGAAATGTTGTACCTCGTTCTGAGTCAGAGGTCACATCGATAGATCCGTTGTGTGATTTAACGATCTCTGATGCGATGAATAAACCTAATCCCAGTCCCTCAGTCGATCCGTGAGCCGTAGGAGATCGCTGGGGAAAATGACTCATAGGGCTAAAAATAAACGGCAAAACATCACTTAATATAGGCTCGCCGCCATTATGAA
>NZ_JAFCUO010000029.1:0-3173 GCF_049896545.1 Pseudomonas sp. TWR3-1-1
TTCACTCGGTTATGGCTTTTCGCCATCGATCAGCCGTACAGGGTTCTCCTGTCGTGGGCGGGCTATCTGACCCGTCTGATCGCCGGTCGCCGGCAGAGGCAATGCGGTCTATTGGTATTTCGTTTATGGCGCGGGTTGTTAAAGAGCGGCGGGTCTCTTGAGTCCCTGACGCGGTGTGTGGCTGCGATGGGTTAATATTGCCTAAGGAATTATATATGGTCAATGCCTCAGGAAATAATATTTTCAGGGGGCGAAAAAAAACCCGCTCTCGGCGGGCTTGATGGGCGGGGTCAGGGTTAGTCTTCGGTAACCATCTTGTATGTAACAATCTCCCGATCCTCAAGGGCAACGTAACGCACGTATTTCATAACCTTGATGGAGATCGGCATCCCGAGACTAAGCTTCTGGATCTCAGGAAATTGCTGACGATTATACGTAACTTTCTGCTTTGAATCGCCGCTTCTAATGAAAATGGTTCCGTTTTCCTTGAGGTCTGCAACCACACCGAAAAGAGTTGTCTGCTCCGGTTTGATGTCTTGGTGCGCAGAAAGCCTTTCGTGCGTAAGGCGCACGGTGTCGAGAGTCCCTCCCCAGTGATAAACCTTGGAATTAGGAGCCGGCCAAGACAGCTCTGCGCCGATATTGCTAGCCTCTAACGCGCCGAGCATATCGCTTAAGGCCTTTGTTGCGGGCACCCCGATAACGGCAACCAGCTCTCTGATTCGGTCATGTGTCGGGGCTTGAAGGACATCAAATATTTGCTCAAGCGCGCCTTCCATTATTGATTCCCCAGTCATGTCAGGAGAAACATTTCCTGCAAATATCAGACGGGTAGAACCAAAAGCTAGGCTGGACAACCTTAGATCCATTTCTCTGGCCAGGCTCTCCGGTATGCCTCGCTTCGGGTTGGATCCATGGCGAAGGTGATATGCCGCATAGGACAGAGCGCGGTTGAAGGAGTCCGAAAGCTTGCTGAGTAGCTTTAGCGGAATACTTCCATCCATGCGCATGCCTATAAGCCGCAACTGAACAACCTCAAGCTGGAGGCTAGCTTTCGCTTGGCGCAATTCCTGATGCAGCTCCTCTTGATGAGACTTCCAGGAGTTCAGCGCGACTTGCAGTGAGTACCTACCAGGAGACCGCTTGAGGGCATTGGAGTCACGCTCAATAAACTGGTTAACCTGAGCAAGCTGGCGCTCAAGCCAATCGATACGATTTGGCTGCTCAGTCATAGGTTTACTCCAATCGAAGCAAGACCCTTTGGAGTCACTTCGTCGCGTTGAGTTCCAAAATGTTTCTTCCAGTAATCAAGCCCTAGGCCATCCTCCACCGGCACTTGGAAAACGTGAAGATTGAAGCGGGCTTTGACTGTCAAGGTATCGAATAACCCGTTTAAAACCGGACGTGCTGATTCAGAAATACTATCGAGGGTTTCTGATTCATAGACAAGGACAAGGTCGATGTCATCGGGCTCCTGCTTGTTACACATGAACGAACCATCAATCCATGCCGACCCCTTGAAGCCCGTGGCTTCCAGCATGTCCAAGTATATACCAAGCACGCCAAATAGAGCCTGTCTTCGGACGGAGTCTGGAAATTTATCAACGGTTATTAGCTTGAGCGCATTCAATGTGTAGTCGTGAATTCCGCCCGGCAATAGAGGTGGGTAGTCAATCTTTGCTTGAGTCATCGGCCGGCATCAATAAGTCCATTGCTTGCTTGAGTTTCAGAGCCTGCTCCTCTGTCATCCCGAGCATCCTGCTTGCCATTTCATCTACTGCTAAACGATGCCCGGCGCTGGCCTGGACATATAGGTCGTTTTTTTTGTAATCACTGTCGCCGTAAGCACGGGCAAGCTCTGCAATCTCCTTCGCTAAGCGCTTGCTGTAGCGCTCGGGCGGAATACCGAAGAGCTTATGAATGCCGACCGCAACTTCCTTATTTAGAGCTAACCGTCCGTTCAGGTAGTTACTGAACGATGCCTGATTCATTCCTAGAGCGGCACCCGCAGCCTCTTGGGTTATGCGCTTTTCCTTGGGCCGAGAGGCATTCTCCTGCTTTATCAGGTCTTTTAAGGCTGCGCACTCGGCCAGCTCCCACGCTTCGAGCTTTCTCTTCTCATTACTCATGGTGGGCGAGTGTATTTCCGTAGGGATTGGCTAACAAATTCCTTGGGCATTGATTTATTTCAATTCCTAAGGCAATAATTGACATATGAACCACGGAGGAATGGCTATGAGCCGAATCCCGCTATCCCAATTTGCGGAAATAAACGGGCAAACAAAGACCGCAATCCTGTTAGGCCTGACTCAAGGTGCCCTCAATAAGGCTCTGCGAGTAGGCCGAGATGTATACGTGATCTCGCATGAGAACGGCTCGTACACCGCCGAAGAGCTCCGTCCTTTTCCGGTCCAGTCCGCAAAGCGTTCTGCTGCATAACCAATATCAACAGCCAGGAGCATCGAAGCATGTACATCGACCCCACCCACCTGCATGACAAGCCAACAAAGGTTCGCCTTGACGATGCTGCCGATGGCTTGCTGACAGCTATGGCGCGGTATCAGCGGACACAAAAAGCAGTGTTAGCCCGCGAAATCCTTGAGCGCGGTCTGAACCAAATGATGGAAGAGCTTACCTCGAAAACTGAAGTGGCCTGAAGTGGCCGAGGAGGGCCTGTGCCCGAAACAAAAGAGCTGGAAGTTCAGCTTGACGGGAGAGGTGTCAGCGATCTGGAAGTATTGGCCAGAAATGCAGGCATCACCCCCGAAGAGCTGGCAGCAAAAATCATAAAAAAGGCACTAGATCGAATGACCCGAACAGATCCATCCAGAAGCAATGTTCGGCCGTTTCGTAAGGGCTCATAAGTCCCCGAGGGACTCAAAAGGATCGGATGACAAATCTCACAACCAAATCACAGACACAAAAAAGCCGGGGCGCAATCCCGGCTTTTCCAACTGCACTTACAAAAACACTGTGAGGCCAATTATGCACAGCTCGCTTAATACCAGCAATCCCCCCAACACTCCCGCGCCACATTTTTCGCAATCTGAAAACGTGGCGCGGGGTGTTTCTATGTCCAGCCTTGAGCTGGTCGACTTCATTAACTCGAAGCGCGATAAGAACGAGCCAACTCTCACGCACAAAAACTTAATCGCAAAGGTTCCGCGTGTTCT
>NZ_JAFCUO010000030.1:0-2305 GCF_049896545.1 Pseudomonas sp. TWR3-1-1
CGCATCATCGAGGATTTGTCGGCTGCCTTTGAACAGGTGCGCAATGGTGCGCACGTTTGCGTTTTCAAGGCCGAAAGTGAGGTCGCTGTAAGGCTTGGCCAAGCCCTCGCCGACAATGGTGGCATTGTTGGTGAAGCCGGTTTCGCGCACGTATTCGACGGCGTTGGCACCGGTGGTGCCCGGTGCGACGAGGTCACGAATGGTCAGACGGCGCTGCGGGGCGAGGATCACACCAACTCGGTCCGGCGCAACCAGTGCGCCGCCCGATCCAGGCGCGGAGGTAATGGCCGCGCGCGGCACTTCAACACGGCGCGAGCCTCGGAAAGAACTGGTCACGCCTTCTTCGCTCATTTTGGCGGCGACCAGGTGCCCGGCTGTTTGCTGGATCTCCGGTTCGTGACGCTTGCCCGCGTTGACCAACTTTTGCTCAGCGTCTTGCATGCGCGCTTGCAACTCGCCCTGCTTGCTGAGCAACTCGTCGACCTTGGCCCGGGTTTCGGTCTGCATGTCGCCGGAGTGCTTGATTTCTTTTTCCGTGCGCTCGGCATAGGCCTTGATCTGGTCGCCCACGGCCTTGAGGTCTGCTTGGGTTTGTTTCTGTGACGCTTCGATTTTGGAGAGGTCTGGCATGGTGGGTACCTGCTGAAACGAAAAAACCGCCATCAGGCGGTTGGGGTTTAAGGAATGTGGATCAGCGCGTCGGAATCAGGCCGATCAAGGACGAGGCTTGATGGGCAGTCTCTTCGAACGCGCACATATCGAGGGCAGCGCTGAGCGTACCCAACGGGACAGCCCGGGGCGTGTCGCTTGCAACAGCGTTTGGCGTGTTGCTTTTGATGCCTGCAATCAGCTTGCGCCGCTCGCTGCGGGGCATGCCGGACTTGGCCAGCGCCGCGTCCAGTTTTCGGGAGGCATGGGCTTGGGTCAGGGCGTCATCGGGGGCTTCTTTGACCTCATCAGCGGCGATCAACCCGGTGGCGAAACCCTTTTCAAGGGCGCTGCTGCCACTGAGGTAGGTTTCGGCGTCCAGCATGGCCTCGATGTCGTCTTCACTTTGCCCGCTGGTGTCGGCGTAAAGCCCGATCATCGCCTTGTCGAATTCTTCCATCTGGTCGGCAGCTTCGCGCAGGCCGTGGCGGTTGGCGGCCAGCCAGGTCCAGCAGTTGTGGATCATCAGAAACGCGCTTTTGGCGACCTCGCGGGTGCTGCCCGCCATTGCAATGACTGACGCGGCCGAGGCCGCCAGGCCCAGCACTTTGACGGCGACCGGTTGCGAGTGTTCGCGCAGGCGGTTGTAAATGGCGATGCCTTCAAACATGTCGCCGCCCGGTGAGTTGATGTACACCGTGACCGGTTTGTCGCCGATGGCGCGCAGGGCTGAATCAATGCGTTTGAGCGTGACGCCCTCACCCCACCAGTCTTCACCGATCACGCCGTACATGGTGATGGTGTCTGTAGCCGTTTCTACGGCGGCCCGCAGGTCGGGGTTCCACATATCGAGCGCGCGCGGGCTGATTTCGCAACGCAAGTCGCGATTGGCTTGGATCTGCATGATTCACTCCTGAGCGGTCGTTTCTGGCTGTTGTAACCAGTTCATCAGGGCCGCTCTTGCAGCTTGCCCGTCGTTGGATTGGCCAAGTTGGTCAATCGGGGAAAGGTTGGTTTGCACCGTGAGCACGTCAGCGTTGCCGCCACGGCGCGGCAGGTTCTCTTTGCCCCGGCATTCGTCGCGGGTCATGATTCCGTTTTGTGTCATTTGGCTGTACCAGGCCGCCCGCCCTGCGGTGTCCGCCTTGAGGAAGGCTTCTAGCGAGAACTCCGCGTAATGGGTCACGCGCTCTACCGGGGTCAGCAGCCGTTTGTTGACGCACTGTTGGATTTGCGAGGTGAGTGAGCTGATGCAGAAGGTCAGGAACGCGATCATCTGCTGTTCAAGGCCAGTGCCCCAGTTGCTGCCGGAATCGGTTTTGCCCACCATCCACGGCGGCACGCCAAACCAGCGGCAAATCTCTTCGATGCTGAAGGTGCGTGATTCCAGCAGTTGCGCATCTACGGGGTCGATGCCGATGGACTCAGGGGTAATACCCTGCTCCAGCACCGGCGACTTACCCGCATTCAGTGCGCCTGCCACCTCTTTGATGTATTCGCGGAATTCGGCTCGTTGGTCAGGGCGCAGTATCCGGTCGACCTTGAAAGCAACCGAAGGCAGCAGACCGTTTTTGAACGTGCTGTTCGCGGCATCATCCGCCGACATCGCGGAGCCGAAGACATTGGCACCGTAGCGAATGGCCGACATGCCGACCCG
>NZ_JAFCUO010000031.1:0-2305 GCF_049896545.1 Pseudomonas sp. TWR3-1-1
GCCACCCTGGCCGAGTTTCCGTCTACCGGCATCGTCCTTAACCCGATCGACTGGGCAGCCATCGAACTGCTCAAGGACAGCGAGAACCGCTACATCATTGGCAAACCGCAAGAAGGCACTTCGCCGCGCTTGTGGAACCTGCCAGTTGTCGAGACTCAGGCCATCCTGCAGGACCAGTTCCTGTGCGGCGCCTTCAATCTTGCGGCGCAAATCTTCGACCGCATGGGCATCGAAGTACTGATCTCCACCGAAAACGACAAGGACTTCGAAAACAACATGGTCACCATTCGCGCTGAAGAGCGACTGGCCTTCGCGGTATATCGCCCTGAAGCCTTCGTCACCGGCCCACTGACCAAAGCGCCTTAACCCGACCTCAGCAAGCGGTTCAACGGCCGCTTGCCTTTCACGGAGCAATGACCATGGCCCGTACATCCCCCGCACCCGCCCCAGAAACCGCAGAAACCGCTGACACCGCTGACACCGCTGACACCGCAAAAGAATCACCCGTCGCTCCCGAATCGGCAACGGCGCCAGATCTGGGCAAACCTGATCCCTCAACCGCGAACGAATTACCGCAATCCCCTGTGCTGCTCGACTCACCGGCTGAGCCTGAGCCAACTTCGGCGCCGCAAGCCAAGCAGGAACCGCTCGATCAAAGCGGCATGCTCACCCTCTATCCACTGCGCAGCTACCTGGATGGCAAAGACATCAAGCGTGCAGGCGGCGAGGGTTACCAATCGCCCAAACACGACGCCGCGCTACTGATCGCCAAAGGCCTCGCCACGCTGACTGATCCAAGAGTCTGACATGACCGTCATCGATATCGACGTGGCCATGCAGCACCTGCGTGCAGAACCCGAAGATCAGGCCCACGTCGAAATCCTGCTGGCCGCTGCTGAAGACGACGCGATGAAGTTCCTCAATCGGCGTTTTTACCGCGATAACGACGCCCTTGAGGCGGCGATCCTGGAGGGCGCGGCAGGCACGGCACCGATGCTGATTTCGCCTTCGGTACAGGCTGCATGCTTGCTGATCGTGGGCCGCTTATTTGAAGAGCGCGAAGACGGCGAGGCACTCCCAAAGGCATCGCGCGCTTTGCTGACACCTGACCGTGTGGGCTGGGGGATCTGAATGAAAGCCGGACGATTGCGCCACCGCGTGGATATCCAGTCCAAAGTCAGCGGGCAAGACCCGGTAACCGGGGAAGTTATTGAGGGCCAATGGGTCACGGTATGGGCCCGGTGTCCGGCTGCTGTCGAGCCACTCAGTACCCGTGATCTGTACGCCGCTCAAGCGGCACAGTCCGAAGCCATTGCGCGCATCACTATTCGCTATCGCAAAGGGGTGTTGCCGGCCATGCGCATTTTGCACCGTGACAAGGTGTACAGCATCGTCGGTCAGCCGTTGGCGGACGCGCAGTCGGGCCTTGAGCACTTAACCCTTCAGGTGACCACCGGAGTGAATGATGGCTGACGGCATGAACTTCGATATTCAGGGATTGAATGGTGTAGTTGGCAAAATGCGCACCTTGGGGCCGCGCTTGCGCAAGAAAGGCCTGCGCAAAGCCGCGCGCGCCGCCATGAACATCGTGCGGGATGCGGCCAAGGCCAACGCTAAAGCCATTGATGACCCGCAAACGCGGGAAAAGATATTCAGAAACATCATCACCCAGGAAGCGACCAAACAATCGCGCCGCGAAGGCGGGGTAGTGATGCGGGTAGGCGTGCGCGGCGGTGCCGGGTCAAACCAGCACAGCACCGATGCCTCCGGTAACCCGGGTGGCGACACCCGGCACTGGCGGTACATCGAGTTTGGTACCGAGCATATAGGTGGCCAGCCGTTTATGCGCCCAGCCTTCTCCAATAACGTCAGTGCGGTGACTGAGCGCTTCGTGACGACCCTCAACACTGAAATAGACGCTTTGCTCGGAGGTGGTTGATGTACGCGCCGATCTTCGCTGTGTGCGCGGCTGATCCGGCTGTCACAGCATTGCTAGGTTCTTCGCCGCTCAGGATTTACCCGTTCGGGGAAGCCCCCGAAGGCGTGCCCAAGCCCTACATGGTGTGGCAAACCATCGGCGGAAGCCCTGAAAACTATTTGGCCCACCGGCCAGACATTGATGGCTTCGGTTTGCAGATCGATGTCTACGGGCTTTGCGTGACACAGACCCGTGACGTCGCCAAGGTGATCAGAAACGCCATTGAGCTGAAGGCCACCATCACGCGATGGGGCGGCGACTCGCACGACCCGAAAACCAAAACCTACCGCTACAGCTTCGATGTGGACTGGCTGGTACCGCGCTAAA
>NZ_JAFCUO010000032.1:0-2147 GCF_049896545.1 Pseudomonas sp. TWR3-1-1
CCTCAAAGGCCTGTGGGAAATCCGCGACGGCGCGCCGGTGCGTCAACTGGCGGCCTACTACTACGACGCCCACGGCGACCTGATCAACGCGCAGGACGAAAACGGCGCCGCGTGGAGCTACGAATACCAGCATCACCTGATCACCCGCTACACCGACCGCACCGCCCGTGGCATGAACCTGCAATGGCAAGGCACCGGGCCCGACGCCAAGGCCGTGCGCGAATGGGCCGACGACGGCAGCTTCGACACCCGCCTGGAGTGGGATGAAAACATCCGCCTGACCTACGTCACCGACGCCCACGGCAACGAGACCTGGCACTACTACGACATCCTTGGCTACACCTACCGCATCCGCCACGCCGACGGGCGTTCGGAATGGCTGTTCCGTGACGACGCGAAAAACATCCTGCGCCACGTTCACCCTGACGGCAGCACCGACCGCTACAGCTACGACGAGCGCAGCAATGTGCTCGAACACATCCGCGCCGACCACAGCGTCATGCACTACGCGTACAACGATCAGGACCAGTTGATCAAAATCCGCGACGCCGAAGGCGGCCTGTGGCTGCGCGACTACGACGACCACGGCAACCTGATTGAAGCCATCGACCCGCGGGACAACAAGACCGAGTACGCCTACAACGACGCCGGGTTGCCGACCGCGATCAAAGACGCCAACGGCAACGAAAAAACCCTCGCCTACAACGACGCAGGCCAACTGGTCGAGTACGTCGACTGCTCCGGCAAAACCAGCGCCTGGGCCTACAACGACCTCGGGCAAATGGTCTGCTTCACCGATGCGGCGGGCAACAAAACCGAGTACGAGTACAGGTCCGGGCAGTTGATCCTGATCAAGCACCCCGACAACACCGAAGAGCGTTTCAACCGCGACGCCGAAGGTCGGCTGCTGGCCCACACCGACGGCCTTAACCGCTGCACGACGTGGACTTACACGGCGGCGGGCCTGATCGACGAACGTGTCGACGCCGCCGAACACACCTTGCGCTACCGCTGGGACCGTCTCGGGCAACTGCTCGCGCTGGAAAACGAAAACCAGCAACAGGCCAAATTCCATTACGACCCGATTGGTCGTCTGCTCAAAGAGACCGGTTTCGACGGGCGCAGCACCCTCTACGAGTACGACGCAAGCACTGGCCGCCTCGCGAGCACCGTCGACGGGCAGCGCACTACCCACGTCGAGTTCGACCCGACAGGGCGCCTGATCGAGCGCACCGCACGCCTGGGTGACACCGAGCAAACCGAAACCTTCGCCTACGACGGCAACGGCAACCTGGTCATGGCCACCAACGCTGACAGCCGCCTGCAATGGTTCCACGACCCGGCGGGCAACCTGCTGCGCGAACACCAGCACTACCTGAGCCTGCAAAAACCGGTAGTCGCTGTGTGGCAGCACGAGTACGACGTGCTCAACCAACGCATCGCCACCACCCGCCCGGACGGCCACAAAGTCAGTTGGCTGACCTACGGCAGCGGCCACCTGCTGGGCATGCGCCTCGACGAACACGAACTCATCGGCTACGAGCGCGACGACCTGCACCGCGAAGTCGCCCGCCACCAAGGCAACCGCCTGCTGCAAACCCAACAATGGGACCCGGTCGGCCGTCTGCAAGCCCAACTGCTGAGCCGTAGCGACGACCAGTCCACATTGCTCAAACGCGAGTACAAATACGACGCCGCGGGCCAACTGACCGACATCAACGACAGCCGCCGCGGGCCGTTGTCCTACCGCTACGACCCGGTGGGCCGCCTGCTCAGCGCCACCAGCCGCCTGGGCGTCGAAACCTTCGCCTTCGACCCGGCCAGCAACCTGCTGGACAACAGCGTGGCCGAAATTCGCCGCCCGCTGGACCAAGACCCGAAACGCAACACACTGATGGACAACCTGCTGCGCGAATACGCGGGCACGCACTACGAATACGACGAGCGCGGCAACCAGATCCGCCGCTGGCACAACGGCCAACAAAGCCAAATGCGCTGGGACTTGTTCGACCGTCTGGTGCGCTTTGAAGACAACACCCTCAGCGTCGACTACGCCTACGACCCGCTGGGGCGGCGCATCCATAAATACTCCAACGCCCACCACAAGCATCGACCGGAAGCCGGCTCGCACTGGAACCAAAACGAAC
>NZ_JAFCUO010000033.1:0-2091 GCF_049896545.1 Pseudomonas sp. TWR3-1-1
CACTTCACTTGGGCGGACCGACCGCGGTGGTCGCCTATCTCATCTCGAACGTCAAGAACCTGATACTGTTCGACGCGGCCGATGGTTGCCTGTCAGGAAGGCTGCAACCGGCCAGAAGCAGCCTTTCGAAGGTGTCTACAAAACCTAGGGCTATTCAATTATTAATTATAGAAAATTCACAGGAAGGCTCAGCACGTCCGCGCTATGATGAGTTCAATGAAAACGATAATGCTCGTGTCTGGTCGATTAACACCCAAAGCTCTTTCTGTGGGCCTGATAGCTTTCATCTTTTTGATCTGTGTCACGCTAGCCTCCGCAATTGCTTGGCAGTTAAAGCAATCGGCGAACGAACGATTGATGAATGCCAGAATTGCTGTCAGCAACATTGTTCGGGCTTCCGGGCAGCAGGCTGAAGATACCTTACGTCAGGCTGAAAGCATTCTAAGCAATCTTGCAGAGCGTGTTGAAAATGACAAACTTGATGCGGAACAGAGAACTCGTTTATTCAAAGTAATGGCTAGCAATGTCGAGGCAACCGACGGAATTCAAGGATTGTTCATTTACAACAGTAATGGCGATTGGGTAGTCAATTCGTTTTCCTCTGAGACGGTCGCAAAGAATAATAGCGATCGCTCTTATTTTATCTACCATAAGAACCACCCTGACACTGCAATCCATATAGGCCAAGTAATTTTGAGCCGCACCACCGGCGAAATGATCATCCCTGTCAGCCGCCGCACCCAATACCCAGATGGCAGCTTCAGCGGCGTGGTTTTAGCGACGTTGCCTGTCGCATATTTTCAACATTTCTTTGAGCGTTTAGACGTAGACAAGCAAGGGGTGATACTACTCGCACTGAATAACGGCGATTTGCTGGCCCGCCGACCAATGATTGACACGCTGATGACTACTAATATCGCAAAGGGAGAACTGTTTAGTCGATATTTAATAAACAGCGATGACGGAACAGCAAGCCTGACGTCTATGGTGGATGGGGTAGAACGAGTCTATGCCTACAGCCGAATACCGGGCCTCCCGATCGTCGCTGCAGCAGGATTGTCATTAGACTCAGTTTTTGATACATGGTGGACGTACGTCTATCAAGCATCGATTATGGTGGTGCTTATAATTATTGTGCTAACCAGTCTGGGATTTCTCTTTTACAGACAAATTCAACGTTTGTTGGTGGCAGAAGCGGAACTGCGTCTTGCGCAACACGATTTAGAGCATATTGCTAAAACAGACAGCCTTACGGGGCTGCCTAACCGTAGGTGTTTCGACGCCAAACTAGCACAAGAGTGGTCGAGAACATTCCGCACTGAAAGTAGCGTAGCGCTCATACTTATCGATATAGATTGGTTCAAGCAATACAACGACTATTATGGCCATGTTCTCGGCGACGAATGTTTAAAGCAAATCGCACAGTTAATAGGAAAAAACATAAATCGCCCAGCCGACCTAGCTGCCCGGTATGGTGGGGAGGAGTTTGTAATTCTGCTTCCAGAGACCAACTTGGCAGGAGCAGTAAATATCGCTGAGGAAGTTCGGTCGGCAATAGAAGCTGCAGACATCGAACACAGGGGCAGTTCGGTTGGAATTGTGACCATCAGCGCAGGTGTCGCTTCAAACCACCAGAATGGCGTAATTGAGCCGGCTGATTTGCTGGAGAAGGCCGACAGTCTTCTGTATAGCGCAAAAAAAATGGGGCGCAACCGAGTTGAGCATCAGTCGCGGGAAGATCTCAAAACATAAAGCATCGCGGCAACATATATACTCCTCGAAGATCTTTTTAGATCAATAGCACGGAGTTCCTCAGATCATCGGCGTGCTACTTATTGAAAAGCCCCGGACTTCCTTGACGCTCCCGACGCACAGTTTCTTGCCGTTAGATGCCTTACTCGGAAGGCAGCAATGAGTCGAAATGAGTCTTTGGTGATTGACAGCTAATGGCCGAAAGCAGCCTGTCATGAAGGGCTGCTTCCGGCCATAAGCAGCCTCTCGAAGGTATCCACAAAACCTAGGGCTATTCAGACGGTCCATCCGGATGACCGAATGAATAGCAAATTGACTGTCAAGAAGATTTCTAGATCT
>NZ_JAFCUO010000034.1:0-2089 GCF_049896545.1 Pseudomonas sp. TWR3-1-1
CTGCTCACCTCCTCCATTGGCAAACAAGCCAATGCTTGGAAACGCTCTACCCCAACCGCGCCCGCCATCTGAGAGTTACGGCTTTCAGGTCTGTGCGATTTTGAATCTGGTCGTGCCGCTGACCTCTGGGTCACCGCCATGCGCATCGGAGATACCGCCGGTCTAAAGCGTCCGGGCTGGTCTCGCGCAGTTTCCTCGCTGATCGGCATTGCCTTCGGCTTGGCGACTTAGATAGCACGATAGGTCGCAGCGCTCCGCCAACAACGCTTTCAACATGAACTTCGATGATGGCAATCAGAACAACAACGACAAGAACAACGAGCTCCGTGTCCGCCCCGTCCGCAGATTCGACTGTTGGTCCCTACCAGTTCGAGGATCTGGTGCAGGCTTATTACGACTGCCGACGATCAAAGCGCAACAGCGACAGCGCTTTGGCTTTCGAAGTGAACCTGGAACAAAACCTGATCCAGCTACACGACGACCTGATCGCTGGCACATACCAGCCTGGCCGCTCGATATGTTTTGTAGTCACCCGCCCGAAAGCCCGCGAAGTATGGGCAGCAGCCTTTCGGGATCGAGTCGTACATCACCTGCTGTACAACCATGTTGCTCCCCGCTTCTATGCCAGCTTCATCGCTGATAGTTGCGCGTGTATTCCAGGGCGCGGGACGCTCTACGCCGCAAAGCGTCTTGAATCAAAGATCAGAAGCGCCAGTGAGAACTGGTCGAAACCGGTTTTCTACCTCAAGTGCGACCTGGCCAACTTCTTCGTCGCGATAGACAAGCAGGTGCTGCGTCGCCAACTGGCCGCAAAGATCACTGAACCATGGTGGCTCGACCTAGCGGAGCAAATCCTGATGCACGACCCCCGCGAGAACTTCGAAACCAGAAGCCCGCGCCATCTGTTTGGCCGGGTGCCGCAGCACAAACGCCTCACGGCACAACCTGCTCACCTTGGGCTGCCGATTGGCAACCTGTCCTCGCAGTTCTTCGCCAACGTCTATCTGGATGCGCTGGATCAGTTTGCTAAGCACCGGCTAAGGGCAAAGCATTACATCCGCTATGTCGATGACTTCGTGTTCCTGCATGAGTCACCGCATCTGCTCAATGCCTGGCACGCAGAGGTCGAAGTATTCCTGAAGACACTAGGTGCGCGGTTGAACCCAACCAAAACCATCCTGCAACCGGTTGATCGCGGTGTCGACTTCGTTGGGCATGTGATCAAGCCGTGGCGGCGCACCACTCGCAAGCGCGCACTCGCTCAGGCACTCAAGCGAACAGCCACGGCGCCCGCTGAGGATCTGCGTGAAACCGCAAACAGTTACTTCGGGCTGCTCAGCCAGGCCAGCCACAGCGAGAAAGATCGAGCGGCACTGGCCAGGGTCGTGCTCAAGCGCGGTCATGCCGTCAACGGCAGACTGACCAAAACATACCTGAAGAAATAAACCTTCCCTCATTTGACGAATCACGCCGCCCGGCGAGGACCCTTTATGTCCACACATCAGAAGAAATACCCCTTCGATTTCAAAACCCAATACGGACTTGGCTTCAACCCTCAGGACGATGAGATCGTCGTGGACTTCTTCTGCGGCGGTGGCGGTGCTGGTACAGGTCTGGAAATGGGCCTTGGTCGAGCTGTAACAGTAGCCAAAAACCACAGCCCTGCAGCGATCAGCATGCACACGGTAAACCATCCGCATGCGAAACACTTCACCACTGATGTGTTTGAAGGCGACCCCGACACTGAATGCGGAGGCCGAGCCGTGGGTTGGTTCCACATGTCGCCGGACTGCACCCACCACAGCCAGGCTGCCGGTGGCCAGCCGCGCAAGCGCGAGATTCGTAACCTGTCGTGGATCGGCCTCAAGTGGGCAGGCATGAAGCGCCCCCGGGTGATCAGCCTGGAGAACGTGAAGCAGATCCTGCAATGGGGACCGCTTGTGGCGAAGCGCTGCAAATCGACCGGGCGTGTCATCAAGTTGGGTGGCGGAATCGCTGAGCTTGGTGAGGTGGTACCGGTTAACGAACAGTTCTTGGTACCCGATCCAAAACGCCGCGGTCAAACGTGGGCAGTTTTCGTGGCTGAATT
>NZ_JAFCUO010000035.1:0-1880 GCF_049896545.1 Pseudomonas sp. TWR3-1-1
AGATCAGACAGCACCGGTTGGTCGGCGTGGCGGTATTCGTGATGCAGCATCACGCCCGCGCCGTTGCGCAGTTCGATGTGGGCCAGCAGGAAGCGATCGCCGTGGCGAACGTAGGTTTCTTTGCGATCGAAGCCTCGACATAGCATCAACCTGTTTTGATCAAGGCGTACAACAGTCAGGTTTTCGATGGCGTCGAAGTGAAACAGGCGCTCTTTGGGCAATGGATAGTCATGGCTTCGTCCATCGGCGTCGTGGAACGTCAGGGCATCACCAATACAATCAAAACGGGTAGTGAACTCGGTCACCCAACGGGCACCCATCACGTCCTGATCGTAAGCACTCAGGGCCGAGAAATAAGTACGTGTCCACTCAATCGGGAACGGGCCGGGCAAGCTGAAATCGGTATGTTCGAGCGACTCCGAGCCCATTGCAAAGTTGATGCTGTTACAGGTGCCGACACAGGTGCCATTCTTTTCTTCATTGGCTTTTTTCTTGGGCGGTACTTCGTTTTTCCTGACCTCCAATTGCCCCTTACCCTGAATGTATTGGGCTTTGCTGGTGGTGCCCTTTTTGATGCTGCTGGACAGTGCGCGCGGGTTACGCACATGCCATAACTGAACCGCTTTATTCAGCATCACCACCAGCGAGCCGATGGAGCCCTTCAAGGCTGGATCGTTGAGCTTTCTGAGCTGCACGCGCAGCTCAGGGCCCATCGTTATCAAGCGTTCAGTTTGTTCATAAACCCGTTTTTTGGCCTGATCGGGCATCAGAAGCTTGGCTGCTGAGTTAGCCATGCCTTTACCTGCGGCGACCTGAAGATCACGCAAGGCACTGTAGACATTCGTAATGATGCGCAACGGGTCGCGCTTAAGCTGCTCAGTATTGATTGACGTTATATTTTTCTGCGCGCTGACAAGACGCCCTTTTACGTCCATATCACCATCGACCAGTGCCCTCATGCCTTTGGCAAGGTCCAGTACAAACGCTTCGCCTAATTGCCCCGCCTGCTCCAGCAGACCCGGTAGCTGGCTTTGAGCGGTCGTTAGAAAGTGTTCGAGTTTGCCTACGATCGTTGCGTTGAGGTGCCCAACAACAATTTCAATCAGGGCATCACCCAGCAACATCTTGCCGACGTTGGCCAGCTCTCTGCGGACCAAAAACAAAATGGGGCGCAAGCTCATGCGCGCAACGGTGCTGCCCGGGAAAGGAATGATGCACACTAGGTTGATCCCCAAACTCACCCAGTCGAGCAGTTCCTTCCCTTCTGTTCTAACCAGCGTCACGATGTCGCTAATTGCATCAGCCAACGCCATGGCATTGCCAACCACTGGAATCAACCCGGCAACGTTTTGTATACGGTCCAGAGTAACGACACCCCCACTGGCGTCTTGTAGCCAGGCATCAATGGCAGAAACATCGCGCCCCACATCTTCGATCTGGATCTCATCCAGAGGAACAATCGCAATTTGTGGCTCACGGGTTTTAGCTACAGCATTTTCAGTCGTCATGACAGCATCTCACCCGCCAGCAGGCCGGGGGTTTTGAAGACCAGCACCTGAAAATCCGCCCCGTCGAGGGCCAGCGTGAAATGGGGCTGATGAGCCGGTGCGAACATCCGTTGTTCCTCATGCAATGTTGCGTTTTTTGTCGCCTGAAGCGGCACGACAAAAACAGAAAACTCTGGGGTCAAACCTCACGCACCGCCCCGAATCGGGCCGGTACGCTCAAACGATAAGCCAGCCTTAGCCCGCGACCGGAGTACGCCAGTCATCCGAACCGGATGTGCCGGACACTTCGTGGGTCCAGGTGATTTTGCGGTAGGTGAATTCCACGTCTTCCAGGTGCGTGAAGTGCGAATTCGACGGGTCCTGGCAGTTGTG
>NZ_JAFCUO010000036.1:0-1832 GCF_049896545.1 Pseudomonas sp. TWR3-1-1
GCTGGTGATCCTGACTGTTCGGCGGAGTGCGGTCATGCTGCAACTGCCTGACGTTGGATTGCCCGCCACGGGTCGTTGGCGCGAGCAAGTGCAGCCATCGGCGGTGGGCTGACGCTGTTCCCGCACATGTGCACTTGCTGGGTTTTGGTGAAAGGCTTGCCGTCCGCGCCGTGGCTGATGATGTAGTCGGCCGGGAAGCCTTGGGCCTTGTACAGCTCGGCCGGTTGCAGCATCCGCAGACAGATATCGACGATCACATACGGCGTACCCTTTATGGTCACGGTGACCAGTGCCAGGCGGTCGCGGGTGGTGATGGTAGATGCTGGCCCGTTGGCTCCGCTCACGTTCTCTGTGCCGTAATAGCTGATCAAGAAGGCCGCAACCCTCAGCGCACCAGCCTCAACCTGCGGCGAGAGCTGCAACTCAACCAGCGAACTTTTTCCGCCTCCGCCTGATGTGATAGTCGGTGCTGGGTCGTCCAAGGCTTTGCCGACACTGGCGCCGAACTGGCGCTCAAGGAAGGCAGTCATTAATCCGTGGTGTGTACCGCCTGCGCTGATGGTGTGCAGTGGGTCGTTTAAGTCCCGGGCATCGCAGTTACCGCGCAAGTGCACCAAGTTGGCGGTGACCAGTTGTTGTTGGCTGCCGGTATTGGTCACTGTGGTCATGGGGTCGTCCATGCTTTTGGCGGCGACGGTATTAAAACCACCGTTCATTTGAGCCATGAATACAGTGGCGATGGACTGACCGCCGCCGCTGGCTGTAATCGTACCGACCGGGCCGTTGATGTCGTTTACTCCGTGGCTTCGGCGTTTATTTTTGCCAGATCCTTCTCCATGCCCCGCCTGAACGATGCAGGCGGATGCCAGCGCATGCCTAACGCCGCCTGCGACAACTGTACCCAATGGCTGATCCAGTCCAGGTACACGCGGAGCCTGTCCAGTTCTTTCACCGTAGCCGGTTTGAACAAGTGTCGGGCTGACTATCGAGAATGCGCCGCCCTTTGGATAAGAGGTCACAGTGCGCAGGGGTTCGCCCGATGACTGCACGCTCTCACCTGACCAGTTTGCGATGGGCACAATAAAAGGGGTGGCGGTATCGAGCACAAACTTGTGCATGCCCTTGGCCACGCGACGCAAGGTCGCTGGAGCCAAATCCTTTTTACGACCAAAGATGCTTTTGCTCGGGATCGTCCAATCAATGCACTCGGCAGCGGTGCGCCACTTCTGCTGGCCCTTGGCGGGGTTCTTGGCGTGAGTTGGCTCTGGCCACACGATGGCCTGACCATCGCACCGTGCGATCATGAACAGGCGTTCCCGGCTGGTCGGTGCGCCGAAGTCGCAGGCCTTGATTACGCGCCACTCAACGGCGTAGCCCAGGCGCTGCAATTCAGCCACGAAAACTGCCCACGTTTGGCCGCGGCGTTTTGGATCGGGTACCAAGAACTGTTCGCTAACCGGTACAACTTCGCCTGCCTCGGCAACCCCGCCACCCAACTTGATGACGCGCCCGGTCGACTTGCAGCGCTTTGCCACCAGCGGCCCCCATTGAAGGATCTGCTTCACATTCTCCAGGCTGATCACCCGGGGGCGCTTCATGCCTGCCCACTTAAGTCCGATCCACGACAGGTTACGAATCTCGCGCTTGCGTGGCTGTCCGCCAGCAGCCTGGCTGTGGTGGGTGCAGTCCGGCGACATGTGGAACCAGCCAACCGCCCGGCCACCACATTCAGTGTCAGGGTCGCCCTCAAACACATCAGTGGTGAAGTGCTTTGCATGCGGGTGGTTGATGGTGTGCATGCTGATCGCCGCAGGGCTGTGGTTTTTGGCGAC
>NZ_JAFCUO010000037.1:0-1506 GCF_049896545.1 Pseudomonas sp. TWR3-1-1
GCCACCCTGGCCGAGTTTCCGTCTACCGGCATCGTCCTTAACCCGATCGACTGGGCAGCCATCGAACTGCTCAAGGACAGCGAGAACCGCTACATCATTGGCAAACCGCAAGAAGGCACCTCGCCGCGCTTGTGGAACCTGCCAGTTGTCGAGACTCAGGCCATCCTGCAGGACCAGTTCCTGTGCGGCGCCTTCAATCTTGCAGCGCAAATCTTCGACCGCATGGGCATCGAAGTACTGATCTCCACCGAAAACGACAAGGACTTCGAAAACAACATGGTCACCATCCGCGCTGAAGAGCGACTGGCCTTCGCGGTATATCGCCCTGAAGCCTTCGTCACCGGCCCGCTGACCAAAGCGCCTTAACCCGACCTCAGCAAGCGGCTCAACGGCCGCTTGCCTTTCACGGAGCAATGACCATGGCCCGTACATCCCCCGCACCCGCCCCAGAAACCGCTGACACCGCTGACACCGCAAAAGAATCACCCGTCGCTCCCGAATCGGCAACGGCGCCAGATCTGGACAAACCTGATCCCTCAACCGCGAACGAATTACCGCAATCCCCTGTGCTGCCCGGCTCACCGGCTGAGCCTGAGCTAACTTCGGCGCCGCAAGCCAAGCAGGAACCGCTCGATCAAAGCGGCATGCTCACCCTCTATCCACTGCGCAGCTACCTGGATGGCAAAGACATCAAGCGTGCAGGCGGCGAGGGTTACCAATCGCCCAAACACGATGCCGCGCTACTGATCGCCAAAGGCCTCGCCACGCTGACTGATCCAAGAGGCTGACATGACCGTCATCGATATCGACGTGGCCATGCAGCACCTGCGTGCAGAACCCGAAGATCAGGCCCACGTCGAAATCATGCTGGCCGCCGCTGAAGACGACGCGATGAAGTTTCTCAATCGGCGTTTTTACCGCGATAACGACGCCCTTGAGGCGGCGATCCTGGAGGGCGCGGCAGGCACGGCACCGATGCTGATTTCGCCTTCGGTACAGGCTGCATGCTTGCTGATCGTGGGCCGCTTATTTGAAGAGCGCGAAGACGGCGAGGCAATCCCAAAGGCATCGCGCGCTTTGCTGACACCTGACCGTGTGGGCTGGGGGATCTGAATGAAAGCCGGACGATTGCGCCACCGCGTGGATATCCAGTCCAAAGTCAGCGGGCAAGACCCTGTAACCGGGGAAGTTATTGAGGGCCAATGGGTCACGGTATGGGCCCGGTGTCCGGCTGCTGTCGAGCCACTCAGTGCCCGTGATCTGTACGCCGCTCAAGCGGCACAGTCCGAAGCCATTGCGCGCATCACTATTCGCTATCGCGAAGGGGTGTTGCCGGCCATGCGCATTTTGCACCGTGACAAGGTATACAGCATCGTCGGTCAGCCGCTGGCGGACGCGCAGTCGGGCCTTGAGCACTTAACCCTTCAGGTGACCACCGGAGTGAATGATGGCTGACGGCATGAACTTCGATATTCAGGGATTGAATGGTGTAGTTGGCAAAATGCG
>NZ_JAFCUO010000038.1:0-1407 GCF_049896545.1 Pseudomonas sp. TWR3-1-1
GCGGCAGACCTGCCACTGAGGTGGAGATGATCCGCACACATGCCCATACGGCGGACAGGTGCATGGCGCTGTCGATGGTGACGGTTTTGCCGGAGCTTGAGGTGTTGCCGAGTACGTTGCTCCAGAACTCGCCGTCGGTGAGTTTGATTGCTTTGCCCAAGAAGCCACTGAGTGAGGCACTGGGCCGTGAAGCCGCGCGACCGATGACAGTCGCCAAGGATTTACTCACTGATCAGCCCCTTGCGCACAAAGGCTGCGACCAGCAAGAGCGCGATCGCACTGGCAATCAGTGCCCAGCCTGGACCGGACAACACAAAGACCCCGGCCACAGCCAGCAGCAAACCGGCCAGCGCGGATAACACAAAGATAAGCAGTGGCATGTTCATACGATGATCGGATTCCTGATGGCGTCCATAAAGTCGTCATTGCCCCGGCCTTCGGGGTTGAGTGAGAGCAGCGTGACGGCGTTGAAAGTGGCCATGAGCGGGTCAATCTTGGCCGAGCCTGAAGCCTGTTTGGTAATGAGGATCGAGTTGCCGCGCGGTTCAACTTTGGCGTTGCCGCAGCACCAGGCCATCATCGGTTGGCCGCCGTGGATCAAGCCGCCCTCAGCGAGTTTGCGTTCAGCGGTTTTAATCGCGCCGCCCAGTTTCCAGCCTTGTGAAATACCGATGACCTTCTCTTCAGGGACACCGGCCTCGACCAGGGCATCGAGAATCGCGCCGATACCTGCCGGATCGAGACCGACCTTGTCCAGCAAGCCGGACTGTTCTACGCGGGCGACCAGACTGGCCACCTGCTCCACGTCTTGGCCGATTTGCTCGACCAGCGTGAGGTTGTTGTCTTTGGCAAAGTCATGGAAGTTGGCCGCCACGGTTTGCCGTCGGGTCAGCACCGAGGGGTGCGCCCATGCATGGTTCCAGAGCAGCCATTCCCGTGTGGTCCGGTGCCTGCCGATGGCCGCAAAGCCCAACAAATCGTCCAGACCACCGCCGTCGATGCCGATGTCGATCACTTCGCACATACGCAGCAAGTCGTCGAAGCTGAGTCCTGGACGTTTGCCTTGTATCTCCCAGAAGTCAGCACCGGCCCAGCGTTCTGACAGCAACGCTAGGCCGACCTCGATGTTGGCGTGTTTGGCCAGAAAGCCGCGCAGTTCTTCTTCGCCCGCCTCTTCGGCCATTTTGAAGCTGCGCCGCAGGAAGGCTTCGTCCACCGAGAATCCCATGTTGGGGTTTACCAGGTGGAAGTTCTCGACCAGACGGGCTTCGCCACTTTTGATCATGTTCTGCGGAAATTCGTAGATCACCGGCAGGAACTGGTTGTCGTCGATGCGGCCGTCACGCACGGCGCGGGAGTACTTGAGCTTTTCGCGGAACACACCGGCAGGCGGTTCGTTGGACTGCG
>NZ_JAFCUO010000039.1:0-1383 GCF_049896545.1 Pseudomonas sp. TWR3-1-1
CCCACGGCGCCGACGGCAAGCCCTTCACTAAGACCCAGCAAGTGCACATGTGCGGCAACAGCGTCAGCCCACCGCCGATGGCTGCACTTGCTCGCGCCAACGACCCGTGGCGGGCAATCGAACGTCAGGCAGTTGCAGCATGACCGCACTCCGCCGAACAGTCAGGATCAACAGCGGCCCCATGCGGCCGCTGGATCTGGAAACGAACTGTAATAAACTCAACAAAAACGCGCTCAAGGCAACCACAACAAATGTAGCCAGTGACGCCAAGACCAGAGGGCTTAGACGGCGTTCGTGAACAATTAAATCATCCTAGCTGGCTATCGATGAATCTGTTGGCGGTCGCAAGAGCGTCAGCTAGCGCGCTTTGGTAATTCGGCCAGTCACCGGTTAATTCCGCAGCAGTAATACCGAACCCAGAAATCTCGCTAGATTCGACAACATTTATAGATAAAGGAACAATATCGTTGGGTTTTGCCCAATAGAATTTCAAATAAAGAACGCTACCCCGATAGTTATGAACAATTAACATCTTTTTTTCATAATGCACGAAATAACCCTTCCTACTTGCAAAGTAGTTATATCTAGAAAGGCTACTTTAGGCCTTATCCAATAAAACGCAATTATGAAACCCAAAATCTTAACTCAGCCGTTACTGCGGCAAGGACGAAGTCATGCCTGAAGAAAAGAAGAAAGCCTGGCCGGACCACTTCCGTTACATCGATACCATTGGCCCGGATGGTCTTGAGGTGCACTGCATCACTTACCAGGTTATCGGCGAAACCACGCAGTGCTACTACATCGGCGACACCCATACCTGTGACCTGATCAAGGGTCCGCAATACAGCTGGACCGCCGAGGCGGTGAAGAAACGCCGGAAGCGCGTGCTGAAAGAAGGTGGTAGCTGGGGCAGGCGTTTTGCCTACACCGACAAGGCACTGGCACTGCACTCGTACAAGGTACGCAAGTTTTGGCAGATGCGACATGCACAACTTTCAATCGAGCGCGCCAAGGCAGCCATTGGATATTTCGGCAACCTTGAAGTCGAAAGCACGGTGCCGGCGGAGGCTGTAACCATTCCGAACGAATACATTCAGGGCTTGGGCTGGGGTGACTACTGATGACTATCAAGCCAAAACCCACCGATGCCGAAATAAAAGCCCAGATCATGTATTGGGGCTCGCAACAGATGACCTATGTCATTCGTAACGGTCTGAGCATGGCCGGGCACAAGGGATTAAAAACCAATTGGGTGCGCCGCCAGCTGGAACGCCTGGAGCGCGCCGGCCAGGTTAAGCGCGTGCCATCAGTTTATGCCAGACAGATCTGCTGGGGCTTGGTCGAGGTGGTGAGGCCATGACCGGCGCCTTAAAAATCCTCGAC
>NZ_JAFCUO010000040.1:0-1376 GCF_049896545.1 Pseudomonas sp. TWR3-1-1
CTTGAGCAAGGGGGGGGGCGGGTCAAAACCTCCAGACCTTTTGTCTCGGACACCACCCCCTCCCGCACGCGCACATTTTTTCCCCTTTTCAGGAATTTTTGTTAATGGCTTTAACACCCAAGAAGCGGGCATTCGTCGACGCTTTGCGGGGCGGTGCCTCAAATAAGGACGCAGCCATAGCCGCAGGTTACGCAGCTTCCAGCGCATCGGCAGCCGGATCACGGCTTGCAAAAGACCCTTACGTGATGGCCGCAATGGCCGGAACGACCTTTAACAAAAAAACCAAGAAAATTGTTAAAGCCTCAACAGCGCAAAAACCAGCTGATGAGGTCACACAAACGAGCGAACCGGATGACACGCTAAGCTTCGATTTGAGCAAAGCCTTGTCCTACTCCGACCCCAAAGCCTTCCTGTTGGCGGCCATGAATGATCATGAAGCCGAGGCAAAGCTGCGGGTCGACGCTGCAAAAGCCCTGATGCCTTTCATGCACCAACGTAAAGGCGAGACCGGGAAAAAGACCGAGCGCGAAAACGCGGCCAAGGTAGCCGGGGCAGGGCGCTTTGGCTCCAGTCCGCCCCCCCCATTGAAGGCAGTCAAGTAAATGCAATGGACAACCGCCTGCCCAGATTGGGAGCAAAAGCTGCGCCTGAGGCAATCGATCATTCCGGCACCCTTGTTTCCAAACGAAGCCGAGGCCGGTCTGGCCGTATTGCGCGAACTCAAGATCGTCGATGCGCCGGGCAGCCCGACCATTGGCGAGTCTTGCGCCGAGTGGGTGTTCGACTTCGCCGGGGCGATCTTCGGCGCTTACGACTACACCACCGGGCGCCGGATGATTTCGGAGTACATGTTGTGTATTCCGAAGAAGAACTCCAAATCGACCATTGCAGCCGGGATCATGCTCACAGCGCTGATCCGCAACTGGCGCATGTCGGCCGAGTTCATCATCCTGGCCCCGACCAAAGAGATCGCTGACAACTCGTTCAAGCCTGCGGCCGACATGGTCAAGCACGACGAAGAGCTGCGCGACCTGATGCACGTCCAGCCGCACCTTCGCACCATCACCCACCGCGAAACCGGCGCCACGCTCAAAGTGGTGGCAGCCGATGGCGACACGGTAGGCGGTAAGAAAGCTGTAGGGGTACTGATCGACGAAGCGTGGCTGTTCGGCAAGAACGTCAAAGCGCCGGACATCATCCGCGAAGCCACAGGCGGACTTGCATCTCGGCCCGAAGGCTTTGTTATCTGGCTGACCACGCAGTCCAACGAACCGCCTGCCGGTGTGTTCCGCGAAAAGCTCAAGTACTCCCGCGCCGTGCGTGACGGCCGCATCGACGACAACCAGTTCCTGCCGGTGATCTACGAATTTCCGCAG
>NZ_JAFCUO010000041.1:0-1233 GCF_049896545.1 Pseudomonas sp. TWR3-1-1
CGTTCGAGGATGGATGTGCGATCATCTTGTCGATAGATGGTGTTCCAGCTGCACATATTATTTCAGGTGAAAAAGCTAATCTCGGTGTTGCAATCGGATCGCATAAATTATCAGCGCGCCATGAAGGAGAATGCGCCAACCAAGAGCTGCTTGAGATTAAGTTAAGGCTTAAAGCGGGTGATGCTATAGTCGTGGACTTTGACAAAGTATTTTTCCCGCATATCCCGCTTTAATATTGTTGGAGAGAGTCTATACTGTTGGGTAAAGCTGTTAGTTTCTTAGTAGGGTAGTTTTGCTGAAGCCTTTTTTGAACGGATCTTGCGGATTACAGATATGCGCCTA
This sequence comes from Pseudomonas sp. TWR3-1-1, assembly GCF_049896545.1. NCBI lineage: Bacteria > Pseudomonadati > Pseudomonadota > Gammaproteobacteria > Pseudomonadales > Pseudomonadaceae > Pseudomonas > Pseudomonas sp. TWR3-1-1. Next base: position 343 of record NZ_JAFCUO010000041.1, read on the forward strand.
TCAGACTTTATTGAAGATAACATTGCACCTATATTGCAAGCGTGGGAAGATTTTGCCCGAACAATTTTAACCACTGGCGTCGATTTGGATCGTGATGCTCTCCGTGATCATGCAGAGGAAATGCTGCGGGTGATCATAGCTGACTTAAGATCTGCCCAGACAAAGCAAGAGCAAGTTGACAAGTCTAAAGGTCAAGCCCCCAGGGTCGACAACGAGACTGCTGCTGAAATTCACGCGGTTACTCGCCTATTAGACGGTTTCAGTATTGAGCAAATGGTCTCCGAGTATCGTGCACTCCGGGCAAGTGTTCTTGGGCAATGGGCGGCTTGTGCGAAGGATGGGACTTCATTAAATGTTGATGACCTGATCCGATTCAACGAAGCCATTGATCAGGCTCTAGCTGAGTCTGTCGCAAGCTATTCCCGAGCTGTAGAAGCATCACGCAGCATATTTTTAGGTATTCTTGGCCACGATTTGCGTACGCCTCTAGGTGCAATATTACTCGGCAGCGACATTCTCAAACAATCAGAAAAGATCGGCTCGCGGGAATTTAAGGTAGCCTCCCAAATACGTGCAAGTGTTATGCGAGCGAATCGAATAGTTGGTGATTTGCTCGATTTAACACGTACTCAACTCGGGGCGGGGATTCCGGTGCAGAAAACGTATATAGATCTTTCTGAACTATGTGAGCGAGTTGTAAGGGAGATTCGAGCGTTTCATCCTGAAGCTGATGTTCAATTTGTAGCAAATAATCCAGTCTCGAGCATGTTCGATGGGCCACGATTAGAGCAAGTCTTTTCAAATATAATTTCCAATGCGGTTAGTCATGGTGATGTATGTCTTCCAATAACAGTGAAGTTGTCGATGGAAGAGGATGAAGCGATAATCATT
>NZ_JAFCUO010000042.1:0-1206 GCF_049896545.1 Pseudomonas sp. TWR3-1-1
CCGAGGCCAGACGCCTATCATCGGCGAAGTCTTGCAGATCGCCATCATGAAGATGGACTTGATGCCCGACGATGAGCTGATGAGCTTCTTGCGGTATCCGCGCCACGAAATCGTGATTAACGAAAATGTGGCGCTTGAGTTTCACAATCAAAGTCTTGCTGAGTTGAGGCATGACCCGGGCGACGAGATCGTCAAACCACTCTCGCCTTAATTGAATGCTCCGTTGAGCACCTCGTAAATTATGCCCGACGTAATTGCTACCAGAATCAGATCAGTGCCCGCTTGTTGCCACTCGTAGCCGTCGTAATGGGGCAGCCGACCCAGCAATCGGCCATCCAGCTTCTTGGCGATGCCCGGAGGAAGAGGTTTTCCTCTCGCTAGATTCTTTTGTATCCCGGGTGGCAATGAAGGGCCTGGACGCCAATAGTCACGATAACCAGCGACCACACCCAATACGCCGCCTCGGTCAATGCTAGGCCCGCGGGACCGGTCATCACTACTAGAGCCCTTCCCCTTGTTACCTTGTTTGCCATGGCCTTGACCGCCTTGGGAGCTGCCTTTCCCATTGCCTTGACCCTTCCCATTACCAGGGTCGGCCAGAGCTGCAACTGAGCCAACAGCCAAAGCAAGGCAGGTAACAACGGCTACAAGCGAGCGCGATTTAAACATGACCGTCTTCTCCATTAAGGATTACCCCTTGAAATGTAGACGGTGTTGACGAGTTTAGTTCCTTATAAACCACCCTACTCGCTGCATCCGGTCACGGAGGGCGGCGCCATCCCGAGGTAAACCCATGCCTATCCGCCACAGCATCATCCACCAGATCGACAAGAAGCCAGACGGCAGTCCTGCTGTGCTTCATCTGAGCAGCACCGAGCTGCTCGAATCGCAAGCAACTGAAAACCTGTTGAATGATCTGAACGTCGCCTACAACGCCAAGACCGGTAAGGGCTGGGGTTTCTTTCATGCCCAGTCCGGCGCCTTCCCACTCAGTGGCTGGCTACAGGACTTTGTCGATCACGGCAACTTCATTGAATTCAGCACTACCGCCACCGAACACCTGACAAAGCTGATGGAAGAATCGAATCTTTCCGTTGGTGGCCACGTTCTGTTCGCGCACTACCAGCAGGGTCTCACTGAGTACCTGGTCATCGCTATGCTCCAGCAGAGTGAAAGTGTGACGGTGAATGCAGACCTCAGCGTTAC
>NZ_JAFCUO010000043.1:0-1200 GCF_049896545.1 Pseudomonas sp. TWR3-1-1
ACAGGCGCTTCCCACTCTGCATTAGCGATCTACACGAGGGTGTTAGGCGGGCCGGGCTACTGGACAGGATTTAATGTGACGAGCGCGTCAAATGGTGTGCGTCCAGTTCAGAACTTTTACATGGAATATGTTTCTTGTAAGTTTTCAGATAGCAGAAGTGTGGATGAATTTGGACTTGAGATTTATGACGGCTCAGAAGGCGTCGTTTACACGTCAAGCGATAGGGTAGTGCGGTACAGTAAATTTACGAAGGATTGGGACTGGAGGCCCCCGCTTGGCTACGGAGTTGTAGGTGTATTTCACAGCAGGGTAGCGGTAGATCCCGATGATTTTATCTGTATTTCAAGTATAGACAGGGGCAATGCCTGGTTCTGTGGAAGGGTCCATTATGCAGGATTAAGAATTGTTGATGGAGGGCTGCAATCTGTGAAAATTTTAATCAATAGAAGTAAGACTTATGAATATCTGACTCAGTTCTCGGGGCCGAGCTTTTCAATTCCGGTCTGTAAGTTTCCAATCGAAAGATATTACAACAGTTAAGGAGTTGATCTATGCCTTGGTATAAAACCGGGTCAGTTAAAGCGACGAACAACAGCAACGCCATTATCGGAACAGGAACAGCCTTCATTGCCAACGCGCGCGTGGGTGATGCGTTTCGCGGCCCGGACGGCGCGTGGTACGAAGTCTCCAATATTGCCAGCGACACCGCTCTATCTATCTCTCCCAATTATCAAGGGTCGACCGTAGCAGCAGGCGGCTACGCGCTCGCACCCATGCAAGGTTATGTCAAAGACCTGGCCGACCAAGTACGAGGGATCATCCAGCAGTGGGGCACAGCGCTGGCCAACCTGGGCACAGTCTCAACCGAGAACGTCGTGCCGGTGGCCAAGGGCGGCACGGGCGGTACCAACCAGGCGGCTGCCCGCTCGGGACTTGGGCTTAAAAGCGCGGCCGTGGCCGAGATACTGGGTGGCGTCTCCCAAGTGGGCGGTGTGCCCACGGGCGCAATCTTCCAGCGCGGCAGCAACGCCAATGGCGAGTTCTGCTTGATGGCCGATGGCACCGCCATCTGCACTTACCTGCAACTCAGCATGTCGGCCGCGGCTAATACCGACATCGCAGTCAACTGGCAATTTCCGTGCGTGTTCGCCGTAGCACCGGCCGTGCTGGTGGCGCTGCGCGGGCCAGCGTCGACCAACA
>NZ_JAFCUO010000044.1:0-1196 GCF_049896545.1 Pseudomonas sp. TWR3-1-1
GGGTCATCCTTACACTCAATCCCGCGATAGACCGTGCCGCCTTCATACAGGCCAGGCCGGTAGCTTGCCGGATGCCCGTCGCCATCGCTGTCATGGCCGTAATTATCCTTGAGCAGTTCATCGAGACTGTCGTAATCCCAAGAACCGTTGTCCCCGGTTAGGGACCACTTCACGCCGGTAACTGGCGACTCATAGGCAGGCACCGAATTAGCAGCAGCTATTGGTAAAGCCGCCTTGAACTGCCTGAGGTACTCAGCCGGTGTAGAGCCCCAACGGTTTACCAGGCACTCGTCATCTGCCAGGAGCCCCGCATCTTCTGGCTTATCAGATGGCTCGCCGGGCACCATGAAGAACTCGCGCTCAACCGCATGCAGAAGATCGGAAAAGCGCTTGGTGTTATCGATGTTAACCAGCAGGGTCGACAGTTCATGATTTGAGCTGAGGCCGAACACGTTATAGATGCGGGCCAATTCTGGCTGATGTTTAGGCATGACTTCGTCCTTGCCGCTAAGGCGGCTGACTTTGAATTGAGGGAAAGTTGCGGCGATATGTATCAGGTGCGCCGCTCTTTCTGGCGCTCTACATCGATCTGCTCATAGAGGGCGTCGACTCTTTTGCTTTTCCGGTCGAGAGCCTGGGATCGCCTGATGTGATCTTGCATTGCCTTGTCATAGGGCTGCATCAGCTCTAGAAGCCGCAATTTTTCACCAGCGTCCCTCGACTCATTGAACCTGACGGCCAATCGGTCGCGCTCCTTGAAATCAAAACCATCTAGCGCCTTATTTTCTTTCTGCATTTCCTCGAGGACTTCAGCTGATTGCCTTTCCCAGCGGATATACAAAACATCACTTCGCTTGGGTCGCAGGAAGTGTTGGTTCCTGATCCAGGCCACTAGGTCATCTTTGGTCATTTCATCGAGAGCATCTTTTCTCGCGATATTTCTCATATCTTCTCCCGTGCGCGCCGCTCAACAGCTTGGGCTTGGCGCAACTTGCTGCATTTAGTGTGGTTGCCATGGGCGCGCGACTTGTTGCACTGGTCGCATACTGTTTGCAGATCCAGCGGTCGCATGGGGCCGCTGGTGATCCTGACTGTTCGGCGGAGTGCGGTCATGCTGCAACTGCCTGACGTTGGATTGCCCGCCACGGGTCGTTGGCGCGAGCAAGTGCAGCCATCGGCGGTGGGCTGACGCTGTT
>NZ_JAFCUO010000045.1:0-1141 GCF_049896545.1 Pseudomonas sp. TWR3-1-1
CCGAGGCCAGACGCCTATCATCGGCGAAGTCTTGCAGATCGCCATCATGAAGATGGACTTGATGCCCGACGATGAGCTGATGAGCTTCTTGCGGTATCCGCGCCACGAAATCGTGATTAGCGAAAACGTGGCGCGTGAATTTCGGAATCAAAGCTTGGCCGAACTGAAGCGCGATCCGGGTGACGAGATCGTCATACCAGCACGGGAGAGCTGAGGACACGGCGAGCAATGGCAATCAGAAGTCGGTAGCTCTGAGCATCATCATCCCATGCGAGCAGTTCCTCTTTCTCTGTATTCAAAACTGATCCATTCGCTGCAACGAGAAACCTGCAACATTCGTTAAGCTCATTGCCACTCAAACTACGCGTGCTGACGACAGCCTCAGCATATCCTTTCTGGTCATCAACGAGTGGAGAAAGGTGAATATTGAACTTTCGCCCCAGCACTTCGCCGGTAACTAGTTCGTCGCTCTCGCCTGCTGCTACCGAAAAGAAACCTCTTAACATCTCAGGCCCAAGTCGCTTCCAGTGTTCAACGTTTTCGAGCAGGCATTCCTTGGCTCGTTGATAACCACCGGCCGACATAACGAGCGCCCGCTGAAATTGATGGTTGTCGTACTCAAAATCTTTCTTGTCCACGCACCTGACTCCTTCCATGCGGGCGACCTTGCCCGGAACGTTGATATCACGAGCCACAACCAAAACACCACTACAGCTTTGCCACCACCGGTAACCGGAGGGCGGCGCCATTCCGAGGTAAACCCATGCCTATCCGCCACAGCATCATCCACCAGATCGACAAGAAGCCAGACGGCAGTCCTGCTGTTCTTCATTTGAGCAGCACCGAGCTGCTCGAATCGCAAGCAACCGAAAACATGCTGAATGATCTGAACTTCGCCTACAACGCCAAGACCGGTAAGGGCTGGGGTTTCTTTCATGCCCAGTCCGGCGCCTTCCCACTCAGTGGCTGGCTACAGGACTTTGTCGATCACGGCAACTTCATTGAACTCAGCACTACCGCCGCCGAACACCTGACAAAGCTGATGGAAGAATCGAATCTTTCCGTTGGTGGCCACGTTCTGTTCGCGCACTACCAGCAGGGTCTCACTGAGTACCTGGTCATCGCTATGCTCCAGCAGAGT
>NZ_JAFCUO010000046.1:0-1073 GCF_049896545.1 Pseudomonas sp. TWR3-1-1
GACCCGCGACGTTGCGCTGGCCGAGGCCAAGAAGCGCACCAAAGGCACCCGCAAGAACGTGGAAGCACCGGGCGGCGTTGAGCCAATCCCGCTCGCAGAATGGATGGAGCTGGTCGAGAGGAAGACCGAGCAGATTATGGGGGGGGTACGGTTCGGCAGCTCTCGCCGCTGTTCGATGCCCCACAGTACGCCCAGCAGTTCATTGCGCTGGCCCGCAAGACCATTCAATGCCGGGATCTGCGAATCAGGGCAAGGCGCGTAATGACTGATGCGGACAACAAGCCAATTATCAACCCAAAGACCAAAGCGCCAAAAGTTGGGTTCTGTGAGTGGCAGCCAGAAAGCAAATCCAGAGTGGCCTGAGTTCATCCTCAATTAAACAGTGAGATACCCAATGAAACCCGAAATGATCACCCTCAAGCACGGCGACACCACGATCAAGATGCCCGCTGCCTCTCTGGCAAAGCTGGCCGTGGCCAGTGTTTTCGCCCAGGTGCTGCCTCCAGCCGCCAATGTGCAGCCTGCAACCCTTCATCCAATCCCGGAGCTTGGGGCTGTCTGGCCCGGGCAAGGCGGCTTTAACGGCGGACTGGTTGCAGCGGGCGGCGAAGTACCAGCGCACTACTTGATCATCGCCGCCCAAGACGCTGGCTCGCACGAATGGGGCGGCCGTGGGCGTGAGTCGCAAGCCAACAGCAAGCGTGATGGCTTTGCCAATACCGTGATCCTGATGGAAGACGACCACCCCGCCGCCAATAAAGCCACAGCCTACACCGCAGACGGGCACGACAACTTCTACCTGCCAGCCGCCGCCGAGCTATACCACTGCTGGCTGAGCGTGCCAGACCTGTTCGCCAAAGACACCTGGTACTGGTCGAGCACGCAGCGCTCCGCCAACAACGCTTTCAACATGTACTTCGATGGTGGCAGTCAGTACGGCAGCTGCAAGGGCATCGAGCTCCGTGTCCGCCCCGTCCGCAGATTGTTTATTTAATCCTTTGATCATTCGTTCTTGACCGGCTACCGGGCGCATAGGCGCCTTTTTTGTTGCCTGAAAAAAGAGGAAACACCAT
>NZ_JAFCUO010000047.1:0-1062 GCF_049896545.1 Pseudomonas sp. TWR3-1-1
CGATTCCACTCTTTGGCTTTCTCGGTCAGACGAATCAGAGTGATGCTGGAAGTGCTGGAAAGCTCAATCAGACCAGCATCGCGCAGGGCCTTCAGAAGGCGGTACGCGGTGTCCGGCTTGTCGGTCAGCAATGGCAACTCTTCAACGATCTTGGCCTTGCTCAGCGCAAAGTAGATCCCGCTGTCAGTCTTGATCGGGTTAGCCCAGCTCGGGCATTCGTAGACGAACGCAAAAAGCAGGGTTTGCTGTGCATTCAAGCCCCACTCCAATGCCTTCGGCTGGTTGATGGTGATCGTGTACTGCATGTCAGACCTTCCCGACCAATGCGGCCAGTTCAAGGAAGCGATCCACGTACCAGTGAGGCTGGGTCTCGCGTGGGCACTGAGGGCTTGTGAGGTTCTTGCCGAACTTGAGGCCTTTATCGGTCACACCCCAAAACTCCACCGTTTCGCGCTTCGAGTTCACGCGTGTCAGTGGTTTCAGGAAGCCATGAGCTGCCAATGCGCGATTGAAAGCAGCGGCGGTGCTGCTGATGCCGTTTTCTTTGATCAATGCGGTAACGGCCTTGGTCGGCATGGAGCTGCCACCAGTTGCGTCTGAGGCAGCATCAATGGCGTAGCCCGGCAGAAATTTGGCGTCGAGCCCGTTGTTTGCGGCGATCTGAGCCAACATCATCATTTTGCTGGAGGGTGCAGGTTTCAGCAGACGGTCAAAGCATTCAAGGATGGCCAGCTCGCCGACGATCTTCGGGTTGCTGGGTAGCGAACGTGCGCGCTCGCGATCCTCAAGAGCCGTCATGCGATCAAAGACAAGCGCTTGAAGCTCATAGCTGTACGACATGGCAATGAGGCAAGCTTCCCGCTTAGGGAAGACGAAGCACTTTTGAATGCGACTACGAGTATCAAGGTAATCGGCTGAAAATTTAGCCGATTGATCGGCACCAAGAACACGCGGAACCTTTGCGATTAAGTTTTTGTGCGTGAGAGTTGGCTCGTTCTTATCGCGCTTCGAGTTAATGAAGTCGACCAGCTCAAGGCTGGACATAGAAACACCCCGCGCCAC
>NZ_JAFCUO010000048.1:0-829 GCF_049896545.1 Pseudomonas sp. TWR3-1-1
CCCGCTACGGCTGGAGGCTGACTATGACGGCCTGAGCCAGGGCAACGCGCCGGACTACACCGCGTGGCTGGCCTCCGTCGCCGACATCAAGAAACGCTTCCCGCTGCCCAAGGCGGTCGCCCTGACCAAAGACTAAAGCCGCACCCACCACCGAACCCCGCCGCGTGCGGGATTTTTTTTGCCCGGAGAAAGCCATGCCCATCACCGCGCAGCAGCTGCTGCCAATCCTCCCCAGCGCCGGCCACGTTGCCGGCGTTTTTGCACCTGTCCTCAACACCGCCATGAACCGGTACCAGATCGTCGGCACCCAGCGTGTCGCGGCCTTCATCGCCCAGATCGGCCACGAGTCTGGTCAGCTCAAATACATGCGTGAAATCTGGGGTCCAACGGCCGCTCAAGCGCGATACGAGGGCAGGGCGGATCTCGGCAACACCCACCCGGGCGACGGCTCCAAGTATCGCGGCCGTGGCCTGATCCAGATCACTGGCCGCAGCAACTACAAAACCTGCGGCGAAGCGTTGGGCCTTGATCTGATTAACCAACCCGAATTGCTGGAAAAACCACAACACGCGTGCATGTCGGCGGCGTGGTTCTGGGCGAGTAGGGGGCTCAACACCCTGGCGGACACAGGCCAATTCGACATCATCACCCGGCGCATCAACGGCGGCCAGAACGGCGCAGCGGATCGTCAGGCTCTGTATGCGCGGGCGCTCAAGGTGTTGTCTTGAAGCTTGATTCGGTGAAGTGGGGCGGGGCATTACTGCTGACGCTTGGACTTATGGCTGGCAGCGCGTGGGCCGCATGGAAGTGGCAGGCCAACGCGTATGGG
>NZ_JAFCUO010000049.1:0-818 GCF_049896545.1 Pseudomonas sp. TWR3-1-1
GCGCGCTGATAATTTATGCGATCCGATTGCAACACCGAGATTAGCTTTTTCACCTGAAATAATATGTGCAGCTGGAACACCATCTATCGACAAGATGATCGCACATCCATCCTCGAACGTAGAGTGCATTACAACTATCAATGCATCGGATTTCTGATTGAAGGCATACAATCTTTCGGGCGGTACATTTACTGTCTCATAAACATCTGATTGAGCCTTGCATCCAATCATCAACATCAATAAAACAAGTGAAGTTATATACTTCATGCTACTCCTCAATGTATTATTTAACGAGCCTGAACTGAGCCCTCGGAACCCCAATTTAACTCCCCCATGCACTTATCCCCGCACTGTCAAAAATCAGTCGACAATAAGCTTCAACGATGTCATTAACGCTGCCAAGCAAAGTCGTCTCCGAATAGAATCCGCAGGCTTTGGCGCAACTCTTGAGAGTGGCAGTTAAAAAATTCAGTTTGTTCAATCTCATAAAAACAATAAGTAGTAAGGCGCGTATGCTTTCTTAGTTGAAAGACAGCCAGATCGTCGAGGAGTTCTTTTTTTCTATTTGAAGCTCAGCAAAACTCAGGCGCTGTGCCTACTGCTATGATCTGCTGGCTCGGTAGGCGGGCGTGACGTTGCCGCACTCTATTGAGGCTGCTCCCTGGAGATTTCTTTGGCGTAGGCCTGACAGGCCTGCAGCGCGATCAGTCCTTGGTCGCCGTCGCTGGTGATTCCGATAATTCGTTGAGCATGCGCTGGGTCAAGTTGGGCTCTATGGGCGCCATAAACCACGCCGCCGGTGCTGGTGGTGGCTTGCA
>NZ_JAFCUO010000050.1:0-814 GCF_049896545.1 Pseudomonas sp. TWR3-1-1
TCTCGACCAGCTCCATCCATTCTGCGAGCGGGATTGGCTCAACGCCGCCCGGTGCTTCCACGTTCTTGCGGGTGCCTTTGGTGCGCTTCTTGGCCTCGGCCAGCGCAACGTCGCGGGTCATTCCAAACACTGCAAATGTGCTCATGACTTTCTCCAATCAGGCAGAGGCTCGCTTAAGTTGATCCCTGAGCTGCGTCGGCAGGTCGCGCATCAGCAAGCTGCCTGCCTCTGCGTCGTACTCAATTGCCGATCCGAGCATGTGAGATTCAAAGCTGATCGACAGGCCATTGGTTCGACCGGTGAAGCGCCGGAACTGGTTCAGCGTGCGCTTATCGGCTGGTATCTCTTGCGACAGGCCATAGTCTTTATTGCGGATGAAGTCGTAGAAGGCTTTCGGACGATCTTCGTCGATCAGCTCAGACAATTCGTCGAGGGTGATTGGCTCGCCAATCTTGGCCTGGGCCATTGAGTAGCTGACCAGCGCCTGAGTCTTCTCGCGGGCACTGTCTTCGTGTAAATCCTCTGCCGCCACAAAGTCACTGAATGCCTTGAGCAGTGTTCGGGTTTCACCCGGGCCGTCGACACCTTCCTGACAGCCAATGAAGTCGCGGAAGTAGTCGGTTGCTTTGCGTCCCTTTGCGCCCTTGAGATACGAAATGTACTGCCGCGACTGTGGGTTGTTGCGCCATTCCGACAGATTGATCCGAGCAGCCAAGTGGATATTGCCGAAGTCCAGATGCTTGGAAGGCGTAACGCTGAGGTCAGCATTCACCGTCACACTTTCACTCTGCTGGAGCATAGCGATGACCAGGTA
>NZ_JAFCUO010000051.1:0-697 GCF_049896545.1 Pseudomonas sp. TWR3-1-1
TGCGCAAGAAGTTGCGCACTCAAATGTGGATAACCGTGTGGATACATCGCTACAGCGCTCATAAAACGTGAGCTGTAGACGAGTGCGCAAGAAGTTGCGCAGCACTGCGCAACTTCTTGCGCACTTTGTCGATGTTTCTTACGTGAAAATCATCGTTCCGATTGACTTAAACTTGCTATCTCATTGATTAACATAGGTTTTATTAGCTTTGGCATGAACCTTGACTGTCTCTATCGGCACTTGAACGGCATTTGGGCCTTTCAAGTCCTTTTTTTTCAGCAAGGAGAGCATCCATGGCAACGCCAGCGTATATGTCCATCACGGGCACCAAACAGGGTCTGATCACTGCCGGTGCGTTTACCGCGGACTCAGTGGGCAATACCTATCAGGAAGGTCATGAAGACCAGGTCATGGTTCAGGGCTTCAGCCACGAAGTGATCATTCCTCGTGACCCACAATCCGGCCAGCCGACCGGTCAGCGTGTGCACAAACCGGTAAAAATCACCAAGGTCTTCGACAAGTCCTCGCCGCTGCTGCTGGCTGCGCTGACCTCCGGCGAGCGCCTGACCGAGATCGAAATCCAGTGGTTCCGCACCTCGGCTGCCGGTACCCAAGAGCACTACTTCACCACCAAACTTGAAGACGCGATCATCGTCGACATCAAGGACTACATGCACAACTGCCAGGACCCGTCGAA
>NZ_JAFCUO010000052.1:0-544 GCF_049896545.1 Pseudomonas sp. TWR3-1-1
AGTCGCTGACGAGTAGTGCGAGGCTGCGTCCGGGCGCGAAGCGCTCGTAAAACCATTCAACGCGGTGCCTCAGAGGCAACGCAAACCTCGGGTTTACGAGCGCTTCGCCATCGGACGTCACCTTCGGCAACGGCCACACCCACCGTTGCCATTTCTGTAGTCGCTGACGAGTAGTGCGAGGCTGCGTCCGGGCGCGAAGCGCTCGTAAAACCATTCAACGCGGTGCCTCAGAGGCAACGCAAACCTCGGGTTTACAATCGCTTCGCCATCGGACGTCGCCTTCGTCAAGGGCCACGCCAATCGTTGCCATTTCTGTAGTCGCTGACGAGTAGTGCGAGGCTGCGTCCGGGCGCGAAGCGCTCGTAAAACCATTCAACGCGGTGCCACAGAAGCATCGCAAACCTCGGGTTTACAATCGCTTCGCCATCGGACGTCGCCTTCGTCAAGGGCCACGCCAATCGTTGCCATTTCTGTAGTCGCTGACGAGTAGTGCGAGGCTGCGTCCGGGCGCGAAGCGCTCGTAAAACCATTCAACGCGGTGCCT
>NZ_JAFCUO010000052.1:553-695 GCF_049896545.1 Pseudomonas sp. TWR3-1-1
CATCGGACGTCGCCTTCGTCAAGGGCCACGCCAATCGTTGCCATTTCTGTAGTCGCTGACGAGTAGTGCGAGGCTGCGTCCGGGCGCGAAGCGCTCGTAAAACCATTCAACGCGGTGCCTCAGAGGCAACGCAAACCTCGGG
>NZ_JAFCUO010000053.1:0-684 GCF_049896545.1 Pseudomonas sp. TWR3-1-1
AGCCGCTGCCGAAGGCTGCGTTCGGCGGCGTAGCCGTCGCAAGACCCTTCACCCCCGAGTGTCAGGCACTGCGCAGTGACCGGTTTTACGATTGCTGCGCAACCGGACGCAGCCTCGCATTACTCGTCAGCGACTACAGGTTTTGCGTTCACAGCGCACGAACGCCTGCGCATGATTTATCGCTCTTGTAGCCGCTGCCGAAGGCTGCGTTCGGCGGCGTAGCCGTCGTAAGCCCTTCACCTTCGAGTGTCAGGCACTGCGCAGAAGCCGGTTTTACGATTGCCGCGCAACCGGACGCAGCCTCGCACTACTCGTCAGCGACTACACGCTTTGCGTTCACAGCGCACAAACGCCTGCGCATGATTTATCGCTCTTGTAGCCGCTGCCGAAGGCTGCGTTCGGCGGCGTAGCCGTCGTAAGACCTTCACCCTCGAGTGTCAGGCACTGCGCAGAAGCCGGTTTTACGATTGCTGCGCAACCGGACGCAGCCTCGCACTACTCGTCAGCGACTACAGGTTTTGCGTTCACAGCGCACAAACGCCTGCGCATGATTTATCGCTCTTGTAGCCGCTGCCGAAGGCTGCGTTCGGCGGCGTAGCCGTCGCAAGACCCTTCACCCCCGAGTGTCAGGCACTGCGCAGTGACCGGTTTTACGATTGCTGCGCAACCGGACGCAGCCTCGCA
>NZ_JAFCUO010000054.1:0-678 GCF_049896545.1 Pseudomonas sp. TWR3-1-1
AGGCCTGCTGTACACCGCAGAGTTACCGGCACAGACGGCGATCCCGGCATTCCGGGACGATGGCGAAGAAGCCTTCATGGGTTCCTGGTACTGGTCGAGCTCGCAGCGCTCCGCCTACAGCGCTTTCTACATGGACTTCGCTGATGGCTATCAGGACTACGGCGCCAAGGACTACGAGCTCCGTGTCCGCCCCGTCCGCAGAGAGTTGCTGATTGATTAATTCGCTTATTTAATCCGGCCGCTTGCGGCCGGTTGCTGTTAGGAGCTTCTGCCCATGGCGATGCACACGGACTTGCAGATCTACAAAGTGTCGATGGACCTGTTCAAACTTGCAACGGGCCTCACTCGGAATATCCCAAGAGACTTAAAGCAAGTGATCAGCAAACGCGTTATGGATGATTGCATGGAGATCCTGACGCTGATTGGCAGGGCAAACTCAAATAGAGATAAGCGGCCTCATCTGGAGCTACTTCTGGAGAAAGTGCACCAGGTAGATCTGGTCATGAGGCTATGCACCGAAAGCCGGTTCATCAGCCCAGAGCAGCAATCAAAAACTATTCTGCTCACCTCCTCCATTGGCAAACAAGCCAATGCTTGGAAACGCTCTACCCCAACCGCGCCCGCCATCTGAGAGTTACGGCTTTCAGGTCTGTGCGATTTTGAATCTGGTCGTGCCGC
>NZ_JAFCUO010000055.1:0-634 GCF_049896545.1 Pseudomonas sp. TWR3-1-1
CGAGCTCCGTGTCCGCCCCGTCCGCAGATTGTTTATTTAATCCTTTGATCATTCGTTCTTGACCGGCTACCGGGCGCATAGGCGCCTTTTTTGTTGCCTGAAAAAAGAGGAAACACCATGTCAGCAACAGCTCAAGCATTGCCTGTAATTGCTCTCCCTGCCATCGGACAAGCCTTCGGCGGAGGGTTCTTCTCAGGTGTGACCGTTGAGAACGGTCAGCGCTATTTGAACATCACCGCCGGTGCGGCTCACGAACTTAAAGGTTCTTGGGGTGCTCGTGGCGTGATCGTCGAAGGCGTCGGGAGCTTCACCGATAGCCGCAGCAACACCGAGTCGATGGCAGCGGCCGGTAGCGAACTGGCTCAAAAGGTTTTGGCGCTTGAGGTTGGCGGGTACACCGACTGGGCTATCCCGGCCCGCGACGTGCAGGAACTGCAATATCGCCACCTCAAGCCAACCAGCGAGGAAAACTACTGCTGGAACCGCGATGGCGACAACCCCAACAGCTTGCCGGTAGGCCTGCTGTACACCGCAGAGTTACCGGCACAGACGGCGATCCCGGCATTCCGGGACGATGGCGAAGAAGCCTTCATGGGTTCCTGGTACTGGTCGAGCTCGCAGCGCTCCGCCTACA
>NZ_JAFCUO010000056.1:0-573 GCF_049896545.1 Pseudomonas sp. TWR3-1-1
ACCTTGAAAGCAACCGAAGGCAGCAGACCGTTTTTGAACGTGCTGTTCGCGGCATCATCCGCCGACATCGCGGAGCCGAAGACATTGGCACCGTAGCGAATGGCCGACATGCCGACCCGTCCATCGAGGGAAAAGGCCGGGATATGCAGCATGTCCTGGCGTGCAATCTCTCGCCGTGGCCCTTTGCGCGGGGTGTACCAGTATTGCAGGCGGCCATCGTCGTCGAGTTCCAGTTTGACCCGACTGGGCAGCAGAAAGTCCAGAGCGATCACCCGCCCGCGCGCCCGGTGAATCTCGCAGTAGGCATTGCCCTGCAACAGCATTGAGGCCACGACCGCCTGCCAGAACTGGAACGCCGTCATGTCTTCATTGGGGCTGTTATGAATTACGTCGTACAGCGCGAAGTCCCGTGCATCCACGCGCCCGCCGTCCGCCTCGCGCTTGAAAACCCCTAGCGGCAGACCTGCCACTGAGGTGGAGATGATCCGCACACATGCCCATACGGCGGACAGGTGCATGGCGCTGTCGATGGTGACGGTTTTGCCGGAGCTTGAGGTGTTGCCGAGTACGTTG
>NZ_JAFCUO010000057.1:0-550 GCF_049896545.1 Pseudomonas sp. TWR3-1-1
TAAAAGTTCTGAACTGGACGCACACCATTTGACGCGCTCGTCACATTAAATCCTGTCCAGTAGCCCGGCCCGCCTAACACCCTCGTGTAGATCGCTAATGCAGAGTGGGAAGCGCCTGTACAGCAGGTGAAAATTTGAGGTGGCTCTTGTGTAAGGATTGGCTTTGCAAAAGTAACAGAGCCATATCCTTCGCCGTCAATATAGCGCGAGGTTATTCTGAAAGCTCCTCTTTCAGAAAAAACCAACGTCTTGTATTCACTACTTATTACAACAGAGCCTCCATTGTTAGTTGCAGAAAGGCCATAGCTCATCAAATAACCCTCACCACTTCTATCACGCTTTCCACCATCTCTTCAGCCCACGTATATACCCACTTTCCTTCGAAGTCGGTTTCGTAAGCGTTAGAGTAAGTAATGATCCCTATTTTTGTTCCCCCTAGATCAACATACGTGGGGACACAACCCCAGTACGCCTGCCCCATACCTTGCGGATAGGGCGAGTAGGCTTTAGGGGTAATGCTTACAAAGCACGTTGAGGCGTCATACCCCTC
>NZ_JAFCUO010000058.1:0-549 GCF_049896545.1 Pseudomonas sp. TWR3-1-1
CAAGGTCGGAAAAAAATCCGTGTCAGGGTCGGATAAATCTCCGACAAATCAGGGTACCAATAATCAGGGTACCAATCAGGTAACCAGTAATCAGGATTTGCAGGACGCTCCCGGCAAGCCGGTTCAGTCCCACGGCTTGGTTTTGGTTGTTGACCGCTTCGAGGCGCCACGGGTCGAGATTCCTGCTGACATGCCTGGCCCCAAAGACCAGACCTGCAAAACTTTCAAGGCCTGGGCCAACTACGCCATGGCCTACCGCAAGCGCTACAACACTTGGCCGGTCTGGAATGCCAAGGCTGGTGGCCAGCTGGGTCAGCTTGTGGATCGCCTCGGAGCTGATGTCGCCCACCACGTCGCTGCCCATTACCTGAAAAACAGCGATGTCGGCGTCGTGCGCAAATGCCACAGCCTCAACGAATTGCTGGTCAACGCCGAGAGTTACCACACCCAGTGGGTCACGAACCGCCAGATGAACTCAACTACCGCCCAGCAGATCGAGCGCAAGCAAGCGAATCACGCAGCCGGAATGGAAGCGGCGCAGCGGATCAT
>NZ_JAFCUO010000059.1:0-523 GCF_049896545.1 Pseudomonas sp. TWR3-1-1
CGGGTCAGCACCGAGGGGTGCGCCCATGCATGGTTCCAGAGCAGCCATTCCCGTGTGGTCCGGTGCCTGCCGATGGCCGCAAAGCCCAACAAATCGTCCAGACCACCGCCGTCGATGCCTATGTCGATCACCTCGCACATACGCAGCAAGTCGTCGAAGCTGAGTCCTGGACGTTTGCCTTGTATCTCCCAGAAGTCAGCACCGGCCCAGCGTTCTGACAGCAACGCCAGGCCGACCTCGATGTTGGCGTGTTTGGCCAGAAAGCCGCGCAGTTCTTCTTCGCCCGCCTCTTCGGCCATTTTGAAGCTGCGCCGCAGGAAGGCTTCGTCCACCGAGAACCCCATGTTGGGGTTTACCAAGTGGAAGTTCTCGACCAGACGGGCTTCGCCACTTTTGATCATGTCCTGCGGAAATTCGTAGATCACCGGCAGGAACTGGTTGTCGTCGATGCGGCCGTCACGCACGGCGCGGGAGTACTTGAGCTTTTCGCGGAACACACCGGCAGGCGGTTCGTTGGACTGCG
>NZ_JAFCUO010000060.1:0-514 GCF_049896545.1 Pseudomonas sp. TWR3-1-1
TTGGCTTCAGCAACAGAGTTGCCTCCGATATTGTTCAGCACCAGTTCATGCCAGAACTCGTCGGAGGCGCTTAGTTTTTTGCCTGTTCCTTCCCGGTGCCGTTGGCTTCATTTACTGCGGCGAGGATAGCAAAGCCCAAAGACGACTCTAGGCTGAAGGCATCTTCGTAGCTCAGCACCTCGTCGCCGTTGGCGCCCAGCAACACGCTGGCCGAAATGTACTTGGCGTTGCGGCTTTCTTCGGCCTCACCGGGCGCAAACAGGCGCTCGATCACACCGAATGACTGGCGGCGCACATGCACGGTGAATTTGTCAGTCACTGGCTTTCCCGTTTTGGGGTCAACGTGCGCCCAAATGACTTCTTTCTTTACCAGCGTGGCGTCGACTACCCCGCCTTTGGCTTTCAGTTGCTTCAAATTCATGGGAATCCCTTACTTGGTTTTGCGAATCCAGGAGGACCCACCGGAGCGTTGAATGGAAACGGTCGAGGCGACCACGGCGTTGGCTGCGAAAGA